>NZ_SFZZ01000057.1:0-36409 GCF_011140715.1 Helicobacter pylori | reverse complement strand
CAAGAAGTAAAAAAAGAAAGATTAAGCCCAATCTTTCAAAACTAAGCAACAAGAAGTTCTTTTGTCAGGTAATACTCTTGGCTTTCAATAAGCGAATATCAAAAGCTTTTCTCTAGAAAGGAGGTGATCCAACCGCAGGTTCACCTACGGTTACCTTGTTACGACTTCACCCCAGTCGCTGTGTGTGCCGTGGGCAGTAGCCAATTTAGCATCCTGACTTAAGGCAAACACAACTCCCATGGTGTGACGGGCGGTGAGTACAAGACCCGGGAACGTATTCACCGCAACATGGCTGATTTGCGATTACTAGCGATTCCAGCTTCATGCAGGCGAGTTGCAGCCTACAATCCGAACTGAGAGGTGTTTTGAAGATTGGCTCCACTTCGCAGTATTGCTTCTCTTTGTGCACCCCATTGTAGCACGTGTGTAGCCCTAGGCGTAAGGGCCATGATGACTTGACGTCGTCCCCACCTTCCTCCTCCTTACGGAGGCAGTATCCTTAGAGTTCTCAGCATGACCTGTTAGCAACTAAGAAAGGGGGTTGCGCTCGTTGCGGGACTTAACCCAACATCTCACGACACGAGCTGACGACAGCCGTGCAGCACCTGTTTTCAAGGTCTGGCAAGCCAGACACTCCACTATTTCTAGCGGATTCTCTCAATGTCAAGCCTAGGTAAGGTTCTTCGTGTATCTTCGAATTAAACCACATGCTCCACCGCTTGTGCGGGTCCCCGTCTATTCCTTTGAGTTTTAATCTTGCGACCGTACTCCCCAGGCGGGATGCTTAATGCGTTAGCTGCATTACTGGAGAGACTAAGCCCTCCAACAACTAGCATCCATCGTTTAGGGCGTGGACTACCAGGGTATCTAATCCTGTTTGCTCCCCACGCTTTCGCGCAATCAGCGTCAGTAATGTTCCAGCAGGTCGCCTTCGCAATGAGTATTCCTCTTGATCTCTACGGATTTTACCCCTACACCAAGAATTCCACCTACCTCTCCCACACTCTAGAATAGTAGTTTCAAATGCAGTTCTATGGTTAAGCCATAGGATTTCACACCTGACTGACTATCCCGCCTACGCGCTCTTTACGCCCAGTGATTCCGAGTAACGCTTGCACCCTCCGTATTACCGCGGCTGCTGGCACGGAGTTAGCCGGTGCTTATTCGTTAGATACCGTCATTATCTTCTCTAACAAAAGGAGTTTACAATCCTAAAACCTTCATCCTCCACGCGGCGTTGCTGCTTCAGGGTTTCCCCCATTGAGCAATATTCCCTACTGCTGCCTCCCGTAGGAGTCTGGACCGTGTCTCAGTTCCAGTGTGTCCGTTCACCCTCTCAGGCCGGATACCCGTCATAGCCTTGGTAAGCCATTACCTTACCAACAAGCTGATAGGACATAGGCTGATCTCTTAGCGATAAATCTTTCCCCCGTAGGGAGTATCTGGTATTAATCATCGTTTCCAATGGCTATCCCAAACTAAGAGGCACATAACCTATGCGTTACTCACCCGTGCGCCACTAATCAGCCTTCTAGCAAGCTAGAAAGCTTCATCGTTCGACTTGCATGTATTAGGCACGCCGCCAGCGTTCACTCTGAGCCAGGATCAAACTCTCCATAAAAGTGTTTGTCCTAAAGCTCTTTTGTTTTTTTATAGGCTGTTATCATTTCTAATAACAGCTTTAGCGTATCACAAGAACTCGTTTTATTTGATTATTGAATAAAACGGGTTGTGTTCTTAAGTATTACAACAACAAAACAGAAAGAAACTTTTTAAAAAGGTTTAGCTAAACGCTAACCTTAAAATACTCTCATGCCATTCAGTCATCAATCATAATCATATAATCATCATAACCAATGAAATCAATTGGCAGGTTGGATAAGCATTCCTTATCAAAGAATGGGAGTTATAAAAACCCTCACTCTATTTAGTAAGTCATTGCTTATGATTTTAGAATATCCCTTTAAAAAGAACTTCTATCAATTTGCTTAGTTTTCAAAGATCGTTTGCTTTAATCAGCTATCCCTGATCAGCTACCCTTGGCAAGTTATCAAGCGGCTTTTTAAAAGCCCTTACTGAAACAAGGAAATGAAAGTATAGTCATAGAAAGCTTAAGGTTTGCTTAAATTATAAAAATTTTTGACAAAGTAAGTTAAAATTTTAAAACGATCGTATTTTGAAAAATCCAAATACCGCCAAAAACATGCGTGCATTCCCTATAAATACACCATTAAGCGCTAATTTATCTCCGTTTTCAAAAACCACCCCATAATAGAAAGCAAAAAGCGAAATCATGGATTAGAAAAATCCGCTTAAGCTAACCCTTTTAAATTGGGTGCTTTTTGTCCCCTTGGTGAGAGGGAAACGCATTAGTTCTTCTTAAAGAGTTGGTCTTTAAATGGGTTGTTAAAAGGCTCTTTGGGGGGAAAGTTCTTTTTCTTGGGGGAGTGCTGACTTTTGGGCAACTTGACTACAATTTCAGCGACACTGCGTTCTCTCACATTGCAAGACTTCTTCAAGTCTGAAGGGACAGAATTGGGGCTTTCTTGAATGTTAGCGATGAAGACTTCAAAGCCTTTCTCCCAAGTGGCTTCTAACACAGGCACAAAATCGGTATCCTTGCTGAACAGCAAAATACACCCTCCTTGTTTGGTGCAATACAGCTTGGTAATATCATGCGCCAACAGCGCATCAACTTGTTTTTGACGCAAGTCTAAATGCGGCATGTGAGTTTTGGCTTCCACGCCATAGACTTCTTCGCTTTCGTTCTCAGATACGAGTTTAAACTTTACTCGCCCGACTCGTAATTTCACCTGATTTTGTTGGGCGATCTTGTGGTTGAAAGATTGCATAATTCCTGATTTATTCACTCTTTCCTCATAATCTTTAGGATTCTTCTCTTTATACTCCTCAAGTTCTTCGTTTTTATTGCCCTTGATTCTAGGTTCAACTTCTGTAAAAGGCTCAGATACATAAAAATAGATCCGCTTCAATTCCTCTTCAGGCTCCAAAAACGAACGGATTAGCGCTAAGAGTTGTTCGGGGCTGTTGAAATTGAAATGAGACTCCTTAAAACGATCATCCGTTTCTTGGATTGCCCTCAAATCGGCGAGTAGATTTTGCCAATCCACAAAAATCGTGGTTTCAGTTTTTTCCATGTTTTCTCCCAAAATATGAATTTTGCCATAAGGGTTGAGTATAGCATGGGGATTTAAACATGCCTTGTTTTTTAAAATAAAATAAAGGCTCTGTTCTCATCAAACAGACACTCAAAGCCTTAATTAATTTCTTTCATTTTTTAAAAACTTTATAGTAAAACTTTCTTGAGAATATGAGGGGATATTTCGCGTTTAATATCCTCATCAATCCTTTAATCCCCTAACCTCCCAAGGATCGATTTTTCAAGGAGTTATCGCCCAACTTGCGTCAAGCTTTTTGTATTTTAATTGTAAAAAACGCTTTTTAACCTTTTTTAAAATTTGACAACCAACGCTCCATTAAAAAACAGAGCCAAAAATTCAGTTTAACAAACATCAAGCTAGAAAAGAAGCGATTAAAGCTTTGCCTTGAAAAAAAACGAACGCTAACGCTAAAAAGAGTTTAGAGTTTTAAAAAAGTCGGTGGTAAAACTAAAAAGGGATTAAAAAACTCTTTTTCAAGCCAATCCAATCCATTTAAAAAGTTTTACGCTAATTTTAAGAGAAGCGGTTAAAAAACGGATTTCAACCCCTAAAGAGCGTTCTACCCATCAGCATGATGGATAAAAGAATCTTAACAGAAATTAATGGCGGACTTCTTTAATCCTTGCTGCCTTACCTCTCCTATCGCGCAAGTAGTAGAGCTTCGCGCGGCGCACCCTGCCCACACGCAACACCTCAACGCTCGCCAAACTTTCGCTATAAAAAGGGAAAATTTTCTCCACGCCGATATTGTTAGCCCCTATTTTACGCACGCAAAAAGTCTTATCCACGCCATTGCCTCTAATCGCAATGCACACGCCTTCAAAATACTGAGTCCGTGTTTTTTCGCCTTCTTTAATGGTGATACCCAATCTCAAAGTATCGCCGGCTTTAAATGCTGGCATGCTCTTGTCTTTTAACTGAGCGTCTTCAAACTGCTGAATGTAGCGGTTTTTCATGTGTTTTCCTTAATGTCAATTTCATGATTTGTGCTGTTTGAATAAATCAAGGCGGTAAAATTTTGTCCTTAATTTTGACAAATCAAGTTTTAGTTGCCTGATTTTAGCATGATTTCCTTTAGAATATTCTAAAGGAGCAGGGATTTTATTGATTTCTTTGGATTTAAAAACAGCGTTAGCGAAATTAGGGGCTTCCAAATAATGGTTTTCAAAGCTCTCATTTTCTAAAGATTGGGCGTTACCCAAAACCCCTTGAATGTGGCGAGCGATACTATCTATCAAGCACAACGCCCCAAGCTCGCCCCCTGTTAAAATAAAATCGCCTATACAAAAAACCTCATCAGCACCCAATTCAATAGAGCGTTCATCAAAGCCCTCATAACGCCCACACACCAAAACGACATGCTTTTTTTGAGCCAAACGCATCGCGTCTATTTGCTTGAAAGGCTTGCCCACCGCGCTTAAAAAAATCGTGTGTTTAGGGTTTTTGACAGAATGGAGCGCATTTTCTATCATCTCAGGGTCTAAAATTTGCCCAGCACCCCCACCAATGAGCGTGTGATCCGCTTTTTGATATTTATTAGCGCTAAAATCTCTAAGGTTTAACACTTCTAATTCAAAAAGATTTTTTTCTAACGCTCTTTTTAAAATAGAATCTTCAAAATAAGGCCATACGAGTTGCGGGAAAAGGGTTAAAACGCTGAATTTCACTCAACTATTCTCTAAAAGCGTTTTAGCGTTATGGGTGGTTATTTTTTTGTCTTGCAAAAGGATTTCTTGGATATAAAAATCCCTATAAGGGATTAAAAAAATCTTAGCCAAACCTTTTTCAACCAAGTTCAGCGTGGTTTCAACCATGAAATAATCTGTTTGAGAAATCCTTTGGATTTCTATGACTTTTCCTAGAATCTCGTTTTCTTCCACCACGCTAAGCCCTACTAAATCGCAATAAAAAAACTCGCCCTCTTTTAAAACACAGAGTTTTTTACTCTCTGCTTCGCTCATAAAAAGCCCTAAATTAGTCAGCTCTTTAGCCTTTTCAGGCGTGTGGATAGTTTCTAAAAATAACAAATTTTTAGCATGTTCATAAGAATGGATCACATATTCTTTAAAAGAAGAAGCGCAAGAGAAAGCGTTGGTTGGAGCGACGCTCACCTTAACGCCCTTTTTTAAGCACTCCGGAAAATCGCTCTCTAAATGAAGCTTTAGCCCCCCATTAAGCCCCACGCTTTTACCAATCCTACCCACTAAAAGCATGAAAAAAATTCAAGGCGTTTGATCGCCTAAAGCATGGGGATTTTTATCGCTATTTTTATCGTTACTGGCAAAAACAACGATTTTATAAGAAAACCCGTCTTTGGCTTTCACACCAGAAACAAACGCCTTAATCGCGCTCACCATTTTGCCCTCTTTACCGATCACATGCCCCATGTCTGATGGGTGGGTATAAATAGTGATTTGTTTGACTTTATCTTCTAAAAGCGTGTACTCCACGCTCAAAGCTTGCGGAAAAGAAACAACCTTTTTTAAATATTTTTCTAAAAAAGTTGCCACGCAATACGAATAGTCCTTACAATCAGCTTGAGAAAAAGGCGTGTTCAAAGGATCTAATTCACGCATTTAGCCTCACAAAACCTTAGGCTTTTTGAGAAAGTTTTTCCACCCTCTCGCTCATTTTAGCCCCCACGCCTTTCCAGTAATTCAAGCGCTCCTTATCAATTTTAATATCTTTAGGCTCGCTCAAAGGGTTGTAATACCCAATGGATTCAATCCAACCTCCATCTCTTCTTTTCCTAGAATCGGTTACCACCACTCTGTAAAAAGGCTTTTTCTTTCTCCCGATGCGCGTGAGTCTAATGACTGTCATTACAAAAATCTCCTAAAATATTCGTATTAAATTTGAGATTATACAACAAAAGCGCCTAAAACATGCTTAAAAATCAGCGCATTTTAGGGGGCGTTTGATTTTTAGCCTGACTCATGAGATTCATCAAATCGCTAATACCCTTTTTATTGGTTAAGCGTTTCGCCATTTTGCTCGCTTGATCAAAGCGTTTGATGATGCGATTGATTTCAGACACTTCTAAGCCGCTCCCTAAAGCGATCCTTTTTCTTCGGCTGCCGTTTAAAATCTCGGGGTTTTCTTGCTCTTTTTTGGTCATGGAATTGACCATAGCCTTGATTTTTTTCACTTCTAAAGAGCTTTCTAAATCCGTGTCTTTTAGCGCGCTTGCCATATTCCCTAAACCTGGAATCATAGAGATTAGAGAACTCATAGAGCCTAATTTTTTCACCTTTTCAATTTGGTTTAAAAAATCGTTGAAAGTGAATTGCCCTTTTTTGAGTTTTTTGCTCAAATCTTTGGCTTCATTAGGGTTTAAAACGCTGGCGGTTTTTTCAGCGAGTGAGATAATATCTCCAGCCCCCATCAAACGCCCCACAATCCTTTCAGGCACAAACACATCTAAATCAGGGATTTTTTCCCCGCTCCCAATAAAACGCAAGGGTAAGCCTAATTGATAAGTGATGCCTAAGGCGATACCCCCTTTAGAATCGCTATCAAATTTGCTTAACACCACCCCGCTCACGCCTATTTCTTCGTTAAAGGTGTTCGCGCTTTTGACCCCATCTTGCCCGCTCAAGGCGTCTGCGACATACAGCACTTCATGGGGGTTTAAAATCCCTTTAACTTCCTTTAATTCTTGCATAAGCTCTTTATCAATGGCTAAACGCCCCGCGCTATCCACGATCAACACATCAAATTGCGCTTCTTTAGCCCTTTTTAAAGCGTTGCTAGCGATTTCTTTCACGCTTTTATTTTCTTCATAAAAAACTTCCACGCCCACCTGTTCACCCAAAACCTTTAATTGCTCCACCGCTGCTAGGCGTTGCAAATCGCATGCGCATAAAAGCACTTTTTTATTTTTGGTTTTTAAATAATGAGCGAGTTTAGCGGTCGTGGTTGTCTTACCGCTCCCTTGCAAACCTGCCATTAAAACCACGGTGGGGGGCGTTTGAGCGAAAGTGAAACCACTGCTCCCTTTAGCACTTAAAATTTCTAACAAACTCTTTTCTAAAGCGTCTAAAAATTGCTGCTTACCAATGCCGCTAAGTTTAGTCTGGCTTTCCACTTTTTTGAGCAATTCTCTAGCCACTTTATGATGCACATCATTTTTTAAAAGCGTTTTTTTCAATTCATCTAACGCCCGATCTAGCGCTTTTTCATCATCTTGAAAGCGGATTTTATTGAGCGCGTTTTTAAACCCATCGCTTAACGCTTGAAACATTTTCTATCCTTTTATTATGGTTGTTCTAACAAGTCCAATTCTTGCTTAATTTTACTTTCTTTTTCTAAAAGCGTTTTTAAACTCTCTTGCACTTTTTCTAGCACGCTTTTAGGCGCGTTTTTGACAAAATTTTCATTGTGCAAGTTGAGTTTTAGTTTTTCTTTTTCCAATTTTTCTAGCTGCTTTTTTAAACGAGCAATGAGCGGGCTTAAATCAAGATTTTCTAAATCCGCATGAGTTTGGCAAAATTCCCCCACATCGCTCACGCTTTTTAAAGGTTTATAAGTTATCACGCTGACTTTTTCTAACCTCGCTAATTTTTGGGCGTAAGTTTGCAAACGCTCTGTGTTTTCTATTTTCTCCCTTAATCCCACGCTCGCTTCTTTTAAAACAATCGGTGGGGTTTCTAGCATGATTTTCAAACGCCTTAAAGACACGATGCAATCTTTAATCACTTCAAATTCATGCTCTAGTTTTTCATCTTGCGCCAAATCTTTAGGGTAAGGCATGACCATGATAGAATGAGCGTTTTCTAGTTCCGTGTTACTGAGCTTGTGGTATAAAGACTCGCTAATAAAAGGCATGAAAGGGTGCAAGAGTTTTAAAGCCTCTTTTAACACGCTCCCTAATTCGTCTATCGCTTCATTTTCCACTTTAGAAAATTCAATGAACCAATCGCAAAATTCCCCCCACAAAAAGCGGTATAACAAAGTCGTAGCGTCATTAAAACGATAATTGTCTAAAGCGTTACGAACCTCTTTAGTAACAAGATTCAAGCGCGATTTCGCATAACGCCCCAAAGGCGTTTGGTATTCGTTCAAACGCTCTTTATCTTTGAAAGATTCTTGTTTGAGTTTCAAGTAACTCGCCGCATTAAAAAGCTTGTTGGCGAAATTCTTGTTATTTTCTAAATGCGCAGTAGAAAGCTTAATGTCCCTACCCGTAGCACACAAATTGGCTAAAGTGAAACGCAAGCTATCCGCACCGTATTTTTCTATCATCTCTAAAGGATCTATCACATTACCTTTAGATTTGCTCATTTTTTCACCCTTTTCGTCCCTAACCAAGGCGTGCAAGTAAATGTCTTTAAAAGGCAATTCGCCTAAAAGCGATTCGCTGCAAAAGAGCATTCTGGCCACCCAAAAAAAGAGAATATCAAACCCGGTAATGAGCGTGGTGTTAGGGTAGAAATCTTTCAAATCGTTTTCATTAAACAAACCGCTTTTTTCTTGCCCCCACCCTAGAGTAGAGAACGCCCATAGCCCTGAACTAAACCATGTGTCTAGCACATCTTTATCTTGCTCTAGCGTTTCACTCTTGCAAGTAGGACAACTTAAAGGGGTATCTAGGCTTACAAACTGGTGGTTATTCTCGCAAGTAAACACCGGTATTTGATGCCCCCAAAACAATTGCCTGCTGATACACCAAGGGCGTAATTCTCTCATCCAAGCGTTATAATTATTGATCCAATTAGAAGGGTAAAATCGCGCTAAACCTTGTTGGATTTTTTCAATAGAACTTTGAGCGATTTCAGGCTTGACAAACCATTGTTTAGACACATAAGGCTCTACCACATTATGGCAACGATAGCAATGCCCCACTTGATGCGTGTGTTCTTCTATCTTTTCCAATAAGGCGTTTTCTTTTAATCTTTCTACGACCTTATCTCTAGCTTCTAATCGCTCTAAATTTTCAAACTCCCCGCAATGTGCATTCAAAATCCCCTTTTCATCAAAGATTTTAATCATTTCCAAATGGTGGCGTTTGCCCACTTCGTAATCGTTAAAATCATGCCCAGGGGTAACTTTCACACACCCTGTGCCAAACTCCATTTCCACATGTGCATCAGCGATAACAGGGATTGTGCGATTGATTAAAGGCAAGATTACTTGTTGCCCCACTAAATGCTTGTACCTCTCATCATTAGGATTGATCATAATCGCGCTATCGCCAAACAAAGTTTCAGGGCGTGTGGTGGCCACCACTAAATAATCTTTTTGATTTTCTAAATAATATCTAATATAATACAACGCCCCCTTACGCTCTTCATACTCCACTTCAATATCGCTCAGCGCCCCATCTTTAGTGCACCAATTCACCATGTAGTTATCTTGAACAATAAGACCCTTTTCATACCATTTCAAAAACGCTAATTTAACCGCTCTTTGCAAACCCTTATCCATCGTGAAACGAGTCCTAGAAAAAGCCGCGCTCACGCCTAAGTGCTTCATTTGTTCTAAAATCGCTCCCCCGCTCTTTTCTTTCCATTCCCACACTTTTTGAACGAACGCTTCACGCCCTAAATCTTCTTTTTTAATCCCTTGATTTAAAAGCTGCTTTTCTACCACATTTTGCGTCGCAATGCCAGCGTGATCCAGCCCTGGCTGATACAAGGTCTTATACCCATCCATGCGTTTGTAACGCGCTAAAATATCTTGCAAGCTTAAAGTCAGGGCATGCCCTATGTGTAAGATGCCGGTCACATTAGGAGGGGGCATCATCAAGCAAAATCGTTTGCCTTTTTCTTGGATTTTTTCATTGCCATCAATTTCAAAATACCCCCTATGAGAGCAAATTTCATAAATCTTTTTTTCTATTTCTTTTGGCTGGTAAGTGGTGGGTTCTTGTTTCATTATTTTCCTAAATTTTCCTAAATTATCTTAAAATAGAGCGTTCCTTAAAAAATGGTTGGATTTGGAACGCCTTTTGCTTTTACGCTTTTAATTGTTGCGTATTTTTTCAAAATTATACAACAAAGCATTTAAATTAAAAAGGATAGTCCAGTGAATTACTTTTTAAAAGCCCCTATTTTAGGATTTGAGCATATCAATGAAGTGCGTTTGGAAAAAATTGATTCCTTATTCAGCCGATTGGTTAGTCAAACGAACTCGCCCATGGCGTTGGATATGGTTTTAGTGAATCCCTATTGTTTGAGAGAATACAGCTTTGTGATACCCAAATACATAGAATTACTGCTAGAATTAGATTCTCATTCCAAAGTTGAGGTGTATTGCGTGGTCGTGTTGCAAAAAAATTTAGAAGATTCTATGGTTAATTTCTTAGCCCCCTTAGTGTTTAATTCCAAAAATGGCTTTGGCGCTCAAGTGGCGCTTTCTATGATGGATTATCCGGATTTTGGCTTTAGGGATTCTTTAAAAAGCTTTGTGGTTAAAGAAAGAGAACGAGCTTAAGGGTTTTTAGCATGAAATTCGCTCTTACAGGGGGAGGCACAGGGGGGCATCTCTCTATCGCTAAAGCCTTAGCCATAGAATTAGAAAAGCAAGGCATAGAGGCTATTTATTTAGGCTCCACTTACGGGCAAGATAGAGAATGGTTTGAAAACAGCCCCCTATTTAGCGAACGCTATTTTTTCAACACGCAAGGCGTGGTCAATAAAAGCTTTTTTAAAAAAATAGGCTCTTTATTCTTGCAAGCTAAAGCCGCTTTTAAGGCTAAAGAAATTTTAAAAAAACACCAGATCACGCACACCATTAGCGTGGGAGGTTTTAGCGCAGGACCGGCGAGTTTTGCAAGCTTACTCAATAAAATACCCCTTTATATCCATGAGCAAAATGCGATTAAAGGCTCTCTTAACCGCTACCTTTCCCCCAAAGCTAAAGCGGTGTTTTCAAGCTATGTTTTTAAAGATAAGGGAAATCATGTTTTAACCTCCTATCCCGTGCAAAACGTTTTTTTTGATTTCGCTAGGACTCGCACTGAAATCAAGCACATTTTATTTTTAGGCGGTTCGCAAGGGGCAAAAGCGATCAATGAATTTGCCCTATTAAACGCTCCCAAACTCACCAAACAAGGGATTAAAATCACGCACATTTGCGGCTCAAACGCTCATGAAAGAATGCGTTTTTTTTACCAGGAATTAGGGCTGTTGGACAAGGTAGAATTGTTCGCTTTCCACAATAACATCATAGAAGTCATGCATAGAGCGGATTTGTGCGTGAGCCGAGCCGGAGCGAGTAGCGTGTGGGAATTGTGCGCCAATGGCTTACCCACGATTTTTATCCCCTACCCTTTTGCGAGCAATAACCACCAGTATTACAATGTCTTAGAATTTGAAAAAGAAAATTTGTGCTACGTTGCACCGCAAAATGAATTACTACCCAAAAAACTCTTTGAAGTCATTAGAAAGCTCAACCAAAAAGACGATCAAGGCAATAAAAACCTCACCACTATCAGCGCTAAATTGCAACAAAAAATCGCTAAAGACGGCGCAAAAACCATTATTGAAAGGATCTTAAGCGCTTAAAATAGCCCATTTTAATCAACAATTAAGCGACCAACCACTAAACTTAAGCGATAAATAAGATAAAATTTAGGATAGCTCAAATCTTTATAAAAAGAAAAGGATAACCCTTTGCAAAACTTTGTTTTTAATAAAAAATGGCTCATCTATTCTAGCCTACTCCCCTTATTTTTTCTTAACCCTTTAGCGGCAGAAGATGATGGGTTTTTTATGGGGGTGAGTTATCAAACTTCTCTAGCCGTTCAAAGGGTGGATAACTCAGGGCTTAACGCCAGTCAAGACGCATCCACCTATATCCGCCAAAACGCTATCGCTCTAGAATCTGCGGCGGTGCCTTTAGCCTATTATTTAGAAGCGATGGGCCAACAAACCAGAGTTTTAATGCAAATGCTCTGCCCTGATCCTTCTAAAAGATGTTTGCTCTATGCGGGGGGCTATCAACAAAACGCCCAAAATGGCGATACAGGCAACAACCCCCCAAGAGGCAATGTCAATGCCACCTTTGATATGCAATCTTTAGTCAATAATTTAAACAAGCTCACCCAACTCATCGGCGAGACTTTAATCCGTAACCCTAAAAACCTTCCTAACGCCAAAGTCTTTAATGTCAAATTCGGCAATCAAAGCACCGTTATTGCATTGCCTGAGGGTCTAGCCAATACCATGAACGCCTTAAACGATGACATTACCAACGCTTTAACCACGCTTTGGTATAACCAAACCTTAACGAATAAATCTTTTAATAGCGGTAATTCCGTGAATTTTAGCCCTGAAGTCTTGCAACACCTTTTACAAGACGGCTTAGCCACAGCCAATGGTAATCAAACCATTTGTAGCACTCAAAACCAATGCACTGCTACTAACGAAGCTAAATCTATCGCTCAAAACGCCCAAAACATCTTCCAGGCTTTAATGCAAGCAGGGATTTTAGGGGGCTTAGCCAATGAAAAGCAATTTGGCTTCACTTACAATAAAGCCCCTAATGGCAGCAATTCCCAACAAGGCTACCAAAGCTTTAGCGGCCCGGGTTATTACACTAAAAACGGCACTAGCACCACACAAGCGCCCTTAAAAGAATTACCCGCTGGAGCGACGGTAGGATCAGGCAATGGCCAATACACCTACCACCCTAGCTCGGCAGTCTATTATTTAGCCGATAGCATCATCGCTAATGGCATCACCGCTTCTATGATTTTTTCAGGCATGCAAAATTTCGCCAATAAAGCCGCTAAACTGACAGGCACTTCAAGCTATAGCCAGATGCAAGATGCGATCAACTATGGGGAAAGCTTGCTTAGTAACACCGTAGCGTATGGGGATTTCATCACCAATTGGGTCGCCCCCTATTTGGATTTAAATAACAAAGGTTTGAATTTCTTGCCTAGCTATGGGGGGCAATTGAATGGATCTAACAATCAAACCCCACAAAATACTTTAACCCCACAACAGGCCCAACAAGAACAAAAAGTCATCATGAACCAACTAGAGCAAGCCACAAACGCCCCCACCCCTGCGCAAATAGACAGGATCTTAGCCAACCCCTATTCCCCCATGGCAAAAACTTTAATGGCTTATGGGCTTTATCGCTCTAAAGCAGTGATTGGTGGGGTGATTGATGAAATGCAAACTAAAGTGAATCAAGTCTATCAAATGGGCTTTGCTAGGAATTTTTTGGAGCATAACTCTAATTCTAACAACATGAACGGCTTTGGCGTGAAAATGGGCTATAAGCAATTCTTTGGCAAAAAGCGCATGTTTGGGCTTAGGTATTATGGTTTTTATGATTTTGGTTACGCTCAATTTGGCACAGGACCTTCTTTAGTGAAAGCCACCCTCTCTAGCTATGGAGCAGGCACAGACTTTCTTTATAATGTTTTTACCCGAAAAAGGGGGACTGAAGCGATAGATATCGGTTTTTTTGCCGGCATCCAACTTGCAGGGCAAACCTGGAAAACGAATTTTTTAGATCAAGTGGATGGCAACCATCTTAAGCCCAAAGACACTTCTTTCCAAGTGCTTTTTGATTTAGGCATAAGGACTAATTTTTCCAAAATTGCCAAGCAAAGAAGATCTCGTTTTTCTCAAGGGATAGAATTTGGCGTTAAAATACCGGTGCTTTATCACACCTATTACCAATCAGAAGGCGTTACAGCGAAGTATAGAAGAGCCTTTAGTTTTTATGTGGGCTACAACATAGGCTTTTGATTAAACAAAATAAGGGAAAAATATGATAAAAAAAGCTAAAAAATTTATACCATTCTTTTTAATTGGCTCTCTCTTAGCTGAAGACAATGGCTGGTATATGTCTGTAGGCTATCAAATCGGCGGCACGCAACAATTCATCAACAACAAGCAACTTTTAGAAAATCAAAATATCATCAACAGCGTAACTCAAAGCGCGATCAATATTGCAGGGCCTACTACCGGCCTTATCACTTTAAGCTCTCAAAGCGTCATTGACGCTTTAGGCTATGGCGTGAGTAACACCGTGGGCAACCAATTAGAGGGCATTTCTAATATCTTAAATCAAATTGGCAAAAGAAAAGACTTTTTTTCTAGCCGTCAAATCTCTAGCATTTCCCAGCAAATCATAGGGCTTAAAGGAAGCTCTGATCCCTTAAAAGCCCACTCTTCACAAATCACAGCCAAACTCCTTTCTAACACCCAAAGCGCGTTTGATGAAGGCATCGCGCTAAGCACTAGCATCATTAGCTCTATCAATAGCCTAAATCCTAGCAACAACACCAAAGAAGTCAAAGCCCAATTACAAAACACCGTGCAATCCATGACAGCATTATTGCAACAAATTGAACACAGCATCACTAAAACCACTAGCACCACTTACGCGCAATCCTTACTCTCCAATCTAACCGATGCGGTGAACGCTTCTAGCAATAATACCGCTTATGTGAGCGCTCTTGTTAACGCTTTAAACACTTTAGGGGTGGGGGTTTTCCCCACCACAACCTCAACGCATGTGGTGCTAAACCCACCGGGACAAGTCGTATTCTATCCAGCTAATTCCATTTTAGGCTCCACTTCTTCAAACAGCAACAACCAACAACAATACAACAACACCCTTTTAATGAACACCTTACAAGGGACATTAAGCGCTAATACTCAAAATAACCCCAATGGTTGCGCTAATCAAGTCCAGTGTTTAGAGCAATTTATCCAAAATTTAGCCCCTTTAGCCGCAACCCCCACTTCAAACAACCAAGCCAACCAGCAAGTCCAAGCCATCGCTCAAAAGCTTCAAAGCGTTGCTATCAACGCTTTAGACAACAATGCGATCAACAACACCACCTATAATTTAAACAACTTGCACAACGCTTTGAATTTCCAAGCCTATGAAAGCACGATAGAACAATACAATAACGCTTTAAAACAAATTTCTTGGATCAGTTTTAGCGAGCCTAAAAACCTGCTCAAAAACACTTCTAATAACTACCAAATCGGCACGGTTACCAACGCTCAAGGGCAAAATATCAGCGCCTATGATTGCATGACTGCTACCGGAAGCCTTTCTAGCGATGCTTCTAGTGGGATTTCATGCTCAGCCACAAGCTCCACAAATGGCTCTACAAATGGCTCTACAAATGGCTCTACAAACAGTTTTGACAATTCTTTAGTCGCTACCTCCAAAATCCAAACCATCAACGGCAAAGAGCAGATCGGCGTGAATTCTTTCAACTTGGTTTCTCAAGTGTGGAGCGTTTATAATTCTTTAAAAACTTCAGAAGAAAATTTGCAAAAAAACGCCAAGATATTATGCGCTAATGGATCATCATCTGGGACAAGCTCATGCGGCAACTCTGGGGGTTTGAGTATCAGCGGGAACGCCCAATTGCAAAACATTTTAAGCTCTACTAATGGGGCTAGTGCTACCGCTCAAGCTAAAAGCAACGCTCCCAAACTGAAAGCGATGGTAATGGTGAATAATGAAGAAGAAGCTAAAACGACTAATCTCAATCAAAGCAGTGGGGCAACCACTCAATCCCCTAACAGCACGGTGATGGGCGCTTTAAACACCGTATTGCAAAATGTCAGCAATTTCCAACAAAGCATTCAAAGCGCTTTTCAAAACCAAGAAAGTAATATCCAAGCTTGGGCGAATGCGATTTATAACACTAATGGGAGTCAGTCGCAAGAGATAACTCCTAACAATAACCAAGATTTACGCATCCAACTAAGAGCGAATTTCTACCAGCTCATCAATACCATTAACCAACAAGTGCCTACAAACATGAACGCTCTAATCGCTCAGAGCCAACAAACCCAACAAACAAGCGGATCAACAAATAACAATCCATGCGCAAATGGAATGAATGGGAGTAATAATACCAACTGGTGCTATCAGCAGTGGTCCGATTCTAAGGCTTATTACAGCGGGTTGCAAAGCGCTTTAGGGTATCAAACACAAGCGACAACTCAAAGTGGCAGTGGTGGGAGCAACATCACCTACAATGTCCAACAAATCACGCTCACTAGCGGTGGGTTGCTCAATCAAATCATCACAAATCTTAAGGGCGTTAATGGTAATGGTGGAAATAATGGGGGAAGCAGTGGAGGCGGAAATGGCACTAGTCAAATCAACACAGCCTACCAGATGCTCACAGACGCCAGTGATGGGAAATTAGGGACTTATAATAGTAGCGGTAATAGTGGCAGTAACAACGGCTATCAAACATGCACCAACGGAAGCAATGGAGGCAGTGGGAGCAATTGTTATGAACCCAACAAACAAAGCACCACAAGCGCCACTACCGCAAACACAGCCACCGCAACCGACAGCAATTTACAAAAAGTCTATAATGACGCCCAAAAAATAGCCAACATTATCGCTAGCTCTGGGAATAACAAAGGCGTTGAAAACGGCTTAAAACAATTCTTTGAAGCGCTAAAAAGTAATAGTAGCAGTCTCAGTAATTTGTGTAATAGTAGTGGCAATAGTAGTGGTACTACTTGCTCCGGTGGGCTTGTCAACCTTTTAGGGGCAATCCCCACGAATGGGGTGAGCGATACGAATAATTTAATCCATTTGCTCACCGAATTTATTAAAACCGCCGGGTTTATCCAAAATAATGATAATAGTGTATCTTCTAGTCTTACAAGCGCTTTTCAAGCGATTACGAGCGCTATTTCTCAAGGGTTTCAAGCCTTGCAAAACGATATTAGCCCTAATGCGATTTTAACCTTGCTCCAAGAAATCACTTCTAACACCACCACCATTCAGTCATTCTCGCAAACCTTACGGCAGCTTTTAGGGGATAAAACATTCTTTATGGTGCAACAAAAACTCATTGATGCGATGATTAACGCTAGAAATCAGGTTCAAAACGCGCAAAATCAAGCCAATAACTACGGCTCTCAACCCATTTTAAGCCAGTATGTGGCCGCTAAAAGCACCCAACACGGCATGAGCAATGGCTTAGGGGTTGGCATAGGCTATAAATACTTCTTTGGTAAAGCGAGAAAATTAGGCCTTAGGCATTATTTTTTCTTTGATTACGGCTTTAGTGAAATCGGCCTAGCCAATCAAAGCGTGAAAGCGAATATCTTTGCTTATGGGGTAGGCACGGATTTTTTATGGAACTTGTTCAGGAGGACTTACAACACTAAAGCGTTGAATTTTGGGCTATTTGCTGGGGTCCAACTGGGCGGCGCGACTTGGCTTAGCTCTTTAAGGCAACAAATCATTGACAACTGGGGGAACGCTAATGACATCCATTCAACGAATTTTCAAGTGGCGCTGAATTTTGGGGTGCGCACCAACTTTGCGGAGTTCAAGCGTTTTGCTAATAAGTTCCACAATCAAGGGGTTATCAGCCAAAAGAGCGTGGAATTTGGAATTAAAGTGCCTCTCATCAATCAAGCGTATTTGAGTAGCGCTGGGGCTGATGTGAGTTATAGGAGGCTTTATACTTTCTATATCAATTACATCATGGGGTTTTAAAAAAGACGTTTCATGGAAACCTTACAATTCATCGGCTATGGGAATATGGCTCAAGCGATTTTAGAAGGCTCTCATGAGATCTTATCCAAGCGTTTTATTTTAGAGATTACTGGGCGAAACCCTGAAAAAATCGCCCCCTTTTTACAAGAAAAAAACATTCAAGCCCAAATCGTGCCTTATAAAGACGCTATTGATATACACCAAAAATTCGTGTTTTTATTGTTTAAGCCTTATAACCTTAAGGATTTTAATTATCAAGGGCAAGCCAAAAGCGTTTTGAGCGCGTTAGCTGGGGTAAATTTTGAAGCTTTAAGTGATGCGATTAATTCTTTACATTACTTAAAATGCATGCCCAACATTGCGAGCAAATTCGCTCTTTCTTCTACGGCGGTGTGTGAAAAATCACCCATGCCCTTAATAAGCCAAAAGGCTTTGAGTATTATTGAGAGTTTTGGGAATTGCGTGCGAGTGGGAAACGAAGAGCAAGTGGATGCCAGTATAGCGACCAATGGGAGCGCGCTCGCTTTTTTAAGCTTGGTAGCGAGCGGTTTGAAAGATGCCGGTATTAGAGAGGGCTTGAACGCTAGAGATTCTTTAGAATTGGTAAAAATGAGTTTTAAAGGCTTTGCCAAACTGTTAGAAAAAGAACGCCCTGAGACGATCATGGAGCAAATTTGCACCCCTAAAGGCGCAACGATTGAAGGCTTGAGCGTTTTAGAAAAAAGGGGGGTTAGGGGAGCGTTCATCAAAGCATGTCATGAGAGCGTGAAAAAAATACGCCCCCTAAAGAATTGTGCCCCTAAAAACCCCTAAAAAATAAGCGCGATGCATTTAGACAGGCAGAGTTTAGAAAAAGCCAAGCATTTGATCCAAAGCGGTCTGATTGACACCATAGAAGTAGGCACAATCAAGGGCTTGCAAGAAATCCATCGGTTTTTGTTTGAAGGGCTGTATGAATTTGCTGGGAAAATCAGGGATAAAAATATTTCTAAAGGGAATTTCAGGTTCGCTAACTGCTTGTATTTGGATTTGATTTTATCCAGAATTGAGAGCATGCCGCAAAGCAATTTCAATCAAATCATAGAAAAATATGTGGAAATGAATATCGCCCACCCTTTTTTGGAGGGTAATGGCAGAGCGACTAGGATATGGCTTGATTTGTTGCTTAAAAAGGAATTGAAAAAAATCGTGCTTTGGGATAGGATTGATAAAGCCGCTTATTTGAGTGCTATGGAAAGGAGTCCTGTGAATGATTTGGAAATCAAAACGCTTTTAAAAAAACATTTGAGTTCTAATATTAACGATCCCTTAACTTTCATTAAAGGCATCACGCAGTCGTATTATTATGAAGGGCTTTGAAAAAATACTAAAATCATTTTTTATAATCCAATACGAAAGAGTTTGACGCTAGTCAAGAGATAGTTTTTTATAATGCGATCTTAGGGGATTAGTGGGATTTAGTTGGGGGTTGTAGGAGGAAATGTTTTATCTCCTATCCCCCCCTTTACTATAAAATAAAATTTAAAATATAAGACAAAATAATTAAAGCCCCATTTTAAAAGAAATTAAAAGCTTTATTTGTCAGCATTAAAGCAATCTAAAACTAATCTTGTGTGCGTTCAATCAAACTCAAAGGCAAGTCAAACGCTTTAATGAGTTCGCCCTCTTTTTGGCGTTGTTCACCCTTATCTTTTTCATGGTCATAGCCCAACAAGTGCAACACCCCATGAATGAATAAAAGAGCGATCTCCTCTTCTAATCTATGCCCTAATTTCAGAGCGTTAGTTTGAGCTAATGGCGCATTAATCACCACGCTCCCTAAAGGGGTGTGAGGGATCGCTTCTAAAGGGAAACTCAAAACATCGGTAGCGTAATCGCAACCCCTTAAATCCCTGTTGATTTCTCGCATGGTTTCATTGCTCACTAAAACAAGCTCAATGATTTGAGTGGGGGCTAAAGCATTTGCGATTTTTTCTAATAATAAAAAGTCTGATTCTAGCGGGGTTTGATTGTCTATTTCTAGCATCAACAAGATATAAAAAGAAGTTTAAAAAAGCCCTAAAATTTAGGGCTTAAAAGATCAAGCGAAAGAACCTTTAACTTGTTCTACCCATTTTGAAATCCTCTCATCAGTGAGATCATCTTGATTGTCTTCATCAATCACAAGACCCACGAATTTACCGCCTTCTACCGCTTTAGAAGCTTCAAAATGATAACCATCAGTGGGAGTTTGCCCTACCACTTTACCGGCTTTAGCTTTTTCATAAATGTGGAAAATGCCTTCTGCGAAAGTTTCGCTGTAAGTGTCTTGATCGCCCAAGCCTACAAGCCCAATGGTTTTATTCGCAAAGTCGCTCGCTTCTAGCGTGCCTAAAAAGTCTTCCCAATCCGTTTGCAAATCGCCCGCACCCGCTGTTGGAGCGACTAGAATAACCTTTGTAAAGCTATTAAATTGATCTTTAGAAGCCTTAGCCACATCAATCACTTCGGCATTACCAATAGCCTTGCTGATTTTTTCAGCGATAGCTTCAGCGTTCCCGCTGTCTGTCCCAAAAAAGATACCAATTTTTCCCATGTTCTCAATCCTTATTTTTAAGATATTAACGCACCCACTTTATGCGAATGCTTGTGTGCGTAGTCTAGCGCATTTAATTAAAAATCTTGCTTAAAAACCCATTTTGCGCGAATATCGTTTCAATAAAAACCATATTAAAAGCGCGATAAGAGCAAAGCTTATCACAAAAAACGAAGTGTAATGAGAAAGCCTTTCATACAGCGTTTTCACCCAATCGCTCGCTTGAAAAGAAACGCTCCCCACGATTAACGCCCACAAAAAACTGGATAAAATATTAAGCCATAAAAACCTTTTTAAAGGGTATTTGCTAAAACCAATTGCCAAAGGCACAACGCTTTTAACCCCATACAAATATTTATTGACAAAAATCATTAAAAAAGCGTAGCGTTTCACCCACAAACTCGCCAAAGCAAGCTTTCTTCGGTGCTTATGAAAGTATTTTAAAAACTCTCTTTTTTGATAGCGGGCAAAGACCACAAGAGCCCCACTCCCTACCATATTCCCTAAAAAAGCGACAAGAATCGTTATTTTTATATCTAAAGCGTGCGTGGTAGCGCTCAAAATAGAAGCGATGACAATCCCCACATACCCACCCCCTAAAGAATATAAAAACAAAATAAGATAACCCCACTCCTTAAAGCCCTCTTGAAAACGCAACAACGCTTCTTGCATAAAAACCCTCTTTTGATTTCGTTTTTATTTTCATGTTATCCAAACTTATCCAACCTGTTGGTGATTTAAACGCTATCTTTTAGTATAATGACAGCATTATCCTAATAACCTAAAAGATATAGAGATGAATACAGAAATTTTAACCATCATGTTAGTTGTCTCAGTGCTTATGGGATTGGTAGGCTTAATAGCGTTTTTATGGGGGGTCAAAAGCGGTCAGTTTGATGACGAAAAACGCATGCTTGAAAGCGTGTTGTATGACAGCGCGAGCGATTTGAACGAAGCGATTTTACAAGAAAAACGCCAAAAGAATTAAAAAATTAAATATAAAAGGATAGAAATGAACCAAGAAATTTTAGATGTGTTGATAGTGGGTGCAGGGCCTGGGGGCATTGCCACGGCCGTAGAATGCGAAATAGCCGGCGTTAAAAAAGTGCTTTTATGCGAAAAAACCGAAAGCCATTCAGGCATGATAGAGAAGTTTTATAAAGCCGGTAAAAGGATTGATAAAGATTATAAAAAGCAAGTCGTAGAGCTTAAGGGGCATATCCCTTTTAAAGACAGCTTTAAAGAAGAGACTTTAGAGAATTTCACTAACTTTTTAAAAGAGCATCACATCACACCAAGCTATAAAACCGATATTGAAAGCGTGAAAAAAGAGGGCGAATACTTTAAAGTTACCACCACTTCTAATACAACCTATCAGGCTAAATTCGTGGTGGTTGCGATCGGGAAAATGGGTCAGCCAAACCGCCCTACTGCTTATAAAATCCCTGTTGCATGCTCTAAACAAGTGGTTTTTAGCATCAATGATTGCAAGGAAAATGAAAAAACCCTTGTGATCGGCGGAGGCAACTCAGCGGTGGAATACGCCATTGCTTTGTGCAAAACCACCCCTACCACCCTCAATTACCGCAAAAAAGAATTCAGCCGCATCAATGAAGACAACGCTAAAAACTTGCAAGAAGTCCTAGATGATAACACGCTTAAAAGCAAACTTGGAGTGGATATTGAAAGCCTAGAAGAAGATGGGGCTCAAATTAAGGTTAACTTCACCGATAACACGAGTGAAAGTTTTGATCGTTTGCTGTATGCGATCGGCGGCTCTACCCCTTTAGAATTTTTTAAACGCTGTTCTTTAGAGTTGGATTCTAGCACCAATATCCCTGTGGTGAAAGAAAATTTAGAGAGCAACAATATCCCTAATTTGTTCATCGTGGGCGATATTTTATTCAAATCAGGAGCGAGCATCGCTACCGCACTAAACCATGGCTATAATGTTGCACAAGAAATCGCTAAAAGGTTGCGCTCTTAAAGCCGATCACTCATCAAACGGCTTAGCCTTATACAAAAAGAAAAAGAGGATTAGAAGCGTTAGGGCAAAGTGCATGGTGATGATAGTTAGGGGCGAAAAGTAACGCAGTTCCAAACTACTGAGCGATAAAACTAATACAGAGACCACGCGTACACAGCTTGATGAAAGCGATGAGAGCGAGGAAATGTTGTTTTTAGAAACGAATTTGGAGAATTGATACCCCAAGCAATAACTCATGTAAGTGAAAAACGCCACCATGAGCGCATACACCCCTATGAAACAATAAGGGATATTGCTAAGCAATAAGAGGCTAACGCCTAGCAATACCAAAAGCGAACTCAAGGCGATTTTTTGGCTATAACTAGAGGCTTTTAAAAAATGAATGAGGATAGAAATCACTTGAAAAGCGATATAAAACACAAAAAGGTATTGCTCTTTAACGCCTTGTTTTAAAAAATACGCTTGCCACATTTGAAAATGGCTCATAAAAAAGATAGGCGTGATCAAATGCCCCACTAACAAAATTTTAAGCTTGGGGTTATCTTTAAGCTCTCTAAGACTGCCTTTAACTTGCTCTTTAAGGAGTTTCAGGCTTTTTTGGCTTTTAAAATCCCCTTCTTTTTCTTTAAAATAAAACACGATCGTTAGCGCGCAGAGCATGATTAAAAAAATCCCCACGACATACAGCATCGCATGGATTTTGAGATACAAAAACGATCCCAAAGAACTCCCTATAATCATGCCTAAATAAGTAATTTGATTGTTTTTGGCTAAAAACTTGGACAAATCCTTTTTGTTTTCCTTAATGTCTGTGATGAGTGAAGCTTCAATCGTGCCGCTAGAGCATGCGCTATACAAACCATACAACCCCCACGCTAAAAGCATGAGGATAAAACTATCAAAAAACAGCACAAACGAAAAACTAGCGATTAAAAAGGCATTAGAGACAAGGAATAGGTTTTTCCGGCTCATCAAATCCGCTAAAACGCCGCTCGGGTATTCAGCCACCAGCACGCAAAAACTGAAAAAGGTTTGCACGAGCAAGATTTCACTCAAACTAAGCCCTTTAGAAAGCAACAAGGGGGTTAAAATCGCATGGGGCAAGCTTTGAGCGATGATTAAGAGAAAATTCGCCCCATAGTAAGCTAAAATGTTTTTTCTTAACATTTGAAAATTATAATTAAAACTAGCTTATAATACAGCGTTATATCTTTTATTTAAGGGGTATTGATGCTGACTCAATTAAAAACCTATCCAAAATTACTCAAACATTATGAAGAAATCAAAGAAGCGCACATGCGCGATTGGTTTTCTAAAGACAAAGAGCGAGCGAGCCGTTATTTCGTGCAATTGGAAAGCTTGAGCTTGGATTATTCCAAAAACCGCCTGAACGATACCACCTTAAAGCTTCTTTTTGAATTAGCGAACGATTGCTCTTTAAAAGAAAAGATTGAAGCGATGTTTAAGGGCGAGAAAATCAACACCACCGAAAAAAGGGCCGTTTTACACACCGCCTTAAGAAGCTTGAATGACGCAGAAATCTTACTAGACAACATGGAAGTGTTAAAAAGTGTTCGGAGCGTTTTAAAACGCATGCGAGCCTTTAGCGATAGCGTGCGTAGCGGTAAAAGACTAGGCTATACCAATCAAGTGATCACTGATATTGTCAATATCGGTATTGGGGGGTCAGATTTAGGCGCGTTAATGGTTTGCACCGCCTTAAAACGCTACGGCCATCCGAGATTAAAAATGCATTTTGTGTCTAATGTGGATGGCACGCAGATTTTAGACGTTTTAGAAAAAATCAACCCGGCCAGCACGCTTTTTATCGTGGCTTCTAAGACTTTTTCCACTCAAGAAACCTTAACCAACGCCCTAACCGCTAGAAAATGGTTTGTAGAAAGGAGCGGCGATGAAAAGCATATCGCTAAGCACTTTGTAGCGGTATCCACCAATAAAGAAGCTGTGCAGCAATTTGGCATTGACGAGCATAACATGTTTGAATTTTGGGATTTTGTAGGGGGGCGTTATAGCTTGTGGTCGGCTATTGGCTTATCCATTATGATCTATTTAGGGAAGAAAAATTTTAACGCTCTTTTGAAAGGAGCGTATTTGATGGATGAGCATTTTAGAAACGCCCCTTTTGAAAGCAATTTGCCTGTTTTAATGGGGCTAATTGGCGTGTGGTATATCAATTTTTTCCAATCCAAAAGCCATTTAATCGCTCCTTATGATCAGTATTTAAGGCATTTCCCTAAATTCATCCAGCAATTGGATATGGAAAGCAATGGCAAACGCATCAGCAAAAAAGGCGAAACCATCCCCTATGACACATGCCCTGTTGTTTGGGGCGATATGGGCATTAACGCTCAGCACGCCTTTTTCCAGCTCTTGCATCAAGGCACGCATTTAATCCCCATTGATTTTATCGCCTCTTTGGATAAAAAACCTAACGCTAAAGGTCACCATGAGATTTTATTCAGCAATGTTTTAGCGCAAGCGCAAGCTTTCATGAAAGGCAAGAGTTATGAAGAAGCGCTTGGGGAATTGCTTTCTAAAGGCTTAGACAAAGATGAAGCCAAAGATTTGGCCCACCACAGGGTGTTTTTTGGCAACCGCCCCTCTAATATCCTTTTATTAGAAAAGATTTCACCAAGCAATATTGGGGCGTTGGTGGCTCTTTATGAGCATAAGGTCTTTGTGCAAGGGGTTATTTGGGATATTAACAGCTTTGATCAATGGGGCGTGGAGCTTGGGAAAGAATTAGCCGTGCCGATTTTACAAGAATTAGAAGGGCATAAAAGCAACGCTTATTTTGACAGCTCCACTAAGCACTTAATAGAATTGTATAAGAACTATAACCAATAGGTTTTTTTGCGGCAAGGTGAAACCTAAAAACAATGAAGCGAAGCTTAACCCCATTCTCAAGCGATCCATTCAAAATAATCCGTTAATCGTAACGGATTTTAGCGCCATATATTAGCTATTTGAGTTTAAAGGGAGTAAATTTTCTACAAATTAATCGTTTTTAGCTTTTAAAAGCTTGACTCTCTCATCATATGCATTATTTTACATATTATAATTACTTCAAAGCTAAGAATAATAAAAACTAAAGAATAGATTTATCTTTAAAAGCATTTGCATTTATTAATCTCATTTTAGGAGGCATGCATGAAAAAGGCAAGTCAGGTTTTATTCTTTGGGGCATTTTTAAGCTCTTCTTTACAAGGTTTTGAAGCTAAGCTCAACGGCTTTGTGGATCAATCCAGCACTATCGGTTTTAACCAGCATAAAATCAATAAAGAAAGAGGCATCTACCCTATGCAGCAATTCGCAACGATTGCGGGCTATTTAGGGCTTGGTTTTAGCCTGTTACCCAAAAAGGTTTCAGACCATGTTCTAAAAGGCAAAATAGGGGGCATGGTAGGATCTATTTTTTATGACGGCACGAAGAAGTTTGAAGACGGATCTGTAGCTTACAACCTCTTTGGTTATTATGATGGGTTCATGGGGGGCTATACGAATATCTTACAGACCGATAGCCTTGAAACACAAAACATGAAACACAACAAAAATGTCCGCAATTATGTCTTTAGCGATGCGTATTTGGAATACGCTTATAAGAATTATTTTGAAATAAAAGCCGGACGCTATCTCTCCACTATGCCTTATAAAAGCGGTCAAACGCAAGGCTTTCAAGTTTCTGGGCAATACAAGCATGCACGCTTGACTTGGTTTAGCTCTTTTGGGAGGGCGTTCGCTTATGGTTCGTTTTTGATGGATTGGTTTGCCGCTAGGACCACTTATAGCGGAGGCTTCACCAAAAACGATAAGGGAGGTTATGATAGCCATGGGCGAAAGGTGCTTTATGGCACGCATGCGGTGCAACTCACCTATAAACCTCATCGTTTCCTCATAGAAGGCTTTTATTACCTTTCGCCTCAAATCTTTAACGCTCCGGGCGTTAAGATTGGTTGGGACTCTAACCCTAATTTTAGTGGCACAGGCTTTCGCTCTGATACAGCTATCATAGGGTTTTTTCCCATTTACTACCCTTGGATGATCGTTAAATCCGATGGAAGTCCGGTCTATAAATACGACACGCCTGCCACTCAAAACGGGCAAAACCTCATTATCCGCCAACGCTTTGACATCAACAATTACAATGTTTCAATCGCTTTTTATAAAGTCTTTCAAAACGCTAATGGTTGGATAGGCAACATGGGGAATCCAAGCGGTGTGATAATGGGGAGTAACAGCGTGTATGCCGGTTTCACAGGCACAGCCCTTAAAAGAGACGCCGCTACCATTTTCCTTTCTTGTGGCGGCACTCATTTTGCTAAAAAATTCACATGGAAATTCGCCACACAATACTCCAATTCAGTGGTTTCTTGGGAAGCGAGAGCGATGATCTCTTTAGCCTATAAATTCACTGAATACTTGAGCGGCAGCGTGGATCTTGCATATTATGGCGTGTATACTAACAAAGGCTTTAAACCGGGTGAAAACGGGCCTGTGCCTAAAGACTTCCCCGCCCTTTATTCTGACAGGAGCGCGTTATACACGGCTCTAGTAGCATCTTTTTGATGCTACCCCTTACGAATATGGTAGCATCTTTTTAACGCTACCCCCTATGAATATGGTAGGCGTCTTTTTGACGCTGTTCCTCTAATCTCTATATATCAAATCTCTTTTCAAGCAAAGCCCTTTTTTAAATCATACCCATTAAGTAAAATACCCATTATCTTCATCATCTTTAAAATTGAGCTTTTAAAAAAGCAAGCGATAGCTTTTTAAAAACTAAAACAGAAATCCCAAGCATCTTTAGTGTTTGCACGCTTCACAAACAAGGTCAAACTTTTTTTATGGATTTAAAGGGGGTTTAAGCCCCCTTTATTCAAGTAGCTTTGATGTAAGGGGTTTCAGCCAGTGGTGGGTAAATTTGATTTTTAAAATAAGCGTTTGAGCAAATCCTAACGCTTACTATTAAAACCAATAGCGCCACGAGCATGAAAAACACGCACAAAATCGCATCAATCGCATGGTTAAAAAGGGATTTTTGGAGCGTTTTTAGCGCTTTTTCATCGGTAGTGAGCGCGATTTTTTCTTTGATGATTTGCATTTGCGCCACATGCGAAACGTTATTCAGCACGCTATCATTACTCTTTGGCACCACCTTTAAAATACCGCTATAAAAAGTGATAAATAAAATCAAAACTGCCGGCAAGGCGCTTACCATCGCCCCCTTAAAACGCCCCATTTTAAACAACACCACCGTAACCAACAACAACGCCATGCCCGCTAACATCTGGTTACTCACGCCAAATAAAGGCCATAGCGTATAAATCCCCCCTTTAGGATCGATCGTGCCTTGATACAAGAAATACCCCCACCCTGCCACGCACAAAAGAGTGGCAAAAATCCCAGCCTTATAAGAGCTAAGATCACCCAAAGGCTTATAAACATTACCGAGCAAATCTTGGATCATAAAGCGAGCGGTTCGCGTGCCAGCATCCACAGCGGTTAAAATGAACAAAGCTTCAAACAAAATCGCAAAATGATACCAAAACGCCATCACGCTTGGATCCCCTAAAATGTGATACACAATCATCGCTAAACCGATCGCAAAAGTGGGTGCCCCACCGGTGCGGCTCAAAATGGAGCTTTCGCCGATGTTTTTGGTCATCTCACGGATTTCTTCAGCGCTGATACTAAACCCCCATGAGCTAATCACTGAAGCCGCATCAGCTATATCTTTACCGATGCTCACTTCTGGGGAATTGATAGCAAAATAAAGCCCTGGGTGTAAAATCCCTGCGCACACCAACGCCATAAGAGCCACGACGCTCTCCATCACCATAGAGCCATAGCCCACTAGCCTGGCGTCGCTTTCTTTAGCGAGCATTTTAGGGGTCGTGCCTGAAGAAATTAAAGCATGGAATCCGCTAATCGTCCCGCAAGCCACCGTGATAAACAAGAAAGGGAACACGCTTCCTGCAAACACAGGCCCACTGCCATCTACAAAGGGCGTGATTTTAGGGATTTGTAAGGGCGGAGCGACAAAAACAATGGCCACAACCAACACCCCTATAACGCCAATTTTTAAAAAAGTGCTTAAATAATCTCGTGGAGCGAGTAAAAACCATACCGGCAAAATAGAAGCCACAAAACCATAACCCATGATCATCCACGCTAAAGAGCCGGCCTCAAAAGTAAAAATTGACGCTAGTTTGGGATCTAAAGAAACGTATTTACCCGCATAAATCGCTATAATCAACAAAATAAAGCCAATAACAGAAACCTCTAAAATCTTATGCGGCCTGAAAAACCGCATGTAAAGCCCCATAAGAATCGCAATGGGAATGGTCATTGCGATCGTAAAAAAGCCCCAAGGCGAATGCGCTAAAGCCTTCACCACCACCATCGCTAAAATCGCAATGATAATGAGCATGATCCCTAAAATGCCAAGACTTGCGATCATGCCTACAAATTGACCCATTTCAAGCTTGATCATTTCGCCTAAAGACTTGCCATCGCGCCTAATGGAAGCAAAAAGCACCACAAAATCATGCACGCAACCCCCTAAAACTGAGCCTATCAAAATCCATAAGATAGAGGGCAAGTAACCCATTTGAGCGGCTAGTATCGGGCCTACTAAAGGGCCAGCCCCAGCAATAGCGGCGAAATGATGCCCAAAAGTGATCGCTTTATCGGTTGGCACAAAATCTTTGCCGTCATTCCTTATGCATGCGGGCGTGGCTCTGTTATCGTCTAGCTTTAACACCCTATAAGCGATAAAATGGCTATAAAAACGATAGCCTATGCTATAAATGCAAGCGCTCGCTACTACAAGCCATAGCGTGTTAATGCTCTCGCCCTTGTGTAAGGCTAACACCCCTAAACAGATCGCCCCTAAAATAGCTACAAAAACCCAAGCCAAAGAAACTAAACTTTTTTGCATGTCCTCTCCATTTAATGATTGTTTAATCATTGTTGTTAATTTCAGCCAGTTTTTTTATTATAATCCAAATTTTCTTTGAATAGTGGCAAAATAGCTCATAAACTTCCCGCTTAAAGGCTTGGGTTTTCCAAACTTCTAACAATTAGGGCAAATAAGAGCTGTTTTTAAACATGATGCTTTAAAGTGTCATTAATTTAAGGTATAGCGTTATGGCATTAGATTGGGATTTTATGTTTCACTCCATCCCTGCGTTTTTTAAGGGGTTAGAACTCACGCTTTATATTTCTTTCTTTGGGATTTTGCTCTCTCTTTTGGTGGGGTTTTTGTGCGCGATCATTTTGTATTTTAAAACGCGCTTTATCTCTCCTATCGTCTATATCTATGGCGAAATCGCTAGGAACACGCCCCTACTCATCCAGCTTTTCTTTTTGTATTACGGGTTGAATGAAATCGGTTTGAGCGCTTTAGAATGCGCAATTTTAGCGTTAGGGTTTTTGGGTGGGGGGTATATGAGTCAGAGTTTTTTGCTTGGGTTTAAGAGCCTAGCTTCCATTCAAAGAGAAAGCGCTTTGAGTTTAGGGTTTAGCCCTTTGAAGATGATGTATTATATTATTCTGCCTCAAAGTTTAAGCGTTTCTATGCCTTCTATAGGGGCGAATGTGATTTTTTTACTCAAAGAAACTTCGGTGGTGGGCGCGATAGCCCTAACCGATATCATGTTTGTGGCGAAAGATTTCATTGGCATTTATTACAAAACGACTGAAAGCCTTTTGATGTTAAGCCTCACTTATTTGATCGCTTTACTCCCTTTAAGCGTTTTGTTTGTGATCTTAGAGCGTTCCTTTAAAAAGAAAGTGGCTTAAAATGGGAGTTTTATTAGAGTTAGACAACCTTAAGCGTTTGTTAGAAGGGTTTGAGATCACTCTTTTGATCGCTCTTAGCTCTGCGATTGTTTCAATCATTGTTGGAATACTTTTAGGGAGTTTGATGGCGTTTGGCTCTAAAATAATGGTTTTAGTGTGTCGTGTGTATTTAGAAAGCATTCGCATTATCCCGCTTTTAGCATGGCTTTTTATCGTGTATTTTGGGTTAGCGAGCTGGTTTGATTTGCATATTAGCGCGGTTTTGGCAAGCATCATTGTTTTTAGCTTGTGGGGGGGCGCTGAAATGATGGATTTGACTAGAGGGGTTTTAACTTCCGTGAGCAAACACCAAGTAGAAAGCGCTCTAGCTTTAGGCTTAGATTCAAAAAAGGTGATTTTTAATATTATTTTCCCTCAAAGCTTTTTGTCTTTATTACCCTCAAGCCTTAATTTATTCACGCGCATGATTAAAACCACAGCCTTAGTCTCTCTCATTGGAGCGATTGATTTGTTAAAAGTGGGCCAGCAAATCATAGAGCTTAATCTCTTACGCATGCCCAATGCGAGCTTTGTGGTTTATGGCGTTATCTTAATGTTTTATTTTAGTTTATGCTATAGTTTGAGCCTGTATAGTTCCTATTTAGAAAAAAAATTCCAACACATTAGAGGGTAAAATGAGCACGATTTTAGAAACCAAAGGGTTAAAAAAAACCTATCAAAACCATTTGGTTTTAGACGGCATCAATTTCACTTTAAATAAGGGTGAAGTGGCAGTGATTTTAGGGCCTAGCGGGTGCGGGAAAAGCACTTTTTTAAAATGTTTGAACGGGCTTGAAAAGATTGATGGAGGTGAAATTCTTTTTGAAAACACTAACCTTAATACGCCAGCCACTAACTGGAATCAAATGCGCCAAAAAATAGGCATGGTGTTTCAAAATTATGAATTGTTCCCGCATTTAAATGTGCTGGATAATATCTTACTCGCCCCCTTAAAAGTGCAAAAACGATCCAAAGATGAGGTCATTTCTCAAGCCATAGAACTTTTAAAGCGAGTGGGTTTGGAGCATAAACAACAAGCTTACCCTAAAGAATTGAGCGGCGGGCAAAAACAGCGAGTAGCCATCGTGCGTTCTTTATGCATGCGGCCAAAAATCATGCTTTTTGATGAAGTAACCGCCTCTTTAGATCCTGAAATGGTCAAAGAAGTTTTAGAAGTGATTTTAGAACTAGCCACAACGGGCATGAGCATGGTGATTGTAACGCATGAAATGAAATTCGCGCAAAAAATCGCTAGCAAAATCGTGTTTTTTGATAGCGGTAAAATCGCTGAAGAAAGCAGCGCTAAAGAGTTTTTTAACCACCCGAAATCTCAAAGAGCGCAAAAATTTTTAGAAACTTTTCATTTTTTAGGGAGCTGTTAAATAAAGTTTGCTAAAAAGATAGTTTTAATTTTAAAAAAAGGTGTTTTTATGAAAACAAACGGGCTTTTTAAGGTATGGGGGCTATTTTTAGTTTTAATCGCTTTAGTCTTTAGTGCATGCTCTGATAGCCATAAAGAAAAAAAGGACGCTTTAGAAGTCATTAAACAAAGAGGGGTTTTAAAAGTGGGGGTTTTTAGCGATAAGCCTCCTTTTGGATCTGTGGATTCTAAAGGGAAATATCAAGGCTATGATGTAGTCATCGCTAAACGCATGGCCCTTGATTTATTGGGCGATGAAAATAAGATTGAGTTTATCCCTGTAGAAGCTTCAGCTAGGGTGGAATTTTTAAAAGCCAATAAAGTGGATATTATCATGGCTAATTTCACACGCACTAAAGAAAGAGAAAAAGTCGTGGATTTCGCTAAGCCGTATATGAAAGTCGCTTTGGGGGTGGTTTCTAAAGATGGGGTCATTAAAAATATAGAAGAGTTGAAAGATAAAGAGTTGATTGTGAATAAAGGCACGACAGCGGATTTTTATTTCACTAAAAATTACCCCAATATCAAACTTTTGAAATTTGAGCAAAACACAGAGACTTTTTTAGCCCTTTTAAATAATAAGGCTACCGCTCTAGCCCATGACAACACTTTATTGCTCGCTTGGATAAAACAACACCCTGAGTTTAAACTAGGCATTACAAGCCTTGGCGATAAGGATGTGATCGCTCCAGCGATTAAAAAAGGCAACCCCAAGCTTTTAGAATGGTTGAACAACGAAATTGATTCCCTCATTTCTAGCGACTTTTTAAAAGAAGCTTACAAGGAAACTTTAGAGCCTGTTTATGGCGATGGAATCAAACCGGAAGAAATTATTTTTGAATGATTTTTTTAGGCTTTGATTTCTTGACAGGATACGTTTTTGTTGCTAAATTAGCAATTTTGTGATCTTTTTGTTTTTCATTTTGAGATACATTTGCTTAACTTTACATTGAAAGGATTTGTTGATGAGTTATTTTTATAAGCGTTGTTTGAAATTTTCATTAATGGGGTTGCTAGGGCTTTTGAGCGTTCAGCTTAATGCCAGGAGTTTTGTTGATGGGGATTTAGACATTCAAAAATTCAGCTATGAAGATTCTTTGCTTAAAAAGGAAGATCCTAATGGCGTGCATAAGGTTCAGGTGCGAGATTATAAGGGCAAAATGCAAGAAGCTGAGATCCACTCAGAAATACGCATTGCGCTTAAACCGGGGGTTAAAAAAGAAGTTAAAAAAGGCAAAATTTATAGCGCTCAAATCAATGATGGCATGTGCTATGCTTTTAGAATGCTCCAAACCGGCGATAATACCACAGGCCTTGATCCTAAAGAGTTCCCCAAGCAAAGTCGTGAAAAAAAGGGCCGAGTGATCACCTTAATCGGTAAAGATGAAGTGCCTTATCTTATTTTAGAAACCGATTGCCAAGTGGGTGATATTGCAAAGATCTCTTTGGTGGGTAATTTTGATGGCACTGGGTTTCTTACGGAATATAAATTCAAAGATGCTAAACCCATTTACTAATCTTCTTTTTTAAAAATCTCTTAATCTCTTGTGGTTAGGGGATTTTTCTTATCATTAGTGGTATTTATGATCGCATCTTAAAAATTTTAAAATTTGCATGCCTTTTGGTTCCAAACGCCCATCAATAAAGCCTTATTTAATTTAGCATTTTTTGGATTTTACAAACAAGCTAAAAGAAAGAAAATAAAAGAGAAACCCCCCCCTTTTTTTTAGGAGTTTTCTTCTTGCTTATACCCTTTAAGCGCAAAGAAGAGGATATAAAAATAGCATAATAACGGCACACCATAAGCGTAGAGCAAATTTGATTCGGTTGCTGTTAGCATGTCTGTAACCGCACCTTGAATGGGGGGGATTAACGCTCCTCCCACAATCGCCATGCTAATCACCCCAGAAGCCTTAGAAGTGAGATGCCCTAAATTGAGCGTAGCCAAAGAAAAGATGGTAGGGAACATGATAGAGTTGAAAAAGCCCACAAAAGTCAGAGCGAATAAAGCGATCTTGCCTCCAATGATAATGGCTAAAGCGATAAGCACGATAGAACTTAAGGCGTTGAAAGCCAGGTATTTATTAGGGGCAATTTTATTCATCAACACACTGCCTAAGAAACGACCCACCATCGCGCCTCCCCAATAATACACCAAGTAATGCGCGCTTGATTGAGGGTCTAAATTCAAAAGCTTTTCAAAGCTTAGCACCAAGAATGAGCCAATCGCCACTTCTCCCCCCACATAAAAAAAGATCCCCAAAGCCCCAAAAACAAAGTGTTTGTGCGAAAACAGGCTTTTTTGCGTCGTTTCTTTGGGCATTTCTTTTTCCACATCAGGCAATTTCAAAAGATACATGATGAGCGCTAAAAGAAGTGAAAACACCGCCAAGCCCAAATAAGGCATTTGAACGCTTTTAGCGTCCGCTAATTTATCTATCAAACTTGCATTATCGCCCATTTTAGTCGTGCTAAAAATCAACAAGCTCCCAAAAATAGGCCCTAAAGTCGTGCCAAGCGAATTGAACGCCTGGACTAAAACCAGGTTTCTGGCTTCTTTACCTTTAGAAAGCAAGGTTACAAAGGGATTACCAGCGGTTTGTAAGCACACAATCCCGCTCGCTAAAATAAACAACGCTCCTAAAAAAAACCCATAGGATCCAAAATGCGCCGCCGGATAAAACAATGCACACCCCGTCGCTGTGATCACAAAACCAAGCACCACGCCAAAAGGATAGCCGATTTTACTGATCACATTCCCAAAGACTCCCCCCATGATAAAATACGCCCCAAAAAAGCAAAATTGAATGAGCGAAGCTTCAAAATAGGTCAAGTCAAAAATGGGCTTTAAATGCGGGATTAAAATGTCGTTTAAAACCGTGATAAAACCCATTAGAAAGAATAGCGCTGTCAAACTCCCCAGCGCCAAAGTGTTAGAAGTTTTTTGCATACCTTCTCCTTTTTTATTGAGTTGATATAATAATAATGATATTACAATTATTTTAAGATAATAATCTGTCTAAATAAAGAAAAAGAGGCATGAAATGAGTAAAAAATGCAAAGCCCCTTAAAAAGAGCTTAACGAAAGATAAATACAGAGACAGAAATGATGCAGAGAATGACGATGCCTGAATTGAGCGCTTTGAAGTCTTTTTGAACCAATTTGATGATACTATAAGACAAAAAGCCAAAGGCTAATCCATCGGCAATGGAGAAGGTTAAGGGCATCATCACCACGGTTAAAAAAGTGGAAACGCTAATGGCCATGTCTTTAAAATTCACCCCCTCTAACACGCTAAACATCAAAACCCCTACTACCACCAGCACCGGATAAATCGCATTGCTAGGAATAGCTTTTAAAAGAGGCAAGCAAAAGAGCGTTAAAATAAAAAATAATCCGGTAAAAACCGCTGTCAGCCCTGTGCGGCCCCCCTCTTCAACCCCACTCGCGCTCTCTATAAAAGCGGTCGTGGTAGAAACGCCCACCACCGCGCTCCCTAAAGAAGCTACCGCATCCGCTTCCAAAGTCTTTTCTAATTCCTTATTTTTTTCTTCATCATTGAAAAAATCAGTCTTGTGGCCAATCCCTGCAAGCGTGCCTAAAGAATCAAACAAATCGGTTACAAAAAAAGTGATAATAACTGGCACTAACGCTAAAGTGAAAGCCCCACTCGCATCAAAAAAAATGCCCTTAAAGTCTAATTGAAAGGCGATAGGGCTAATGCTAGCGGGCATGGAAAAAAATTCGCTAGGGTAAGGGGCTAGCTTTAAAACCCAGGCGAGAATGGAAGTGATTAAGACTGCTATAATGAAAGAACCCCTGATTTTGAGCGTGTAGAGCGCGAAAGTTACAATGATCCCAAAAACCCCCAATAACACATGCGGATCGCCAAAATCGCCTAAGGTTACAAGCGTAGCCTTATGGGTAACGACGATATGCATTTCTTTAAGGCCAATAAATGCGATAAAAGCCCCTATCCCCGCACTCACCGCACGCCTTAAATCGCTAGGAATGCTTCGCATGACCCAACTTCTAAATTTAGTGAAAGACAAAATCACAAAAATCGCTCCCGAGAGCGCTACGATGCCTAAAGCGCTCTGCCAAGGGAGTTTTAGCCCCTGAACCAACCCGAAGCTAAAATAAGCTGACAGCCCTAAGCCCACGCTCATGGCGATGGGGGTGTTTGCCCACAATCCGTTAAACACGCTCGATAAGATAGTGATAATGGCCGTTGCACTCAAAAGGGCTTCATAAGGCATGTTGGCGTGAGAAAGGATAAGAGCGTTTAAGGGCACGATGTAAATCATGGTGATAAAGGTCGTTAAACCCGCTCTAAACTCGGTGGCAATGTTCGTGTTGTGTTCTTTAAGCTTGAAAAACCCCATGTTAGATAACTCCTTACTATTTGGTATAGATTAATTTAATAAGGGGCTTTGGGGTTATGCTAGCGCTATTTTATTTTAAATTGCCTTAAGATGCTTGATTGTGTTGTTTCAATCAAAAGAAGTGAGTAAAAAACCCTTTTTTTTAAAAACTCCGCTAAAAAACGATCGTTTTAATAAAAACCGCAAAAAAGCTCATCTTGTAAGGTAATTTTACTCTTTAATGGTTTTTGAGGGAGCGTTTTTTTAAATTTGAAAAGATTGTTGCAAAACAAACGCCCCATAAGAGCGATTATGGGGATAAATTCTAAAAAGGAGTTTGCCATGGAAAACTAAAAACGAAAAATAAAAATTGCGAAAACATTATACCTTAAAATTTCTTTTTTTAGGTTTAATAACTATTTTTTTGAAAATTTTTAGCTTTAGAGGTTTTTTAGAAGTTTAACCCCCCCCTTTTTTTAAAAAAGAGAGCTTTTAATAAGCAAACACATAATTGAGATACACGCTATAAAGCCTTCGGTATTCTAGCTTAGTGCCTA
>NZ_SFZZ01000056.1:0-4346 GCF_011140715.1 Helicobacter pylori | reverse complement strand
TGTTGGTCTTGCTGTTAAGCATCTTGGGATTGAATTGATGGAATTTGATGTTACCATCATAGATGAGGCAGGCAGGGCCACAGCACCAGAAATCTTGATTCCTGTGCTTCGCACTAAAAACTGATCTTAATAGGCGATCACAACCAGCTCCCACTTAGCATTGATAGGCACCTCCTAGAACAATTAGAGAGCGATAATCTTCAAAACTTGGATGCCATTGATCGCCAATTATTGGAAGAGAGTTTTTTTGAAAATCTCTATAAGCATATTCCAGAGAGTAATAAGGCCATGCTTAATGAGCAATTTAGAATGCCTGCTCCTATTGGATCGCTAGTTAGTCAGCTTTTTTATAAAGAGAAACTTAAGAATGGAGCAATCAAAAATACCTCGCAATTTTACGATCCTAAGAATATTATCCGTTGGATTAATGTTGAAGGGGAGCATCAACTAGAAAAAACAAGTAGCTATAACAAAGATCAAGTTCAAAAAATCATAGAGCTTTTAGAGCAAATCAATCGCGCTCTTAACCAAAGAAAAATCAGAAAAACCATAGGAATTATCACACCTTATAATGCCCAAAAAAGACGCTTGCGATCAGAAGTGGAAAAATGCGGCTTCAAGAATTTTGATGAACTCAAGATAGACACTGTGGATGCCTTTCAAGGCGAGGAGGCAGATATTATCATTTATTCCACCGTGAAAACTTGTGGTAATCTTTCTTTCTTGCTAGATTCTAAACGCTTGAATGTAGTTATTTCTAGGGCAAAAGAAAATCTCATTTTTGTGGGTAAAAAGTCTTTCTTTGAGAATTTGCGAAGCGATGAGAAGAATATCTTTAGCGCTATTTTGCAAGTCTGTAGATAGGTAATCTTTTCCAAAGATAGCCATCAGACATTCTTCGCTTCAAAACACTCCTAAATTGCAAACTTATTTTTTTGAATGCTTTACTTTATGGTGGCATGACTTTCAAAATACTCAAAAATCCTAGATGAGAGCTTGAGTTGGATTGACTTTAGTTTATTTTAATTTTTCTTTATTTTGAAATATCTTGAAATGCTTGGCTCAACCAACATGAGCCAAAAGAGACAAAATATTTTTTAAGAAGAAACCCTTAGAGCTTAGTATCGGTTTGATTAGTAAAATAAGGGTTTCCAAAGTCCTTAGGCGTGTAGCATAATTCTTTTTCTATAAAAGCACCTTTAATGCAAGCGACACGCAGAGCGTCAAAGCGAGTCTCAACGCTCGTGCAACCGCCGAGTAAAGACGCTCCAATAAACATGCTATTTCTAATGGTTTTCATTTTATATCCTTTTGTTTTAAAATTTTTTGATTGAATAACCTAAACACTTTAAATTATATGATTAGAATTTTAGGATTTATTGTTAAACAAAAAGTAAATGAAACTCAAAACAATCACAATAACGCCCTAAATCCAAACCATAAACGCTACCCTTTGTAAGCCTTGCTAATTTTTGCTATAATAAAGCCCTAACTAAAATTTCTCCTTTTATTTTAGTTAGACTTCTTGAATTAAAATTATAGTAGACTTGTTACACCTTGTTCTAAATATTATGGTATAATGATAATGTTCAAAGACATGAATTGACTACTCAAGTGTGTAGTGCTTTTTAGCAGTCTTTGATACTATACCGATAGGTATGAAACTAGGCATAGAAGGAGAAACAATGACTAACGAAACTATTGACCAACAACCACAAACCGAAGTGGCTTTTAACCCGCAGCAATTTATTAATAATCTTCAAGTAGCTTTTCTTAAACTTGATAATGCTGTCGCTTCATTTGATCCTGATCAAAAACCAATCGTTGATAAGAATGATAGGGATAACAGGCAAGCTTTTGATGGAATCTCGCAATTAAGGGAAGAATACTCCAATAAAGCGATCAAAAATCCTACCAAAAAGAATCAGTATTTTTCAGACTTTATCAATAAGAGCAATAATCTAATCAACAAAGACAATCTCATTGATGTAGAATCTTCCACAAAGAGCTTTCAGAAATTTGGGGATCAGCGTTACCGAATTTTCACAAGTTGGGTGTCCCATCAAAACGATCCGTCTAAAATCAACACCCGATCGATCCGAAATTTTATGGAAAATATCATACAACCCCCTATCCCTGATGACAAAGAAAAAGCAGAGTTTTTAAAATCTGCCAAACAATCTTTTGCAGGAATCATTATAGGGAATCAAATCCGAACGGATCAAAAGTTCATGGGCGTGTTTGATGAATCTTTGAAAGAAAGGCAAGAAGCAGAAAAAAGTGGAGAGCCTACTGGTGGGGATTGGTTGGATATTTTTTTATCGTTTGTATTTAACAAAAAACAATCTTCTGATGTCAAAGAAGCAATCAATCAAGAACCAGTTCCCCATGTCCAACCAGATATAGCCACTACCACCACCCACATACAAGGCTTACCGCCTGAATCTAGGGATTTGCTTGATGAAAGGGGTAATTTTTCTAAATTCACTCTTGGCGATATGGAAATGTTAGATGTTGAGGGAGTCGCTGACATTGATCCCAATTACAAGTTCAATCAATTATTGATTCACAATAACGCTCTGTCTTCTGTGTTAATGGGGAGTCATAATGGCATAGAACCTGAAAAAGTTTCATTATTGTATGCGGGCAATGGTGGTTTTGGAGCCAAGCACGATTGGAACGCCACCGTTGGTTATAAAGACCAACAAGGTAACAATGTGGCTACAATAATTAATGTGCATATGAAAAACGGCAGTGGCTTAGTCATAGCAGGTGGTGAGAAAGGGATTAACAACCCTAGTTTTTATCTCTACAAAGAAGACCAACTCACAGGCTCACAACGAGCATTAAGTCAAGAAGAGATCCTAAACAAAATAGATTTCATGGAATTTCTTGCACAAAACAATGCTAAATTAGACAACTTGAGCGAGAAAGAGAAAGAAAAATTCCGAAATGAGATTAAGGATTTTCAAAAAGACTCTAAGGCTTATTTAGACGCCCTAGGGAATGATCGTATTGCTTTTGTTTCTAAAAAAGACACAAAACATTCAGCTTTAATTACTGAGTTTAATAAGGGGGATTTGAGCTACACTCTCAAAGATTATGGGAAAAAAGCAGATAAAGCTTTAGATAGGGAGAAAAATGTCACTCTCCAAGGTAACCTAAAACATGATGGCGTGATGTTTGTTGATTATTCTAATTTCAAATACACCAACGCCTCCAAGAATCCCAATAAGGGTGTGGGTGCTACGAATGGCGTTTCCCATTTAGACGCAGGCTTTAACAAGGTAGCTGTCTTTAATTTGCCTGATTTAAATAATCTCGCTATCACTAGTTTCGTAAGGCGGAATTTAGAGGATAAACTAACCACTAAAGGATTGTCCCTACAAGAAGCTAATAAGCTTATCAAAGATTTTTTGAGTAGCAACAAAGAATTGGTTGGAAAAGCTTTAAACTTCAATAAAGCTGTAGCTGAAGCTAAAAACACAGGCAACTATGATGAAGTGAAAAAAGCTCAGAAAGATCTTGAAAAATCTCTAAGGAAACGAGAGCATTTGGAGAAAGAAGTAGAGAAAAAATTGGAGAGCAAAAGCGGCAACAAAAATAAAATGGAAGCAAAAGCTCAAGCTAACAGCCAAAAAGATGAGATTTTTGCGTTGATCAATAAAGAGGCTAATAGAGACGCAAGAGCAATCGCTTACAGTCAGAATCTTATAGGCATCAAAAGGGAATTGTCTGATAAACTTGAAAACATCAACAAGGATTTGAAAGACTTTAGTAAATCTTTTGATGAATTCAAAAATGGCAAAAATAAGGATTTCAGCAAGGCAGAAGAAACGCTAAAAGCCCTTAAAGGCTCGGTGAAAGATTTAGGCATCAATCCAGAATGGATTTCAAAAGTTGAAAACCTTAATGCAGCTTTGAATGAATTCAAAAATGGCAAAAATAAGGATTTCAGCAAGGTAACGCAAGCAAAAAGTGACCTTGAAAATTCCGTTAAAGATGTGATCATCAATCAAAAGGTAACGGATAAAGTTGACAATCTCAATCAAGCGGTATCAGTGGCTAAAGCAACGGGTGATTTCAGTGGGGTAGAGCAAGCGTTAGCCGATCTCAAAAACTTCTCAAAGGAGCAATTGGCCCAACAAACTCAAAAAAATGAAAGTTTCAATGTTGGAAAAAAATCTGAAATATATCAATCCGTTAAGAATGGTGTAAACGGAACCCTAGTCGGTAATGGATTATCTGGAATAGAGGCCACAGCTCTCGCCAAAAATTTTTCGGATATCAAGAAAGAATTGAATGAGAAATTTAAAAATTTCAATAACAATAATAATGGTCTCAAA
>NZ_SFZZ01000055.1:0-2188 GCF_011140715.1 Helicobacter pylori | reverse complement strand
TAAAACAGCTCGCTGTGACTGCCTAGTCTTACTAAAAAAAGCGTTGCTTTTCACTCTATAAGTGCCAAGAATTTTAAAAATTTGGCTAAACGCTAGGATTTCACAATCTCAGTAAAATCGCTAAAGTCCTCTACCTTAAACGCTCTAATATCCCTAACAGACTTTTTAAACCACTCAATTTGAGAAAGTTTATTGATCGCTTTATAGACTTGCACTAGAGTGTTTTCTTGTTTTTTAAATAGACAAGCAATAAATCCGGTTTTAGGTGGCATTCCCTAAAATCTTTTATAAAGCGCCTTTGAGTGGGTGGTCTTTGTATTTGGGTTCTAGGGGTTGCTCTGTGGCTAAATTTCCAACCACTTTATATAAAAGCTTTAAATCATTTTTAACAAGAATTTTAAGATCCTTATCAAATTTTTTACTGGTTTCAATCATCAGCATTTTTAAATCTCATTTATAAGTTTTCACAATGTTTTTTAAAATCCTCTACGCTTTTAAAACAAAAGTGGTTCTTGGTGTCTTTAGCCCTTGCTAAGATTTCTCGCTCTTCTTCTATGGTGTATCCATTTTCGGTTAAGTTTAGCGCTTTAAATTGGAGCGCTTTTTTAATCCTTTGTTTTTGAGTTTGAATTTCTTTCAATTTTTCTAACGCTCTTTTTTGCTTAACCTTGATAGAATTTAAAAAATTAAAAAGCTGTTTTTGGCTGTATTTTGTGTAATCTTTGTTGGTGGTATTTGGCATATTTTATTCCTTTAAAATATAAGATCAGTTCATTATAGCGCAAGCGATAGAGCAAGATTAAAAAGGCTAGAAAAATCAAAAACTTTGTTTTGTGAAAAAACTTAAAAAAACAGATGAAAAATCAGTGAAAAACTTAAAGAATAAAAACTTAAAGATTAAAAAAATAAAAGTTCTGTGAGTGAAAAATAATCGTTTTAGCTCTCATTTTGTTGTAAAAATCATTTTATTAAAGTTTCGTTTTCTTAAAGTTTTATTTTATTCTCTTAAAGAGATAGGAAGCATTTGAAACCATTCTCCCCCTTTTAATCTCCAACTTAATCCCCCTAATATAAAGAAGCGCTTTTTAAAAACTATCGCTTAAATTAGTATCAAGTTTTCCACTAACCAAATCGTCAAAAACGCTAAAAAAGATTTTTCATCAAAATCCCCCAAAAATAAAAACTTAAAAAGCGGGTTAAAAAATCAGAAAAAAGAAAAGGATCAAAACCCCCCCAAAAAAAGAAATCCCTTAAAAAAGAAAGTTTAAAACAAACCCCCCCAAAAAAGAGGGTTAAAAAAGGGGGTTCCACAAAGGGCTAAATGTCAATAAGCGAACACGTAATTCAAATACACGCTATAGAGTCTGCGGTATTTGAGTTCAGCCCCCATAAAGGAATAATAGTTCGTGTTAATGGTGGGGATTTTAAGCCCTAACTCAATCCCATGCTGAGCCGCATGATCGCTGCCTTTTTTCTTGGGTCTGGCTAAATTCATCCTCACTCCCATGTTGAATAAGAATTGGAAATTCGCCACGTTCATTTTAGCGTTATAGACATTATTCACGGTGGCTAAGTTCACGTATTCAGAATTAAGCCATGAAGTGCCCGCTAACGCAATCCCACCAAAAAGCCCCACTGAGAGCTTGTTGTTTTTGCCTAAAAAGTTAGTGGCTTTATCGTTGATGAAGTTATAAAGCGCATCCGCTCCAAAGCCATAAGTCCACACATCAGAAGCCGAGTTGAAAAAGCTGGATTTGATGAACGCATGGTTGTAATCAAAAAAGCCGTAATACCTAGCGCCCCATTTCCTTTTTTGCCCAAAGAATTGTTTGTAACCCACCTGAATACCGATCCCATTCATGGCACCATTGTTGGTTTGAGAACTGACAATTCCCATTTTCCTAAAAGGGTTACGACCTAACTCTTGGTTGATGGTTTGGATTTGGTTGTAAGCGTTTTGATTCAAGTAGTAATTGGTCTCTATGCCTTGCGGGCTATAGGGGTTATTCTTTTTGCTCACCGCATTTTGCAAGCTTTGCGCGTTAGGGATGCTAGAGAGCGCGGTGGTGATGCTGTTATAAGTGTTGCCCAATTCATTGTATCGGGATTTGAAATTCACCAAAGTGTCAGCGATGTTTTCGGCTTGCTGTATTTGCTGTTCTTGAGTGCCAAAATGGGCGATGCTGTT
>NZ_SFZZ01000054.1:0-1275 GCF_011140715.1 Helicobacter pylori | reverse complement strand
AGAAAGGGTTTAAAAAAGAAAGGGTTTAAAAAAGAAAGGGTTTAAAAAAGAAAGGGTTTAAAAGAAGCCACTTAAAAAGAAAGTTTAAAAAAAAGAAAGTTCAAAAAAAAAGAAAGTTCAAAAAAAAAGAAAGTTCAAACAAAGAATTTAAAAACAAAGAATTTAAAAACAAAGAATTTAAGAAAGAGAGTTCAAAACAAAGGGTTCAAAAAAGAAACCCCTTAAAATAAGAAACTCCCCAAAAAACAAAGGGTTCAAAAAAAACCACTTAAAAACAAGAAGTTCAAAACAAGAAGTTCAAAACAAGAAGTTCAAAACAAGAAGTTCAAAACAAAGGAGTTCAAAACAAAGGGTTCAAATGAAACCCCAAAAAAGAGGGTTAAAAAAGGGGGTTCCACAAAGGGCTAAATGTCAATAAGCGAACACGTAATTCAAATACACGCTATAGAGTCTGCGGTATTTGAGTTCAGCCCCCATAAAGGAATAATAGTTCGTGTTAATGGTGGGGATTTTAAGCCCTAACTCAATCCCATGCTGAGCCGCATGATCGCTGCCTTTTTTCTTGGGTCTGGCTAAATTCATCCTCACTCCCATGTTGAATAAGAATTGGAAATTCGCCACGTTCATTTTAGCGTTATAGACATTATTCACGGTGGCTAAGTTCACGTATTCAGAATTAAGCCATGAAGTGCCCGCTAACGCAATCCCACCAAAAAGCCCCACTGAGAGCTTGTTGTTTTTGCCTAAAAAGTTAGTGGCTTTATCGTTGATGAAGTTATAAAGCGCATCCGCTCCAAAGCCATAAGTCCACACATCAGAAGCCGAGTTGAAAAAGCTGGATTTGATGAACGCATGGTTGTAATCAAAAAAGCCGTAATACCTAGCGCCCCATTTCCTTTTTTGCCCAAAGAATTGTTTGTAACCCACCTGAATACCGATCCCATTCATGGCACCATTGTTGGTTTGAGAACTGACAATTCCCATTTTCCTAAAAGGGTTACGACCTAACTCTTGGTTGATGGTTTGGATTTGGTTGTAAGCGTTTTGATTCAAGTAGTAATTGGTCTCTATGCCTTGCGGGCTATAGGGGTTATTCTTTTTGCTCACCGCATTTTGCAAGCTTTGCGCGTTAGGGATGCTAGAGAGCGCGGTGGTGATGCTGTTATAAGTGTTGCCCAATTCATTGTATCGGGATTTGAAATTCACCAAAGTGTCAGCGATGTTTTCGGCTTGCTGTATTTGCTGTTCTTGAGTGCCAAAATGGGCGATGCTGTT
>NZ_SFZZ01000053.1:0-66414 GCF_011140715.1 Helicobacter pylori | reverse complement strand
ACAAGCGTTTGTTTTATAGTTTATTTATCATTAATTAGGCTATGTTAATCAAAGTTTGGTAGGTAAAACCTTTAACCCCCCTTAATTTTTCTAAACAGCGCTTTACTTATCGCACTTTTTTATATCAATATTCCAGTCAGCACCGGATTTGATTTGATGTTTTTGCGCAAAATTATCCATATTCAGTGCTACGGAAACATTCAACAAGCTGTTTAAATAGACCAACGGCTGGCCTTCTGGCACATCGCCAAAGCTCGCAACATACGGTATTTTCCCTTCGTATTGTTTCTTAGAATCTTTAAAAATCGTTACACACAGCGTGTCATTGAGTTTGATTTTTGCTTGATTGAGTAATTTATCGCTGATATTGCTCCAAACATTGCCATATTGAATATCCAAAATCGGGATATTGCCTTTCACTTCCCCTTTTGTGGCTTTCGCTTTTTGGTAAGGAATTTCAACGACTTTTGGGGGAAGTGCTGGCCCAACCTGCTCGAATGTGATCGCCCCAGAAGCCAAACGCGCCCCAGTGTAAGCATACACATCACGGCCATGGAAAGTATAGGATTTTTCAGAACCTTTCAAGCGGTTAGTTTTTTCATCAATTTCACGCACGCTATCAATCCCCAAAGTTTGCGCCACCAAAGTCAGCGTGCCGTTATCCGGCGAAACAAAATACTGGCCGTTTTTAGTTTTCAATACCACCGATTTACGCTTAGTGCCTACACCCGGATCAATCACGCTCACAAATACCGAACCTTTTGGCCAATAACTAGCGGTCTGATACAAGCGGTAAGCGCCTTCCCAGATGTTATACGGGGGGATTTCGTGCGTTAAATCAAAGATCTTAAGATTGGAATCAACGCTGAAAGCGACACCTTTCATCGCCGAGACGGCCCCATCTTTTAGGCTAAAATCCGTTTGTAAAATCAAAGCGTTATCTGCATAAACAGACGATAACCCTATGCACGCTGATAAAAACAACGCTGAAATCGTTTTTTTCATCTGTATTATTTCCTGAATAATAAAAGTGGAGTGGATTGTTTTCTCATGGTTATCCTTTGTTGGATTAAAGTGTTTTTATTATACAATTTAAGGGGGTTGTTTGTTTGTTTTTCACAATTTAAAGTTTTTATAAGGGATTAAAATTTCGTATTGAAACAAAAATTTAACGCTAATTAGGCTCTCTTAAGGGGATAGGGTGTTTTTCACTTAAAACGCAATATCGCCAATGTTTTCACTATTCTCTATATAGTATTTAAAACGCTCTTTTTCTAATTCGTTTTTTAGGATTTGTTGTTCTTCTAAAAGCAGGCGTTTTTGATCTTCTAGGGTGTTGATTTTACGGCTAATATAATAGATATTATTGCTTAAATAGATTTTAGGTGCTAATAAGGCTAAAAACGCACCCCCAAAAACCAATACCCCTATTAAAGCCATTAAAGAAAGGCCGTGCGGATTTTCATTTGTAGCTTCGGCGAATAATTCTTTCTTTTCGTTCTCTTCTATACGCACAAAGCGTTCTTTTTCATTTGAAGAATGGGTTTTGATATTCATGGCTTACTCATATAACTTACTCATGGCTTGAATTGGAACACCCTCATTTTAGCGCTCCGTGAACGCCTGTTGTTTTTAATTTCTTCTGGGCTTGGAGTGATGGGCTTTTTAGTTAAAATTGCGCCTAAAGCGTGATTGTTAGAGCAAGCGCATTTGAAACTTGAAGGATCGCAAATGCAATTTTTGGCGTAATCTTTAAAGGCGTTTTTCACTAACGCGTCTTCTAAAGAATGAAAAGAAATCACGCATAAAATCGCCCCCTTAAGGTTTCTAGCGCATTGTAAAAATTCTTTTAATTCTTCTAATTCGCTATTGACTTCTATGCGAACGGCTTGAAACACTAATGTCGCTGGGTGGATTTTTTTATTTTTAGAAAGGGAGCTTAAAAACTCGCTCAAATCCTTAGCGTCTTTGAAGGGTTTTTTAGCGCGTCTTTCTGCAATTTTATGGGCGATTTTTTTGTATTCCTTGATTTCGCCATAGTCTCTAAAGATTTTTTCTAACGCTATTACAGGATAAGAGTTGATGACTTTTTGAGCGTTCAATTCGCTTTCCAAATCCATGCGCATATCCAAAGCGTGCGAGCGGAAATTAAACCCTCTATTGTCATCATCAAGCTGTAAGGAACTCACCCCTAAATCCACTAAAACCCCCTTGATTCGCTCGCCATGAATTTCTAGGGCTTCTTTAAAGCGTTTGGCAAAACCCCCGCTTAAGAGGTTGTAACGCCCTTCAAATTCTTTCAATCGTTCTTTAGCGATTTCTTGAGCGAACTTATCTTTATCAATGCCAATGAGTTTCAGGTGCGGTTTTTGGGATAGAATCGCTTTAGAATGCCCCCCTAACCCTAAAGTGCAATCTATCAAAACCCCTTCTTCTAAAGGTGCGAACGCTTGCAAGACTTCTTGCAACAAAACGCTTTGGTGCAGATTTTCTATTTCTTGCAAACAATCCCCTTAAAACCCTTAGATGAATTTTCCAAATGTCCACTCAATGGTATCGGTTTTGTTGGTTACGCTCAAAAGTTTTTTAATTGATCTCAGCTTTTTAAGGTGTGAAAATTCAAACTAAAACCCTTTTCATAAAGACTAAAAAGGGCTTAAAGATACCCTTTTATTTAAAAAGTGTAGTTATACCCCAAATAAAGCGAATAATCCCGTTTCAAATGGTAATAAAGGTTAGTAGCGTTAGGACCCGCACTCAAAAATTTATTGATGAGTAGCGGCACTCTCACGCCAAACTCTACGCCATTATGTTTGTAGATATTGGCTCTCACCCCAAAATTCAACCATACCTGAAAAGCGACGGTTGAAGTGTTGGTGCTATAAGGAGCGTTAGGGTTACAATAAGTAGGGGTGCAAATATCAGGACCTTTAGCTTCAATGATTTGCTCTTTCCAATAGTTTGCCGCTGAGCTTTTCCAAGTGTTACCGCCGATAGCGACCCCACCAAAAATACCAAAAGAAGCGTTGTCTCTATCAATAATATCAGCTAACAAATCGCTCCCCACACCCCAAGAAACCATATCCAACTGGATTTTATTAGGTGCATAAACTTGCTTACCTAAATCGGCATGCCCATAATCAAAAAGCCCATACACTCTAACACCAAACCACCTGCTTGTCATATCAAAAGACTTGAACTGGAAGAACTTCTTATAACCCACATTCAACCCAAAACCATTCAAAGCCCCATTAGCGTATTTGGCATGCCAGTTGATATTGGTGCCTCCTGGATTATGCTTATTAGCGGTAAGACCTGGGGGGCAACCTACAACACTCCCTGTGCAATCCCCTGTATTATAAATATTGCTATTCAAACGGGCTTGTCCAAGCTGATAATTAGTCCCTATATAAACACCATCGCCTTCGGCTAACAACGAAGAGCTTAAAACTGCGGATAGAAGCCCTAAAGCTACAAACTTTTTCATAAATTCCATTCCTTTACATTCCTATCTTTAAAATTGTCTCATAAAATAATAGCATGTTTATCCTTAATTCAAGCAAGTATTTTAACTCTTATGAATAAGAAATGATAATAAAACCATTCTTTTTTGAAGTATAATAGCTCCTTTTAATCCATTTTCTTATTTTAAGGAAACTCTTGCAACATAAAACCATTATGGATAAGATCATTATTCAAGGGGCTAGGGAAAATAATCTCAAAAATATTTTTTTAGAAATCCCTAAAAACCAGTTTGTTGTTTTTACCGGATTAAGCGGTTCGGGTAAATCCACTCTGGCGTTTGACACTTTATACGCTGAAGGCCAAAGGCGCTATTTAGAGAGTTTGTCCAGCTATGCGAGGCAATTTTTAGACAAAGTGGGTAAGCCTAATGTGGATAAAATTGAAGGCCTAACCCCTGCGATTGCTATTGATCAAAAAACCACTTCTAAAAACCCTAGATCCACTGTGGGGACGATCACTGAGATTTATGATTATTTAAGGTTGTTGTTTGCAAGGATTGGGGAGCAATTTTGCCCCACATGTTTAGAGCCCATTAGTTCTATGAGCGCGAGCGATATTATTTCTCAAATCTGTCATTTAGAAGAAAATTCTAAAATCATTATTCTAGCCCCCATTATTAAAGATAAAAAAGGTTCGTTTAACGATAAATTAGAGAGCTTGCGTTTGAAGGGGTATGTGAGGGCTTTTGTTGATGGGGTGATGGTGCGTTTAGATGAAGAAATCCATTTGCACAAAACCAAAAAACACACCATTGAAGCGGTGGTGGATAGAGTGGTTATCAATAGCGAAAATTCTTCACGGATCGCTAGTGCAGTAGAAAAAGCCCTTAAAGAAAGCTATGGGGAATTAGAAGTGGAAATCTTGCAAGACAATGTGCCAAGCATCAGGAAGCATTACAGCGAGCATAAGGCATGCTTTAAATGCAAGATGAGTTTTGAAGAATTAGAGCCTTTGAGTTTTTCATTCAATTCGCCTAAAGGGGCGTGCGAGAGCTGTTTGGGTTTGGGGACAAAATTCAGTTTAGACATTAGTAAGATTTTAGATCCTAACACGCCTTTAAATCAAGGAGCGATTAAAGTGATTTTTGGGTATAACCGCAGTTATTACGCTCAAATGTTTGAAGGCTTTTGTGAATACAATGGCATTGACAGCGCGCTTTGTTTTAACGAATTGAATAAAGAGCAACAGGACGCTCTTTTGTATGGGAATGGCACTGAAATCAGCTTTTATTTTAAAAACAGCCCTTTAAAACGCCCTTGGAAAGGCATTATCCAAATCGCTTATGACATGTTTAAAGAGCAAAAGGATTTGAGCGATTACATGAGCGAAAAAACCTGTTCTTCGTGCGAGGGGCATCGTTTGAAAGCTTCAAGTTTGAGCGTTCAAGTCGCTGGCTTGAAAATGGCGGATTTTTTAACTAAGCCCATTGAAGAAGTTTATCACTTTTTTAATGATCCCACGCATTTTAGCTATCTTAACGAGCAAGAAAAAAAGATCGCTGAACCCATTTTAAAAGAGATTTTAGAAAGGGTGTTTTTTTTATACGATGTGGGGCTAGGGTATTTGACTTTGGGGAGGGATGCGCGAACGATTAGCGGAGGGGAGAGCCAAAGGATACGAATCGCCAGTCAAATCGGGAGCGGTTTGACAGGGGTTTTGTATGTTTTAGACGAGCCTAGCATTGGCTTGCATGAAAAGGATACGCTCAAACTCATCAACACCCTTAGGAATTTACAAAAAAAGGGGAACACGCTCATTGTCGTAGAGCATGATAAAGAGACGATTAAGCATGCGGATTTTGTTGTGGATATTGGGCCAAAGGCTGGAAGGCATGGGGGTGAAGTGGTTTTTAGCGGGAGCGTGGAAGATTTATTGCAAAATAACCATTCTACCGCCTTGTATCTCAACGGCACTAAAAAGATTGAGCGCCCTAAATTTGAACTCCCTAAAGAAAAGCATTTTTTAGAAATTAAAAATGTCAATATCAATAACATTAAGAATTTGAGCGTTCAAATCCCTTTAAAACAATTGGTGTGCATTACGGGGGTGAGCGGGAGCGGTAAAAGCTCGCTGATTTTACAAACTCTTTTACCCACCGCTCAAACCCTTTTAAACCATGCTAAAAAAGCTCAAAGCTTGAATGGGGTGGAGATTGTAGGGTTGGAGCATTTGGATAAAGTGATTTATTTAGATCAAGCCCCCATAGGCAAAACCCCACGAAGCAACCCTGCCACTTACACGGGGGTGATGGATGAAATCAGGATTTTATTTGCCGAGCAAAAAGAAGCTAAAATTTTAGGCTATAGCGCGAGCCGTTTTAGCTTTAATGTGAAAGGGGGGCGGTGCGAGAAATGCCAAGGCGATGGGGATATTAAAATAGAAATGCATTTTTTGCCTGATGTGTTGGTCCAATGCGATAGCTGTAAGGGCGCTAAATACAACCCACAAACTTTAGAAATCAAGGTTAAGGGTAAATCCATTGCCGATGTGTTGAACATGAGCGTGGAAGAGGCTTATGAATTTTTTGCTAAATTCCCTAAAATCGCCGTGAAGTTAAAAACGCTTATAGATGTGGGCTTGGGCTATATCACTTTAGGGCAAAACGCTACCACTTTAAGCGGGGGGGAGGCTCAAAGGATCAAATTGGCTAAAGAATTGAGTAAAAAAGACACAGGCAAAACCCTTTATATTTTAGATGAACCCACCACCGGTTTGCATTTTGAAGACGTGAATCACCTTTTACAGGTTTTGCATTCTTTAGTGGCGTTGGGCAATTCCATGCTAGTGATTGAGCATAATTTAGACATTATCAAAAACGCTGATTACATTATAGACATGGGGCCTGATGGGGGGGATAAGGGCGGGAGGGTCATTGCGAGCGGCACGCCTTTAGAAGTGGCACAAAATTGCGAAAAAACCCAAAGCTACACGGGAAAATTTTTAGCTTTGGAATTGAAATAGCTTGCATTTGTTGTAGAAACGATGTAGGGCTGAAAATAACAGACAGCTAAATATTAGAGAGCAGAAAAATTACAAGGCTAGAGGTAGTAATAGCTATTTGATCATGCAAGAGTTAGCAAGGAAGCCATGCTTTTAAAATCCATTGCATGAGAGTTTGAGAAAAAATTAAGGGAGTTAGAGACCATTGGGACACTCTCTAACCATTACTGAGATGGCATCAACTATAGCGTTTCAAACCTTTATAAAATAGCGAGAGTGAGCCACCGTTCCTCCTTATGGTTCAATTACAAGGGGTAGGGTTGGGAACCCCTAAACTCACCAAACTTAATCCTACACAAAAATTATTAATAAAAAGAGAGCCATGAAATTAAGAAAAATGGGGGCGAAAGTTAAATCATCATCAAGTGGTTAGCAATTATAGATTATTATAGAGAGAAGCATGCGATTTTTTCTACTCCGCAAGCCATTACAAAAGAAAAGGCATTTAATTCTTTAAACTCTCTTTCACGCTAATCCTACTATAAAATGAGTTTAAAACACAATAAGCGCACTAATAAAAAATGGGGTTTTAGTTACTTTATTATAAAAACTTATTTTTTAAGGAGAGGGTGTTTTGAAATAATTATCCCCCTTAAAAACCCCCTAACTCCCTACCTTTCTAAAAACAAATCTTTCTCTTGGATTTCCGTTTCTTCGCTTAAAATCGCCGCTCTTTCCACGACGCCTAAAAGCTCTCGCACATTCCCATGCCAAGAGTATTCTAAAAGGCGTTTTGCGGCGTTTTTTGAAAAAGATTTTGGCCCCAAATGATACGCGTCGCACACTTCTTTAAGCTTGATTTCAGCAATGGGCAAAATCTCTTCTACCCTCTCTCTTAAAGGCGCGATAGTTATAGGCACGATCTGCAAGCGGAAAAACAAATCTTCTCTGAATTCTTTCGCAGCGATTTTTTCTTTCATGTTGGCGTTGGTAGCGGAAATGAAACGGACATCAATTTTAACGCTTTTATTATCCCCAAGGCGCGTGATTTCTTTTTCTTGAGCCACTCTTAAAAGTTTGCTTTGCAATTGAAGGGGCATTTCAGCGATTTCATCTAAAAAGATCGTGCCTTTATTAGCGCTCTCAAAAAGCCCCATTTTAGGCGCTGTGGCGTCCGTGAACGCCCCTTTTTGATACCCAAAAAGCTCGCTTTCTAATAAATGCTCTGGGATTGCGGACATGTTGATCGCAATAAAAGGGTGTTTGGAGCGCTGAGAATGCTGGTGGATAAAATGAGCAAAAACCTCCTTACCCACCCCGCTTTCGCCTAATAGCATGACATTAGCGTCCGTACTTGCAACTTTTAAGGCCTGTCGTTTGGTTTCTTCTAAAGCTTTTGAAGTGGCTAAAAAGCTGTGTTTGGGGGCTTTTTTTAAAGGTTTTTCTAGAGGGTGTTTTTTTTGAAATTCTAAAACTTTTTTAGTGCGATAGATGGATTCTAAAAGCAATTCTGGTTTAAAAGGTTTTTGGAAAAAGTCTTTCACGCCTAAACGAATGGAATCAATGGCTTTATTCAAGGTCGCGTTACCGGTAATCACAATGGATTCATACTTGCCCTCTAAAAGGCGTAAAAATTCCAAGCCGTCCATATGGGGCATGTTAATATCCGTGATGACTAAATCAAAGCTCTCATCAAGTTTCGCTAGCGCGTCTTTAGGGTTTTTAAAACTCACAATCTCTAAATCGTCTTGAAGCTCAAAAAAAAGCTCCAGGCTTTTACGCATGTTAATATCATCTTCTACAATGGCGATTTTCATTCTTCTTCCTTTCTAAAAATATCTAAAGACAGCGCATCCCCCTCTAAACTCGCTTTAACGCTTAAGGCTTTGAGGTTAAGAATGCTTGTGGTAGTGGTGCCGTTTTTATAGCTGTGATCATAATGCGTGATAGCGACTTGGCTTTTTAAAATACAATCAATGACTCGCTCTTTTTCTTTTTTTAACGCTATTTCTAAAAGGAAGCGTTCTAGCTTTATTTGGAGCAAGGGGTTTTTTAAATCGGGCAAGTTGCGAGTAATGATAGAGCAATGGTAGTCTAAGACATAGGGGGCTGTTTTGATGCGGCTAACAATAGGCTTAGAGATGGAATACTCTTCGCCCATCACTCTGGAATCGACGATTTTCAATCGGTACGAAATTAAAAATTCTTGATCTTCTAGGGGGCTGAGAGCTTGCAAAGAAACCCCTAAAAAATAAAATAAAAAATAACAGAATGAAAAGAAACGCATCACTCAAACAAATTTTGTGCCGAAGAGGTTTCTAAATTTTCTGGCTCTTCTTCTTTAGGGCAAGAATTGACATACATGACTTTATCGGCGGTGTTTATGAGCTTTACCCCACTAGCGTTTCTTCCGGTTTCTCTAATATCTTTAATAGAAACTCTGATCATTTTTGCGCTTGCAGTAAGGATCATCAAATCCAAGTTTTCATCATCTACGCTGATAACGCCCACTAGATTGCCGGTTTTTTGAGTGAGCTTCATGCCAATGACCCCCTTACCTCCACGAGATTGCTCTCTATACGCTTCGGCTAAAGTTTGCTTGCCAAGCCCGTTTTCACTCACGCTCAAAAGCTTGTTGCCATCACCGCTAATAACGACCGCACCGACAACAAAATCGTTTTCATTCAGCTTGATGCCTATAACCCCACGAGTAGTTCTTCCGATCTCGCGCACATCTTCTAAAGGGAATTTAATGAAAATGCCCAAATGTGATGCGATGAGCAAATGCTTAGCGTTTTTATCCACAACTTTTGCACCCACTAATTCATCGCCTTCATCTAAAACAATCGCTCTGATACCACAACTCCTGTTGCTTTCAAATTCGCTCAAATTGGTGCGCTTCACCACGCCATTTTTCGTGAAGAAAGCTAAAGAGCGTTCATCGCTAAAGTCTTTGGTGCTTAGAGTCGCCATGATTTTTTCATCCGGAGCGAGTGAGATTAAATTCACAATCGCTTTACCCATAGCGATCCGGCTCGCTTCTGGGATTTTATAGACTTTCAAATGATACAATTGCCCCTTATTGGTGATAAAGAGCAAAATATCATGCGTGTTAGCCACAAAAAAGTTTTCAATGAAATCGTCTTCATAAGTGCTGCCTGAAAGCTTGCCCTTACCGCCACGATTTTGCTTTTCATAAGCTTTTAAATCCACTCTTTTCACATAGCCTTTATAGCTCATGCTCACCACCATAGGCTCATTAGCGATCAAATCTTCTGTGTCAATATTTTCATACGATTCTTGAATTTCAGTGCGCCTTGGAGAAGAAAATTGCTCTTTGACTTCTAAAAGCTCAGTTTTGACGACTTCATTCAAGCGATCTTCGCTCTTTAAAATGCCATTGAGATCAGCAATAAGCTCCAGCAAGTTTTGGTATTCTTCTTTGATTTTATCTCTTTCAAGGCCTGTTAAGCGTTGCAAACGCATTTCTAAAATGGCTTTGCTTTGGATTTCGCTCAAAGTAAAACGCTCCATTAAGGCGTTTTTAGCCGCTTCTGGGCTTGGGCTTGTTTTAATGAGCTGTACGATTCCATCAATATTGTCCAAGGCGATCAAATAGCCTTCTAAAATATGCGCTCTAGCCTTAGCTTTCTCCAATTCAAAAATCGTGCGTCTTATAATAATGGTTTTTCTGTGGTTTAAGAAAAGGCGCAACAACTCTAAAAGCGTGAAAATCTTAGGCTCTTTATTGTAAATAGCCAGTAGAATGATGCTAAAAGTGGTTTCCATGGTGGTGAGTTTGTAGAGGTGGTTTAAGACAATTTCACTCATCGCGTCTCTTTTTAATTCAATCACCACTCTAATGCCCTCTCTATCGCTCTCATCACGAACTTCGCTAATGCCTTCAATTTGCTTTTCTCGCACTAAATCGCTGATTTGTTCCACTAATTTGGCTTTATTGGTTTGGAAAGGCATTTCATCTAAAACGATGATTTCTTTATTTTTTGTTTTTTCCACATGCACTTTGGCCCGCACTTTCACGCGCCCTCGCCCCGTTTTATAGGCTTCAATAATACCCGCCTTGCCATAAATGATCCCACCAGTGGGAAAGTCAGGCCCTTTGACAAATTCCAAAATTTCATCTAATTCAGCGTTAGGGTTTTCTAAGACATGCGCTAAAGCGTCTATGATTTCATCAATTCTGTGAGGGGGGATAGAAGTCGCCATGCCTACAGCGATCCCATTAGCCCCATTGACTAAAAGGTTAGGCAGACGGCTTGGTAAAATATCTGGCTCTTTTAAGGTGTCATCGTAATTAGGCACAAAATCAATGGTGTCTTTATCAATATCCCTTAAAATTTCTTCACTCGCCTTAGTCATTCTGGCTTCAGTGTAACGCATCGCCGCAGCGTTATCGCCATCAATAGAGCCAAAGTTACCCTGCCCATCCACTAATTCCAAACGCATGGAAAAATCTTGTGCCATTCTCACTAACGCATCATAAACCGCGTTATCGCCATGGGGGTGGTATTTACCAATCACATCACCCACGATCCTAGCGCTTTTTTTATAAGCGACTTTGGAAGTAAGGCCTAATTCATGCATCGCATACAAAATACGCCTATGCACTGGCTTTAAGCCATCTCTAGCGTCCGGTAAAGCGCGCCCTATGATCACGCTCATGGAATAGGCTAAATAGCTCTCTTCAATAGAAGAATCAATCCCCACTTCTACAATATTTTTTGTTTCATTGACTAAATGATCTTGCATGTGTCTCCCTAAAATTTAATTAAAATAAAGCGTTAAAAGGTAACGCCCCCAAATCAAAGCCCAAAAAATAAGCCCTATCAGTTGGGCCGAACTGGCCATGTCTTTAGCTTTTTTAGCTAAAGGGTGGAACTCGGTGCCAGTAAAATCCACAGCCTTTTCAATGGAGCTATTGATGAGTTCAATCACCACCGATAAAAAGCAAGGCAAGATCAATAGCCCCCATTCTAAAAAATCTTTAGTTAGATAGCTCGCTAGAGCGATACAAAAAAGAGCCAAGATAATAATTTGCCTGAACGCGCTCTCTTCAGCCCACGCGCATTTAAGCCCGTCTTTAGAATAAAAAAGGGCTTTAAAAAGGCGTTTAAACCCTTTAGCTTTGGGGGGGACTTTGAAATCACTCATGGCTTATTTTGTAAGATTGAAAGAAATTCACGCTAAGGCTATCTAACAAGGCGTTAAAAGTCAGCTTGGCGTTGTCTTTAGCTTGGGCGTTAAGAACGATTTGGGATCGTTTGTCTTTAGCCATAGAAACAAAGGCTTGCAACAATCCTTTAAAATTTTGTTGGAGCGCGGTATCGTCTTTAAAATGGGATTGGAACAAAGCCATAAAATAGTTTTCTAAAGAAGCTAACGCGCTTTCATAAGAGACGCTAGGAATTTGAGATCGCAAACTAAAATAAGGGGAAAAAAAGCCCAAACTCTCTTTATTTTGTTGATAAAAGGACTCTAAAACATTTTTAAAATGGCGCGCTTGGATAGAAACGCTCAACTTTGGCACTAAAAAACGCAGTTTGTCTTGCAACTCTTCTATGGCTTTAGCGTCTTTAGAACTCAAGGTTTTAAAAATATTTTTAAGGGATAGATTTTCTTGAGTTTCCATTAAACCCTCTTGAAAAAAAGTGTAAGCAAGGATATTCTCTGCATTAGTCAAATCGCATTTTAAGTTGTCGTTTAAGGTTTTTTCATCTAAAGCGTTGAATTTTAAAGAGCAATTCAAGCGCGTGGGTTTGAATTTTTCCAATAAGGCATTCAAGTTTTTTAAGGGGATTTGATGGATTTTTTGCTGAATATCTTGTTCTAAAATAGGGGATTGGATTTGAGAATGGACAGAAAGGGTAAGAGAGCTTTTATCTAAAGAATTGAGCTTGATATTTAAATCTTTAAAATCCATAATAGGGGAGTTTTGAGGATCTAAAAAACGAAGTTCTTTAGAAACGCATGCGATTTTAAAAAACCCTTCGCATTTAAAAGGAACTCCTACAATCCCCATGCCCTTGATATTTGGGCGTTGCTCTAAATAAGCGTTAAGATAAGCGGTTAAAGATTTTTTAACCGACATGCTAGTGAAGAAGATAAACACCCCTAAAAGCACGCAAATTAAAGCCCCGATAACCACCATCCAAGACATGAATTTTTTAGTCAAAAAAAACCCTTTATTTTATTGAAAGTATAGTGATAGAACTCATAAAATACATTTTCTTATTTTTAGGATAGAAAATATCGTGTTTGTTAGGGCAAAAAAGTCGTTAGTGATGCCTTGTGTTACTTTCATAGCTTTTCCTTGTTAGGTGGAATTAAAATTATACCTAGTATTAAATCAAAAAAAAAGAAAAAGAGCTTAAAATTTTGAAAAAGTCCTAATTTGTGGCTGAATTTGTTGGGATTGAAGAAAATTTGCTTGAGTTAAATTAACCCAAGCTTTTTAAGTGTGTCAAAGAGGCATAAAGCCTCTTCATAAAAAGGATTGAGCGATTTTAATGTCTTTCTGGGGGCTGTATGCCTAGCCAATCTTTATAGAATGTCTCTATATCAGGCTCAAAATCATGGATCACAGGATACCAAGGAGTTGGGGCTTCAACATCTAAAAGGATGCCGCAATCCGGGCAAATATATTCCCGATACACTTGCCAGTTAGTATCACTGGCTAAGAGTTTAGGATACACCTCTTCCATTTTTTCTGCTGTATCGCGCACATAGATGTTTGCATGCAATTTCCAATTCTCCTCTGGAGCACAAAACGCATGGCCGCATGAACACTTAATAACCCACTTCTTTTGAGGATCTTGCACCACAAACAAATGCGGCCCCAAGGGTAAGACGATTTTGTCATCAAAATCTACCTTATCTTGCAACACCTTCAAATACATTTGGAACCTTTCATGATCTTTAGGCATGCTAAGCATTTTTAAGACAGTGTTCCAATCCAAGTTCCCCTCTACCAAATTTTTAATTTGTTCTTGTGTGTATTTTGACATGACCATTCTCCTTTCTTTATTTCTCTTCAACCAACACAACCGTGCGCACATCAGGCAATTTGCTCAAATCCATCCTGTATTTAGACCCATAGGTGAATACGCCAAGCTCATCTTCTTTCACGCTCCAGCTCTTTGGCAAGTTCCAGAATGTTTTAAAATCGTTTAAAAACTTAGGCGAAAGATCAAAGCTAGTCGCATACATGTGCTTAACCTGTTTGGAAGCCTCTTTTTCAAGAATAGCGTTTCTTTCTTGCTCCATCCATTGTTTTACCGGTATGGATCTAGCCTTTCTGTTTTCAAGAATTTCTTTTCTTCTGGCTTTCGTTTTGGCTTCATCGCCGACCCACACGCCGTCTTTATTTTGACTCACCACCGCGCCATAAACCTTGTAAGCGTATTCTGGCAATAGCTGTTTGCTGTTGAGATCTTCTAAAATCGCATTCAAATCCCTTTCAATCGGATCGCCAAATCCAGGACCGCCTTTGATGTAATTCAAATACAAGTCATAATTATCAAAGCAGTTCTCAGTGGTGATGCATTGCTTATCCCTTTTAACTTGAGACGCATGAGAAATGTGCTTTTCATAATCTCTATCAGTTGGGTTAAAATCGCCCCCCAAAGGCAAGCTGGCGTTATTTTTAATCCTGTTTTTTAAATCAGTGTTGTGCGCTTCAAACCTATAGCCACTAGCCGCTGGATAGCCCCCCATCATACCCCAATCGCTATTCATATAGCCATTACCCATAAAGAACATGGTCCAATCATGCGCACCCCACACCATTCTTAAGGTTTCAAACCCGTTACCGCCTCGATATTTTCCATACCCACCGGTATTGGCTTTGACATTCCTGCCTAGATAAAGAAGAGGCTCTGCCATTTCCCAAATTTCAACATCGCCCATATCGCCTTCTGGATTCCAAATAGCTGCTGCGTGATTCAAGCCGTCTTTTATCGCACAAGCTCCAGTCCCACAAGAACTCGTCTCAAAACTATTCACCGCATGGATTTCTCCATCTTGGTTGATACCGCCGCCTTGCAACCAGTTAGAAGTGTTAGCGTTTCCAGAATTGACTTCTTCTAAATACCCTCGGCTGTAATACGCTTGAGACAAGCCTCTCCACAAAGCACTCCAGCCTGATACCAAGAAATGCCACGCATAAGCATGCCCGGTGCGCCTGTCATCTGGATTCATCCAAGTCCCTTTTTTGAGCCTGAACTGCGTAGCGAAATAAGCGCCATCATTGATGCGAGAAGTGGGTATCAGCGTTTGAGTCATCATCACCCAAATACCGCTAGTAAAAGACACTTGGTTGCAATTAAAAGAGTGCCATCCCCACCTAGATGCGCCTTCAAAATCTAATTTCCATGTAGCGTCTTTATTGATAGTGATTTCCACAGGAGAGTGCATGATTGTGTCTAGCTTAGCAAATTCAGAGCACACGCCAATATCCTTATGCGCATAAGGCACATCCACAAACGCTACCTTTCTATACTTGCCTGGTATGGTCATGGATTTGATCCTAGAGATAAGGCCTCTTCTGCCCTCTTCAATCACCTCATCAATGAATCGCATGTAAGAATCAATGCCGTCTTCTTTAATGACTTCCATCACTAAATCCCTAATCATATGGCACCCTGCAATCCTAGTCCTTTCATCTAGAATCCAATATTTAGGCGTGCGAACCGATCTTTGAGATTCATGCAACCAATCTTTAAAGCTCTCATCATTCGCCCCTGTTTTACGGCAAGTGATCATGTATCCATCCCCAAATCTTTGAACCTGCCCGGTGCTCATCGATCCTGGAGTAACCGAACCGGTATCAATCACATGCGTAACACCGCCTACCCAACCAATCAATTTTTCATCGTGAAAAATAGGCACAAGAGTCATAATATCGCATGGGTGCACATTCCCAATCGCACAGTCGTTATTGGTGAAAATATCCTTGTCATTGATGCCTGGGTTGTCTTCCCAATTATTCTCTACCATGTATTTGATAGCCGATCCCATAGTGCCTACATGGATAATAATGCCCGTAGAAGTCAGCACGCTATCGCCCACAGCGTTATAAAGCGTGAAGCACAATTCTCCCTCTTGCTCAACAATAGGGCTTGCCGCAATCCTTTTAGCTGTTTCTCTGGCATGCACGATACCGCCTCTTAATTTAGAGAACATCTTCTCATAACCGATCGGATCTCTTTCTTTAAACTCTAGTTTTTTAAGGCCATTATAATGCCCTGTCTTTTCTGTCCTGGCTAGGATTTCATCTCTAGCTTGTTTTAAAGTTTTGCCGTTTTTCAATAAATTTGCCATTTTGAACTCCTTTATTTAATTTCTTTCAAGTGGAACAATCGGTGTTTGTCTAGTCTTGTCGCAAAGCCTTTGGGTATCACGAAAGTGGTCGCATCTGATTCCACGATCGCAGGCCCTATGACTTCATTTCCAGGCAGTAATTTTTCCATGTGCCACACATCTGCATCCACCCATTGCTTATGCCGATAGAATTTTCTAACGCCTATTTTGGCTTCTTTTGGGGGCGTAGCGCCATGCTCTTTTTCAACCGGAATCACAGGTTTTTGCGTAGCCACAACACCACGCATGATCACGCCAGTCACGCTAAAGCCAAGCTCTGGAGAACACGCTGATTCAGAATAAACGCGAGCGTAGGTTTTTTCATATTCTTTGACAATTTCTTCCCAATCAGCCACGCTTGCAGCTTTTGATACAGGAGAAGTGATTTCTAAGTCATTCAATTGCCCCATATACTGCATCCTGTATCCAGGTCTTAGAATCACATCTTTTTCAGAGAATCCATTGATTTTGAACTCTTCAATCACTTTGAGAGTTAATTCATCCCATGCGTCTTGAATGATCTTGCATGCTTCTGTTTTGGACTTGTCTGAAGAATACTGCGGAATAGCAATATCCACGCTCTTGTCGTATCTGTATTCAAAATCAGCGCAAGCGCAACCAAAAGCGCTAAATCCAGCCGCCCACGCAGGCACTACCACATCCTTAAACCCTAATCCTTCTGTATAACCATAGGTATGCACAGGCCCCGCGCCACCATATGAAAAGCACACAAAATCAGATGGGCTATACCCTTTAGCGCTAATATTGGATCGCAAGTATTCTTTAAGCTCCAAATCAAGCAACTCAATCACACCCGCAGCCGCATCTTCTACGCTAATGCCTAGCGGATCAGCGATTTGCTCTTTAATGTGTTTTTTAGCCCTATCCACATCTAATTTGATCAAACCGCCTAAGAAATTATCCGGATTCAAATAGCCTAAAACAATATGGCAATCGGTTACTGAAACCGTGTCTAAACCGCTGTCTTTCCAACAAGTGCCAACTCTATACCCCGCGCTGTCAGGCCCTAGTTTGACCGATCGGCTGTGCGGATCAATGCGCACAAAACTCCCCGCACCTGCACCAACAGAATCCATAGCCACAAGCGGTAGAGATAAGACAAGACGCGCCATATCAGGGTCAGAAGCGATATTAAAATTGCTCTTAACGATAAGTGCCATATCAAAGCTCGTGCCGCCAATATCGCTGCATGCAATATTGTCATAACCAAGCGTTTCGCCTAGCAATTTAGATCCAATCACGCCTCCAATAGGGCCGCTCACAATAGTCCTAGCGAGCTCTTTAGCTTTCCAACTAATGGTGCCTCCATGTGTTGCCATCACACGAAGATCAAATTTAGCGCCATGCTCTTTGAAGCGGTTGCTGACTTTAGAGAGAGTTTGCCTGCTTGGCTCAGCCGCATAAGCTTCTAAAATAGTGGTGTTCATTCTGTGGCTTTCTTTTCTTTGAGGGTAGTAATCCACAGAAGCGAATACAGGAATATTTTTACCCAATTTTTCAATCTCTTTTAACGCTATATCCCTAACGATCCGCTCGCTTTCAGCGTTTTTATGAGATTGCAACAAGCAAATCACAATGGCCTTTGCACCCGCTTCTAAAAGCTCCTTAACAGCAACTTTAACCTCTTCTTGGCGCACTGGGATAACCACTTGCCCCTTGACATCGGTTCTTTCTGTAACGCCTCTAATCCTTTTTAAAGGAATCAGCGGATCATCATACTTGTGCGTGTTGATATGCAACCTTTCTTCTAGTGCATACCCCAAGTAGGATTGCAACGCTCTGCCCATAGAATGCATTTGCTCAAAACCCTTATTGCAAATCAAACCCACTTCCATTCCGCGCCTTTGAACGACCCGATTGAGCATCGCCGTGCCTGAATACACGCAAGTGACCAACTCTGGATAAACCTTACTCACATCCGATTGCCAGTGCGATAAAGCGTCTTGCGAGCTATTATAAATAGCTAAGCTCTCATCTTCTGGGTTGCTTTGGGCTTTACCGACGACGAAACTGCCATTTTCTTTCACAAAAAATGTGTCCGTCATGGTGCCACCGGCATCAATGCCCATCACTTGAACTCTCGCGTCTTTCATTTTTTAGACTCCTTATATTAAAGTGTTGCTCGAGGTAACCTATCAAGGTAACCTATTCAAATTATAGGGCTGATTTTTAAATGGAAATCGTTTATTTCAAAGTTGTTTGTAATAAGGGAAAATTTGGTGTAATAAAATGAAAAGTAGTAACAAATTCATTCAAAACGCTACTGATATTCATCTTAAATTGCCCAAAAATATCATATAAATATCATATATGAAGAAAAATATTAAACTGATATTAAATCAAAAGGCGAAATTCAATTCTAAAGTGCCGATCTGGTGGTGCTTAGGCTGGGATTGAAAGGTTTTACTAATATCAGTGATCGTAAAAGCCACCCTGAGGCTACGCCACATCATAGCCGCTCCTATTTCACTGGCATAAACAAAGTATTCCAAATTAGCAATGCCCCTAGTTTCAGGGCTATTGCCTTGAATGAAGATGTTAAGAGGTTGGAAGCGCCCAAAAGCCCCTGCAAAAAAATAGATAGAAAATTTATCGCTATAAGGCATGCCCCCATCAAAAGCGGTATTGACCTTATTGACCCCATAATCAGCGTCCAAGTTATACCCAGCCCTAAAGAGCGAGCCGAGTTGGAAATAATCCCTCGCATTCCCCAATTCCACATTAAACCCAGGCATTAACTCCATAGAAAAAAAACGAGTCTTTAAAAGAGGGACTTTTTTAAGCAATTGGTAGTGCAATTCAAAGATAAATTCGTTTTTGAGCTGTGTGTTCCAGCCATAAAATTGGGGGTCATGGCCCCATTTATGAATGAGACGCTGCGTTTGAGCGGCCAAAGAATCTTGCCCTGTCGTGCCTAAAGAAAGCGTGAATAATTCCATAAAAGTTTGATGGCGGTTATACACATTCAAATTCACCCGTAAATACCCCCCATAAGGGTGGTTGTCATGCAAATGCACCAGTTTTCTGTTTTTAAGTGAAGGGGTGTACATGTCTTGGGCGAGAGAAATACCAAAACGAGTAACCCTAGGGCTTTTATTGAAAAACCCTAAATACGAAGACCATTTCATCGCTTTATTTTTAGAAAAATCAAACTCTTTAGTAGAAAAGCCTATTTGATTGCCTGCGGTATAATACTCATCAATGTAAGGATTGATATAACCATCATTTTCAGTCATCAAATTGATAGAATAGCGTTTAGAGGGCGTTAATGGGGTTGAAGGGGTTGGAATGATTTCCTTTGCCCATGCAAATATTCCTAATGATAAACATAAAATAAATTTGAAAAACAAAACACTTCCTTAGGTTATTGTGGGGTTATTGTAACGAAATAAGGCTTAATTATAAGGGCGTTTAAGGGGTAAAAAGAGAAAACTTTACCCCCATTCAAAAAGCATGGTTTTAGGCATAAGAAAAACTCACACCAAAAAATAAAACACCCCGCACACCACTAAGCCTACAAAAATTAAAGTCAAAACGCAATAGCCCATAATATCCTTAGCGCCCAAACCGGCAATGGCTAACGCGGGTAAAGCCCAAAAAGGCTGTATCATGTTCGTCCAAGCGTCTCCCCAAGCGATAGCCATAGAAACCACGCCCGGATCCACCCCTAAGCTTTGCCCAGCAGGGAGCATGATAGGAGCTTGAATCGCCCATTGCCCTCCGCCAGACGGGATGAAAATATTGACAATCCCAGCGCTCAAAAAAGTCATGAGCGCGAAAGTTTTTTCGTTAGCGATGTGCGTGAAGGCTAAAGAAAGCATTTGCGCTAAAGAATGCCCCCCCACGCTATGGCTTGCCATCATTCCCATAATCCCGGCGTAAAAAGGGAATTGGAGTAAAATCCCAGCCACGCTCCTAGCGGAATGATTGATCGCTTTCACATAAGCTAAAGGGGTTTTATGGAGCAAAATCCCTAAAAAAAGGAAAATCGTATTCACGATGTTTAAACTAATCCCTCCCCCTTTAAAAAAATAAATACCAAGATACCCAAAACCCAAAAAAACCAAAAGATAAGAAAGCAAAGCGCTGTTTTCTAAAAAATGCGCGATCGTTTTATCTTGTTGGTGGCTAATGAGTTCTGTTTCTTTGTATTCGTCTTTTAAAAGCTTTGAATCAATCTCAACGATTTCCTCTTTTCTAGGGTGGATCATTGCCATTAAAAAGGGTAACCCTACAAGAATGATCCCTATAATGATCAAATTATAAGAAGAAAAAATCGTCTGACTGATAGGGATAGCTTTTTCAATCACCCCAGCGCTTATTTTGGACAGATTTTCATTTTGGGTGGCAACGCTTAAAGGGATAGAGCCTGATAAACCCCCATGCCAGATGACAAAACCCGAATAAGCGCTAGCGATGAGCAACCTATAATCCACCCCTTTAACATTTTTGGCGATCTCTTTTGCAAAAATCGCGCTGATCACCAAGCCAAAACCCCAGTTGATCCAATTAGCGATTAACGATAAAAAAGTAACCAACCATAAAGCCGTGTAATACCCCTTAGGTAAAGACGCCAAGTATTTTAAAAGTTTTTGGACTAATTTAGCGCTAGCTAGAGCCTGACCTAGCACCAAAATAAGAGCCATTTGCATAGAAAAACCTAAAAGTGTCCAAGCGCCATTCCCCCAACTAGAAATGACAGACGAAGCGTCTTGCCCTGTCAAGCAATAAACAAGAACAAACACGACAAACGATAAAAGAGCGACCAAGACAAAGGAGTCCGGCAAACATTTAGACACTAAAAACACGCACGCTGAAGTCAAATGCCTTAATAAAAACATAAACACCCCCTTTATAAGCTATAGGTGCACTTCAAATTCGGCTTCTGTTTTTTCTCTCACTTGATCAAGGCTAACCCCCTCTTGCAATTCCACTAATTTCATGGCGTTATTGGAAAATTCAAACACCGCTAAATCCGTTATCAATTGATGCACCACGCCTTTTCCTGTTAAGGGCAATGAGCATTCCTTTTTCACTTTAGACTCCCCGTATTTGTTGCAATGCTCCATGATCACAATCACTTTTTTAGCGCCATGCACCAAATCCATAGCCCCTCCCATGCCCTTTATGAGCTTTTTAGGGATCATCCAATTAGCCAAATCCCCATTTTGTGAGACTTCCATCCCCCCTAAAATCGCTAAATCAATATGCCCCCCACGAATCATCGCAAACGAATCTGCGCTATTGAAAAACGAAGCGCCCGGCACCACGGTTATGGTTTCCTTTCCTGCATTAATAAGATCCGCATCAACGCTCCCCTCTAAAGGGTAAGCGCCAATCCCTAATAGCCCGTTCTCGCTTTGGAAAACGATATTCATCCCACTCACTTCATTAGCCACAAGCGTGGGCAAGCCTATCCCTAAATTCACATACATGCCCTCTTTCAATTCCTTTGCCGCTCTTTTAATGATAGCCTCTCTCATTTCGCGCTCCTTGTGGTGGTTTTTTCTATCCGTTTTTCAAATTTCTCGCCTTTATAGATGTGTTGCACATAGATTCCTGGCAAGTGTATTTCATCTGGGTCTAATTCCCCGGCCGGGACAATTTCTTCTACTTCAGCGACGCATATTTTTGCCGCCATCGCGCACAAGGGGTTGAAATTTCTAGCCGTTTTTCTAAACACCAAATTCCCAAGAGTGTCGCTTTTATAAGCTTTAATAAGCCCATAATCGCCCGTTATCGCTCTTTCTAGAATATACTCCTTGCCGTTAAACTCCCTTGATTCTTTGCCTTGAGCGATCAAAGTCCCAACACCGGTTGGGGTGTAGTAAGCGGGTATCCCAGCCCCTCCAGCGCGCAAGTTTTCAGCCAGCGTGCCTTGCGGTGTCAAAACGACTTCAATTTCTCCATTCAACATTTGCGATTCAAAAATCTTATTTTCCCCCACATAGGAAGCGATAATCTTTTTAATCTGCTTTTTTTCCAAAAGAATACCAAGCCCAAAGTCATCAACGCCGCAATTATTGCTCACGACAATCAAATCCTTGATGCCTTTCTTATAAATGTAATCAATGGCGTATTCGGGTATCCCGCACAGCCCAAAACCGCCCACTAAAATAGTGTCCCCGTCTTTTAATGCGCTCAACGCTTTGTCTAAATCGGTTATAACCTTATTCATCTCATTCTCCTTATTTTTGTTCAACTACCACTGATAGCCCTTGTCCGCCACCCACGCACAATGACGCGCAACCCACGCCATGCCCGCTCCTTTTCATTTCATGCAATAAAGTCACTAATATCCTAGCGCCGCTTGCGCCAATAGGGTGGCCAATCGCTATCGCGCCTCCATTCACATTCACGATATTGGGGTTTAATTCAAGCTCTTTTAACACGGCTAGGCTTTGCGCGGCAAAGGCTTCATTGAGTTCAAAAAGATGGATGTCATTGAGATTCATTTTGACATTTTTAAGGTTGTTTTTAATAGCGATGCTTGGGCATATGCCCATAATATCCGGACTGCAACCACCCAAACCAAACCCCTTGATAGTGGCCATGGCTTTTAACCCCAATGTTTGCGCTTTTTTAGCGTTGCATAAAATGATAATACTCGCACCATCATTGATCCCTGATGAATTTCCTGCCGTTACCGATCCGTCTTTTTTGAAAGCGGGTTTGAGCTTTGCAAGGGATTCTAGCGTCGTGTCTCTAGGGTATTCATCTTCTTTAAAAACCACCACGCCTTTTTTATTCGCTATTTCAATAGGCGTGATTTCTTCTTGGAATTTCCCTGCATTAATGGCGGCTCTTGCTTTGAGTTGCGATTGGAGCGCGAAATTATCTTGATCTTCTCGGCTTATGTGGTATGCTTGAGCGACATTATCAGCGGTGATCCCCATGTGGTAATCATTGAAAGCATCCCACAATCCATCATGGATCATGGAGTCTATCATGTTTGCATTTCCCATTCTTTTCCCATCTCGCATATCAAACGACAAATAGGGTGCTTTGCTCATGTTCTCCACGCCACCGCACACCACCACCTCATCGCGCCCAAGCATGATGCTGTCATGCGCTAATTGAATGGCTTTCATAGACGATCCACAAACCATATTGACGCTAAAAGCGTTTTTGTCATTAGGGATGCCAGCGTCTAGTTGGATCTGTCTGGCGATATTTTGACCCAAACCAGCACCTAAAACATTGCCTAAAATGACAGAATCCACATCGCTAGGCTCAAGTCCGCTCGCATTCAAAGCGTCTTTAAGCACGCTAACGCCCATTTCTCTAGCGCCCACATTCTTCAGAGAGCCTAAAAAACTCCCTACAGCGCTTCGTTTTGCCGCCACTACAACCACTTCATTCATGTCTTTGCCTTTAAGTTGATCTGTTGATCATGGTATCACTTTTAGATAATGGGCATCCTAATAGGTTTGATTTTGTTTTAGATTTTGTTTTGGATTGAGGGCGATTCGTTTATTTTTTTCACAAAAATATTATTTTAGCGTTTAATGATTATTGCACAACATAGCTTTGAGTGGGGATCTAAAATCAAGCAGATATGCACTTTAGGCTCATGTTTCTCTAACGCTTTAAAAAATTTCTTTCTAAGCAGTCTTTACCTAGTTTCAGGGTTTTAATAGGGTTTTAAATAAACTCCCTAATTTCTTTTTCTAAAGCGTTAATAAAAACGCTTGAATAGGATTTTTCTTTAGGGAATTTGGCTAAAAAATCATTCAATAGCCCAAGGTATTGCTCCTTATTTAAAGCCCCTTTCAGCACTTCGTATTTTAAAAAAAGCCAGTAAGTATTAAGCACATCGCTCTGACAATAGCTATCAATAATCTCTTTTTTCTCCTTTTGGCTTAAATGGGGGTTGTAATAAATCGCATGCACTAAATCCCCGCTCACATCAAATTTACCAGGAATATTCATCATAGAGCAAATGCCATTTAGATTCAACCCCCTAACGGATCCATAATGGCTCAAGCTATCCATTAAATCCAAATGAAACTGCTCGCTATAACGCGCACGGTAATTCTCCCATTTGTTTTCTTGGCTATAAAAGGCGTCCAGGGTTAAATTGTGTTTAAGGGCTTTGAGCGTGAGTAGGGGCATATCAAAACCTCTGCCATTAAAGCTTATTAGGCGCGGTTGCTTTTCGTTAAAGTATCTAAAAAAATCTTCTAAAAGCTCTTTTTCGCTTGTAAAACCCTCTTTATTCTCGTGTTTTTGACCAAAATTCCCCACTTTGATAAACTGCCCGTAATCATCGCCAATGACTGCTGCAATAGAGATGATTTCATGCAAATAAAGGGGCAAAAACTCGCTCCCGCTTTTTTCTTTTTGCTTTTCAAAACTCCATTCACAGATTTTTAGCGCATCGTCTTCTTTTAATTGAAAATGCTCTTTACACAAGCTCACGCTAGGAATGGTTTCTATATCAAACACGCACAACATCACACGCTCCTTTCGCATTTTAACATTCTTGTCTCGCTTTTATTATATAACAATTAGTCTTATAGCGCTATAGTGCCAACTTTTAATCTAAAAACGATATAACTAAAAATTAAAAAAACTTATTTGGAGAATTGGAAGTGAAAGAAATCACTATCGCTCTTGTGGGCCAACCTAATGTGGGGAAATCGTCTCTCATCAACGCTTTGAGCAACGCCCATTTGAAAGTGGGGAATTTTGCTGGGGTTACCGTGGATAAGATGGAAGTGGGTTTGATCCACAAAGAGCATCAAATCACTATCATTGATTTACCCGGCACTTACGCGCTCAATGATTTCACCACTGAAGAAAAGGTTACTAAAGATTTTTTAGAAAAAGGGCAATACGATCTCATTCTTAATGTGGTGGATTCCACCAATTTAGAGCGTAATTTAGCCTTAAGTGCGCAGCTATTAGACACGAATAAAAAAATGCTTCTTGCGCTCAACATGTGGGATGAAGCCAAGAAAGAAGGGATCAACATCAATACAGAAAAACTCTCTCAAGAATTAGGGGTTGTGTGCGTGCCAACAAGCGCAAGATCCAAAGAAGATCGCTTGAATACCGAGCTTTTATTAGACGAAATTGTCAGGCTTTATTCTCAAAACACAACAAACAATGAAAACATCAAAGTCCCGTCTCAAAGCTTTAAAGAGTCTTTAAAATACAGCCAGAGCGCTCAAAGAATCGCTCAATTAGTGATCAGTGAAAACCAACAAAACGCGAGTTTTGAACACACTTACAAGATTGATAAGATTTTAATGCACCCGCGTTATGGGATTTTCATTTTTTTAGGGTTTATGTTTATCATCTTTTCTTTGAGCTTTTTAATAGGGGGGGGAGCGCAAAAAGCGCTTGAAGCAGGGTTTAAATTTTTGAGCGATGGCATCAAAGAAAATGTGGCTAATGAAGATTTAGCGTCTTTGGTGGGCGATGGCATTATTGGGGGAGTGGGAGCGACGGTTTCATTCTTGCCTTTAATTGTGGTGTTGTATTTTGGGATTTCTTTACTAGAGACGACAGGCTATATGAGTAGGGTAGCGTTTTTACTAGATGGAATCTTGCATAAATTTGGCTTGCATGGGAAGAGTTTTATCCCTTTAATCACCGGTTTTGGCTGCTCAGTGCCAGCTTACATGGCGACAAGAACCTTACAAAACTATAACGAACGGTTGATCACGCTTTTTGTGATCGGGTTTATGAGCTGCTCGGCAAGGCTGCCTATTTATGTGCTGTTTGTAGGCTCGTTTTTCCCTTCTTCAAGTGCGGGGTTTGTGCTGTTTTGCATTTATATTTTGGGGGCGGTTGTGGCGTTAGTGATGGCCAAATTACTCAAATTAAGCGTGTTTAAAGGACAAACCGAATCTTTTATCATGGAAATGCCCAAATACCGCTTGCCAAGTTCTAGAATGATTTACTTTAGCATCTATACCAAATCGCTTTCCTACCTTAAAAAAGCCGGGACTTACATTTTAGTGGGAGCGATTTTAATCTGGTTTATGTCTCAATACCCTAAAAATGATGCGGCTATGAAGGCTTATAAGCAAGAAAGCTTATTAGTCCAAAAAAACGCTAATCTTTCAAGCGAAGCTAAAGAAGAAAAATTAAAAGAATTAAAAACCGAATTGGATAAAAAGAATTTAAAAAATAGCGTTGTAGGAAGGGGTGGGGCGTATTTAGAAAAAGTCTTTAGCCCTATGGATTTTGATTGGCGTTTGAGCGTCTCACTTGTCACCGGTTTTATGGCTAAAGAAGTGGTGGTTTCTACTTTGGGGGTGTTGTTTTCCTTAGGGGATCAAAACGAAAAATCTGATGCTTTTAGGGAGACAATCAGAAAAGAAGTCAGCGTGCCTAGCGGGATCGCCTTTATCGTGTTTGTGATGTTTTATATCCCTTGTTTTGCAGCGACCATTACTTTTGGTAGGGAAGCTGGGGGGATAAAGTTTGTGGCGTATTTGTTCATCTTCACAACCGTTGTGGCGTATGCGTTTTCCTTGATAGCTTTTTATGTGACTCAAATTTTGGTTTAAAGGCTAGCTATAAAGGGTTTTTAAACCCTTTATTTGTTTAAAATTCCACCCATTAGAAATATTAAAAAATTTTTATTTTTCTTTATATTCCAATCCTTTCCATCAACATTCGCATTAATCGGCATTTTTGATAAAAAAAGTCATTAATATTATCTAAATAATAATTTTTTAAAAATTTAAGCTAAAACTAATAATAATTACTATAAACTACGATTTGTTGTAAAAAGGAACATTTTTCATAAAAGGTAGTAAATAATTACTATAAACTACGATTTGTTGTAAAAAGGAACATTTTTCATAAAAGGTAGTAAATGAAAAGAATTTTAGTCTCTCTAGCTGTTTTGAGTCATAGCGCGCATGCCGTAAAGACTCATAATTTGGAAAGGGTGGAAGCTTCAGGAATAGCTAACGATAAAGAAGCGCCTTTAAGTTGGAGAAGTAAGGAGGTTAGAAACTATATGGGATCTCGCACGGTGATTTCTAACAAGCAGCTCACTAAAAGCGCCAATCAAAGCATTGAAGAAGCTTTGCAAAATGTGCCGGGCGTGCATATTAGAAACTCTACAGGTATTGGAGCTGTGCCTAGCATTTCCATTAGGGGGTTTGGCGCTGGAGGTCCAGGGCATTCTAATACGGGAATGATTCTAGTCAATGGGATTCCTATTTATGTCGCGCCCTATGTTGAAATTGGCACGGTTATTTTTCCTGTAACCTTTCAATCTGTGGATAGAATCAGCGTAACCAAAGGCGGGGAGAGCGTGCGTTATGGCCCTAACGCTTTTGGCGGTGTGATCAACATCATCACCAAAGGCATTCCTACCAAGTGGGAAAGTCAAGTGAGCGAGAGGACCACTTTTTGGGGCAAATCTGAAAATGGGGGGTTTTTCAATCAAAATTCTAAAAACATTGATAAAAGCTTAGTTAATAACATGCTTTTCAACACCTATTTAAGAACGGGGGGTATGATGAATAAGCATTTTGGAATCCAAGCTCAAGTCAATTGGCTCAAAGGGCAAGGGTTTAGATACAACAGCCCTACCAACATTCAAAACTACTTGCTAGATTCGTTGTATCAAATTAATGATAGTAATAAGATCACCGCTTTTTTTCAATATTACAGCTATTTTTTAACAGACCCTGGGTCTTTAGGTATAGAAGCGTATAATCAAAATCGTTTTCAAAATAACCGCCCTAATAACGATAAAAGCGGGAGAGCGAAGCGATGGGGAGCTGTGTATCAAAACTTTTTTGGGGACACGGATAGAGTCGGTGGGGATTTCACTTTTAGCTACTATGGGCATGACATGTCAAGGGATTTTAAATTTGATTCTAACTATTTAAATGTCAATACCAATCCTAAATTAGGCCCTGTTTATACCAATCAAAATTATCCAGGATTTTTTATTTTTGATCATTTAAGGCGTTATGTGATGAACGCTTTTGAGCCTAATTTGAACTTAGTCGTCAATACCAATAAAGTTAAGCAAACTTTTAATGTGGGCATGCGCTTTATGACGATGGACATGTTCATTAGATCCGATCAAAGCACATGCGAAAAAACAGATATTATCAATGGGGTGTGCCACATGCCTCCTTATGTCCTTTCTAAAACGCCTAACAACAATCAAGAAATGTTTAACAACTATACAGCGGTATGGTTGAGCGATAAAATAGAGCTTTTTGATTCTAAATTAGCGATAACTCCAGGGATTAGATACACTTTTTTGAACTATAACAACAAAGAGCCAGAAAAGCACGATTTTTCCGTATGGACCAGTAAAAAACAGCGTCAAAACGAATGGAGTCCTGCCCTTAATATTGGCTATAAACCTATGGAAAATTGGATATGGTATGCGAACTACCGCCGCAGTTTTATCCCCCCACAACACACAATGGTAGGCATTACTAGGACTAATTACAACCAAATTTTTAATGAAATTGAAGTGGGGCAACGCTATAGTTATAAAAATCTATTGAGCTTTAATACCAATTATTTTGTGATTTTTGCCAATCGTTATTATGCGGGAGGTTATAGTCCACAGCCTGTGAATGCTAGGAGTCAAGGGGTGGAATTGGAATTGTATTACGCGCCGATTAGGGGTTTGCAATTCCATGTGGCTTACACTTACATTGATGCGCGCATCACTTCTAACGCTGATGATATTGCTTATTATTTTACAGGCATTGTCAATAAACCCTTTGACATTAAAGGGAAGCGTTTGCCTTATGTGAGTCCTAACCAATTCATATTTGACATGATGTATACTTACAAGCACACGACTTTTGGAATCAGCAGCTATTTTTATAGCCGCGCTTATAGTTCTATGCTCAATCAAGCCAAAAGCCAAACCGTGTGCTTGCCCTTAAACCCAGAATACACAGGGGGGCTAGAGTATGGTTGTAATTCAGTAGGATTATTGCCCTTGTATTTTGTGTTGAATGTTCAAGTAAGCTCAATCTTATGGCAAAGCGGTAGGCATAAAATCACCGGGAGTTTGCAAATCAATAACCTTTTTAACATGAAGTATTATTTTAGGGGGATTGGCACAAGCCCTACAGGAAGAGAGCCCGCGCCAGGGCGATCCATTACAGCGTATTTGAATTATGAGTTTTAAATTAATTTCAAGCTTTTATAGTTTGAATGTTTTTAATATTAAACCATTTTAAAACTCGCCACTAAATTTTCGGTCAATAGATTAAACCCATCCACCAGAATAAACACTAAAATTTTAAAAGGCAGAGAAATCATTACAGGCGGGAGCATCATCATGCCCATCGCCATTAAAATAGAGCTGATCACCATATCAATCACCAAAAAAGGCAAGTAGAGTAAAAAGCCGATTTGAAACGCTGTTTTCAACTCGCTTATCATAAATGCTGGGATCAAAACGCTCAAGCTCACCTCATCAGGGGTTTTAGGGTTAGGCAGGTTTCTGATCCTAAAAAAAAGCGCTAGATCCTTTTCTCGTGTGTTTTTAAGCATGAATTCCTTGAAAGGCAGAGCGCTTTTTTCAAACGCTTCGGTGTAAGAAATCTTTTTATCCATATAAGGCTTAATCCCTGTATCATAGGCCTTTTTTAGGCTAGGTTCCATGATGAAAAAAGTCAATATCAAAGAGAGCGAAACTAAAATTTGAGTGGGTGGGGTTTGTTGCGTGCCTAAAGCGGTCCTTAAAAAAGAAAACACCACGATCAAACGGGTGAAACTCGTCATCACTAAAATCAATGACGGGGCTAAAACTAAAAGCGTGAGCAGGGCGATGACATTAAGGGTGGTTACAAGCTGTTTAGGATCATTAGGAGCGTTTAAAGAGAGATTGACGCTAGGCAAAGCGCTATCAGTGCTCATTAAAGGGCATATTAAAGGGCAAATGAGAATGAAAAAAATGAAAAAACGCAAAATTCTAGCCTTAAATCTTTGATGAAACGAAGTCAAATTATAAGATAAGGCATGTTAAAATTCCCTAAAAAAAGGATTTTAATGCTTTCTATAATCATACTGGCCGCTGGCAAAGGCACTCGCATGCATTCTAGCCTGCCTAAAACTTTGCACACGATTTGCGGGGAGCCTATGCTGTTTTACATTTTAGAAGTGGCTTTTTCAATCAGTGATGATGTGCATCTTATCTTACACCACCAACAAGAACGCATTAAAGAAGCGGTGTTGGAGCGTTTTAAGGGCGTAATCTTCCACACTCAAATCGTGGAAAAATATTCAGGGACAGGTGGGGCCATCATGCAAGAAGATAAAACACCTATTCCCACTCAACATGAGCGGGTTTTGATTTTGAATGCGGACATGCCCTTAATCACTAAAGACGCTCTCGCCCCCTTATTAGAAAGCCAGAATAACGCCATAGGCTTACTGCATTTAACTGACCCTAAAGGTTATGGGCGCGTTATTTTAGAAAACCATCAGGTTAAAAAGATTGTAGAAGAAAAGGACGCTAATAATGAAGAAAAAACCATTAAAAGCGTGAACGCTGGCGTGTATTTTTTTGAAAGAAAGTTTTTAGAAAAATACTTGCCCAAACTCCATGACCAAAACGCCCAAAAAGAATACTACCTCACGGATTTGATCGCTCTGGGTATTAAGGGGAATGAAAAAATTGACGCTATTTTTTTAGAAGAAGAGTGTTTTTTAGGGGTGAATAGCCAAACAGAAAGAGCGAAGGCTGAAGAAATCATGCTAGAAAGGTTGCGAAAAAACGCCATGGACTTGGGGGTAATGATGCAATTACCAAAGAGCATTTACTTAGAAAAAGGCGTGAGTTTTAATGGGGAATGCGTTTTAGAGCAAGGGGTGCGTGTGATTGGGAATTGCTTGATAGAAAACGCGCATATTAAAGCTTATAGCGTGATAGAAGAGAGCCAAATCATTAATAGCAGCGTGGGGCCGTTTGCCCATGTGCGCCCTAAAAGCGTGATTTGTGATAGCCATGTGGGGAATTTTGTAGAGACTAAAAACGCCAAACTTCAAGGCGCTAAAGCAGGGCATTTGAGCTATTTAGGGGATTGTGAAATAGGGAAAAACACAAATGTAGGGGCTGGTGTGATCACTTGCAATTACGATGGTAAAAAAAAACACCAAACGATCATCGGTGAAAATGTCTTTATAGGGAGCGATAGCCAGCTAGTCGCCCCCATAACTATCGGCTCTAACGTTTTAATCGGCAGCGGCACCACCATCACTAAAGACATCCCTAGCGGTTCGTTGAGCCTTTCACGCGCCCCTCAAATTAACATTGAAAACGGGTATTTTAAGTTTTTTAAGAAACCTTAAAGAGTTTGAAAAGAATTGCTGTTTTAAAACTTTATTGAGCGTATTTTTAATGGATTAAAAAGTTCTCTTTTTATCCTTTTGAATTTGCTTCAATAATGAAAAAACCCAAAAAATATTATAATCATTTACTTTAATCCTGTAATTTGTGATAAATAAAACACTTATTGAGATTTTTGTGATATTTGGCTGATCTGTAACAATTCTCTTAATGCGATTGTGGTATAAATATTCTTATCAAGGTGTGCCAAACATGCCTTGAATCTCAATTTTATGAAAGGATTTGTTATGAGTGGGTTAAAAACATTTAGTTGTGTGTTGGTTTTATGCGGTGCAATGGTTAATACGGCTATAGCTGGTCCTAGAATAGAAGCAAGGGGTCAACATGGCAGAGATATGGGAGGGGCTGTTGGAGGATATTTAGGAAGAAATGGAGGGCTTTTAGGAGCTGTTGGAGGGTATTTGCTTGGTCAGGAAATAGGCGATAGAGTAGAAGATCTTATCCATGATTTCATAGACAGAGAGCCTCAAACTAGAGAACCACAAGCTCCAAGAGAACCTATCCGTGATTTTTATGATTACGGCTATAGTTTTGGGCATGCTTGGTAATCTTAAATGAGGTGATGGGGGGAAAGGAAATAATATGGATACTACAAAAGAGAACTTGAATGGCTCAAAAGAGCGTTTGAGCATCTCCGAATATCATTGGGCAGTGGGTCTAGTCTATGGGGGATGTCTCTCCATAACCACTAGGATTTTATATGAGATCAATGGTTCAGCTAGCGATCCGATCTTTGACTCTAAAAATAGCTATTATATATGGCTAATGGGTTTAATAGCGGCTTTGTTGTCTAATCTCTTGTTCAGCCCAAAAGGCAGGTCGGCAGGTTATTTAATTGCTGAAACTTGGCAAGGGTTTCCCAAGTTTTTTAAAGCCATTTTTAAGGCTAGGTTTTTTGGCGCGTTTTATGACGCTGTGTTAGGAGCGAGGCTAAGGGATTTTTATTTGATGCTTTCAATAATGCCCTTTGTTGTCGCTATGCATGAACTTTCAGTGTATTGCGGGCATCCTAGCAACTTTCTTGTAGAGGGTTTGGTCATTTTGGGGTTTCAATGTTTTCTTAAGCTTTGTGCTAAATTAGGGTGGTGATTTAAGTGCCATTAAATGGAGGGGGTATAAAAAATTAAAAAACTTTAAAACTCATTCTCATTAATAGAACAGATCCAACTTGAACTTTTCTTTTTCTTAAGTTTTTTATTGATACAATTCCAAATTTAAAAAACAAACGATTTAATTTAAAGGAAAAATTTTGATTACAGTGGTTAAACGAAACGGGCGCATTGAGCCTTTGGACATCACAAAAATCCAAAAATACACTAAGGACGCCACGGACAATTTAGAGGGCGTGAGCCAAAGCGAGCTGGAAGTGGATGCGAGGTTGCAATTTAGGGACAAGATCACTACTGAAGAAATCCAACAAACTTTGATTAAAACCGCTGTGGATAAGATAGATATTGACACGCCTAATTGGAGCTTTGTCGCCTCAAGGCTTTTTTTGTATGATTTATACCATAAAGTAAGTGGTTTTACAGGGTATAGGCATTTGAAAGAGTATTTTGAAAACGCTGAAGAAAAGGGCCGCATCCTTAAGGGCTTTAAGGAAAAATTTGATTTAGAGTTTTTAAATGGCCAGATCAAGCCTGAAAGGGATTTCCAATTCAATTATTTAGGGATTAAAACCTTGTATGATCGCTATTTGTTAAAAGACGCTAACAATAACCCTATTGAATTGCCCCAACACATGTTTATGAGCATTGCGATGTTTTTAGCGCAAAACGAACAAGAACCCAATAAAATCGCTTTAGAATTTTATGAAGTTTTAAGCAAATTTGAAGCGATGTGCGCAACCCCCACTCTAGCGAACGCTCGCACCACCAAGCACCAGCTAAGCTCATGCTATATTGGTAGCACGCCGGATAATATTGAAGGGATTTTTGACAGCTATAAGGAAATGGCGCTATTGTCCAAATACGGCGGGGGGATTGGCTGGGATTTTTCTTTGGTGCGCTCTATTGGGAGTTATATTGATGGGCATAAAAATGCGAGCGCTGGCACGATCCCTTTTTTAAAGATCGCTAATGATGTGGCGATTGCGGTGGATCAATTAGGCACACGAAAGGGTGCGATTGCGGTCTATTTGGAAATTTGGCACATTGATGTGATGGAGTTCATTGATTTAAGGAAAAATAGCGGCGATGAAAGGCGAAGAGCGCATGATTTGTTCCCGGCTCTTTGGGTGTGCGATTTGTTTATGAAAAGGGTTTTAGAAGATGCGATGTGGACTTTGTTTGACCCTTATGAGTGTAAGGATTTGACTGAGCTTTATGGGCAGGATTTTGAAAAACGCTATTTAGAGTATGAAAAAGATCCTAAAATCATTAAAGAATACATTAACGCTAAAGATTTATGGAAAAAAATCTTAATGAATTATTTTGAAGCCGGCTTGCCTTTCTTAGCCTTTAAAGATAACGCCAATCGGTGCAATCCAAACGCTCATGCAGGCATTATTCGATCCAGCAATCTATGCACAGAGATTTTTCAAAATACCGCGCCTAACCACTATTACATGCAAATAGAATACACCGATGGCGCCATAGAGTTTTTTGAAGAAAAGCAGTTAGTAACGACAGATAATAATATCACTAAATGCGCTAACAAGCTCACTAGCACAGATATTCTTAAGGGCAAGCAAATCTATATCGCTACTAAAGTCGCTAAAGACGGCCAAACGGCGGTGTGTAATCTAGCGAGCATCAATTTAAGCAAGATCAACACTGAAGAAGACATTAAAAGGGTTGTGCCGATCATTATCAGGCTATTAGACAATGTGATTGATTTGAATTTCTACCCCAACCGCAAAGTCAAAGCCACCAATTTACAAAATAGAGCCATAGGGTTAGGGGTTATGGGTGAAGCGCAAATGCTCGCAGAACATCAAATCGCTTGGGGGTCTAAAGAGCATTTAGAAAAAATTGACGCTTTAATGGAGCAAATCAGCTACCATGCGATTGACACGAGCGCGAATTTAGCGAAAGAAAAAGGGGTTTATAAGGATTTTGAAAATTCAGAATGGAGTAAGGGGATTTTCCCCATTGATAAAGCCAATAATGAAGCCTTAAAGCTCACCGAAAAAGGGCTTTTTAACCACGCTTGCGATTGGCAAGGTTTGAGAGAAAAAGTCAAAGCCAATGGCATGCGTAATGGCTATTTAATGGCGATCGCTCCTACAAGCTCTATTTCTATTTTAGTAGGCACAACCCAAACGATTGAACCCATTTATAAGAAAAAATGGTTTGAAGAAAATTTGAGCGGGCTTATTCCTGTCGTAGTGCCTAATTTGAATGTAGAAACCTGGAATTTTTACACATCAGCCTATGATATTGACGCTAAAGATTTGATTAAAGCGGCAGCCGTGCGCCAAAAATGGATCGATCAAGGCCAAAGCATTAATGTGTTTTTACGCATAGAAAACGCTAGCGGTAAAACCTTGCATGAAATCTACACGCTCGCTTGGAAATTAGGGCTCAAATCCACTTATTATTTGCGCAGCGAAAGCCCTAGCATAGATGAAAAAAGCGTGTTGGATCGATCGGTGGAGTGTTTTAATTGCCAATAATATAAGCTTAAATAAGCTAATCTTTGCTAAAATGAGATTCAAAATGATTTAAGGAAGATGAATGCTTTTTGCGATGATTGGTTCAGGGGGGTTTATCGCTCCCAAGCACTTGCAAGCGATTAGAGATACAGGGCATTTTTTGGATTGCTCTTTTGATGTTCATGATAGCGTGGGGGTTTTAGATGAGTATTTCCCGCAATCAGAGTTTTTTACCAATATTGAAGATTTTGAAAAGCATTTAGAGCAATCTAGGGCTATGGGTAAAGAAATCAACTATTTGAGTGTTTGCACGCCCACGCACACGCATTTTGATCACATCCGTTTCGGGTTAAGAAACGGCATGCATGTGATTTGTGAAAAACCCTTAGTTTTAGACCCTGGCGAAATACAAGAATTGAAAGATTTAGAGGTGAAATACCAAAAAAGGGTGTTTAGTCTTTTGCCCTTGCGCTTGCATTGCGACACTTTGGCCTTAAAAGAAAAAATTAAGAGCGAATTAGAAAAAAACCCTAGCAAGGTGTTTGACATCACGCTCACTTATATCAGCGTTCAAGGGAAATGGTATTTTTCTTCATGGCGAGCGGATGTGAATAGGAGTGGGGGGTTAGCCACTCAAATGGGGGTGAATATTTTTGACACCTTATTGTATTTGTTTGGAAGCGTTAAAGACAAGGTTATCAACAAAGAAGAGCCTGATTGCGTAGGGGGGATACTCTTTTTAGAGCATGCCAAAATAAGATGGTTTTTTTCCATCAATCCAGAACACATGGGAGTGTCTAAAGAAAAAGTTTATCATAAAATGATCCTAGAGGGCGAAGAAGTCAATCTCACGCAGAGCTTTGATAATCTGTATATAGAAAGCTACAAACAGATTTTAGCTCAAGGGGGGTTTGGCTTGGATGATGTTGCGGCGTCTATCAAATTGGCTTATGAATTAAGAAACCTCTCTCTTAGCGAACCCAATGATGATTCGCATGCTTTGTGTTGCAAAAACAAAACAGATCAATAAAAGTATCACTTTTAAAAGCGTTGTTTAGGGGGGGTTTGGTTATTAGCGTTTGATTAGAATAGGGTTATTTTTAATTTTCTTTAAGAGGGGTTTTTACTTTTTTAAGGGTTTTTATGGATATTTATGCGTTATATATAGCGATAGGGCTTTTTACTGGCATTCTATCAGGGATCTTTGGCATTGGTGGGGGGATGATCATTGTCCCTATCATGCTCGCAACCGGGCATTCTTTTGAAGAATCCATTGGCATTTCCATTTTGCAAATGGTTCTTTCATCGTTCGTTGGCTCTGTTTTGAATTTCAAAAAAAAATCGCTTGATTTTTCTTTAGGCTTGTTGATAGGGGCAGGGGGGCTGATAGGAGCGAGTTTTAGCGGATTCATTTTAAAAATCGTTTCCAGTAAAATTTTAATGGTTATTTTCGCTCTTTTAGTCGTGTATTCTATGATCCAATTTGTTTTGAAACCCAAAAAAAAAGATTTGATAACGGACACTAAACGCTACCATTTGCAAGGTTTAAAATTATTTTTAATTGGCGCGCTCACAGGGTTTTTTGCCATCACTTTGGGGATTGGTGGGGGGATGCTCATGGTGCCTTTGATGCATTATTTTTTAGGGTATGATTCTAAAAAATGCGTAGCGTTAGGGTTATTTTTTATTCTGTTTTCTTCCATTTCAGGAGCTTTTTCTTTAATCTATCACCACATCATCAATAAAGAAGTGCTAGTAGCAGGGGCGATTGTGGGCTTAGGCTCTGTTATGGGCGTGAGCATTGGGATTAAATGGATCATGGGGCTTTTGAATGAAAAAATGCATAAAGCTTTGATTTTAGGGGTGTATGGTTTGTCGTTATTGATTATTTTATACAAACTCTTTTTTTAATTAATGGTTTTATACCACTACTATTTTAAGACCCCTAAGAGTTTCCCTTTAGAGTATTTGCATTTGTGCGCTAATGAGAGCCATTTATTGAGATTGGATTTTGATACGGCCAATTTTTCTCATAACACCCCTATGAATACCCCATTAAAACTCAGCGTTCAAGCCTTAGAGCGTTATTTCTTGGGACAACTTTTTGAATTTGATGTGCCTTTGGATTTGATAGGGACTTCTTTTCAAAAACAAGTTTGGTCTGCGTTAATGACTATCCCTTATGGCAAGACAAAAAGTTACGATGAAATCGCAAAGCTCATTAATAACCCTAAATCTTGCAGAGCGATTGGCAACGCTAATCATAATAACCCTATTTCTTTGATCGTGCCTTGTCATAGAGTGGTGCGTAAAAATGGCGCTTTAGGGGGGTATAATGGGGGCATAGAAGTCAAAAAGTGGCTGTTAGAATTTGAAAGCAAAATTTTAAATGAGCAAGCTAAAAATTTTTTAATTTCTTAGAAAATGGGGTTTTAGTTGTTTTATGGTAAAAATCCTTTTTTTAAGGGGTAGGGGGGTGTTTTTCACTTTTCTTCCCAAATGCTCGCCGCTTCTTCTAAACGCTCTTTGTCAAAATGCGTGTAAATCCTGCTCGTATTCAAGCTCGCATGCCCTAGAGCTTCTTGAACTAAAATCAAATCATGGCGTTTTTGATAAAGCAAGGTCGCAAAAGAATGCCTTAACATGTGCGCCCCATTTTTTTCTCGCCTGAGTCCTGCAAAATTGATGATGCACTCCACTTGTCTATACAAATAAGCTTGCGTTAAAGCGCTGCCTTTTTGGTTGCAAAATAATAAATCGTTTTTAACAGGATATAATTCCCTTTCTATGAGCCATTCTTTCAAAAGGCTCTCAATGTGGAAAGCTTTGAGCATCACCGCTCTGTATTTATCGCCCTTACCCTTAATCAAAATCGTATAACAGCCATTTTCTAAAGTAAAATCCTTTATTTTAAGCTGCAAGGCTTCATTGGAGCGCATGCCTGTAAAAACGATGATTTTAATGAGCAGGCGGTTTCTGGCGCGCACTTTAGCGGACATTTCTATTTTATCAATGCTTTCTAAAAATTTTTCTAATTCTTCATTATTCAAATGAGTAGGGAGCTTGTTGCCTGCGCTTTGATTGACTCCACTGATATTTTTAAGCGTGATATTATAGATATAAGATTTTTCATTTTCATCTTGATTTTGCTTGTCTATATAGCTAAAAAGCCCGAGTAGGGCGATCCTGTAATTTTTCTTAGTGGCTAAACTCAAACCACCGGTATAAACGCTCAAAAATTCAGCCAGCATGACTTCATCTATGCTTTTGAGCGATTTTAAAGAAAGCTTTTTGGAATATTCGTAAAATTTGAGTAGGGGCAGTGCGTAGGTGTTGATACCTAATAATCCAACATTACGGGCTTTTTTGCAAACTTTTTCTAATTGGCTTGAATTGATGAACGCATGATTGAATTCGTTCAAGCATTCAAAAACCTTGTTTTGATCTTTCACTTGGGAATTAGATAGGCTTGTGCATTTGTAACGCAAAAAGCGCCCAATCCACAGCAAAAGATTTTCTACAGGGTCTTTTAATTCTTCTAGGGGGTGCTTCATTTAGGATTTTTAAACTAATCTAAATCGTCATCATGTGGCGTATCACTGGGCGCTTTTTGCGTTATAAGCGCATTCGCAATAAGTTTATTGCTAACTACCTTAGCTTGTTTTAAATCATCAGCAATTTGATTGATTTTAAGGTTCTGTGCCGAACCTATTTTATGTTGTTCTCTCTCTTCAATAACTTCTCTTTCTATGCTCTCTATCTTTTCAATATCAAAAACTTTAGGATAACCGCGCCACTGACTATGGTTGATAGATAATTTTATGTCATCTTCAAATGCCCCAGTAACAATATTAGGCATGCATGTCGCTTTTATTTGAACCTTATCAATTTCCTTAAAACTCATACCACAATTGCCACCAGGCTGTTTTGAAAAGAATGTAGCTGCCTTATTTTTTAAGTGTGTGAGAGATTGCGGTAATTGACTAGGTACTGAGAATGTAACATCTGCGAACTCAGCCCACACCTCATTAAAACCACCAGATAAAGCGCTCACCAATTCTACCTTATAAGCGTTTTCTTTATCATGAATAGCGTTTTTACAATAACAGATCGCCTCTTGATCAAACAATCTTGCCAGTAACAACAAATAATTTCTTAAATTGAATGTCTTGCTTGGCTCGTTTTGAAATACAAAAAAACTTATTTCTTTGTTAGGCAAAATACCGTTTTCTACCTCTTCTTTCCAATAACCAATCGCTTGAATATAACCAAGAAAATCACGCTTTCCATCTAAAAAAGATTTTAGGCGTTGTGTTTCTTGCGCATAGTCGCTATAGGAGTATTTGTATCTAGTGATAAATCCTTGAGTAGACATGAAATCTTTCATTGTCGCTTTGCTCTTATCTGTTGTGAATTTATCCACAAAAGTTTTATTAAATGTTTTACAATTACAGAGTTTTCTATAAATGCCATCATTTTCTTTAAGGAAATCCTTAGTTAAACAATCGCTTTTAGCTACTTTTATAAGCGCTTTCTGTTCTTCATCAGTAAAATCCTTTGTAAAGGATCCTTTAAAAGGTCTAAACGCTGAGATAATCCCAAAAGGTAGTCCGCTTCTAATTTTCTCATACACTCTATTAAGCTTAGCGCCCTCAATTGCATAAACTTCAGCAGCATAAGCTTCAGTAGGGTTGTCCTTAATATTAGAGATTTCATCGCCAAGAAAAATCTTATCGTCCTCATCGCCAATGCCAAAAAAATCTAAAATATTTACATGCAACTTATCGTCTATCACTCTAACTTTTTTGTCATTTTCAAATTCTAAAAAATCATAATTCAATAACATTCAACACCTCTTTTAATTTATTTGCAAAAACAAAAATAACCCTTAAAAGTTAATTTTAGCACCAAAACTAAAACCATTCCCAAATGATGAAAAAATGATTTTAGTCGTCCTCAAAAAGCGCCCAATCCATAGCAAAAGATTTTCTATAGGGTCTTTTAATTTTTCTAGGGGGTGGCTTCATTTAGGGTTTTGTTAATTAACAATAAAAATTTTTTTGTTTTTGGTGCGATACTTTCATAGTAAAAAATTTTAGGTGCAAATAAATCAGTATTATTATTTTTTTAGGATCAGATGAGACAATATAGCCTTCATTCTTTAAATATATCATTAAAAGTTCAATACTACCTACTAATTTTAATTTAGAAAAAAACATTTTGCTATCTTTTCCACTGCTAACAACAGGCATGAAACACTCATTCCAATTATTTGTATTTTCCATTATAGTTTAATCCCTTCAATAATATAAGATCCATTATTGATAGACTGTATCAATATATTTATAAAAATGTCTATATACCATTTATTAACATATATTTCTTTCATGTCAGGTAACTTAATATTTTCTAATGTCGTTCTAGGCACTTCAATAGTTAATCTTGATTTTCCGCTTAAGAAGTTATTGCTAACATTAAAGATAAAATGGAATATATTATCACGGAAATGATATTCAATCTTGTCAATTATGGCGGAAGTAAGATTTATCCCATTTACATTCTCTGCTTGATTGATAGTGCTTACAATAATATTTGATAGATTTATTTGATCTTGTGATAGTAACTTTTTTAAATCCTTTAAATTCTCATCATCCATGAAACAATAGTTAGCACTCAATAAAGCATCACTAATAATTTTAGTGCCAACTATCTTACCACTTTTTAAATCATTAGCAACTTCATCAATTTTAATGTTTCGTGCAGAGCTTTGCCTATAGTTGAAAGGATGATAATTTTGATCAAATGTTGTATTTTTTCTATGCTCCTCTATCTCCACCGTTGTTTTCCAAAGTGCCAAAGCTGGAGTAACTACCAAATTAATTGGCGGATAGTTTGTTGGATTATTAAGAGACTCAATAGTTTTTCCATGCAAAAAAGACCCTAATTTTAAAAGAGATTGAATAAAAGTATTAGAGTTTGAAAGTTCAACACTTATAGAGTCCATTTCTTTCCCAAAATCATGACTTTTTGCACTTAGGAATTTTATCTCTTTTGTGTTGGTGTTTTGTGCGTCTTGCTTGTTTCCGCAATAACAAATCGCTGTTGGATTACAATGCATTTTGGCTAACACCAACAAGTAGTTTTTTAAATTAAATGTTGCACTCGGCTCGTTTTCATATATAAAAAACAAGATTTCGCTAGGTCCAATAACAATTTCAACAAACCCTATAAATTCACGCTTATTTATTAAGAAAGATTTTATCCGATCTTGCTTTGTTGGTTCAGAAGAAAGGTAGCCACTCCTCATCACGTTTTTAAAATGCGATAGAATTGGTCCAATGAAAGTGATAACCCTAAAAGGCGAGCCATTATTGATCTTGTCAAAAAACATTTGCCATTCTTCAGAATTATTGTTATGATCAAATCTTATTGCCATTTATTATTCCTTTCTCAAAAATCTATTTTAGTTATGAAAACTGCACTTTTCAAACTTTTAAATCAAACCATTATACCACGCTACACCGCTTAAACTACAATATAAAATCCCAAAATAAAATCCTAAACAAGATTAACCCCCCTTTTTTTAAATACCAATTCTTTTTTATCCCTTTGATTTGACAAAGCGAGCGATGCGTTCAATCCCCTTTTCAATCTGTTCTTCTGAGCATGCAAAAGACAAACGGACATAGCCTTCCAATCCAAAAGCCTTTCCAGGCACTAACGCTACGCCTTCTTTTTCCAATAACTCATGGCAAAATCGCATCGAATCCCCCCCACAAAGACCGCCAATGTTGATAAAAAGATAAAACGCCCCATCAGGCTTTAAAGCGTTCAGCCCCTCAATCGCATTGATTTTTGCGTGGGCTAAATGGCAACGCTTCTCAAAAGCCTGACGCATCGTTTCAATTTCCTTATCCACCAACCCTTCAAGCGCCACGATAGAAGCCATTTGCGTGATAGAATTGATATTGGAAGTGCATTGGCTTTGCAAGTTATTCATCAATTTGACTAATTTTTTATCCTTGCTCGCCGCATAGCCCATACGCCAGCCTGTCATCGCCACCGACTTGCTCAAGCCATTAATGGTAATGGTGCGTTTTTTCATCTCTTCACTCACTGCCGCGCAAGAAACAAACTCCCCCTTATAAACAAGCTTTTCATAAATTTCATCGCTAAGCACCCAAATTGGAGTGTCTTTTAAAACTTCGCCCAAAGCCTCTAATTCCGCCTTACTATAAAGCATGCCGGTAGGGTTTGATGGGGTGGTGAGAATGAGCATTTTTGTTTTGGGGGTTAAAGTGTTTTTAAGCTGCTTGGGGGTGATTTTAAAGCGGCTTTTTTCATCGGTTTGAATGAATTTGCTCACCCCACCGCTGTATTTCACAAGCTCAGGGTAAGTTACCCAAAAAGGCACAGGGATAATCACTTCATCGCCCTCTCCTATTAAGGCTTGAATCGCGTTGAACAAGCTTTGTTTAGCGCCATTGCTCACTAGAATTTCACTCGGTTCGTAATCCAAATTGTTTTCTTTTTTCAATTTATGAGCGATCGCTTTTAATAATTCAGGGATTCCGGCCACTGGAGTGTATTTGGTAAAGCCGTCATTTAGGGCTTTTATAGCTGCATCTTTAATCGCTTGCGGGGTGTCAAAATCAGGCTCGCCCGCTGAAAAACTTAAAATATCTTTTCCTTGCGATTTCAATTCTTTAGCGAGCGTGCTGATAGCGATCGTTGTGGATTCTGAAAGGGATTGGATTTTAGAGGAATATAACATGCTTAATCCTTGTTAATTTTTTGAACTATCATAACATGATCAAAAAGATTTTAATTCTAATTTTCAAAAAACTTTTAAAAATGTTTCAAAAGAAAGCGGTGGTCTATGCAAGAAAACTCTAATTGAAAATTCAATTAGAGAAAAACAAGCGTTTTAAATCAGAAATTGTAACGATACCCCACATAAAGGCTGTATTGACGGCGGTAAGTGAAGCTCAAATTCCCATGGTTAAAATAATAAACATTGATAGTAGGAATCTTCACGCCAAAGTCAAATTCTTGATGATGACCAATATGGGTGCGAATCCCTAAATTAAAAAGGAACTGAAAAATCGCCGGATCAAGGCTATAGGAGGTGTGCTTATAAGGGCTTTTAGTTTCCAAAAATGCCCCTGTCGTATTACCCCAAGAGTTACCAGCGATTTGAGCCCCAAAAAAGAAACCAAAACTCGCATCCTCTTTATTAATGACATTGTATAAAGTGTCAATACCCACACCATAAGTGAACATGTCAGACAGATTGCCCATAGTCCCTACTTTGGTCGCACATGGCTCATTGAGTTTGCACACCCCACCATTATCTGATGTCAAAGCGTTCGCTCCAAACACGGCATGCCCATAATCCATAAAGCCGTAATAACGGGCACCAAACCATCTCTTCTCCCCAAAAAACTGCTTATAACCCACAGTAAGCCCTAAGCCTTGCATAACGGCGAGATAGTCGGTTTTACCCACAGGGAACTTAGGATAGTTAAATTCACTGCTTTTGGGGGGGTTTTTAACGCTTTGCGAAGCCTGACCGACTTGATAGCTGATCCCCAAATACCAAGCGTTTTTCTCGCCTTTCACTGCTTTATAGTCTTTTGGCTTTTCCAATTGTTTTTGCACTTCTGTGCTACCTTCTGCTGCCACAAGACTATTACCTAACACTACCGATAAACAGAGCGTTTTAAACACTACAAACTTTTTCATACAACATTTTTCCTTCTAAAAGTCTACATTTCGTATAATAATAACATAATAATCTATAAAAAACCTAAATTCTTAAGAAAAACACCCCTAAAACTTAAAATTTTAAATTTTCTAGGTGGTTTTAGCGGTTTGGCTCTGCGATTTTTTCTGTTTTTGGTGGGATTTTGGGATAAATGGGGTATAAAAAGCGTTTGTTTTCACGCCCTCTTATACCCTTTTTATTGACTCTTTTTTTGTTGGTTTTTCACTCAAACCTCTTTTCGCTGATCTTTTCTATCAAATCCACGCTTTTTTCAGAGAGTTTGATGACCCTACAAAGGAGTTCAAAAACATATTTGCCGCCGGCGTAATCGTTCGGGTTGTTTTCAATCAAGCTGTCTTTATCTTTAGTGATTGAATAGCGTTCGATCACCCAGTCAATCGCACTTTTGCCATTCACCACATAGTCAAAGGCTTTTTGTGGGATCTGAGTGATAGCGATATTTTGGTTATAAAGGATGCTATCCCCTTTTTTATCCTTTTTCATTTGAACCACATCATAATAGCCCTCCATTTCGGCGTTCATCAGTGTGGTGTATTCAACGCTTGTGTGCATTTCCCCACTCTCATAGTTAAGGTGCAACTTCGCTAATTCTTTACCAAGAATAGAGAGTTCTTTAAAATCCTCACTCAAACCGATGCGCGGATCTTCTTTGGTTAGGGAATTTTTGTATTTTTCTAAATAGCCTTTATGGTGGAAAATCGCATAAATGTAATAAAAAATCTCTTCTTCAGCGATTAGATTATCTTTATAATGCTTCCGGAACAAATTGAGCGCATAGCCGCTAATCGCATAATGGCGATTCCCTAAATCATCGTAGTAATACAAAGGGTAAGCGTTGGCATTGCCTATAAAATGGCAATCGGGGATAGCGCCGCTTACAAGAGCGCTAAAATTCTTACCATTACCCACACCGGTATTGATCACCACATTCTGAGCGTCTTTGTCCGGGAAAATTTTTTTCATTGAATAAAAACTCCAAGCAAGCTCTCGCTCGTAGTAAAAATATTGTTTATTAAAAGGGCGATACAAACTAACAGAGATTTTTTCTTGCGAAAAATCATCAAGCTTTTTCCCTTTTATCAGTTGCGTTTTAAGATTTTGAACCCATGCGATTTTAGTTTTATCGGTGGTGATTTCTTGAGAATTAAGGTGCTTGTAGCGATCGGCTGGTTTGATACCTTTGGTGCGTTGTTTGAAGGCTTCCCTAAAACGCTCATTGAAGCGCTTCAAATCAGCGTTATAAGTTTCAATGCATGTTTGCACCGATTGCATTAAAGCGTTTGGCGAAAAGTTATACACCCAAGGATCACGCCCGCTTGCCACGCCACCAGAATTGAGATCAAAAATAGTATCAAATATTTTGAGTTTTTTGTCTCTTTTTAAAGGGATGAGCTTTTCAAAATCGTCATTCCTTTGGTTGATCCAATCGCCTTTATCATTCGGGGTGATTTCCTTAAAAGGCACCGATTCCAAATTTTCAAAATTAGCGAGCAAGTTGAGTTTGGCTTCTCTTTTCAAATAATCTCCCACTTCATAGTAAAAAATCGTGTTATCGGGGGCGTTCTTATCTTTCACAAAAAAGATAACCGCTATCGTCGCCCTGGATCCGCTATCAAAAATTTTCCCTCCCTCTTTTCTTGACACTTCTCCCGAAGTGCGCTGATTCCCCCTCAAATTCAGCACATAAAGATGCGAAAAATCTTTGGCCACGCATTTCCTGAACCCGTCCGCGCTTTTAGAGTCAATAAAACTCCCGTTCACCACAAAGCCTATCACCCCTTTATCTTTTAAAAGATCGCTCGCCATGCGTATTGACTGGATGAGCGTGTCTCGTGTGGTTGTCCCCACTTTGGCGGTGGAATTTTTGCCGTATTTTTCATAAACCCTTTTTTCAAGCTTAGGGTGTGAGAGGTTTTGGTTGTTGTCGTTTTCGCTTTTAGCGCCGCTTGAATAAGGCGGGTTGCCGATGATGACTCTAATGTTTTGCTTTTCCATAGTGGTTTTGATTTCTTGGTTTTCTTTCAAATCCTCAAAGCCAGGGATTACCCCCTTAGCGCTTTTCTCTTCTAAATAATCCAAGCTGTCCGTGAGCGCGATGTTTTTGAAATTTTTTAACGAGCTGTCCCTATTTTGCGCGGCTTGGGTGATATTGATTAAAGCGATGTAATAAGATAAAAGCACGATGTCAAAAGCGAACAAATGGTTTAAAAACTTCTCTTTTAAGGCTTCATCGCTAATGAGTCCGTTTTCTTTAGAAAGCAAACGAGCGATAAAACTCCCGGTGCCCGTGAATGGGTCAAAAATCGTGATATTTTTATCGTTAAAATCCGTGTTGAAATGCTTTTTCAAAATGCCGTTAGTGGCCCTTAAAATGAAATCCACCACCTCTATAGGCGTATAAACGATCCCTAGTTTTTCGCTTTGCTTTCTAAAGGCTTCTTTAAAGAAAGTGTTGTAGAGGTTTTTAATGAGTTCTTGCTGGCTTTTTTGGCTTTTGGCACGCGCCGCTTCGGTTTTCACGCTTTCATAGAGGTTTTTAAGATCTTTAGTTTCCCCTTCTAAGCCCAAGCTAGAGAGTTTTAAAACCATTTTATCCAAGGCTTTAGCGATAGGGTTTTTAATATTGTCCCCAAAAAGCGCATCAAAAATGGGCTTAGTGATGACGTGAGAAGTGATCATGTCCAAGGCTTCATCTTCTCTGATGTTTTGATGGATATTTTCCCTTAAGGAATCCAAAAAGCCATGGAAAAATTCAGGGTTTTTTTCAAAAATAATTTTCAAGCGGTTGTTCAAGGTCCTTGCGATATTTCCCGTTTTTTTAGCGAAATTTTCCCAATAATTCCTATCCCCTAATTTAGTGGGCATGACGTTATACACAGCGTCCGCTAGATCTTGAAGCAAGATAGCGTCAAAAAGGGTTTTTTGGGCTTGTTTGGGATCGTTTGGAGATTGCTCGGTTTTATCTTTTTGTAACTCTTCCTCATCGTCTAAATTGCTTGTATCATCGCTCCCAAAGATTTTGATTTTTTCTTTGAAAGTGGCTTCATCAACCAAGCTTGGGTCATGGCTTCTTAAGGCTTTTATCACTTTCCAAATGTTTTTGAAATTGGTGTTATTGACGGCTTCATCCAGGTTTTTAATTTCACTCTCTTCTAAAGCGATAGGCAAAATGATATAGCCTCTTTTCTTGTTTTTGGCTTTTCGCATCACCCTACCCACCGCTTGGATAATATCCACCATCGCGCTTTTGCCATCAAAAAAGATAACGCTATCCAACGCTGGGACATCCACCCCCTCGCTCAAACACCTGGCGTTACTCAAAACCTTACAAGTGTTAGGTTTGAATGCGTTCAAGTTTTCTAATTTGTCAAGCCTCTCCTTACAATTCATGGTGCCATCAATGTGATCGATGCTGATTTTTAGGTTTTTAAAACTCTTTTTCTTCAACTCTTCATCATAGCATTCCATGATCGTTTCAAAGGAGTCTTTAATGTTCTTGCTCGTTTGTATGCTTTTGCAAAAGTTTATGGCTCTTTGAGAAGGAGCGGTGTCGTATTGGTTTTTCAAGTCGTTGTCTTCTTTGTTTTCATCGTCTAAAGCGATCACATCCTGCTTGGCTAACCCTTTATGCGTGCCAACGATCTTGCACACAAATTCGTTATTGATGAGCTTTTTATCCAATTTAGTGCCTTCGGCTTTGAGCTGGCTGATCTTTTTTATTCACGCTGTTAGTAACGCCGCTTAAATTTTCTGAACGCACCGCTAAAATGATGACTTTGTAATCGGTTAAGAGATCTAAAGCGATCGCTCTTTCAAAATTGAGCGTATAGATTTCTTCGCCAAAAGTCTGTGCATCATCCATGGAATAGATAACGTTATCGCTCTCTTTGGCTTTAGCTTTAGAACTTTCGCTATACACTTTAGGCGTGGCGGTCATATACAGGCGTTTTGTAGCTTTGATATTTTCATCGCTATGGCAAAGCGTGAAAGCGTTTTTATCGTCCCTTTCATTCGTGGAATACATAGCCCCTACCGTTCTGTGGGCTTCATCGCAAATAATGAGATCGATTCCATTCAAACCCGCTTCTTGCGCTTCTTTAATACGCGACGCGCTTTGATAAGTTGAAAAGATAATGAAGCGCTTGTTTTCTTTTTGCGCTTTTTCATAAGTGCTTAAAATGTCTTCAAGGCGAGTGGAGGGCTTTAAAGGGAGCTCAGAAAATTTAATGTCGTCATTGTCTTCGTTCTTGCTCTTATTTTTCTTACTTTTCCCGACTTTATCATCGCTGCACACGATAGAAGCGTAAAAGGGATCGCTCTTTTCTTGCGCGTATTCTCTAAAAGTTTGAGAAAGCAAAGCGATGCTTGGCGCTAGAAAAAGCGTGATCTTGGGATCTAAAGATTCCATGATTTTTAAAGAAGTGTAGGTTTTGCCGGTCCCGCATGCCATAATGAGCTTGCCTCTAGCGTTTTTAGGGTTAGAAAAATACTCTTTAGTCTTTTCAATCGCTTCCGTTTGGTGAGGGCGCGACCTTTTCTTATCGCATAAGGGGATTTCGTCTTCGGTTTTTGTGGGATCAAACTTTTCCCAATCAATGCGAGAATAGATGAAATCCTCTTCAGTGATTTCATCAATGTCAATCCCCATTCCTGTGCTTCTGATTTGCTCAATTGCTTTAAGAGCTTCAGAGGTTAAATTAGAAGTGGAGATAATGATCCCTTTTTTAAACCTGATCTCCCCTACCCCGCTTTGCAATTGGGTTAAAAAAGTTGAAATGTCGTTAAGCGAGATGCTGTTTTGATGGAATTTGCATTGCACGGCGATGTATTCTTTTGAAGCCGTTGTGATCACCATATCAATCCCCCTATCGCGCTCCTTCCCCCTTAATTTCCAATCGCCCCAAAGCTCAATAGACTCGTATTCGTTAGCGCTGTCATGCTCTTGTAAAAATTGCTTAGAAATTTTTTCAAACAAGCTCCCTTTATGGCGAAGGTTTGGTATGGCGTGCAGTTTTTCTTTGATGAGTTCGTAGGCGCTGATTTCTTGCATTTTTCATTCCTTATAGTGGCGTTAAAGTTCTGTATTATATAAAAAATAGGATTTTAATTAACTTGCTTTATCGTTTTAGATTTCATTTTATTGTCAAACTCTTAAGGGGATAGGGGGGGTATTTTGAAATAATTTCCCCCCTACAACCCCCTTTAACAACCCCCTAACCCAAGAAGACCGCTTTTTTCAATAAGCTATCGCTTGCTTTTCGCAAGCTCTTTGATATTTTAATTGTTAAAAATGCCTTTAAGCGCTTTTTAACCTCTATTCAGCGCTTTTTAAAGCTTTAGCGATGAGTTCTAAAGGGTGTGAAAAAGAGGGGGTGTTAGGGTCATCTAAAGACTTTAGGGCGTTGTTTAATTGCATGTGGCATGCCCCACATTCTGCGCTCAAAATTCTAGCTTGAGTGTCCATGATTTCTTTAGCCCTAAGAAGCCCCACTTTTAAAGAAAACTCCGCCTTTTCGGTTTGCATCGTAATCCCCCCAAAACCGCAGCAATTGTCCGGCATTTCTTTAATTTCATAATGCGGATTGAGCAAGCTTCGCACTTCTTTGTGAGCGTTTAGGGTTTTTTTGGCATGGCAAGGGTTATGATAAGTGATAGCCTCTTTTTTCCCTTTAGGGATTTTTTCTAAAAGACTTTTTAAAGGGGTGTGTTTCTCTAAAAACACGCTCGCCAAATAGATTTTAGGCGTGATCTTTTCCAAGCGCTTCACATACAAATCCTTATCTGTTTCGCCTAAAAACACCTTATAATAATCATTAATAAGCATGCTAGCGCATGTGGCTTCAGGCACAATGATCGCATCCACTTCATCTAAATAGCTTTCAAACCATTCTATGTTTTTTTTCACTAAAAAAAGCGTGGTGTCTTTATCGCCGGTAAAATACGCAGGGGCTGAGCAGCATTCTTGCTTAGGGATGATCGCTTGAATGTTGAGTTTTTCTAAAATATACAACAAGCTTTCCCCTACTTGCTGGTAATGGTAATTGCTCAAGCACCCTATAAAAATCGCCACTTTTTGAATGGGTTTTTCTAAAGGCTTAACCTCTGTGTGCTTTTGTAAAAAACTTTTTTGATTTAAGGGAGGCAGAGCGCTTTTTTTAAAGCGTTTGAACAAGCCTTTAAACACCGCCCTAGGCTCTAAATTATCCCCCACTTGCTTGAAAACGCAAGGGGCTAAAAAATGCGCCACCGAAAACACCCTATCCATTTTTTTGCGGTTTTTTAAAAGGGAAAAATAGGATTTTTTATACCAAGCGATGCCATGCTTTTGAGCGATTTTTTCTCTGGCTTTTTCTATTAAAGTGTCTATGGGCAAATGAAAGGGGCAGGTTTCTACACAAGCGGTGCATAAAAAACAAGTTTCTAAAAGGTGTTTTAAATTTGCGTCTAATTGGAGCTTGTTTTGAGCGTTTAGGCGCATCAAATCTAAAAAGCCCCTAGGCGAAGTCGCCTCGTCTTTATGGATGCGGTATATGGTGCAACCTGGCACGCATTTAGCGCATTTAACGCAAGCGTCCCCTACTTCTTCAAAGATATTTTCATTAACATTTTCATTCATAGCGTTTTACTGAAATGTTTTTCGCCCCCACGCAAATACGCGTCAAACTCCATAGCCATGTTTCTTACGAGCATGCCCCCCGTTCTTGTCATCTCAAAGCCTTTAGAATTGAAAGAAAGCAAGCCCGCTTCTTCATAAGGCTTTAATTTTTCTAATTCTTTTTTAAAATGCACTTTAAAATCAATAGAAAATTTTTCCTCAATCTTAGAGTAATCCAATTTTAAATTGCTCATCATTTGCATGATCACTTCTTTTCTTAAAACATCTTCTTGACTGAGCGCTACACCCCTTTCTACCGGTAAATGCCCCAAATCAAGGGCTTTTTCATAATGGTGCAAATCCTTATAATTTTGCGTGTAATAATCGCTCCCTTCGCCAATGCTCGTAACGCCAATGCCAATGGTTTGGGTGAATTTTTTCGTGGTATAGCCTTGAAAATTACGGCGTAATTCCGCCTTTTGAAGGGCCAGATACAATTCATTATCGCTTTTAGCGAAATGATCCATGCCTATCATTTGGTAGTTGGCTTTTTCTAAAAAACTGATAAGAGCTTCTAAAATCTCTAGTTTGTCTCTAGGGCTTGGCAATAAGGTTTCATCAATTTTACGCATCGTTTTTTTCACCCAAGGCACATGCGCGTAATTAAACACCGCTAATCGATCCGGATCCAGTTTCAAAACCCATTCCAAAGTTTTTAAAAAACTTTCTTTAGTCTGGTTGGGTAAGCCATAAATCAAATCAAAATTAATGGATTTGATGCCGTAATCTCTAGCGAGCTTCACGGATTCTTGAACCATTTCAAAAGGCTGGATCCTATGAATGGCTTTTTGGACTTCCAAATCAAAATCCTGCACCCCAAAACTCAAGCGGTTAAACCCCCTATCAAACAAGGTTTGCATGTGATCTTTAGTGAAATGCCTAGGATCAATCTCGCAACTCATTTCAATATCTTGACTGAAATTGGGGAAAACTTCTTGAATGCTTTGCGTGATCTCATCTAATTGAGGGGGCGAAAAAAAGGTCGGCGTGCCACCGCCATAGTGGAATTGCGCCACTTCTCTGTTGGTATCCATCGCGTTTTTTAAAAGAGCGAGTTCTTTTTTAAGGTAGCTGATATAGCGGGTTTTTTTCTCTTCTAAACTTGTGTAAATGACTGAACAAGCGCAAAAATAGCACGCGCTCCTGCAAAAGGGCAAATGCGTATAAAGCGATAAAGGCATGGGGTTTTTGAGATGGTCATGGTTAAAAAACGCCGTTTTCAAGCTCTCTTCATTAAAATTTTCTTTAAATTCCACCGCTGTTGGGTAGCTAGTGTATCGCGGCCCGGGCTTTGAATATTGGGAAAATTTTTCAAAATCAATGGTTTGCATTAAAAATTTTCCTCATCGTTATTGTCAAAATTTTCAAAATTATTCTCATTAAAAGGGGGTTGCTTGAACATATTGTCAAAATTAAAAAATAAATTAGGGTGTTCTTTTTTGATTTGTTTGACAAAGTTTAAGGTGTTGATATTGGGCAAATTCCCGTCTTTTTGGCGTAAATTTTCTAACAATTGCAAGGAAACTTCGCGCACATCTTCAAAATCAATCGGCGCTTGGGTGATAATATCCCTTTCTAATTCCGCCCTAAGCCTGGCTTCAAAAGCCTTTCTGGCGTTTTCTGCCAAAAGAGAGATCACATTATCTGGCACTAAAACATAATTTTTATCTTCTTCATCAGAAATAAAATAAGCTTCATTCTTTTTAAACGCTCCTTTTTCTAATTCTAAAAGCATTTCACTAGCGCTGATTTTTTTGAGAAAGGCTCTGTTTTTTTGGGTTGTTAAGCTATGGATAAGTTTTTGTGATTTGGTTTTAGAAACTCGTTTTTTAGGTAATTTTTCCACTTTATATCCTTTTTAAGCTGATTGTATCTAATTTCGTTTAATTCTCATTATAAATCGTTTTTAAATACTCTATTTTTGAAGTCAAATTGAGTAATACCATATCAGCTAACACCAATGAAAGCAAACTCTCGCACACCACACTCCCCCTAATCGCAATGCAAGGATCATGCCTGCCCTTTAACAAGCATTCGCATTCATTATTATTAATGTCTATGGTTTGTTGAGGTTGGAAAATGCTTGGCGTGGGTTTGAAATGCACTTTAACGATAATTTCTTCCCCATTGCTCATACCCCCTAAAACCCCTCCGCTATGATTGCTCAAAAACCCTTTTTGATTCATTAAATCGTTATACTCTGAGCCTTTTAATAAAGAGCTTTCTACCCCCTTGCCTATTTCAACCGCTTTCACCCCGTTAAGCCCCATCATCGCTTCAGCGATTTTAGCGTCCAATTTAGCGTATAGCCCTTGACCCAAGCCAATGGGGAGCTTTTGATTTCTTTTTGCGCTCCTTGCTCTAATCAAAGCCACACCCCCAATGCTATCGTGGTTTTTGATAGCGTTTTGAATGGCTGTTTTTTGCGCTTCTTCTTGTTCTTTGTCTAGGGCAAAAATCTCGCTCTTTAAGGCGTGATTGAAATCGTAATTTTTGGCTTCAATGCCCCCAATTTTAATAATCCCGCTTTCACAAACAATACCAATTTCTCTTAAAAGCATTTTAGCAAACGCCCCAGCAGCCACTCTTATAGCGCTCTCTCTAGCCGAACTCCTCCCTCCACCCATAAAATCCCTAATGCCGTATTTATGAAAATAAGTGAAATCCGCATGGCTAGGCCTGAAAAGGTTTTTAATGTTATCGTAATCCTTGCTCCTAGCCCTTTGGTTGTGGATTAAAAACCCTATGGGCGTCCCTGTGCTAAAACCTTCAAAAACCCCGCTTGTTATTTCCACTTTATCGTCTTCTTTTCGTGGCGTGGTGAAAACGTTCCTCCCCCCTTGGCGGCGCTTCATTTCATTTTCTAATAAGTCATAGTCTATTTTAATCCCGCTCGGCATGCCGTCTAATACCCCCCCTATCATATCCCCATGCGATTCCCCAAAAGTCGTGAGCCTTAAAAAACGCCCCAAAGTGTTCATTTGGCTTCCTTAAGTTTTTGGAGCGCTTGATAAGCGCATTGCTGTTCGGCTTCTTTTTTACTTTTGCCTTTAGCGGTCGCATACATTTTATCTTGAATGTATAAAGCCATTTCAAATTCTTTATGGTGATCGGGCCCTTTTTCTTGGAGTAATTGGTAAGTGGGGATCACGCAAAATTGCGCTTGGGTCAATTCCTGTAAAGCGGTTTTATAGTCCATGAACAAATGCTCCAAATCCAAACGCTTGTAAGCGCGATTGAGTAATTTTTGTATGATTTTACGCACTTTAGCTAACCCTGCTTCTAAATACACCCCAGCCATTAAAGCCTCAAAAGCACTTGATAGGATAGAGGGTTTTTCCCTCCCATTAGAAATTTCTTCAGAAGAAGAAACGCGCAAATAATCCTGTAAAGCAATCGCTTTCGCTAATTTAGTAAAACCATGCGCGCTCACAATAGAAGCCCTTAATTTAGAGAGTTTGCCCTCATCGTATTGATAGAATTTATGGTATAGCAACTCCCCTATCACCAAGCCCAACACCGCATCGCCCAAAAATTCCAAGCGCTCATTGTTTAAAGCGAGCTTGCATGATTTATGCGTTAGGGCTTGTTCCAATAAACGCTTGTCTTTAAAAGAATACCCTAAAGCTTTTTCTAGCGTTGTATAAGGATTATTAGGCGTTACATAAGGGCTATTTTGAGAGCGTTTGTTTTTCATTATTATTCCCTTTAAGTGGTCGTTTTGACCCGTTTTTGTGCCTCTAATTTAGCGAGACTATCGCATCGTTCGTTTTCGGCATGCCCATTATGCCCCTTGATCCAAACAGCCACAATCAAATGCCCTTTAGAGACTTTTAAAAATTCTTTCCATAAATCCACATTTTTGACTTTAACAAAATTCTTTTTTTGCCAGTTAGCTAGCCACACATTGATCGCTTGGCACACGTATTGCGAATCGCTATAAAGCGTGATATGGCATGGGCGTTTCAAAATTTTTAAGGCTTCATTGAGCGCTCTTAATTCCATGCGGTTATTCGTGGTGAATTCTTCGCCCCCACTGATGGTTTTTTCTTTATCTTTATAGCGTAAAATCGCCGCATAACCGCCTGGCCCGGGATTGCCCAAAGAAGAACCATCGCAAAAAATTTCAATTTCTTGCACCCTAATCCACTCCCATAGCATGCGTTTTTTTAGAGATTTTAAGCACCATATCCATAAACGCTAACTGGTAACACACAGGACACCTATGGCTTTCAAAAGGAAAGATTTGTTTGCAATGCTTACAACGGTATTCAAAAGTCAGGCTTGCTTTTATAGGGCTATGCAATAGAGCGCGTAAAACCTCTAATTCAAAAACTTGGCAAGGTTTGTTATCCAAAAGCAGCCCTTGAGATCGCGCGATGTCTTGCAAAAGGGCATGTTTTTCTAAAATAAAAGCAGGGATATTCATATCCCATAAAAGATCGAGTAAATTTTCTAGCCGTTTAGTTGCATCAATTTCTTGCCAAAAAAGCTTTTCATCATGCGATTTTAAATAATTTAAAGCGATTTTTTTCAAATCTAACGACGCTTTTGAAACATGCAAGATTTTAGCCGCATCTTCCTTATTCTCTATTAAATGCATGAGATAAAGGTAATTTTTAATCGTTTCAATTTCAACCACTTCTAATTCTTCCAAACATTCCAAAGTCTCTAAAGCCTTTGAATAGTCTTTTTCTAATTCATACGCATGCAAAAGTTTCAACAACGCTCCCACATTCCTTGGGGAAAAGCGCAAAATTTCTTTCACGGTGTCTTTTGTTTTCTGCAAATACCCCACACTAAAATAATTTTCAGCTAATAAATCTAAAACAGCGATTTTTTCTTCATCTTTTAAGGAGCGATTCAAAAGGCCTTTTAAGATTTCAATACTCATTTCTATGTCAGCTTTAGAATACGCCCTAGCTAAAAACATCAAACTGGAAATTTTGGCATGCTTTAAAAGCTCGTCTAAATTCTCGCTGCTCGCATAGGCGTTTTGATTTTGGGCGAATTTTTGCAAAAATTTTTTGTTTCTCTTTCGGGTAAAATACGCCCTAGCCTGTTCTAATAAAATCACAAGAGCGATAATGAAAGTGAATAAAGCGATAGAAAATAAAGAATCTTTATAGAGGAAATTGAAGTGTTGCACAATCTAAAAATCACTCTCTAATCATCACAATCCTAGACTTAACGCGCAATTTTTCAAAATGCTCTTCTAAAATCTTATCTTTAGATTCTTCCACTAATTTTTGGGCGATGAATTGCTTGGCTTGACTGAAGCTCACTTCGTTTTTACCCTTTTTTTCCTTGATATAAAAGGTGATAAACTGCCCCCCACCCCCATTCATAACGGGCGTGAAAGAGCCTTGCTCATGCGAAATAAAGACTTGAGCGATTTGAGGGTTTAAGGTTTTCATCTCTATTTTTTCATTGGCCTTACTCACCCCTGGAATTTCCAAATTAGGATCTGCCATAGCCCTTTCTAAATCTTCTTGACTCGTTGAAGTGTAGCGCACGGTTTCTATTTCAGTGGGGATACTGAATTGCTCCTTGTGTTTGTTGTAATATTCGCGCATTTTGGTTTCAGAGCTGGTATCCACATTCGTGAGTAAGATATTACGCAACAATTCTTGCATTTCTAAATGCTCCTTAAGCTGATCTCTATAGAGTTTATAATGCCCCTCAGCCATAAGCATTTGTTTGAAATGGTCTAAATCCATGCCTTGTTGTTGTGCCATCATCGCCATTTCTTGGTCTAGTTTGTCATCATCTACATGGATTTTCAAGCGCTCAATTTCTTGGTTTTTAATGCGTTCAGCGATCAAACGATCCCTGGCTTGAGCCTTACTCACTTTAGATTTTTTTTGCTCTTCTTGGATTTGATACAGCGTGATAGGCGAACCATTAACAAGCAATGAAATGCCCCCTACGACCTTATCTTCAAGGGTGTTGTTGGTAGCGTTATTAGGATTACCAAAAATGGAATTGAATTGGGAGCTAGGGCTTGTTTCCTTATTTTTTTCAGTAGCTTGAGGGGTTGTCTCTTTTTCTTCAGGTTTTGGCGCGTTATTTTGAACGCCTTGATTTTGCGTGCCTTGATTTTGAACCCCTTTAGCGCCCTCTTTGATTTTAGAAGGCGTTATTTTTTGAGCGGGATTTTTGGAATCCCCATGATGGACTTCTGCTCTGGGCTTTCTTTTGGCTTTTATTTCTTTCTTTTCTTCGGGGTTTTTCTTTTCTTCTTTTTTATTTTTCAAATCCTTATTCTTCAGTTCTTTATTCTTTAACTCTTGGCGGATTTTTTTATCCAAAGAAGACTCTTGCTTCCTCCCTTCTAAGGCTTCCACTTTAGATTCCGGCTCTGCATAAACGATCCCAATAAACAACAAAGCCTTCAAAACATAAGAAAAAATTTTCCTCATCAACCCAATTTCTCTTTCAAAATAGCATTCACCACGCTAGGATTAGCGCCTTTTAGATTTTTCATCGCTTGCCCTACAAAAAACCCAAAAAGCTTGTCCTTACCGCTTTTGTATTCAAGAACCTTATCAGCGTTGTTTTTAAGCACCTCTTCTATCACTTTAACAATCGCTTCCGTGTCATTGACTTGAGACAAGCCCATTTGTTCAATGAGTGCATCCACATCGCCCCCATGCTCTTCTAAAAGCCTGTCTAACACATCTTTAGCGCTCTTGCCTGAAATCTTGCCCTCATCAATGCGTTTGGCTAAAGCGCCTAACGCATGAGCGCTAACCCCGCAATTTTCTAAAGTGGTTTCGGCTTTCAAGCGCCCTAATAATTCCACGCAAAGCCATGTCACGCTTGTTTTAGCCTTAACCCCAAGATGGAGCATGCTTTCAAAATACTCCGCCAATAACGGATCGCTCACCAATAAATTCGCATCATCTTCTTTAAGGTTAAAATCTTTCATGTAGCGGATTTTTTTTGTGCTAGGCAATTCATTGATCTTTTGAGCTTCTTTTAAAAGTTTTTCATCAATAAAAACAGGATACAAATCCGGATCTTTAAAATAGCGGTAATCCGCTGATTCTTCTTTATTGCGCATAGAAAGGGTGATCCCTTTGGCGGTGTCAAAAAGGCGTGTTTCTTGAACCACCTCTTCATTATAACGCCCATTCTCCCACGCCGCGCTTTGGCGCTCTATCTCGTATTCAATCGCTTTAGCGATGAATCTAAAGCTATTCAAGTTTTTGATTTCCACCCTCGTGTAAAGCTTTTCATCGCCTTTGGGTCTAATGGATACGTTCGCATCGCACCTGAAATTCCCCTCTTGCATGTTCGCATCAGAAATCCCTATAAAACGCACGATAGCATGGAGCTTTTTCAAATACGCTATGGCTTCTTCACTATTTTTCATGTCCGGCTTACTGACAATTTCTAACAAAGGGGTGCAAGCGCGGTTCAAATCCACCAAAGAATAACTGCCCTCATGGATATTTTTACCGGCGTCTTCTTCCATGTGGGCTCTTTCAATACGCACGATTTTTGCACCCTCTTTGGTGTCAATCTCTAATTTCCCGTCGCTCACAATGGGGACTTCAAACTGCGAAATTTGATAAGCCTTAGGCAAATCAGGGTAAAAATAATTTTTCCTCGCAAAAATGGAATACTGGTTGATATGGGCTTCAAGGGCTGTGCCTAATTGGATGGCTTTTTTAACCACTTCTTTATTCAATACCGGTAAAGCTCCCGGTAAGCCCAAACACACAGGGCAGGTGTTAGAATTGGGGGTTTCTCCAAAGCTTGTAGAGCAAGAGCAAAAGATTTTGGTTTTGGTGTTGAGTTGGACATGGACTTCTAGCCCGATTACAGCTTCAAATGGCATTATTTGTCCTTCTTTTTATTGCTCACGATGGCAAAAGTCAAATCGTTGATTTCGGTGTGGGCTTTAATGAAATCATTGATCTCTTTCAAACTCATTTTTTGGATTTGATTGAGTAGCGTTTGGTTGAAATTTAAAGGCAAACCTAAATAAAAATAATTGTAAGTGGTGTTCAAGCGGCTAGAGATCGTTTCATTCCTTAAAGGCTCAGAGCCTAGTAAAAACTTTTTAGCGTCGTCTAATTCTTGTTGCGTCATGCCTTTTTCTATAAATTCTTTGACTATTTTTTTAACTAAAGCAACGCTTTTAGCTTGAGTGCTGAGCTTGGTTTGCAAATACCCGCTCGCAAAATGCGCCACTTTAGAAAAATTGGAGCGGATATACACGCTATAAGCTAATCCCTCTTGAACCCTGATTTTTTCCATCAAACGAGAGCCAAACCCCCCACCAAGCACAAACATCATGACTTTAGATTTCGCTAAATCCTGTTTTAAATCCTTGATTTTAAAGGGTGCGCCAAAATACACGAAAGCCTGCTCAGTGTCTTTATAGAGGACTTTTTCGCTTTTTTTATCGCTCGCTTCAAAATAAGGCTCTTCATACGCTTTACCTTGCGGCAAGAAATTAAGAGCGTTATTTAAACGCTTAAGGGTTTGATCGATTTTCAAATCGCCCCCAAGCACCACCACGAGTTTATTGAGCTCAAAAACCTTAGCAAATTGCTGTTTCAAATCGTCTAGCTTGATTTTTTGGAGGCTCTCTTTAGTGCCTAAGGCTGCGTTAGCTAAAGGGGTGTTAGCAAAAAGCTCTTGCTTTAAAGTCAATTTAGCCAAGTAATCAAAATCGCTTTCTTTTTGTAAAAGTTGGGCCAACATTTGGGTTTTGACTTTTTCTAAAGCGTTTTGCGTGAAATTAGGGGATTTTAAAAGCTCTTTTAAGCGCGTAATGGCTTCATCTTCGTATTCTTTTAAAAATTCTAAAGTGATTTGCAAATCTTCTGCGCTGGTATCCACATTCAAACTGATCGCTTTTTGCTCTAAAGCTTGCGCAAATCCTACCGCGCCAAGCTCTTTAGTGCCTTCGTTTAAAACTTGTGCGAATAGTTTTGCTAAACCCAACTGGTTTTTATCGCTTAAGCTCCCACCCCCTCTAAAAGCTAAATGGATAAACCCCATAGGCAACAAATGGTTTTCTTCATAAATCACAGGGACTTTAGCTTGATTGATTTCTTGGTGTGTCAAAGCGCTCGCTTGTAACCCCATAAAAACTCCTAATAATAAAATGATTAAAATTTTTTTCATGCTGTTTATACCTTTGCTTTAGCCGGATAACGCTTTAAGATTTCATAGGCGGTGTTTCGTTTAGCCGCCACGCTCCCAATGTCTTCAATAAGCTCTATCATTTCCGCTTCATTCATACAAAAACTCGTCCCGGCCGCTTTCACTACATTTTCTTCCATCATCACACTCCCTAAATCATTCGCTCCAAACAATAAGGCTAACTGCCCTATCATAGAACCTTGAGTAACCCATGAGCTTTGTATGTTTTGAATGTTATCCAAAAAAATCCTACTGCATGCCAAATAGCGTAAATACCGATTGGAACTCGCTTTTTTAATGCTTGGGATTTCTTCTTTTAAGGGGGTGTTGTTGGGCTGAAAACTCCATAAAATAAAAGCCCTAAAGCCGCCGGTTTCATCTTGCAAATCGCGCACCCTTTGTAAATGCTCTATTACATCTTCTTCATTATCCACGCTCCCAAACATCATGGTAGCCGTGCTTTTAATCCCGCAAAGGTGTGCCATTCTATGCACTTCAATCCACCGATCACTGCTCAATTTTTTAGGAGCGATCACATCGCGCACCCTATCGCTTAATATTTCTGCTCCCGCTCCTGGAATGGAGCTTAACCCAGCGTTTTTCAACCTTTCTAAAACTTCTTTTAAAGACAATTTAGAGATTTTAGAAATGTAATCAATTTCAACCGCACTAAAACCATGAATAGTAATGGTGGGGAATTTTTGAGCGATATGGCTGACTAAATTTTCATAATAGTCTATTTTGAGCTGCGGGTGCACCCCCCCTTGAAAAAGGATCTGCGTGCCGCCAATAGCGAGCAGTTCTTCAATCTTTTGATCAATTTCTTCATAGCTCAACACATAGGCGTCTTTTTCTTTTAGGGTGCGTTTGAACGCGCAAAACTTGCAATCCACAAAACAAATATTGGTGTAATTGATATTCCTATCCACAATAAAAGTCGTCAAGTTTTCAGGGTGCAAGCGTTGCTTGATTTCTAAAGCCTTTTGCCCTAATTCTTTCAAGGGCGCGTTTTTCATTAGATCTAAAATTTCTTTTCTGTCAATGCGCATTTTAAAACCTTGTTCCCATAGAAAATTCAAAGTGTTGCGTGTAATCGTCCATGTTAGGGTTGAAGCATAGCCCTTTACATTTCTTGCCATTGCCATCGCCCCATTGGTTGAAAAACGCTATAGGGAATATGAGCACCAAAGGCCCCATGGGCGAAATCCATTCAATCTGCAAGCCTGTAGAAGCCCTCCAAGTCGCTCTTTCAAACCCAGCCCCTATAACGCCATAATCTTTAAAATTCGCTGTTGTGAAGGGAGCGTTATAGAAGAAGCTTCCCCTAGTTGGGGTTTTAAAGGTCAAGAAACCAAAGTCAAAAAACCACGCTAAACGCATTTTAGCCGCTTTTAACACCCCATAGCTCAATTCTGTAGAAGCGGTGAAGATCCCATCGCCCCCAAGCCACAAGCCAAACTCATCTTTAGGCGTAACTGAGCCGTTCCTAAAGCCTCTTACCGTGGTTACGCCCCCCATGTAGAAGGTGGAGTTTAAAGGCAAGTAATCATCGGTGTTATACCTAAAGATGTAGCCCCCTTGCGTTTTAAAGCGAGCGATCAAATCTATCAATAAATATTTTTGCAAATGGTGGTAAGCGGCGAATTTACCATAGACTTTGGTGTTACGGACATTCCCGCCTAACCCGTTCCACGAATTGAGCGTGCCAGAGCTTGGCAAACCAGACATCGTTGCATAAGAGCTAAAGATAACCCCATTTCTAGGGAAATAATAATCATCGGTGTTGTCATAGCTCACATCAAGGGTGAAAGAGCTGGTGATAGGCGTATGGTAATCCCTATCCCAAATCCCTTTTATTTCTGGTGAAGTGGTGATCGCTCCAGGACTAGAACAGCTTTCAGGTTGTAAGGGGGTTTTACCGCCTGATAAGCGATTGATAATCACCGATGCGGGGGTAGAGCATTGCCTTGGAGCGACCACTTCATTAACAGAGGAATAGTAGCGGTTGTATAAAGGGCTGCTGAAACCAAGGAGTTTGGTAACATTCAAGTTATACCCTAAGCTCACATGGGTTCTGTTACCCAGCATGCGCCCGACATTCACCCCAAAGCCTCCGCCTTGTTGGATGTATTGGTAGCTTATCCTGTAATCCGCATAAAGATTGATCGTAGAGCTATACCAGCTATCAAAAATCCTTGGATTAGTCAAGCTCAAATTCCCGGCAAACATACGCCCCGCTCCTTTTGGCATGCCAGGATAAGATCTGCCCCCCCCTGTGGCAATGTTAGCATACAAGCTCATGTTTTGGCCTGTGCCAAAAAGGTTTCTTTCGCTCACGCTCCCATTAAGCATAAGCCCTCCATAAGAGCCATAACCCAACCCGAATTGTAACTGCCCGGTGCGCCCCTCTTCTACGCTCACTAACAAATCCATAAGCGAGCTATTCACCCTTTTTTCTTCAATTTTGACTTTAGAGAAGAATCCTAAACGCCTTAAAGAATTTTCGGAATTTCTCAGTTTGGTCAAGTTGTATTTATCCTTAGGCCCTAACAATAACTCCCTTCTAATGATCCTATCGCTCGTGCGTTGGTTCCCTGAAATGATGACATCATTGATATACACCATATCGCCCACTTCAATACGATAAATGACTTTCACAAGCCCGTTTTTTTCATCTTTATCCAAGTCTGGCTTCACCACCGCAAACGCATAACCCTTATCGGCGATTTCGGTTTTTAAAATTTGCGCATCCGCTCTTAAATGCTCAATATTAAAGACATCTTTCCTTTTAACTTTAAGCACTTTTTCTAAAGTTTTTAAGGGGACTACTGGGTTGTCAATCTCTATTAAAATATCTGAAATCCTGTATTGGATCCCCTCTTTGACCTTATAATGAAGCTTAGCGTCATGGGTGGAAAAATCCGTTTTCAAAAAAGGCGAAGAAATGTGAGCGTCTAAATAACCCCTACGCATGTACACATCTTGGATACGCAAAGAATCGTATTCTAATTGATCTAAACGCAATTTCCCATCATTCAAGCCCCACATCCAGCCCATGAAATCGCGCTGTTTGTTCGCGCTCAAAGATTCAATCATGCGGCGTTTTAATTTCGCGCTTCCCTCATAAATGGATTGTTTGATATAAATGCTATCCCCCCTATTCACATCAAACACGATCAATAACGCGCCCTCACTGACCTTTTGGGTGCGTACCTCCACCACGCTCCCATAATAGCCCTGACCCTCTAAAGCCGTTTTTAAAGCCGTTTTAGCATGCTCTAATTTTTGCTCATCAAAGGTGTCGCCCTTTTTGATCCCCATTTGGGATTTTAAGCCGTCTTTTTCCTTTTCAGTCCCATAACCTTTGATTTCTACCCCGGCAATCCTGGCTTTTTCATCAAAATGAAACTCTAAAATGCCGTTTTCAAAAGTGGCATAAACGTCTTTAAAATACCCTTGATTGAACAAAGCCAAAACAGCGGTGTCTATTTTTTTAGAATCCACCATATCGCCCACACGAATCTTTACAATTTCATTAGCGAGCATGTCAGACATGTAAGAAAGCCCGATATATGAAATGGACTTGACTTTCATTTCTTTAGGCGTTTGATTGGATTGAGAAGTTTCTTTTGGAGCTTCATTTTTTGGAGCTTCTTGAGAGACTTCTTTTGGTGGAGTCAAATCGTTTGGTTTAGAGCCGTCATTTTCTAAAGCTTCAACGCCGGTATTGATACATGCGAAAACAAGAGAGGATAGAATTAATTTTTTAATACTGATTTCCTTAATAGATTTTAGCTTGAGTGTTGTTAGTAGCATTATTATAACTAATCATTCTTAAAAACGCTAAAAATTATTAAAATTTCTGTATAAAATTATACAAACTATCCCTTTCTACCGCAACAAAACCAGCGTCCTTGATTTTAAATACCAAATCTTCTTTTTCTAAACCATGCCGGCTCTTCGCACCGGCCGCGCTTTGAATGCTCTCTATTTCTATCGTGCCGTCCAAATCGTTAGCGCCAAATTCTTGAGCCACTAAAGCTAAATTCAAGCCCAAAGTCGCCCAATAAGCTTTAATGTGGGGGATATTGTTTAAAAGAATGCGGGATATGGCGATGGTTTTTAAGATTTCTATCGCGCTAGGGGATTTTTCCACTTTCAAATAATTGTTTTCTTTTTGATACAATAAGGGGATAAAAGCGTTAAAGCCCCCTTCTTTATTTTCTACTTTATCTTTAGGGCTTTGGATTTTTTTGATTCTTAGCATGTGATCGATGCGATGGATTTTATTTTCAATATGCCCAAAAAGCATGGTAGCGTTACTCATTTTGCCTAATTTGTGCCAATAAGCATGGATTTCTAACCACCGAGAAGATCCCACCTTACCATTACAGATTTTACGCCTGATTTCTTCATCAAAAATCTCCGCTCCCCCACCAGGCATGGAATCCACCCCGGCTTTGAGCATGTCTTCTAGCACCAATTCAAAAGGTTTGTTGAATTTGGCGCTTAAAAAATGCACTTCTGCAGCGGTCATGGCCTTTAAATGCAAATTAGGCATTTCTTGCTTGATGGTTTCAAACACCTTTAAATACCATTCATAAGAGTAATTAGGGTTATGAGCGCTCACGATATGGACTTCTTTAATCCCCTTGTTGTAGGAGTTTTTAACCTTTTCTAGGATTTCTTCTAGGCTCATTTCATAAGGGTTAGGGTTTTTTCTGTGGGCTGAAAAAGCGCAAAATTTGCAAGCGTCCGCGCAAATATTGCTAGGGTTTAAATGCCTATTGACATTAAAATACACGATTTTTTGGTGCATGTTCTGGCGCATGCGATCCGCTACTTCCCCTAGCGTGTATAAATCATAATCATAAAGCCTGACTAATTCTTTACTTTCAGTAACTTGATTGTCTAATACTTTTTCTAAAAAGTCCATGGTTAAATTGCCCTTTCGTTTTAAAAACAAACATTGTAGCATTTTTAGATTTAAGAATGCTTTTTATACATTATATAATAACCCCCTTTTAACCCCCTAATTGGTGCCAACCCCTTTTTTACCTAAATTCTCATTAAAAGGATTTTTATGATAAAATCTAAGCTCTATCAAGCCATTCGCTGGTGTTCTTTCTCATTTTTGTAAGTTTTTAAAAATTTTCATACTCCCATTTACTTTTTCATTATCATTTATGCTATAATTATGGGACAACTTAAACCAACACAAAGGAGATACTATGTTATCAAAAGACATCATTAAGTTGCTAAACGAACAAGTGAATAAGGAAATGAACTCTTCCAACTTGTATATGAGCATGAGTTCTTGGTGCTATACTCATAGCTTAGATGGTGCGGGGCTTTTCTTATTTGACCATGCGGCTGAAGAATACGAGCATGCTAAAAAGCTTATCATCTTCTTGAATGAAAACAATGTGCCTGTGCAATTGACTAGCATCAGCGCCCCTGAGCATAAGTTTGAAAGTTTGACTCAAATTTTCCAAAAAGCCTATGAACATGAGCAACACATCAGCGAGTCTATTAATAATATCGTTGATCACGCCATAAAAAGCAAAGATCATGCGACTTTCAATTTCTTGCAATGGTATGTGGCTGAACAGCATGAAGAAGAAGTGCTTTTCAAGGATATTTTGGATAAAATTGAGTTGATTGGTAATCAAAACCATGGCTTGTATTTGGCCGATCAGTATATCAAAGGGATCGCTAAAAGCAGGAAATCTTAATTTTAGGGTATTGGGTGCAAAAACTAGCCGTTTTTGATTTTGACTCCACGCTAGTGAATGCTGAGACGATTGAGTCTTTAGCGAGGGCGTGGGGGGTGTTTGATGAAGTGAAAACAATCACTTTGAAAGCTATGAATGGCGAGACAGATTTTCATAAAAGTCTTATTTTAAGGGTTTCTAAACTCAAAAACATGCCCTTAAAACTAGCCAAAGAAGTTTGTGAAAGTCTGCCTTTATTTGATGGGGCGTTTGAACTCATTAGCGCCTTAAAAGAGAAAAATTACAAAGTGGTTTGCTTTAGCGGAGGTTTTGATCTAGCGACCAATCATTACAGGGATTTATTAAATTTAGATGCGGCTTTCAGTAACACGCTGATAGTGGAAAATAACGCCTTAAACGGCTTGGTTACGGGGCATATGATGTTTTCGCATTCTAAGGGTGAAATGCTCCTCGCCTTACAACGCTTGTTGAATATCAGTAAAGATCGCACTTTAGTCGTGGGCGATGGGGCGAATGACTTGAGCATGTTCAAACATGCCCATATCAAAATCGCTTTCAACGCCAAAGAAATCCTAAAACAGCACGCCACGCATTGCATTGATGGACCCAATTTAGCCCTAATCAAGCCTTTGATTTAAAAAAATTTTTTTGTAAAATTCCTTTAAAAGGATAGCCATGTTTCAGCCCCTGTTAGACGCTTATACAGACAGCACCCGTTTAGATGAAACCGATTATAAGCCCCCATTAAATGTAGCCCTAGCCAATTGGTGGTCTTTGGATAAAAGAGAAAGCAAAGGGTTTAGAAAAAAATTTATTTTACATTTCATTTTAAGCCAGCATTATACAATCACTTTACACCAAAACCCTGATAAACCTGCGGACATCGTTTTTGGTAACCCCCTTGGATCAGCCAGAAAAATCCTATCCTATCAAAACACTAAAAGAGTGTTTTACACCGGTGAAAACGAATTGCCCAATTTCAACCTCTTTGATTACGCCATAGGCTTTGATGAATTGGATTTTAGAGATCGTTATTTGAGAATGCCTTTATATTATGATAGGCTACACCATAAAGCCGAGAGCGTGAATGACACCACCGCGCCTTACAAGATCAAATCTGACAGCCTTTATGCTTTAAAAAAACCCACCCATCAATTTAAAGAAAACCACCCTAATTTATGCGCAGTAGTGAATGATGAGAGCGATCCTTTGAAAAGAGGGTTTGCGAGTTTTGTCGCAAGCAACCCTAAC
>NZ_SFZZ01000052.1:0-32648 GCF_011140715.1 Helicobacter pylori | reverse complement strand
CATTTGAGAGCCGATTATAATCATTTGAGAGCCGATTATAATCATTTGAGAGCCGATTATAATAATTTGAGAGCCGATTACGATCGCCTGTTACAAAACGCTTCGCCTTTATTGGAACTCTCTCAAAACACCACTTTTAAAATCTATTACAAAGCTTATCAAAAATCCTTACCTTTGTTGCGTGCGGTGAGAAAGTGGATTAAAAAATAAGGCGTATTTTAAGACTGATTAAGGAATTGGAGCGCTATTTTGAAATGCGCTAACGCTTCTTTTTTGAGCGTGGGGTTTTTGAGCATGTCCTCTAAAGCATGGGTGCTTAAAAAATGTTTGGTTTTTAAAGACACGATGCGCCCAAAGGACTCTTCTTTAGAAAGGTTTAAAAGGCGTTTGGGCAAAATCTCGCCAAATACCACAATGACTTTTGAAGCGCTGTTGTCTAATTGCCAGATTAAATGGGGTAGGCATGCGTTGATTTCTTCTTCTAAATTAAGGCTGTTAGAGTCGCATTTAAGGAGCGATAAAATATTGCAATCTTTTAAGGGGTAGTTAAAAACCTTTTGGATAATGCTCTCTAACATGACCGCTTTTAAATTGTTTAAGAAATGTAATTGGCTATCCAGCATGGGGGTGAGCGTGATGAAAGCGAGCTTGGAATTGGGGTTAAAAAGCCCAATCACCGGTTTTGAATGTTGGTGGCGTTTGCACAGATTGCAATTTTCTATACCCTCATGAACTTGTTTGTTAAGGGGCTTATTTTGGGGCTTTGTAAGGCTGATATTGGTGTAAGTTTCGCCCAAAAGACGCTCCATATAAAGGGAGCGTAAAGTTTGAAGGCGTGAGTGTTGCAAAGCGTTCAGTCTTTATGTTTTTTGAAAGCGTGAGGGCTTAGCATGTTTTCTGGCTTGAAAATATCGTCCAGTTGCTCTTTGGTTAAGATTTTCTTTTCTAAAGCGATGTCATAGATAGAGCGATCGCTTTTTAAGGCTTCTTTGGCGATCATAGCGGATTTTTCATAGCCGATATGAGGGTTTAGCGCGGTAACAATGCCAATGCTGTTAAAGACATAATCGTGGCAAATCTTTTCATTAGCCGTGATGCCTTCCACGCACTTAGTCGTTAAAGTTTCAATCGCACGCCCTAAAATCACAAAGGAATGGAAAAGCTTGTAAGCGATAACCGGCTCAAACACATTGAGTTGTAATTGCCCTCCTTCTGCGGCTAACGCCACGCTCAAATCGTTCCCAATCACCGCAAAGCACACCTGATTGACCACTTCAGGGATCACCGGATTGACTTTACCGGGCATGATAGAGCTACCCGGCTGCATTTTAGGCAAATTGATTTCATTCAACCCGGCTCTAGGGCCTGAGCTGAGTAGCCTGAGATCGTTACAGACTTTAGAGAGTTTCACCGCAATACGCTTTAAAACCCCACTCACTTGCACATACGCCCCCGTGCTTTGAGTGGCTTCAATCAAGTTATTAGCCATGACAAAAGGGCGACCCGTTACTTCTTGGATTTTCTTTTCAATCAAACTGCGATAATCCGGGTGCGAATTGATCCCTGTGCCAATAGCCGTGCCGCCTAAATTAAGCTCTCTTACCCAATTCCTAGCGTCTAAAACCTGCTCAATATCCCTATCAACCATCAACGCATAAGTTTCAAACTCTTGCCCTAAAGTCATAGGCACAGCGTCTTGAAGTTGGGTGCGCCCCATTTTAATCACATGGGAAAATTCCTTAGCCTTTTGAGCGAAAGCGTCCCTTAAGGCTTTCATGGGAGCGACTAAATTACTCAAGCGCTCATAAATAGCGATTTTTAACGCGCTAGGATAGGCGTCATTAGTGGATTGAGAGCGGTTGACATGGTCGTTTGGGTGGCAAAATTGATACTCGCCCTTTTGATGCCCCATGTATTCTAAAGCCAAATTAGCAATCACTTCATTCATGTTCATGTTCGTGCTTGTGCCAGCCCCCCCTTGAATCATATCCACAATGAATTGATCATGGTATTTGCCATCAACCAACAAATCGCACGCATGGCAAATCGCAATTTTAAGCTTTTCATCAATCAAGCCTAATTGCGCGTTCGCTAAAGCGGCCGCTTTTTTGACTTGAGCAAAAGATTTGATAAAAACAGGATAACTGCAAAGCTTGTCGTTGGTGATGAAAAAATTTTCACTCGCTCTTAAAGTTTGGATTCCGTAATAAACCTCGTCGCTAATTTCCATTTGCCCAATGAAATCATGCTCAATACGCATAAAAGCTCCTTATGTAATAATTAAAAAATATTCTAGCTATTGTAACCAAATCTTGGATTATTTTTCTTTTAAACGCAACACTTTTGCCCCTAAAGCGTTGATTTTATCCTCCAATCTCTCATAACCCCTATCCAAGTGGTAAATCCTATGCACCCTACTCACGCCCTTAGCCACTAAAGCGGCTAAAATGAGAGCCGAAGAAGCCCTTAAATCGGTCGCCATCACATCGCTTCCGGTAAGCTCTGTGGATCCGCTAATGGTAGCGATATTGGTTTTTAGGCTGATATTAGCCCCCAAGCGTTGCAATTCGCTTGCATGCATGAAGCGGTTTTCAAAAAGCGTCTCTTCAATCACGCTCGTCCCCAAACACTGCGTGGCTAACGCCATGAATTGCGCTTGCATGTCTGTGGGAAAGCCCGGGTATTCTTTCGTGGTGATTTCAAAGGCTTGGCGTTTTTTGGCCGGATAAATTTCTATAGAATTTTCTTGAATGTCTAGCGAAAAACCAATTTCTATGAGCTTATCAGTGATCGCTTGAAGATGGTTAGGGATGATGCGATTGATTTTAAGCTGGCTGTTAGCGATAGCCCCCACGCATAAATAAGTGCCTGCTTCAATCCTATCGGGTATGATTTGAATGTCTTTTAAATTTAAAGCGTCATTTTCAACCCCTCTAATCTTTAACTCGCTGCTACCAACGCCCTCAATTTCTACCCCCCCACTCTGTAAAAACGCGCACAATTGAGCGATTTCTGGCTCTTTAGCGGCGTTAATGATGCGCGTGATCCCTTTAGCAAGACTGGCTGCCATGAGGGCGTTTTCTGTGCCTGTAACGCTGATTTTATCAAATAAAATATCATTCCCTTTCAAGCCTTTAGGGGCTTTTGCGTGGATATAGCCTTGCTCAATTTTGATTTCAGCCCCTAATTGTTGCATCGCTTTTAGGTGTAAATCCACAGGCCTTGCTCCTATAGCGCACCCACCGGGCAAACTCACTAAGCATTCTTTAAAACGCGCTAATAAAGGGCCTAAAACCAAAATGGAAGCGCGCATTTTACGCACCAAATCGTAAGTGGCTTCGGTGTGGTGCAAGGATTTGGCGCTGAGTTGGAGCGTGTGGGGGTTAAGCCATTCTAATTCTGCGCCTAAATTTTGCAACAATAACGCCATCGCCTTTATATCCACCACTTGGGGCAAAGATTTGATTTTGACTTCCTGTTGGCTTAAAAGCGTGGCGGCTAAAATGGGGAGTGCGGAGTTTTTCGCCCCTGAAATTTCTACCCCCCCTTTTAAAGGGACTTGTCCTACAATCTCTAAAAAATCCAATTCTATCCTTTTTCTTTTTTATTCTTAAGGGCTAAGCCGGTAGCGTTAGCGATTTTTTGTCGGTAATTAGGGTTAGCGTTTTCTAATTCTTGCCCAAAATTAATAGCGTCTTCTAATTCAAAAAATTCTGAAGCGACTAATTTTTGGATCGTTTCTAGCCACAGAGTTTCTTTATCTTTAGGGCAAATTTTAAAACGCTCATTGAAGCTGTTTTTAAGTTTTTCTAAAGCTGGTGCACTTTTAAGGTTTTTAACTTGTTCGCTCAAATCTTCTAAAGAGAGGTTTTTATTAGGAATATTTTGCTTTAAAGGGGGGCGAGAAAGCCTCCAAACAAACCCCCCTAAAAACACAGGGATCAAGCATACAAAGAGGATCAAATACATGTAAGCGTAATAAGTCAAATTGCCCATGTTGATAAGATTTATAAGCGTTTTTTATAATAAGCGTTACTCGCTTCAATATAGCCTTCCACGCTCCCGCAATCGTATCGTTTGCCTTTGAATTGGTAAGCGATGATCCGTTTTCTTTTGGCTTGAGTGAGTAAAGCGTCTGTGATTTGGATTTCATTGTTTTTACCCGGTTTGGTCTCACGCAAAATATCAAAAATATCTGGGGTTAAAATGTAGCGCCCAATGACGGCCAGATTGCTTGGGGCGTCTTCTTGGCTTGGTTTTTCTACCATGTCTTTAATCTCATACACCCCATCTTCTAACCATTCGCCCCTAATTACGCCGTATTTTGAAACTTCTTCTAACGCCACTTCTTCAATGGCTACAATGGAGCATTGGTATTTTTGATACAATGAAGTCATTTGCTTTAACACGCTAGGATGATCATGGCTTATGCATAAGTCGTCGGCTAAAATCACTGCAAAAGGCTCATTGCCTATGAGGGCTTCTCCGGTTAAAATCGCATGCCCTAAGCCTTTCATTTGCTTTTGGCGCACATAGGAAAAACAGCATTTCTCTATAATGTTACGAATACTTTTTAGAGCGTTTTCTTTGTTAGTGCCTTGGATTTGATGCTCTATTTCATAGCTCGTGTCAAAATAATCTTCTAAGCTTCGTTTGTTTCTGCCTGTAACGATCGCCATCACTTCACAGCCCGCTTCCATCGCTTCTTCTACAGCGTATTGGATTAAAGGTTTATCCACAATGGGCAGCATTTCTTTAGGAATGGTTTTAGTGATCGGCAAAAAGCGCGTGCCATAGCCAGCGGCAGGAAAAAGGCATTTTTTAATCATGGTTTGTCCTTTGAGTTAAGAGTTTGTTCTAAAAATCCATCAATAGGGATGAAATTCCCAAAAATTTCTTGATAAATCAAGTAATTGAGCATGACCCTAAAGCCATACATGCGAGTCTCGCTATAAGGCATAAGCTCCATGCTAAGCCATGGCTCAAAATGATTTTTTTCTTTAAATCGTTTGGAGCTTTCTAACCACCTCCTTAAAAACCCAGGCCCAGCGTTGTAAGCGTAGGCGACAAAAAGGGGGTGGTTGAATTCTTTTTTCAAATGATTCAAGTAATAATTGCCAAGTTTGAGAGCGATGTTGGGGTTAAACATATCGTTTAGATCAATGTTATCCATGCCAAGGCGTTTAGCGAAAGGCCCTACATTAAAGGGCATGATTTGCATAAGCCCCAGAGCGAACGAGCGCGAAATGACTGCCGGGAGCAAAAAGCTTTCTTGCCTAGCGATCGCATACGCCATAGCCCTTTCATCAACATTTTGCCATTCAATAATGCCTTCATAAGGGGATAAATAATAATAAATCTTGTCTTTATTGCGTTGGCTTAAAAGATAGGTCAATTCAGGGGCGCTTTTTTCATAATACAGGCTTTTTAGCATCGCATTAAATGCGCTCTCATCTTTCAAACTCAAGGTTTTTTCCTTAAAAATTTGCCACGAAAAAGGGTCATAAGTGTTAAAAGGAGGGTCTTCTTGACTTAAATTCTGGATGTGAGAAATGATGCGGTAACTGGGCGTGGTCTGGAGTTTACGGCTCGCATAAAGACTATAGAGGTTTAGGGCAGGGCTTTGTGAAAGGCGTTCCAAAGTTTTTTTCTTTTTAGAGACTAAATACTGCCAAAAAATCGCTCTGTCTTTTGAAAAATCATCGTCTTTAACCACCGCTTCTGATCGTTCAAAATACTTGAACGCTTTAGAGGGTTTTTTGTGCAAGATTTCGTTAATCCCTAGGATAAAAAAGGTTTGCGCGTTGTTTTGGGTGGCGTTACTTTTAGCGAGAGCGTCTTTAAAATGATCCAATTTAGGATCTAAGATGACTTGATAGATCAAGCGATTAAACGCCGGGTAATCTTCATCTAAAAGGCGGTTTAACTCTTTAATCGGAATATGCTTTTCAAAAATTTGGAGCTTTTTTTCATAACTCAAATGGTTAAAGAGCGCGCTAAACACTTGCGCGTTAGCCTTAAACAAAGAAGCGCTCACGTTCTTACTTTGCAAGATTTCTAATTCTTCATAAAGAACGGGGTAAGCCTCTTTGATTTTTTCTTGTAAAGGTTTAAAGGTTTGAAGGGGGATTTTATCAAAATCTCTGATTTTTGATTTCAAAGCGATAGCGATACAACTCGCTTGGAAAGCGTCTGTTGTTTCTAACATGCTTTCTAAGGTAATTTGCTTGCAATAAATATCTTCAGGCATTTTAACATCAGGGCTTTTTTCTGAATTGTCTGAGCCTTTTTCTTGCATGGCTTTTTGTAGGGTGCTGTTTTTATTTTGGGTCAATTCATAGGCTTTTTTAGCGTTTTCTAAACTCGTTTTTTTATCGCTAATATAACGCCACAAATAATAATCCCTAACAATCCCGGCGGGCTTTTTTTCTAAATCCTTTAAATCCAACTCGGTTTGAGAAAAACCAACGCCAAGCACACCGATAAAAAATAACATCAAAAAACGCATGATTTTCTTTAGAGGCTTTTGGCGAGTGCAAAAAGCCATTGGATGAGGGTTAAATCTAAAAATTTCAACACAATGACCACCACTAAAGGAGCGAAATCCAACCCGTTAAACACCAGCTTGAATCTAGAGCGTAAAAAATAAAACACCGGCTCACACAAACGAGCGAGGATTTGCATGATGGGGTTATTAGGGTTAGGCTGCACGAAGCTGATAAGCGAATAAATGATCACTACCCACATGTAAATCGTAATGAGCGAGCTTAAAATCACCGCTACTGCGTTAAGGAGAGTGGAAAATATCATGCTTTTAGCCTTAAAACTTCTTGAGAATGGCTTTGGATATAGGGGAAGATCAACGGCAATTCAACGCCATGCGAATTCCCGGTTAAAAGAATGCGCAAAGGTTTGAAAAAATCCTTACCCTTAAGCTGACTCAATCGCATGGCTTCTTTTTTAAAGCTTTCAAAATCCTTATACGCTTGAAAATCCATGCTTTTTAGGGCGTTAAAAAGCGCTAAACAACGCTCTTTAAAATCTTCGTTCTCGTAAGTTTTAACAATATCCTTTGGCTCTAAAAACAACGAAATTTTTTCTTTCAATTCTAAAAGCGTGCCGCATTCTTCTACAAACAATCTTAAAAGCCCTAAGAGGTTTTTATCTTTTATTGAAGTGAGTTCTAATAACTTTTCATCGTCTAAAAGCTTTAAATGCTCGTGGTTTAAGTGTTTTAAATATTTCAAATTAAAATGGGCCGGGGAATTAGAAAGATTTTCTAAACTAAACCATTCTATCGCTTCATCAAGGCTAAAAACTTCCTTAGGCACTTTATTACCGATAGTGATGAGGTAATTCGCAATCGCAACCGGCAAAAACCCTTGATTCAAAAGCCATTTCACGCTGGACGCTTCGTCTCTTTTGCTCATTTTTTTACCGCTTGTTTCATCTAAAATAATGGGCAAATGTGCATAAACAATCGGATCGTTTGAGCCTAAAGCTTGCTGGATTAAGATTTGTTTGGGGGTGTTGCTCACATGATCTTCGCCTCTAATGATCAGACTGATTTCATAGAGCAAATCATCGCATGCGCAAGCGAAATTATAAGTAGGGCTTTTATCCTTTCTCAAAAGCACAAAAGAATCCAATTCATCAGGCTCAAATTTCACTTCTTTTTTAATCGTATCATTGAAAGACACCACATGATTTGGGGCTTTTAAACGCACCACAGGGGCATGGTTTTTGTCTTTTTCTAAAGTGGCCCACTCGTCTAAATACCTAAAAGGGCGTTTTTCATTCTTGGCTTTTTCTTTTTCTCTTTCTAAAAACTCCGCGCTCGCATAACAATAAAACGCTTTATTTTCTTTCAGTAATTTTTCTGCCATTCTTTTGTGGTAATCTATGTTATGGCTTTGATACACGAGCTTGTCCCAACTTATCCCCATAAGCTTTAAAATTTCTAAAATTTCCTGGTCTTTGCCTTCAATGTTGCGCTCTTTGTCCGTGTCTTCAATGCGAATGAGAAAGGGTTTGTGTTGCTGTTTGGCCACAATGTAATTGAAAATGGCTGCCCTTAAATTCCCTATGTGCATATCCCCTGTAGGCGAAGGCGCAAAACGAAGCATAAAAACCCTTTATTTAAAAATAGTTTTTGATTATACCTAAAGAATACTTAATTATATTGTGGTAGTTCTGTTTTTATAAACATGAATAGGCATTATTTAAGAGATTAGCGCTTGGCTAACGCCAAGCTTTTTATGATTGATTATCAAAAAGCTAAAAGCGTTTTTTATTCAATCACTTCATAAATAACTTCTGTCTTCCAGCGGGTTTTAGGGGTGATTTCTTGGTTACGATAACCAAAACAAGCCATTACCGACACGCCAAATTCTGCCGTGTTCAGATAGCCTTTTTCCTCTAAATAAGCCTCCACTTTTTCTTGATCATACCCTTCAATCGGGCAAGAATCAATCCCTAACATGGCCTCTGCCATCATCATGTTCGCCATTTGGATATAAGTCTGCTTGCTAGCCCAATCAAACAAAGATCGTTCGCTATTGAGTTTCATATCGTTCTCTTGGAAATTTTTGAATATTTGAGCGAACCTGGAATTGGTGTCATAATCCCTTTTTTTAACCTCATGCATCACTTTCTTAACATAATCGCTGTCATAAGTAACGCCTTTTCGTGCAAGATAAATGACAAAATGGCTCGCTCCCTCTAAACCAAAAAGCGCCCCCAGGCCATCGGTTTTAAATCTTCTTTCATGCGTTCATTTTTCAATAAAAGCATTTTCCATGGTTCAAGCCCGATTGAAGAAGGGGCTAACCTCCCCACTTCAACTAAAGCTTCCCAATCCTTTTGGGAAATACGACGATTAGGATCGTATTTTTTTGCAGCAAATCGTTGGTGCTGTAAAGCAACCACTTGTTCTCTGTCCATTTTAATGATCTCCTTTTTCTAAATAATGATAAACGGCTGCCATATCCATTTCGCCTAAACCGGATTTTTCCGCTTGAGAATAAAGTTCTTGCGCCTTGGATAAGAATGGTAATTCAATCGCCTCTCCTGCTTCATTGTTGGCTAAACGAATGTCTTTGAGCATGAGCTTCAAACTGAAAGCGGCCGGATAATTATCTTGCAACCACATGCCTTTTTTAGCTTGAAAGAGAGACGAATTCATGCCAGATTGGCCAATAATTTGCAAAAATGACTCTGCATCAACCCCTAAATGTTTGGCTAATAGCAAAGCTTCTGAATAAGCAACCCCCATTTGAGCCAAAAGGCTATTAATGGATAGTTTAGCTCCTGTCCCTTGACCAATCTTACCCAAATAAAAGGTTTGACTCCCCAAATGCGCCAAAACAGGTTTGAGTTGAGTGATCACTTCTTTTTCACCTGCCGCTAAAATCAATAACGCCCCGGCTTTGGCTGTGCCAACCGATCCTGAAACGGGTGCTTCAAGGTAAGTTACTTGATGCTTTTGAGCGGTTTTTTCTAAAGATAAGCTCTCCAAAGGGGCGATAGTACTCATATTCACCACGATTTTTTCAGACATCTGTTCCCAAAATTTTGGTGCTAAAACGGCATCAATCGCCGTTTTATCCGAAAGCATGATAAAAACCAAATCAACTTTATCGGCTAAATCTATGGGGCTAGTATAAACCGCTACGCCTTTTTCCTTTAAAGGGGCTGCTTTGCTCTCTGTTCGGTTATAAACCGACACTTCTAAATTTGCATCGTGCAAACGAGTCGCCATAGGAGTCCCCATAGCCCCTAATCCAATCCATCCGATTTTCATCCAATCCTCACTTATTAGCGTGAATACGCCACTAAGCCATCTAACCAAGCTTGATGGCCGTTTAACATCGCATTAGGCACAGATTTCGCTAAAGCTTTAGCAGGGACTCCTGATTGGCTTTCTTGGGTTAAAATACGCACACGATCATTATCTAATTTTTCAACTAGCCATGCGTGATACACTTCAAGATACTCATCACCTTTAGCTTCATTCCAACCTCTCCAAGCCAAACGCAAAATAGCGTCTTTCAATTCAAACTCTTCCACTTCTGCTTCCACCAAAAAGCCAAAAGTTTCAAAGCGGAAACGAGTCTTGTCTTTAAGAATGGTATTGTCTTGATTATGCATGTGGACATTCCCTGAATTTTTGTAATACTTTTCCCAACAAGACGCATCTCTTAAGTGTTGCACCACTTTATTAAAATCCAAACCTTTGACAATGACTTCATTGGACACAAAATTATCAGTCTCTCCTGGAATCCATTTTTCAGGCCATTGAATCGCATTCATCGTTATCATGTTTTCTCTGTTTTTAATTTCTTCTGCCTATTGGCGAAAGATTTATAGCATCATTAGGTAAATAATGACCCTTAACCCATTCAATCAGCCATTCTAAAGCGTTATTTTTAGGGTTAGCGATGACTAAATCTAAGCATGCGTTTAAAATTTCGCCGATTTTTTGATGCTGGTAACCCAAGCTTTGAAGCGTGCCGCCCTTAAGGGCCAAGTGTTCTTTTTTAAAAGGCTCGTTAGAATCAAAGATTTCTTTTAACAAGCCTTTGATTTTTAAAGCGTGTTTGGGGTTTTCTAGTGCATAAAAATCTAAAGCCAAATTAAAAGGCTCTAAATCGTAGTCTTTCAATAAAAACTTTAACTCTGTTTTGCTATGAATATTTGAAAAAGCTTTATGGCATTCTTTAGCTTGAGCGAATAAAACACAAGTTTTTTTAGGGTATCGTAGATTTTCTAAACTTTTTTGATGCTTAAAAAACCCTAACAATCTTAATTCCAAATTCAAAGGCACGTTTTTTAAAAACCCTAAATTTTCTATTTTTTCTTGAATAACCAACTCCAAAATTTCTTGATATTCTTTAGCCACTTCATAGGCGTTTTTCCCCATAAGAAGCTTATTCAACTCGCTTTGTAAGCGTTCTTTGGAGAGGTGTTTTAACAAATCCTTACACGCAAAAACCGCTTCTTTAGTGCTTGGCGCTATCTTAAAGCCTAAAGTTGCGCTAAATCGCAACGCTCTTAAAATCCTTAAAGTGTCTTCAAAAAACCTTAATCGCGCTCCCCCCACGCATCCAATTATTTGATTTTCAATCGCATTCTGCCCTTTAAAAGGATCAATCAGCCCTTTTGTAGGGCTATAAGCGATTGCGTTCATGCTAAAATCGCGCCGCTTTAAATCGTCTGTTAAATGAGCGCTAAAAACCAATTCTTTAGGCTTTCGGTGCTTGATATGCCCCTTTTCCATTCTAAAGGTTGTGATTTCATAGCTTTGATGGTTTTTAAGAGCCGTGATCGTGCCATGTTTGATACCGGTTTCTAGCACCCTAAAATGGCGCTTTAAAAGAAGCTCTTTACTCTCACTCACCAAAGCGTTTGAGGTTAAATCGTAATCTTTTGGGGTAATGCCCATCAAACAATCGCGCACGCACCCCCCTACCAAGTAAAGCTCATAAGGGGATTTTTCATAAATTTCAAACAATTCTTTTAATCCTTCTTCTAACTCAAACACGCTTTTACTCTTAAAACTTCTTTGTGTTATTATATCTTTTTAGAATTTTTAAGGAATTTTGATGGAACAAGAAATTTGCGTGATCGGTTTTAGCGGCGGGCAAGACAGCACCACTTTGGCTGTATGGGCGAAAAAGCGTTTTAAAAAAGTCTGTTTAGTGGGGTTTGATTATGCGCAAAAACACTCTGTGGAATTAGAATGCGCTCAAAAAATCGCTTCTCTTTTACAACTCCCTTATGAAATCATCCCATTAGATTTTTTAGAGAATATCACCCGCTCCGCGCTTTTTAAAAACTCTAACGATTTAATGGGGCATTCGCATGCACAAAATAAAGATTTACCCAACTCTTTTGTGCCTAATCGTAACGCTATTTTTATCACCCTTTTGCATTCTTACGCGCAAAAACTAGGGGCTAGTAACATCGCTTTAGGGGTTTCACAAGCGGATTTTAGCGGCTATCCGGATTGTAAAGAAGATTTTATTAAAAGCATCGAGCATGCCCTAAATTTAGGCTCAAACACGGCGATTAAAATCGTAACGCCTTTAATGTTTTTAAATAAAGCGCAAGAATTTCAAATGGCTAAAGATTTAGGGGCTTTAGATCTAATCATCAAAGAAACGCACACCTGCTACCAAGGAGAGCGAAAGATTTTGCATGCTTATGGCTATGGCTGCGATAAATGCCCGGCATGCCAACTGAGAAAAAAAGGCTTTGAAGAGTTTCAAGCTAAGGCTTTGTTTCAATAAAGCGTTGGTAAAAATACTCAAAAGCGTTTTTTAAGACAAACAATCAAAGAGCGATAAAAAGCACATTTTTAATGTTTGCGTCTAAAAGTATATGTATAGTTAAGATAAACGCTCACCACTCTTTTATAATCCAATTTATCCCCGTAATCATCGCTATAGTAATTGACTTTAAAAGCTGGCACTTTAACCCCTAATTCAACACTAGAACCTCCAAGATAGTTTTCATCGCCATAGCGATCAATATCGTATTCATCATTATTCCAACGAACGCCAAATTTTCCTTGCAACTGAAAAATCGTGCGGCTCTTGACTTGATTGAAAGGGGTGAGATTGTTGCTTGCAAACCAAGTGCTACCCCCTAGTTCCATGCCAATCACAAGCCCTGAAGATTTTCTAAATACATGCCTTGATGCTTTTTTTAATGTATTAGCGTCTAGCGTTCTGCCGGTCATATCTTTGTAAAATATAGAGAGCCCTTTTACCCTTCGTTCAACATATTTTTGGGACGCTCGCTTATCGTTAGTCCAATTAATGAGCAAATCCGTATTGAAACCATAGGGTAAAAAAGCTATTAAACCGCTGCCAGGAACAGAACCAACGCCACCAAGTTGGTAACCGAAAAAAAGAGAGTGCCTAAACCCTATAATCCTTTTTTTGCCCAAAAAATATTTATACCCCAAGCTGAGTTCATTGAAAATACCGCCAGACCCGCCATTTCCTGCGAATCGGTTAGCGATTTTGTTTGAATCTTTCACTGCATTTAAGGCGCTTTCTGCATCTCTTATGGCTTTTGTGTTAGGGAATAATGAATTTTTTGCGTTATTGATCGCTTGATTTAAGGCGTTTTCTGCTGAAGCTTTTTCGCCGATGCTACCTTGTCCTTGAATATAGCTTCCTTCTGCAAAATTTAAACCTAAATAAAATCCGTTCCTTTCAGCGTGGAGCCAAAACGAGAGAGAGAGAGTTAGTAAGAGGGCTTTTTTCATGGTTTTTCTTTGGTTTAAGATTTGATATTATTGCTAGGTATTTTATCATAAAATAAGATTTTAGTATGGGGTTTTAATGAAAAACAAAGTTAAAATGAAATAACCCTAAAAACCACCGCTTAACCAACATTAAATCAAAAACATGTTAATCTTTAGTTATTTTAAAATTTAGGAAAACCCATGCATCAAAACAATAAAACTTTTTTACCCAACCAATCCGCTCATCTTTCTAAAGTCGTTCTTTTTTTAAACACCGGTCTTTTAGCCTATCTGTTAAGCGCTTGTGGGGCGAATGTGCCTATAGAAGAAGTGCTGGTTAAAGATCCTAAAGAAACCAAAGCCCAAGAAGTCGCCAGAGAAGAAAAAGCCATCCAGCAAGAAAACGCCACTATTGATGCACGCACCACGCCTTTAATCAATCGTTTCACTAATTATAACGCTTATGGCTCTTTAAACGGCTTTTACAATTCAGTGGATAACCTCAATTCGCCCATGCAAAACGGGATGTATGGAGGCTATTACATGCCTTATTATTACATGCCCTATGGTTTCATGCCTTATGGGTCAGGTCTCATGCCTTATGGGCCTTATGGGTATGGAGCGCCTGGATACTTCCCTTACGCTTTTTATTGATTGAGCGGCTTTAGAAAGCGTGGTGGTGTTGGCGTTTTTACTCAAACACGCTTGTGTTTTCTAATGGTTATTTCTAACATGCTAGGGTGGTGTGATAGAAAAAGACTATATTAAGAGGAGATATTCTTATGCGTATAGTTAGAAATTTATTTTTTGTATCGCTTATGGCTTATAGTAGTGCGTTCGCAACAGATTTAGAAACCGAAACCAAAAACGACAAAAAGAGCGGTAAAAAGTTTTACAAACTCCATAAAAACCATAAAAACGACAAAAAGCTTTATGATTTCACTAAAAATAGCGCTTTAGAAGGCATAGATTTAGAAAAAAGCCCTAACCTTAAAAGCCATAAAAAAAGCGACAAAAAACTTTACAAACAACTCGCTAAAAATAACATCGCCGAAGGGGTGAGCGTGCCGATTGTTAATTTCAATAAAGCTCTGTCTTTTGGGCCTTATTTTGAAAGGACTAAAAGCAAAAAAACCCAATACATGGACGGCGGGTTGATGATGCACATCCGCTTTTAAGCCCTTATTCATAATCCAAAAACTCATGCGTTTTAAGAGCGAGGGTTTTAGGGAAATACCGCACAAACAAATCCAAAAACACTTTTTCGCCAAAGAAATCCCCAGCGATCGTTACTTCTTGAACGCTAAAATTTTGCGCGTTATCCCAAATGAAATTCCCTAAAAACTCCGCTAAAGAATCCAAAATCCCCAAACTCAAAATTTCATTTTCCACGCCCGCGAGCCTGAAACTCATCGCGCTGTGCATGATCTTTGAAAAATTTAAAGCCATTTTGAAAGAATTGTCTTTAAGGATTTTATAATCAATCCTAGGGCCTTTAGGGCGTAAGCATTCTTTAGCCAAAGAAATAACGCTCTGCGTGCAAAAATCCTCGCTATAACCCAAAACAAACCCTAAAATGCGAAAAAAATCCAATAAATTCGCACCCCCTAGATTGTATTGAGAAAGCTCTACAATGCGCGCGTAAAAATCAGGGAATTTAGCCGCGTAGTTTTGTAGCATTCTGGAGGCTTTTTCATCTTGTTTGAGGAGGTTAAATATTTGATTGAAATCAAATTTAACGCTTAAAAGCGTTTTTAAAGAACCATTAGCATGCAATAACAACCTTGTAGGGCGCTTGAAACTAAAATACAACACAATAGAATTGGGGGTTGTGCTTAAAAACTCTAATTCATCTTTAAAGGGAAGGGTTGAAAGATGGTTTTCTAGCACGAATTTTTTAGTGGGCGTGATCAAGCGTTTAGGGGTTTTAAAAAGCGCTTCATAATGTAACAGCGCTTCACAAGAATGGCTTTCATGCATAAAGACAAATTCTATCCCCTCATCTTGTAAAATACGGCACAATAAATTCAATATGGGGTCAAAGGGTAGTTGGGCTATGATTTCATCGTTTTTAAAAGTGTCCTTAAACACGCTTTTTAAAGAGGCTTTGATAGAGGGTTTTTCCAAACTGGCTAAATATTTAGCGTCCTCTAAAGGCAATTTAGTGCAGCTCAAAACGCTAGAAAGATCGCTAAAAATAACGCTTGGAGAGAGCTTTTTTAAAGAAAGGGATAATGCCCCCCTAGAAGTGAAAATAGGGGTAAAATCCTGTGTTTTGAGCATGCCTTTTAATTGGGTTAAGCAATCTATAAGCTCTTTAGGGCTATGGATTATAGCCCCCTTAAAAGCGGCGTTTTTAACAAAACCCAACGCATTGGCATATAAAGATGAATTTTTGTCTAAAAAATCTTGATGCTCTTTAGCGTTCATAAAAAGGGGTTTTGAAAGGCTTGTTGTTTGGAAAAGATTTTCATCTAAAGGCTCTGTGATTTCCTTTAAAGACAAAAAGCTAAAATCTAAAGAAAAGGGTAAGATCTCGCTTAATTTTTGCGCGAATTCTAAAGTGGTTTCAGCGCTCGCTTGGAGGTAGAAAGAAGTGGTATTATCCTTATAAACGCTATAAAAACGTGCTTGCAAATTGCATGCCATTCGCTCTAAAAGGGGCGTAAAATTCAGGCTTGTTTCTTCATTAACGCATTTAAAAAGAAAAACAAACGCCAATTCAAAAACCCTTATAAGAAAGTTCAGCGATACACTCTAAAGCGATATGATCGGTGCGTTGCATTTTAACCCCCCATGCGTTGAGTCGGGTTTCTATGGCTTTTAAGGCTGTTTCTAAAGCGTTTAACATTTCGCTTGAAAGCTTGAAAGTGGTCTCGCTCCCTATCACAAAAGGCACAAGCCCCACGATAAAAGTTTTAGGCAAATCCCCTAAAAACTCCGTGAGCCTTAAAGTGTGTAGCATTTCCACTTCATGCGCGCTCCCAGCCCATGTGATTTCTTTAGGGGCGTCCTTAAAATCAAAAGCATAGACTGATCCTATCTCAACGCCTTTAGCGCTCACGCAGTCTAAAATCAAAACCTTTTCATACGAAGTGATTAAAGGAATGAGCTGTTGCGCCATAGTCCCCCCATCTATAATATCCACGCTAGGGAAAAAAGAAAAATTTCTTTTGAGATAGTGGGCTAGATGCACCCCAATGCCTTCATCGCCAAAAAGGATATTGCCAATGCCTAGAATTAGGATTTTTTGACTCATTCTTTGGTATAACCATAGCCATTAATCATAGAATCCGCCCCCGAACTTTCATACCTGATAGAATGGAAAAACACCATATAAACATGCACAGGGACAAACAAAATAAACCCCCAAGTCGCTAAGTGGTGGATAAAACGAACATTCGCTAACCCCCCACAAAGTGCTTCAAACCACTTAAAAGCGCTTCCTAAAAACGCTCCAAGCCCCGCATGATAGACATTATAATACAGCACCACCCCGCTCAAGCTCATCAACACTATCAAAACAACCAAAGTAGAATAAGCCACGAGTTGGATAGGGTTATACGCTCCTTTAGTGTGAGGCTTGCCGCTGATAAGAAAATACGCTTTCATCTGATCAATCCAGGCTTTTGGGCTTAAAAGTTGGCTAAAACTCCTGCGCTCCATCAAGCTTTCTTTAGTGAAAAAAAGATAGGTTCTAAAGATTAATGCGCTAATGAGCAAAAACCCAAACATGACATGAAAAGAGCGCACATAAGCTTGTAAAAGATACACCCCTTTATAAAAGCTGGAATTAGGCTGCAAAAAAGGGTAAGCGATGTAAAACCCTGTAGCGATTAAAGAAAAAATACTCAAAGCCCTAACCCAATGGAAAAAGCGCACAAAACCTGAATATTCTTTGTGTAAAACGACCTTATTCATTTTATCCATGCGTAACCCTTTTTAGAATTTAGCGAAATTAGGCTCTACTTTAAACTCGTTTAAAGACTGCCCTTTAAAATCCATCACATGCACCGAGCATGCGATGCATGGGTCAAAAGAATGGATAGTCCTAATGATTTCTAAAGGCTGGGTTAAATCAGCGATTTTAGTGCCAATCAAGCTCATTTCATAAGCCCCCCTTTGATTTTTAGAATCTCTAGGCCCCGCATTCCAAGTAGAAGGCACCACCGCTTGATAATTTTCCACCACGCCGTTTTTAATACGCACCCAATGGCTTAGCATGCCCCTTGGCACTTGACCAATGTAGCGCCCTTTATATTCTTGATTTTTATCAATATGATAAGGAGCGCAAGTGCTTTGATCGCTTTTTAGATTTTCCACTAGCGCATCAAACGCTAAAAGGCCATTATCAGCGATAGTTTTAGCTTCAATACACCTTGCAGCCGTGCGCCCAAGCGTTGAAAACAACGCCTCTAAAGGCAGTTTAGTGTCTTTTAAAAACTTAGTAGCCACTTCAGTAACATAAGGGTTTTTCGCCGCTAAACCCACCACTACGGAACTTAAAGGGCCTACTTCCATGGGCTTACTATCGTATCTGGGCGATTTTATCCAAGAATATTTATTTTGAGTGTCAAGCACTTTAGCAGGAATGATTTTATTTTCAATCCCCACGCTCTCGCCGTCTTTTAAACCGGTATAATGCGGGTTAGTTTGCCCGTCATAAGGGTGGAGTTGTGCTTCTTTAGTATTTTCGTATTGATACCAAGAATGCGTAACTTCTTCTTTAATCAAACTCTCATCAATGGGGTGCAGTTTGGAAATATCCCCATCAAGCACCACCCCACTACTCAAAAGGTATTTATCCCTCCCAAGCAACACTTCTTCATAAGCGATAAAATTCCTTAAGCCACAGCCTTTAATAACGGATGGCTCATTAGCGAACATTTCGCCCGCCATCACTAAATCCGGGTAGTAAGCATGGTTGATGAAATTGGCCACCACTTCAAATTTGCTCTTCCATTCAGCCAATCTCGTCGGATCCAATATATCCATAACGCTCGTAACACCCCCCACCGTTAGGCTTTGTGGGTGAGGCTGTTTGGCCCCAAAAATAGCGGTCATTTTCGCCGCTTCCCTTTGGATTTCTAAAAGCTTGAGGTAGTGGCTTAAGACGATTAGATTTTGTTCTGGGCTTAAACGATAGGTTTTATGCCCATAGTAGCCGTTACTAAAAGGCCCTAACGATCCGCTTTTAGCGAAATCATTCAAGCGTTTTTGAACCGCTTTTAATTCACCCGCACCGGTATTAATGGGATAAGGGCTGTATTTGAAAGAAAGTTTTGCCGCTTGAATGGGATCGGCTTTTAAAGCGCTCATAATATCGCACCAATCAAGCCCATGCAAAGTATAAAAATGCACCACATGATCATGAAAAAGCAACGCCATGTTCATCAAAGATCGCACCAATTGTGCGTTTAATGGGGGGGTGATGCCTAGAGCGTTTTCTACCGCCGTGATACCGGCCTTATAATGCGAATAAGTGCATACCCCGCAAATCCTTTGAGCGATAAAGCCTGCATCTCGTGGGTCTCTGCCCTTAATAATGGTCTCTAGCCCCCTAAAAAGCGTAGAAGAAGAAAACGCATCGGTGATCACATTATCATCATCTACGATCACTTCAATCCTTAAATGCCCCTCAATCCTGGTGATAGGATCGACTATTATTTTTTTTGACATGTTAATCCCTTATTACTTGTTTTTGATCGCTTTAGAAAGGAGCGCATGCGCGGCAATGCCAATAGCGGTTGCACTCAGCAAAGTCGTGCCGACTTTATCCGCTACTTTATCAGCCCCTAAGCCATCAAAGGCGGTTTTAATGGAGCGATTCGCCAAAGGCTCTTCAAAAGGACTCATCGTGTCCCAAAAATTAGGCTCAGAACACCCTATGCACCCATGCCCTGCACCTATGGGCCAAGAAGTGTGTGAATTGAAGCGGAGTTTGGAGCAATTGTTGAAAGTGTAAGGCCCTTTGCAGCCCATTTTATACAAGCAAAAACCCTTTTTAGCGTTTTCATCGCCAAAATGTTCCACAAATTCGCCCGCATCAAAATGCCCTCTCCTTTCGCACAAATCATGGATTCTGTTCCCATAAGCCCAAGAGGGGCGGTTATAGGCATCCAATTTAGGGAGAGCCCCAAACATCAAGTAATAAAGCACATTGCCCACGATATTTTTTTCACTAGGCGGGCAACCGGGAACATTGATCACGGGTTTATCAATGATTTTATGCAAGGGTTGCGCGTTAGAGGGGTTAGGGTAAGCCGCTTGCACGCCCCCAAAACTTGAGCATGTGCCTATGGCAAAAATAGCGGCTGCGTGTTGGGCGGCTTTCTTGCACTCTTCAGCTCCCGTTTCAGCGTTTGGGCCTTGAGTGAGAAAGTATTCTGTGCCTTGGGGGATACCGCCTTCTACCATTAAAATGTAATTGTTTTTATGTTTTTCTATGGCGTCATGCAAGCTTTTTTCGGCTTGAAAACCGCTCGCTACCATAATGGTCTCATGGTATTCTAGGTTGATGTAATCAAAGATAATGCTATCAATGGTGGGGTCTGCACTCCTTAACAAACTCTCGCTACAGCCGGTGCATTCTGCCATGTGCAACCAGATCACGGGCAATCTGTTAGCCACTTCTAGCGCTTTCAAAGTCAAGGGGGTAAAACTGGCCGGCAAAGCTAACGCTGTGCTCATCATGCCCGCCCACTTCAATAAATCACGCCTAGAAATGCCCGCCCCCTTAAACTCGTCTTGCAAGTTTTTATGCTCGTTATGAGCGTTAAACGAACGAATGATATCAAGGCGTTCTTCAATCTTTTGATAAGTCTTTTTTTCATCGTAGAACATCGCCATTCCTCAAATAGAAATTTTCATTATCTTAACATAATAAAAATAATGTAGTGGCAATTGATTGTTTTTTAGTTTTTATTGAGATTGAGGGAATTTCTTTAATATTAAGTTTCATTTGGATAAAATTCCCCCCTATTTTATTAAAAAAGGAACAAAATGAAAAAAGTACTCATCATTAACGGGGCCAAAGCGTTTGGGGGCTCTGGGGGGAAACTCAATGAAACCTTGGCCAACCATGCAAAAAAGACTCTAGAATCTTTGGGGCTAGAAGTGGATACAACAATCGTGGATAAGGGCTATGATCATAGCCAAGAGGTGGAGAAAATCTTTAGCGCTGATGCGACGATTTGGCAAATGCCTGGCTGGTGGATGGGCGAGCCTTGGATTGTGAAAAAATACATTGATGAAGTCTTCACTTCAGGGCATGGGAAGCTTTATGCTAGCGATGGCAGAAGTTCGCAAAACCCCACTAAAAACTACGGGAAAGGGGGCTTGATGCAGGGCAAAAAATACATGTTGAGCTTGACCTGGAACGCTCCCATTGAAGCCTTTAACGATCCTAGTGAATTTTTTGAAGGGGTGGGCGTGGATGTTGTGTATTTGCATTTGCATAAAGCGTTCCAGTTTTTAGGGCTTTCAGCACTGCCCACTTTTATTTGTAACGATGTGATGAAAAACCCCCAAGTGGAGCAGTATCTTAACTCCCTAACCACGCATTTGCGCCAAGCTTTTGGTAAGTGATTTTAAAATAAGGGCTTTTTAACCCCCCCATTTTTTGGGGGGCTTGTTTATTCCACAATAAAGTCTCTGGGATTGAGATCGCAGCCTAAGATGAGATCTTTAAGATTACTGCCCGTAGTTTGATAACTCGCATTGCTTACAAAGTAGAATCCGTATTTTTCAAAAGGCACAACCAAAGTGCCATCTCTATCCCTTAATTGCGCTTTTGCTTTATCCCAACAAATGTATCTTTGAGCTTCATCCGTGTAGCTTTCAAAGGCCTCTCTGGCGTTTTCTAATAAGTAGTCTATGACAGCGTTAGCCAATTCCTTAGCGTTTCTTACTATTTTCCTTTGCTGATTGGGGAGTCTGACGCTTTGAAGATTATGGGAAGTTAAGTCATCATCAAGGGTTTTACTGATCTCTCTGGTGCGGTATTCTTTGGGCAGATCTTTAAACAATTCCACTTGACAAAATTGATCCGCTAAATATTCGCTCCTAGCCTTCACTTCCTCTATCCCCCAAGAATGGGTGTTATTGATGAAATAGTCGTTTAAATGCAAGGAGCTGTGTTGTTCCATAAGCGCAATTTTTGCCTCGTAAGGTTTGTTGCCAAGCTTTTGATTTTGCCCTGATAGGGTCAGATTCCCAAAATTATTGAGGTAGTCTTGCTCAAAAGTGAAATAGTCCCCCACCCTATCGCGCCATTCTTGTGTGGGTTTTTGGGGGTAGAAATGCTCCACTTCTAAATTCTCTTCTTTGGGCGGTTCGGCGTTACTTAATTTTTCTATCTCAAGCAGGATGAATTTGCACGCTTGATTTGCTGAATAAGCGTTACGAACAGCAAACGCCGCTTTAATTTTATCGTCATTGGGGAACGCCGCTTGACCAACGCTCTTGCCCAGATACCGCTTGAATGCATCGGCTGAAACATTTTCCCCTAGCTGTCTGTGTAAAGAATAAAGAACTCTGGTAAGCGTAGGGGTAGAATCTCCGCACACGCTTCTGCGCACGAAGTAGCTGATAAGGATTTGCAAAATTTCGTAGAAATTTTCATAATCTAATTTGCCTTCTTCAAAATCTCTAGCACAACGCAAAACAAAGGGCTTTGCCACGCCAAATTTGATTTTTACGAGATCTTTAATGCGCAAGCGTAAATTCGCTAACTGCTGCGAGTCTCCACGCTCTAAAAAATAATGATCTCTGTCTAAAAAGATTTGATAGATTCTGCCATACTCTCGCATATCGCTCATAAGACCTTGTATATCGTTAGGGAAATTGTCTCTGTGGTGGTCTTTTAGCGCGTAATACACTTCGCGCTCTCCCTCTTTGACTTTATCTTCAAAATAGATTCTCAGATAAGTTTTGATAAAATCATTCAAATCCTTTTCACCAAGCCAATTTTCTAAAGGAACCCAATAAGTATCATAGAGATGTTTTTGGTTGTCAGAATTTTCCCCCATCATCAGATAGTTGCGGATGAGATCTAGCCCTTTTAGTTGCACGCCTGTGGCGTTAATGCTTTCAAACACCACTTGCGGATCGTCTTCGCCCAACTCTAAGCCTATGGCTACGATTTTAAGCCGCAAAAACGCCCCATAAATCTCTTCTATGCGATACCCTTTGCTGATATAATTTTCAAGCTCTTTGGTGAAAAATCTATAATTATTCCTAATGTGTGATACACCTTGCAGTTCATGCGATCGATTTTGCATGACTAAATCAAAGGCTTCTTTGTCGCTTTTAATGGGCTTTAGGCGCAACCTTTGTCCCGAAAGATTGAGTAGATTATCAATCTCTTTTTTTATCCCTTCATTTTGTATCTTTGTTTCTATGGCTTTAAGCAAAAGCATGATGGTAGTAACCCTTTGCTGCCCGTCAATGATGACAAATTCTTGCAGTTGTCTTAAGCTCTTTTCATCATCAATCAAATGCAAAATATAAGTGATAGAACCCATGAAATGCGTTTTCTTATTTTGAGAAATACTGACAATATCTTGCAGGAATTTTTCACAATTTTCTTCTGCCCAAGTGTAGTTCCTCTGATATACAGGGATAGAAAATATCGTGCCTGTTAAGGCAAAAAAGTCGTTAATGGTGCTTTGTGTTGCTTTCATAGCTCTTCCTTTTAAATAAGATCAAAATCACACCGAGTATTAAATCAAAAAAAAAAAAAAGAGCTTAAACTTTTGAAAAAACCGCAATTTGTGGCTGAATTGATTAAGAAATGGCTATTACTAGGGTATCTCATAAGAATGATACGGCATGAACAAGCGCCCGTAATTAGGATTCACGCGCAATAAATGCTCTTTGAAATTCCCGTAATTACGACAGCTTGACTCAAAACCATTATCGCATGCATACGAGAATAAATCCAAAGCCCTTTGATCGTCTTGAGGCACGCCTAAGCCCTTTTGATACAGCACGCCTAAATTGTTACAGCTCCCCAAAATCCCCCCATCGCATGCCATTTGAAAATATTTCGCCGCATAGTGGTTATTCAAAGGAGCCCCTAAATCCCCATTCGCATAAATCCAGCCTAAATTCGCACACCCCATCATATCCCCAGCGTTACACGCCAAATAATTCAAATCCACTTGACTGAGCTTGGCCTTATCAATGCCATAAATATTATTCACATTAGACATCAAGCCCAGATTATAACACCCCATATCATTCCCATTATCGCATGAAAACTTATAATAACCCATCGCTTTGTAATAATCTTTGGGGACTCCACTCCCGTTAGCAAACATCCAGCCCAAATTATTGCATGCGATCATATCCCCCCCTTGACAAGCCACCGCATACAATTGGAGAGCGTTTTCTTTGTCGTTCGTATCCGCATTTTTCTTGTTTTCATACATTTGAGCCAGATTCGCGCAAGCGGTCGCATCGCCCCCACTGCAACCCATTTCATAATAGCGAGCGGCTTTTAATCGGTTCGTTTGGATCCCTACCCCATTAGCATACATCGCCCCCACTGCAAAACACCCGGCCGCATTGCCATTATCGCACGATTGGGAAAAAAGCTTAAAAGCCCCTTGATAATCGCCCTTTTTAGCCAATTCAATACCGGCAGAAAGCTCGGTTTGAGCGTTTTCAGGCGATCCTAATTTGTCTAACAGATTAGAATTATCGTTTTTAGGGGTGATCTGGGCGTTAGGGTTTGGCGCGCCCTTAGCGTTAGCGGGGTTTAATTCAGGGGGCGTGTTTTTTTGGGCTTGATTGTTTTCTTCAGCGCCGCTAAGCTGTAAGATTAAAAAAATAAGCAATAACAAACTTTTTTTGAGCATTCTTTTAATCCTTAATGCAGGTTTTGATTCAACTCAATTTTTTTCACGCTCCTAAAAGCAATCAGCTTACCATCTTGGCTATTGGAACGAAAATGCACGCCATTTTTGCCGGAAAGCTCTTTGCCTTTGTAAAGATTATTGGCATGTTTTTCTAAAGCGCTATTCACTTCTAAAAGTTTTTTAAACTCATTTTCTTCAATTTCTATCACGCTCCCAGCTAGTATCGCAACGCCTGCATCCACAATACAGCCATCGCCTAGACTAATTCCGGTAACGCTATTAGCCCCTAGCAAACAATTTTTTCCGATGCTAATGGGGTTGTTATTCCCTCCGCTTAAAACGCCTAAAACGCTCGCTCCCCCACCAATATCAGTGCCTGCTCCCACCACCACCGATGAAGAAATACGCCCCTCATTCATGCACACTCCCATAGCCCCTGCGTTAAAATTCACATAACTAGCCCCGGGCATTTGAGTGTAACCACCAGTTCCTAAATACGCTCCAAAGCGCGTTTTTGAGCTATCCAGTAAGCGGATATTGTCAAACTCAGGGATTAATTGCATCAAATAGCGTGGGAATTTATCTATAAAATCAATGCTAGGAAAATTGCCTTGCATTTTTAAAGCCACTTCGTTCATTCTAAGCCATTCTAATTCATAAGGCTTGTTGCCGCTCCAAGCCGCATTAGAAAGCTGGTTAAAAATACCCTCTAAATTCAAACTCCTTAAAGGGGCTTTACCTAAAGAGAGCGCTAAAAGTTTCATATACGCGCTCTCCACGCTCTCGCAAGGCTTATCTTCATACAAGATCACCAAGCGATAAAGAGACTCCCCATCGCTATTTTTCAAACGATTTTCTTCTAAAGCTTTTAAAAGCTCTAAAACCACTTGGATGTTTTTATGAGTCATTTTATTGGAATAGGCTTCATTCAAAAAGGGCGTATAAAAATCCAGCGCTTTTAACACAAAACTTTCATCAATCTCAATAATGCGCTCGCTCGCGCTCTCTTTTAGGATTTTTTCTTTAGAAAGCGAGTTGCAAAACACCGCATAAGAGCCTAAATTTTCATCTTTCCAGTTCAAAACGGGGTAAGTGGTGCATAAAATCTTTTTAGAAATAGGGGCAATATCCACTCTGGCAATACCAAAGCCTAAAGGCTCTTTATAGTGGTTAGATTGCTGGTAGTTGCTCACAAAATTTTTAAATTTATTGATCATGCCTAATCCTTTAAACTTTTTTCTCTTTCTTTAGCTAAATTTTCCACTTCTATCACAAAAGTTTCAAACAAATCCTTTTCAGCCAATTTGTGAATGACTTTACCCTCTTTAATGATCAAACCACTGCGATTCCCAAAAGCGATCGCCATGTCTGCATGTTTGGCTTCACCTAAAGCATTCACCACGCACCCCATCACGCTAATGTCTAAAGGGGTTTTAATGTGGCTTAGGCGTTTTTCTACCTTGCTCGCCATATCCACTAAATTGGCTTCAATACGCCCGCAAGTGGGGCAAGAAATCAAATTAATCCCTTCTTTCAAACGCCCGCTATGGCGTAAAATCGCTCTAGCCACTTTGATTTCATTTTCTAATTCCCCTGTGATGGATACGCGCATCGTATCCCCAATGCCCTCCATTAAAAGCCCCCCTAAAGCCATGGCGGATTTGATACTGGAGCTAAAAAGATTACCCGCTTCAGTAACCCCCAAATGGAAAGGATAGATCACAAGAGGGCGTAGCATCCTATAAGCTTCTATGGTGCGCATCACATCGCTCGCTTTTAAAGAAATCTTAAAATCAGTAAAATCCAAATCTTCTAAAAGTTTGGCGTTATACAAAGCGCTTTCTACCATGCCTTTTGGGGTGGGTCCGTATTTTTGATCAAACTGCTTTTCTAAACTCCCAGCATTCACGCCAATTCTTATAGGAATGTTTTTTTCTTTGCAAGCATCAACCACCGCTTTGATTTTGTCTTTAGATCCGATGTTTCCGGGGTTAATCCTGATCGCATCCACGCTTTGAGCGGCAATGAGAGCGAATTTATAATGGAAATGAATATCAGCGATTAAAGGCAAAGGGGACACTTTTTTCAATTCTTTTAAGGCTAGGGCGTCCTTTTCATTACTCACCGCCACCCTCACTAAATCAGCCCCGGCGAGTTTGAGTCTGTCAATTTGATTTTTAGTGCTTTCAATATCAGCGGTTTTACTAAAGGTCATGCTTTGCGTGCTTATGGGAGCATCACCCCCTATGGCCACGCCACCGATAAAAATTTGCTTGGTCTTCACTCTGTTTTCTAGCATTAAACCTCTTCATCAGTTAAATTCTCACTCGCTATTATACTCTTTCTTAGTGGTTTCACACCATAACGCTTAAATTTTAGGTAAGATTAACTATTCCATTTTAAGATTAAAGTAGCCCTATGACCTTTGAGCCTTATCCTTTTGAACGATTAAGAGTCTTGTTTAAAGAAATCACCCCTAAAAAAAAGGGGCTAGATTTAGGCATCGGCGAGCCACGATTTGAAACGCCCAAATTCATTCAAGACGCTCTTAAAAGCCACACCCATTCGCTCAATATCTACCCTAAAAGCGCGTTTGAAGAGAGTTTGAGAGCGGCTCAAAGAGGTTTTTTTAAACGCCGTTTTAAGATAGAATTGAAAGAAAACGAATTAATCTCCACGCTAGGATCTAGGGAAGTGTTATTCAATTTCCCTAGTTTTGTTTTATTTGATCATCAAAACCCCACTATCGCCTACCCCAACCCTTTTTATCAAATCTATGAAGGATCAGCCCAATTTTCTAGAGCCAAAAGCCTTTTAATGCCCTTAACTAAAGAAAACGATTTCACGCCAAGCTTGAATGAAAAAGAATTGCAAGAAGTGGATTTAGTGATCTTAAATTCCCCCAACAACCCCACCGGAAGAACCCTTTCTTTAGAAGAGCTGATTAGTTGGGTCAAACTCGCATTAAAACATGATTTTATTTTAATCAATGATGAATGTTATAGTGAAATTTATGAAAATACGCCTCCCCCTTCGCTTTTAGAAGCTTGCATGCTTATTGGTAATGAAGCGTTTAAAAATGTTTTGGTTATCCATTCGCTCTCCAAACGCTCCAGCGCTCCAGGGCTAAGGAGTGGCTTTATCGCTGGGGATAGCAGCATTTTAGAAAAATACAAAGCGTTTCGTACCTATTTAGGCTATACGAGCGCTAATGCGATCCAAAAGGCTAGTGAAGCGGCTTGGCTAGATGATGCGCATGCAGAATTTTTCCGCAATATTTATGCGAATAATTTGAAACTAGCGCGAAAAATCTTTAAAGACACGCTCATTTATCCTTATAGTTTTTATGTGTATCTGCCCGTTCAAAACGGCGAAAATTTTGCCAAAACGCTTTATCAAAACGAAGGCATTACCACTTTACCGGCTTTGTATTTAGGGCGTAATCATATCGGTGCTGATTGCGTGCGTTTAGCCCTTGTCTATGACACCCCCCTTTTAGAAAAGCCTTTAGAAATCATAGAAACTTATCGAGAAAATCATGCTTGAAACCCCAAAAGTTTTACTCAAAAACCTGCAAGATTGCAAGATCCATTTTATCGGTATAGGGGGGATTGGCATTTCAGGTTTAGCCAAATACCTTAAAGCGCAAGGGGCTACAATCAGCGGCTCTGATATTGCCATAAGCCCCAGCGTTAAGTATTTGAAAGCTTTAGGCGTAGAAATCAATATCCCGCATGATCCAAAGGCGATTAAAAATCAAGATGCCATCATCCATTCAGCCATTATTAAAGAAGACAACACAGAAATACAAAGGGCTAGGGAATTAGAAATCCCTATTTTATCTCGTAAAGACGCTTTGTATTCTATCCTTAAAGACAAGCGCGTTTTTAGCGTGTGCGGGGCCCATGGAAAAAGCAGTATCACCGCCATGTTGAGCGCGATTTTCCCCTTTTTTGGAGCGATTATTGGGGCGCATTCTAAAGAGTTTGATTCCAATGTGCGAGAGAGCGCGAATGATAGCTTGGTTTTTGAAGCCGATGAGAGCGATTCAAGTTTTTTATTTTCTAACCCTTATGCCGCGATTGTGCCTAACACAGAGCCAGAACATTTGGAGCATTATAACCACGATTTAGAGCGTTTTTTCTTCGCTTATGAATATTTTTTAGACCATGCTCAAAAAAGAGTGATCTATAAAGAAGATCCTTTTTTAAAAAACTATTCTAAAGACGCTATTGTTTTAGAAAAAAAAGACATTTATAATATCCAATACATTTTAAAAGACGGTGAGCCTTACACTTCATTTGAATTGAAAGATTTGGGGGCTTTTTTGGTGTGGGGGTTAGGCGAACATAACGCTACGAATGCGAGTTTGGCGATTTTAAGCGCTTTAGATGAATTAAATTTAGAAGAAATTAGAAATAATTTATTGAATTTCAAAGGCATTAAAAAACGCTTTGATATTTTGCAAAAAAACGCGCTCATCCTCATTGATGATTACGCCCACCACCCCACTGAAATCAGCGCCACTTTAAAAAGCGCTAGGATTTATGCTAACTTATTGAACACGCAAGAAAAGATTGTAGTGATCTGGCAAGCGCACAAATATTCTCGCTTAATGGACAATTTAGAAGAGTTTAAAAAATGTTTTTTAGAGCATTGCGACAGATTGATCATTTTACCCGTTTATAGCACGAGTGAAGCTAAAAGAGACATTGATTTGAAAGCCCATTTTAAGCATTATAACCCCACCTTTATAGACAGAGTGCGTAAAAAAGGGGATTTTTTAGAGCTGTTAGTCAATGATAAGGTGGTAGAAACGATTAAAAAAGGCTTTGTGATAGGTTTTGGAGCGGGGGATATTACCTATCAATTGAGAGGCGAAATGTAATGGGTGCAGCGGTTGTTTTATTTTTAACGCTGATTTTATTGTTTTTAGTTTTAAGGGATTTTGGTTTAGCTAGCCCCAAACAAAAGATTTTAGCTTTTTTAATCGTAGGGATTATAGGAGCGAGCATCAGCGTTTATACTTACAAACAAAACCAACAAAACCAACAAGAAATCGCTTTGCAAAGAGCGTTTTTAAGGGGGGAAACCCTGTTGTGTAAAGGCATTAAAGTCAATAACCAAACCTTTAATTTAGTGAGCGGGACTTTAAGCTTTTTAGGCAAAAAACAAACCCCTATGAAAGACGTTCTTGTGGATTTGGATTCTTGTCAGACGCTTCAAAAAGATCCCTTAATCCAACCCTAATGATGAATAATAATAATACCCCACCAAAACCCCTAGAAGAAAGCCTGGATTTAAAAGAATTTATCGCTCTTTTTAAAACCTTTTTTGCAAAAGAAAGAGATACTATTGCTTTAGAAAACGATCTCAAACAGACTTTCACTTATTTAAACGAAGTGGATTCGATCGGTTTGATCGCCCCTAAAAGCGTGAAAGAAAGCGATCTTATTGTTGTCAAACTCACCAAATTAGGGACGCTCCATTTAGATGAAATCTATGAGATCGTTAAACGATTGCGCTACATTGTCGTTTTACAAAACGCTTTTAAAACTTTCACGCATTTAAAATTTTATGAACGCCTTAACGCCATTATTTTACCCCCCTTTTTTAATGATCTAATCGCTTTATTGGATGATGAAGGCAAAATCAAACAAGGGGCGAACGCCACCCTAGACGCTTTGAATGAAAGCTTGAACCGCCTTAAAAAAGAGAACGCTAAAGTCATTCATCATTACGCCCACTCTAAAGAGTTTGCCCCCTATTTAGTGGATACGCAAAGCCACCTTAAACATGGTTATGAATGCCTTTTATTGAAGAGTGGGTTTTCTAGTGCGATCAAAGGCGTTGTGCTAGAAAGGAGCGCTAATGGCTATTTCTATCTTTTGCCTGAAATCGCACAAAAAATCGCGCAAAAAATCGCGCAAATTGGTAATGAAATAGATTGTTGTATCGTTGAAATGTGCCAAACTCTAAGCCATAGCTTGCAAAAACACCTTTTATTTTTAAAATTCCTTTTTAAAGAATTTGATTTTTTAGACAGCTTGCAAGCACGGCTTAATTTCGCTAAAGCCTACAATTTAGAATTTGTCATGCCAAGCTTTACGCAAAAAAAAATGGTTTTAGAAAACTTTTCGCACCCCATTTTAAAAGAGCCAAAGCCCTTAAATTTGAAGTTTGAAAAATCCATGCTCGCTGTTACTGGCGTGAATGCGGGCGGGAAAACCATGCTCTTAAAATCACTTTTAAGTGCGGCTTTTTTAAGCAAGCATCTCATTCCTATGAAAATCAACGCTCATCATTCTACTATCCCCTATTTTAAAGAAATCCACGCCATTATTAATGACCCTCAAAACAGCGCGAACAATATCTCTACTTTCGCCGGCAGAATGAAGCAATTTAGCGCTCTTTTATCCAAAGAAAACATGCTTTTAGGCGTTGATGAAATTGAGCTAGGGACTGACGCTGATGAAGCGAGCAGTTTGTATAAAACCCTGTTAGAAAAATTGCTTAAGCAAAACAACCAAATCGTTATCACCACACACCACAAACGCCTGAGCGTGTTAATGGCAGAAAACAAGGAAGTGGAATTACTAGCCGCTCTTTATGATGAAGAAAAAGAACGGCCCACTTACACTTTTTTAAAAGGGGTTATTGGCAAAAGCTATGCGTTTGAAACCGCTTTACGCTATGGCGTGCCGCATTTTTTGATTGAAAAAGCGAAAGCCTTCTATGGCGAAGATAAGGAAAAATTGAATGTTTTGATTGAAAATTCCAGTGCACTAGAAAGGGAATTAAAACAAAAAAATGAACGTTTAGAGAACGCTTTAAAAGAGCAAGAAGATTTAAAAAACGCATGGCTTTTAGAAATGGAAAAACAAAAAGAAATCTTTCACAATAAAAAATTGGAATTGGAAAAATCCTACCAACAAGCCCTAAATATCTTAAAAAGCGAGGTCGCTTCAAAAGATGCCAGCTCCATGCATAAAGAAATCCATAAAGCGAGCGAGATTTTAAACAAACATAAAACAAACCAAGAGATCCCACAAACAATAACAAGCTTTCAAATTAACGAAAAAGCACGCTATAAAAATGAAAGCGTGATGGTTATGCAAATTTTAGACAAGGGCTATTATTGGATAGAAACCGAGCTTGGCATGCGCTTAAAAGCGCATGGGAGTTGGTTGAAAAAAATCCAAAAACCCCCTAAAAACAAATTCAAACCCCCTAAAACAACCATCCCTAAACCTAAAGAAGCAAGCTTGCACCTTGATTTAAGGGGGCAACGCAGCGAAGAGGCCCTGGATTTACTAGACGCTTTTTTAAACGACGCGCTTTTAGGGGGCTTTGAAGAAGTGCTTATTTGCCACGGCAAAGGGAGCGGGATTTTAGAAAAGTTTGTGAAAGAATTTCTAAAAAACCACCCCAAAGTGGTGAGTTTTAGCGACGCTCCCATTAATTTAGGCGGCAGTGGGGTTAAAATCGTTAAATTGTAGTTTTTGGCGCTTTTTTATGGGGGGATTAATATAAAAATCCGCTTTAAACTATAAAGCCATTTCACACCAACACCCAATGAGAACAAAGCCTTTTAAAAGAGCGTTAAAAAGGGTTTTTATCGCTTAATTGAGCCAAAACCCTTAAATCTTTAGCCTTGATAGGCTTTTATGGCTTTCTCTAAAACCTTAATCGCGCTCTCTTTGTTTTCAAACCCCTTGACCTTCACCCATTTATTAGGCTCTAAATCCTTGTAAGTTTCAAAAAAATGCTTGATTTTATCTAAAGTGTGTTTGGATAAATCATCAATATCTTTGACATAGGAATGCGTGGGATCAATCTTATCTATGGGCAGAGCGAGTAATTTTTCATCCACTCCGCTTTCATCTTCCATGTTCAACACCCCAACCAAGCGCGCTTTCACCACGCTCCCGGCTTGAAAAGCCACATCGCTTAAAACAAGCGCATCTACAGGGTCGCCATCAGATCCTAAAGTGTTAGGCACAAAGCCGTAATTCGCGGGGTAATTTTGCGCCCCATAAAGCACCCTATCCACCATTAAAGCCCCGCTTTCTTTATCCAATTCATACTTGATATTAGAATGCTTGGATATTTCAATCACCACGCACAAAGAATCAGCGTCATGGCTCACTTCTAATTGGTCTAAATTCATTGCAATCTCCTTTGAATAAAAAGACTTATTCTAACATAAAGCCCGCTCTTTTTAAACCTCTTTAGGGGTTTTTAAAGGAGCGTATTGTTTGCTGTATTTATTAAAGGCTTTTAAGCACTTTTGAGCGTTAAATTTATGATAAAAAAGATTATCAAAATAGGATTTTCTAGGGGGTTTTAATGAAATGTCAGGCTTTTTTACGCCTTGAATGGTACTATTGAAAGCATGTTTGTTTAAAGAAACAGGGCAAGGCAAATAAGTAAAATTAGCCACATCATGGTAAGTGGGGTTGTTCATGAACATATCCACCGGCTCTATGATTTTAAAACGCTCCGTGGCTTCTATAAAAGTTTTAGCGCCC
>NZ_SFZZ01000051.1:0-78135 GCF_011140715.1 Helicobacter pylori | reverse complement strand
CGTTTTTTGTTTTTAAGGCTTTTGATCTCATTATCCAAAGCGCTTAAAATGTTAGCGATAGCGATTTGTTCGTTTAGAGGGGGTAAAAAAAGGCAAACATTATTAAAACCACTCTTTGATAAATTGTATCGTGTTGAACCTTGTGCTAAATTTTCAAAAGCTTTTCTACCTATTTCGCTATTAATTAAGTATGATAAAAACAAGCTATCAACTGCCTTGTCAAATATTCTAAAACCAAAACAAAAACTATTCAAAAAAACTTGATCTATATCATCTAAAAGCACGGCACACATGCCTACTTCTTTTGGAGTTTCTGAAGAAGTATTAAAAAATAAATCATATTTTTTAAAGGAATTTTGTTTTTCATTTGGGTATATTTTTACATTTTCTAGTATAGAAGTATCTATTATAACATTATTTAAAACATTCAAAAATGTAATATATTTAGCATTGCCATTGATAAAATCTTGCTTTGTTTTTCCTACTAATCCGCTTATAGTTATTCCTATATCCCCAAGCCTTACTCTTTGCCAAGCTTGATTGAAGCCTTTCAAGCGTTTTCTTTGGCTCAATAGTTCAAAGCTTAAAGCTTTTTTAACGCTCTCTTTTTTAAGAATGAGGGCGTCTAAAGAATAAAGATAACGATCCACATCGCTTAAAATATTAGCGATAGCGATTTGTTCGTTTAGAGGGGGTAGGGGGATTAGTAAATTTTTAATTACATTTTTTGTTATCGTTTTTGTTGCCGAACCATTAGCAAAAGTTTTTAAAACCCTTTCATAATTTGCTATTTGCTTAAAAATAAAAAAATTGTTATAGTTTGGTTTTATTCGTAATAAAAATAAATTCATGCCTAAAGAAACAGGTTGATTTAATTTAGGCATAAAATACGCTGTTCCAGCATTGGCAATTTTATTAACTAAAATATCTCCAGCAAAAACTTTTGATTTTGATAAAAACTCATAGGCTTTTTTATTAATATAGATTAAATCATTTTTAAAATCATTATTTTCAAAATTAGTAGTTCGTATCATAATAGCAAAATCTACATGTTTCAATAATGTTACATTATTTTTAAGTAGTTCGTAAGAGCCATTTGCATGATAGTCAGTTAGAAGTTCTAGTATATCCCCAAGCCTTACTCTTTGCCAATTTGAGGGCGTTGTGAATGCGTCCATGCGTTCTATCACCCCATTAACCCCAAATCTTTCAAATGCTCTAAAACTTTTGATTCGCTTTCTTTGACTTCTTTGTCTAGTTCTAACAAGCTGTTAGAGTAGTTTGAAATGATTTCATTAAGGGCGCTAGTAAAAGCGTTGATGCGTTTTAAAATTTTGTTTTCTAGGGCGTTTTTTAGGCTCTTAAGCCATTTGTCTTGGATGATGAGATCCTTAATTTCGTCTAGTTTTAAGTTTTTATACTGGTGGAACGCTTTTAATTCCAGCTCCTCATGGGCTTTATTTTTCATTTTTAGCGCCTTGTTTTTAGCTTCTAATAATTCTAAAGCGGTTTTTAGGATTTCTTTATCTTCTAAATCGGTGGCGTTTTTTAGCTCTTTTTTCAAAACGCTTTCATTGATTTTCAATTCATAAAAAAGCCCTTCTTCACTAGAATGCTCTTCTATAAATTCTTCAAAATCAGCCTCTTTTTCATTAAGGGCGTTTTCTAATTCTTCTAATTCCATAAGCTCTTTTTCAAAAAAGCGTTGTTTGATCAGGTTTTTAGGGATCAGATCGCTTTTATAGTAGGTTTTTTGAATGATAAAATCCGGCTCCTCCAAATAATTGGCCTTTTTGTTTTTGTCTTTTAGGGGGTTTAATTTCCTTAAATTTTTAGCGCTCAAAAAACCATTGAATGAAAGAAGGAACCAATCGTCTTGCAAGACTTCATTATAGTAATCTTTAAAGAGCTGATACACGCCGTATTTGTCTAAAATTTCACCCTTTTCAAATTCTTTTAAAACCTTTGAGCAAACGCTTTCTATTAGGATTTTTGGGTTAAAACCTGGTTCTAAATCATTAAAAGTTGTAAATAGTTCCAATCGGTCAAAAGCACTTAAAACAGAAGCGTGGAAGGTTTGGTATTCTGAGCTTTGAATGATTAATTCTTTGATGTTTTCGCATTCTGTTTTTAAAGCGTAATAACCCTCTTTATCGCTCTTTTTAAAAAGCGTGTTTTTAAGCTCTTTAAACACTTGAAAATAAGGGGCGTAGGCTTTTATTTCGTTTTTGGGCAAATAACTAGCTTTGTGGCTGTTGATTAAAGCGAACAAGTCTTTTTCTGATTCCTGCTTGGCGGCAATGTAGCGCGGGATATTCAAGTTATAGTCGTTTAGACTGATTTCTTCTAGGCTCACCATTTTGGAATAATAAGGGATTTCTTTGTAAGCGTTAAAAGTGTCTATCATTTTTTGGACATCTTGCTCCCTCAAGCGGTTTTTATTGCCGTCTTTTTTAAAATCCTTGCTCGCATCGATCATAAAAACGCCCTTTCTGGCGCGCGCGTTTTCTTTGTCTAAAACAATCACGCATGCAGGAATGGAAGTGCCATAAAAAAGATTAGGGGCTAGGCCTATCACGCCTTTAATATAGCCTTTTAATAAAAGATTTTTTCTGATTGCACTCTCAGCGTTCCCCCTAAATAGCACCCCATGAGGTAAAATCACTGCCCCTTTGCCTGTGTTTTTTAAGGATTTGATGATGTGGAGCAAAAAAGCAAAATCGCCATTTTTTTCAGGGGGCGTGCCGTCTTCAAAACGATTGAAACTATCGTTAATGACTTGCTTGCTTTTGGGGTCTATGCTTAGCCCATCAGTCCAGTTTTTCAGGCTAAAGGGAGGGTTAGCCACGCAATAGTCAAAGGTTTTTAGCATGCCATTTTCAGTAGTAAAAAGGGGGTTAGAAAGGGTGCTAGAACCCCCTTTAGCAATATCAGCAGTAGCGCTATTGTGTAAGATCATATTCATTTTACAAAGGGCTGTTGTGGAAATGTCTTTTTCTTGACCATAGATAGTTAACCCTTTTTCACCGGCCAAACTAGAAGCTTTTAATAATAACGAACCGCTCCCGCAAGTGGGATCATAGATGCTTTTATCCTGTCTGGTGTTTTCATCAATGCCAAGCAAAAGGGATAACAAAAGCGAAACTTCGCTAGGGGTGTAAAACTGCCCTTTGGATTTACCGGATTCGCTGGCGAAATGGCGCATTAAATATTCGTATGCATCGCCTAGTAAATCATCGTCTAAAGCCCCATGCGCGCCCAAACTTAAATCCGCAAAGATTTTAACCAAATTAGAAAGGGTGTCGATCATCGCTTTACCCTCGCCTAGCTTGGTGTTATCGTTAAAATCTACGCTGTCAATCACGCCTTTTAAATCGTTTCGCTCTGCGATCTTGGCGATGATTTTATTGAGCTTGTCGCCTATTTCTTTATCGCCCTCTAAAGCGAGAATGTCTTCATAAAAGCACCCTTGTGGCACTTCTATTTCGCTAAAGTTATTGTTTCTGGCTTTATCGCTGATGTATTTTAAAAAAAGCAGGTTCAAAACATAGTTTTTATACTCGCTCGCATCCATTCCGCCCCTTAAGCTGTCCGCTCCAGCCCATAAAGAGCTATACAATTCGCTTTTTTTGATCGCCATTTTAACCGCCCTATTTTGTTTTTAGGATTATAATATAAAGCGGTAAAAAGCGTTCTTAAGGGGTTTATGATGAAAACAGAAAGAGAAGTTCAAAAACAAGTCATAGAAACTTTTAAAAGCATGGGCTATGCGTATTTAGGGGATTTAACAAAGAGCGATAATGAAAACATTAATAAAGAAAGCCTGAAAGCATGGCTAATTAAAAATCAAAAAATTGAGCCTGAAAGGTGGCATAAAATTGAGCAGAAAATCCATAACGCTTTAAAAAACGATTTATACGAAGCGAATCAAACATTTTACAACCTTTTAATTTATGGCGTGAAAACTAAAACAAGCCAGAATGAAAACTTCCAAACGACTTATCTCATTGATTGGAAAGATATTTCTAAGAATGAATTTAGCGTGGCTGAAGAAGTGAGCGTTAAAGGGCCAAACACGAAACGGCCGGACATCGTGCTTTACATTAATGGGATCGCTTTAGGGGTGTTGGAATTAAAAAAATCTAGCGTGAGCGTGGAGAGCGGTATCCGGCAAAATTTAGACAACCAGAAGAAAGAGTTTATTAGAGATTTTTTTAAAACGATCCAATTGGTTATGGCGGGCAATGAAAGTCAAGGGCTAAAATATGGCGTCATAGAAACTAAAGAAAAATACTACCTTTCTTGGAAAGAAGAGGGCGTTTTAAAAAATTTGTTTGAGACGATTGAATGCTTTCTAAAAAAAGAAAGGTTTTTAGAATTTATCCATGATTTTTTGATTTTTGATAAGGGGCAAAAGAAATGCGCCAGGTTCCACCAGTATTTTGCAATTAAAAAAACGCAAGAATTTATCAAAAGAAAAGAAGGGGGGATTATCTGGCACACGCAAGGCAGCGGTAAGAGCCTTACCATGGTGTGGCTTACTCAATGGCTAAGAATAAATACCACACAAGCGAGAGTTTTAATCGTTACGGACAGGAGGGAATTAGACGCTCAAATTCAAGGCGTGTTTAGTGGGATAGGCGAGGATCTTTATCGCGCAGACAGCAAGAAGGATTTATTGAGCGTGCTGTTTGAAAATAAGAAGTTTTTGGTTGGAGCGCTTGTGCATAAGTTTGATGATAACGACTTAGAAGATTTAAAAAAACAACCTGTTTTAAAGGAATGGGTTGTTTTAGTGGATGAATGCCACAGAACCCAAGGCGGTAAATTGCATAAAGCCATGAAAAGCCTGCTCCCTAATGCGATTTTTATCGCCTTTAGCGGCACGCCTTTATTGAAACAAGATAAAAAGACAAGCCAGGAAGTGTTTGGGAATTATATCCATTGCTATAAATTTAATGAAGCCGTTAGCGATAGGGTGGTGTTAGATTTAAATTATGAAGCCAGAAGCGTGAATCAATATGTCAGTAGCCCTGAAAAGCTGGACGAATATTTTGAATTGAAAACCCAAAACTTGAATGAGGCGGCTAAAACAGAGCTTAAAAAGAAATGGGTTAATTTGCAAAAGGTTTTTTCCACTAAAGACAGATTAGCTCGTATTGTGCAAGATATTGTATTGGATATGGCAAAACTCCCACGATTAAGGAGTGAAAAGGGGAATGCCATGCTAGTGGCTGAAAGCGTGTATAACGCATGCCGGTATTTTGAACTCTTTTTAGAAACAGAATTAAAGGATAAGGTGGCTGTGATCACAAGCTATGAACCCGGTATCGCTGATTTGAAAGATTGCGGGAGCGATGAGAGCGAAGAGAGTTACAAATACCGCACTTATTGTAAAATGTTGCAAAACTTTTTTGATGAAAAAGATGAGAAAAAAGCCCTTAACAAAATTAAAGAGTTTGAAGAAAAAGTTAAAGAGCGTTTTATTAATGAGCCTAATAGAATGAAGCTATTGATCGTGGTGGATAAGCTATTGACCGGTTTTGATGCGCCAAGCCTCACTTATTTATATATTGATAAGAAAATGCAAGATCATGGGCTTTTTCAAGCGGTGTGCAGGGTGAATAGATTGGATAGCGAAGATAAGGATTTTGGCTGTATCATAGACTATAAGGATTTGTTTGATAGCCTACAAGAAGCGCACAGCGATTACACCAATAAAGCGTTTGAAAACTATGAAAGAGAAGACATTCAAGGGCTTATCTCTGACAAATCCCAAAAGATTAAGAAAAAATTAGAAGAAACTAGAGATCAGTTGAAATCGCTTTGTGAAAGCGTGAAAGAGCCAAAAGATGAAATGGATTATATCGCTTATTTTTGCGGGAGCGATTTAGAAAAAAACGCTCAAAAAAGGCGGTTGTTTTACCAGCTTGTTGGCGCGTTTTTAAGAATGTTTGTGGAATTGAACAACTTAGAAAAGCCCATTCATTCTAAAGAAGAAACGCAACAAATCAAACAAGAAGCGGAATTTTACAGGCATTTACAAAAGGTGATTGGCTTATATAGTGGGGATAGCGTGGATTTAAAAAGCTATAATGAAGACATGCGCCGGATCTTAGACGCTTACATTAAAGCCACGGATAGCGAGACGCTAATTAAAATAGAAGATCAAGGGCTGTGCGAAGTTTTAGCCCAAATGAATGTTAATGATTTTAATAAGGCGTTATCTCAAGTATTTAAAAATGAAAGCTCTATGGCAGAAAGCATCGCTAATAATACCAGAAAACGCATTATAGAAAAAGAAGCGAGCGATCCTAAATATTACGAAAAATTATCTTCGCTTTTAAACGATTTGATTCTCCAATTTAGAGAAAAGAAATTAACCTATTTAGAATACTTGCAACAAATCCACGACTTAGCTAAAAAAGTTATTGATAAAGAAGATAGAAATTACCCTAAAAAGATCAACACTAGTGCTTTAAAAACCCTCTATGATAATTTAGATGAAAATGAAGCCTTATCCCTAGAAATAGACGCATGCATTAGGGGCAATAAAAAAGATGGTTGGGTGGGGCATAATCAAAAAGAAAAAAACCTTAAAATCGCTTTAAGAAAAATCATAAACGATGAGGTTTTGTTAGAAAATATTTTTAATTTAGCCAAACACATAAAGGAGTATCACTAATGAACGCTTATTGTTTGACTTTAAATAATACCAACATCGCTATAGAAAAAAAGGATATTAAGCATTTGCACGTTAGCGTTTGCCCGCCTGATGGCTCTGTGCATGTGTCTTGCCCCTTAGCTCTAAACGATGAGAGCCTTAGGCTTTCTTTGATTAAAAGGCTCCCTTGGATAAAAGAACAGCAACAAAATTTTTTAAACCAAAACAGACAGAGCCAAAGGGAAATGCTAGAGAGAGAAAGCCATTATCTTTTTGGGAAACGCTATTTGTTAAAGATTGAACACACTATAAAAAAACACTTCGTCCTCCAAAGCCCTAAATATTTAATCTTGCATGTCCATCAAAAAACAAGCTTAGAAAACCGCTTGAAAGTGTTAGAAAACTATTACAGACAAGTTTTAAGAGAAAAAATACAAACCTACATCAACCAATACGAAAAGATTTTAAACGAAAGCATACAAAGCTTTAAGATCCAAAAAATGAAACGGATATGGGGGAGTTGTAATATTGTTAAACGCACCCTACTTTTTAATTTGGAATTGGCTAAAGCGCCTAGTGAAGGCATTGAATATGTGGTTGTGCATGAATTATTGCATTTAAAAGCGCGCCATCATAACGAATATTTTAGGGATTTGCTGAGTTTGTATTTGCCTGATTGGCAAAGGGCTAAGGCCAGCCTCAAAGAAACTTATTTGGAGTGCTCTTAAATGAATGCTCCACAATATTAGTGGAATTAGTGAAACCGCTAAGCGGCTAGTAACTCATCATAGTGCAATAACGCCCCTCCTTTTTAAAGCCTTTAGAAAGTGTAGTTCAAATACGCTGTAACTGATCTTCCAGGTGCGGGTTGTAAGCCTGCAGGGCTAGAGCCAATCCCTGTAAAATAATACTTCATGTTGAAGATGTTATTGATTTGCAAGCTTCCTGTAACTCTGTGTCTCCCGTTTTCCCAGAAAATTTGGCTCACTTGGATATTCCACACCCAATACCAAGGCAAGAGCCCTTCATGCTGGGTCATACACCAAGCTTCGCATTGATAACCGCTATTAAGAACGCTTTCATAGTTGTTCCCCCCACTATAATATTGCATCCCATAATAGCCTCCTGCTGCGCTGTTGCTAATCCCGCTATAAGCGCGGCTGTAAAAATAGCTAGAAATACCAATGGTGGTTTTACGCCAATTGTAGCGAGCGTCAAAAATGAACTGGAAAGGGCTTACAAATGGGAAATGCTTGTTATAGCTAGTCCCTTTTAGCACATCCCCATTCAAGTCTGTTAAAGGGTCATGGCTGGTTACACGAGTGTCAATGTAGTTGAAAGCGGCATGGAATTGCAACCCTCTAATAGGCCTGTAATACAATTCCAGCTCCACGCCTTGAGAATAGCCATTAATGGGGCGCACATTACCTTTCATGGGGCCGCTTGTATAGACTGAATACTGCCCGGTGGCAAAATCGCGCGCCCAAATCCTAAAGTAGTCCGCATTGAAGCTGAATTTATCTTTATAGGTGTAGCGCGCTCCTGCTTCCACAGTGTCAAAGTGTTGGGTAAAATACTCCGCTCCTCCATAGCTCAAAACGTCTAATTGAGGCGGGACGAAAGAGCGTTGGTAGTTGAAGTAGGTAAGCACATTGTGATCGCCTTGCACAGGGATAAAGCCAATGTTGGTTGAGGGCATCCAATTGTTCATGTGCTTGATTTTTCTTAAATCCTTCTCAGGGATTTGCGCCCAATTAGCCGCATTTTCGTTGTTGTATTGCACAAAAGCGTAGCGCAAACCAGGCACGATGAAAAAGCGCCCGTCCCAAGCTTCAATGCGATCGCTCAAATAGACTGCTGTGTAATTGTTACGCCAGTTATTCCAGTTTCTATAAACGCCATGCTTGATGTGGGGTTTCCAACCGCTCATCACACTAGCGCCCTCACACAAGAAGCCTGCCCCCTCACCGCTCGTTTTGGTGGCGCATTCATTGGTGTTTAAGTATTGGCGCTGTAAAAAAGTGGTGGTCATGAAACGCAAGCCCATGATAAAGGTTTGCTTGACTTTCCCGGTATTGACGATCAGATTCACTTTAGGCTCAAAAGCGTTGTTAATGGAGCGCACAGGGTTTTCTACTTCTGCCCAACCATTGTAGTTGGTGGCATAATAAGGCACAGCCAAGTTATACCCTGCCGGAAGTCCTGCCGCCCTGCATGCCGCTTCGCTAAAACAAGTAACCGTGTTAGCGCTATTGTAGCTAGAGCTTACCTGAAAGTCCCTAGTCATCAACTGCCCATAGTAAGTGAAGCTAAAAGTCCCGCCCACTCTGTCTAAATCCCCGAAGCGGTTTTCATACACAGCCCCAAAGCGTTGTGAGCGCCCGCCTTTTTGGTTTAAGGGGCGCAAATTAGCGAAGCGGTTTATTTTGTAATCTTGCTCGCTGAGTGATCCCGGTTGAGCGATAGCAAAATCGTAGTATTGGTAATAGGCTTTAATCCCATTGCTTTCATTGATGTCATAGATCCCATCTAGCCAATAGTTTGAAATACTAGAGGGGCTATTGTCCCTAAAGCCTTGACCTCTAACCCAGTTAGCTTGCGCTTGGATACCCACATGCTTATTGATCATCCCTCCGCTCCTCACATAAGTGTTATAGAGGAGGTTGTTGCCTAAAGACTTGATAAAAGAAGGATCACCGGTTTTATCAGGGGGAGCGGCAAACCCGGCGTTTCTAGCCTTAGCCCAATAAGTGATCCTTTCAGCCGCTTGGTTTTCCCATTGAGTAGGGATAGGTTTAGTGATGATATTGACAATACCCCCATAAGTGTTAGGCCCATATTGCACGCTGCCTCCACCCTTGATCACGTCAATGCGATCAATGGCTTGGAAGGTAACAGGGAAAATGTCTAGCTCAATGTGGGCGTAGGGGGCCATATAAACAGGAATACCATTAACTAACATCAGCGTCGCATCGCTATGCCCTGAACCTCCAGCTCCAAAGCCACGGATTTGGATAGTGGGCATAGCCCCTACACCTGTCGCATTCCTAATTTGCAGACCGGGGACATTCTGTAAAGCTTCTTCAATGCTTTGGTTAGCTTGTTGGGTGAGCGCTTTGTTAGAGATCACCGTGCGGCTTCCTGTGTATTTTTTCACTTCTTCATCTTGCCAACTCTTAGGCGCGGTAATCCCGCTATAACCCAAATTGACCTGCCCAGAATAGTCAGATCTATCCTTTTTACCGGCAGTAGAAACCTTGCCCAAAGTGTAATCTTTTTCCTTAGCGAACAAAGACTCTTGGCAAATCAAACTGGCAGTTAAAGCCAACAGAACTTTTTTATGCAACGCAAACTCCTTAATGTTTTAAGAGATTAAAATGGTAAATTATTTAAGTTTTTTGAGTATAGTTGTACAAAAGCAAATAGCAGTCGTAGGTAATAAAAACAAAAAAACTTAATAACATGCAGAATTTTGTCATAAAATTCTTAAAATTTTATTATTCCCATGAAAATCTTTTTTTTTTTTTTTTTGATTTCGCTTGGTTTTAGTAGAAAATACCCATTTTTGACACACAGATAGCTTGCATGCGTTCTCAAAACGCACAAGACATTTTTTGACGCTCAAAGCGGTTTAACTTTTCAAAATACTGCCTCTTATAGAACAAAATCCATAAACTGATAATCTGGGCATAAGCTTTAAGTGATCTCAAAAGCGCTAACGCCCTAGATTATTATTTTTTTGTGTTTGTGTATATACCATTTTTAGTCTTAAAATCCTTTGTCAAAAGGATTTTTGCGCTGATTTTTTCTTGGTGTCTCCTGTTTTTAGATCTCATTTTTCAAATTTTTCAACTTTTTTATCGTTTGGTTTGAAAAGCGATCAGTAACTCCTTGCAAAAGATCGCTTCTCATCTTTAATTTTACAGCGATTGATGATGAGATCCAAGATTTCTAAAACCTGCTTTTCTTCTTCGTTATTGTGTTTGACGCTCACCGTGGGGTTGTATTCGGTTACCTCAACCGCCCCTAATCGGTCTTTAAAACTTTCTAAAAGCAAGCCCAGTAATTGCTTTAATTCATCAAAACTCAGCCCGTTATTTTCACGCACGCCAGTAGAAGTGAAAAGCTTGCCATCCATAATGTCTAAATCCAGACTCAGGTAAATAATATCCACCGCTTTCAATGATTCTTTGGTTTTTTGAACCACTCCTTGCATGTTTTCTCTTATTGCGCCCACGCTAAATAAAGGGATTTCTAATTCCTTAATCACATCCCTTTCGCTCTGTTCGGTGCTTCTTACCCCAAAATACACCAAACATTTAGGATCAATTTCTAACCCTCCCTTTTCTAACCCCAAAGAGCAAAGCTTTTGCCATGCCTTTTCTTCGCTCTCATTCATATGATTAACCCCGCTATGGACACGATTTAAAACCATGCCTAAAGGCATGCCGTGAATGTGCTTTGTATTGCTGTCATAAGCCGTGTGAATATCCGCATGCGCGTCTAAATACAAAATCCCTATTTTTTTGTCCTTATGAACGCTCCTAAAGGCTTGGAAAATCCCAAACATGTTCGCATGCTCTGAGCTTAAAATCAAAGGGAATTCTTTTTTCTCAAACACTTCTTTCATGCAAGGGATCAGATTTTCTTTACAAAAAAGGTAGTAATCTTCAAAATTCTTAGCGTATCTAAACTCTTTATAAAGCACGCACCGCTCTTGAGTGATCGTTTGCATGCCTTTAATCACATCGCCATGCGTGGCGCTTAAAACCTCTCTCAAACGCCTAACCCCTTTATCGGTGCCTCTTTTTGACGCCCCTAACTCCGCTTCTAATCCTACTAAAATCATTTTATAACTCCTTCAAATTCCTTTTTCTTGCTGATAGCCCCATTTGTCCTTACTCAAATAATACGCCCCATAGCAAAGCCCCATAAACACTAGCGTGAGATACCCTCCAATGCGTTCATTTGCATCCATATACGCCCCTATAAGCCCCACCAAGCACCCGCTGATGCCAATGATTTGGATTAAGGGATTAAGGGGGGCTTTATAAGGCAGATCTTTTAAGGATTTCCCCAAAGCCAGATACTCTTTCCTGAAGCGGTATTGCGCTACGCTGATACTGATCCATACAATAATCACCATAAAACTCACCACATTGATCAAGCTTGCCATGATTTTTTCTGGCGCAAACGCTTCGGTGAGCATGCCAATAAGTGTAACCCCTAAAGATAAATACAAAGCATAAGTGGGCGTGCCAGAGGCGTTAAGTTTAGCAAAAAGAGGGAAAAACATCTTTTTTTGACTTAAGCCATAAATCATCCTCCCTGAAGCGTATAACCCAGAATTAGCGGTGGATAAAATCGCAGTGACAATGACAAAATTCATAATATCCGCTGCATAAGGGATACCCACGCCCAAAAAGGGTAAGGGGATTTTTTCTAAAGCGCTCACAAAAGGGCTTTGCGTCAAACCGCTATCCGTCATGGGTAAAAACACCGATACCACAAACACCGCCCCTAAAAAGAAAAACACGATCCGCCATAAAGTCGCCTTAATCGCTTTAGGCATGACTTTTTTCGCGTCTTTAGTTTCTCCTGCTGCAACGCCGATAATCTCTGTGCCTGTGTAAGCAAAAATCACCGCTAAAATCGCCCCAAAGAACGCCCCCACTCCTTTAGGGAAAAAGCCTTTTTCTAGCCCTTGAGTCTCCCCATTAAAATAGAAATTAGCAAACACGCCTTCAAATCCATGCAAATAAAACGAATAAACAATACCAATGCACCCAAGCACAATAAACACAAAGACCGCTAAAACCTTAATGGTGCTGAGCAAAAATTCGCCTGTGGCAAAAATCTTAACCGAAAAGAAATTCAATAGAAATAAAAGCGCAATGCATGCGATGACCCACACATACACAGGAACAGTCGGGAACCATCGTTGCATAAGCAAGCCTATGGCGATGTATTCCACTGCCACGGTTAAAACCCAGCTCAGCCAATACATCCAAAAGACCATATACCCGGTGCTTGGGTTAATGAAACGGCTCGCATAATCCCCAAAACTCCCTGTAGTGGGATACACGCTCGCTAATTCCCCCAAAGATAAAACAATAGAATAGACAATAATCCCTCCAATCAAATACGCTAAAAGCGTGGCTAAAGGGCCCGCGCTAGCGATATTCCCCCCTGTGCCTACAAAAAGCCCAGTGCCAATCGTCCCCCCTAAAGCGATCATCATCAATTGGTTGAAGCCAATGTCCCTGCTTAAGGTTGTGTTGTCTTTCATAAACGCATCCTTTAATCGTTAAGTGAATTCTATTTTAAATCCCAACCAACGATTACAAAATAATAAGAAAATGAATAACAAACAAACTTCATTGTGTAAAAGAGTAAGACTATTCAAATTTTTGACAGAAAAACACTCCAATAGTCTTATTGAGCGAATATAATCATAACTGACACTACTATTTAAAGGATTAACATGACTATTGGGCTAGTTAAAGAAAGCATGGATTTAGAATCACGAGTGGCTTTGGTGCCTGATGATGTGGCGCTAATCACTCAAAAGGGCGTGGAAGTTTTGGTAGAAAATAATGCCGGCGCTAATAGCGGTTATAGTAACGAAGCGTATGAAAGCGTGGGGGCTAAAATCGTGGATTCTAAAACAGCGTGGGGGCAGGATTTGGTGGTCAAATGCAAAGAACCTTTAGAGCATGAATACCCTTTGTTGAAAGAAAAAGCGGCTCTGTTTAGTTATTTGGATTTAGCGTATCAAAAAAGCTTGTGCGAAATGTTTATAGATAAAAAAATCACTTCTATTTGCACTGAAACCATTGCCGGGCCTAAAAACGACTACCCTATTTTAGCGCCTATGAGCGTGGTGGCTGGGAGGTTGGCCGCGCATTTAATCCAACATTATTTGCTGGCTTTAGAGCATGTTAAGGGCTTTATGGGTAAGGGGGTCATGCTAGGGGGTTTATCGGGTGCGCAAAGGGCTAAAATTGTCGTAGTTGGGGGCGGTGTGGTTGGTATGGAGAGTGCGAAAGTCTTAAGCCAAATGGGGGCTAAAGTAACGATTTTAGAATTAGACTACGCTAAATTGCAAAACCACCCCTATTATCATTTGTATGATTTAGAAGTTTTAAGCGTGAATGAAGCTAATATCATTCAAGCCTTAAACGGAGCGGTGGGGCTAGTGGGAGCGGTGCTGGTTACAGCGAGCCAAACCCCTAAAGTGATCTTAAGAAAGCATTTAAAATGCATGCAAAAACAAGGGGTAGTGATAGACGTGGCTTGCGATTTAGGGGGGTGCATAGAGACCATACACCAGACAAGCCATTCTAACCCGGTGTATGTGGAAGAGGATTTGTTGCATTATGGCGTGCCGAACATGCCAGGGATTGTCGCTAAAACGAGCTCTACGGCTTATAGCCATGCGAGCGTGCCGTATTTGTTGTATTATTTAGAGCATGGCTTGAAGGGTTTTTTAACGGCCAACACTAAAATCGTGGCGAACACGCTTGGAGGCTTGAGTGCTTATAACGGCTACATCACCCAAGAAGGTATCGCTAAAGCGTTCAATCTGGCGTTCAAATCGCCTTTAGAGGTTTTAAAGGAGCTTTGAAAATAAGCTTTAAAAAAGAGCATGGCGATAAACCATGCGTCTTAATGTGTGGAAATATTTCAAAAAAAAAAAAAACACTTTTTAATGTTATAATCTATCCTAAACAATACAAGGGGTTTTTATGGCAAACGAAAGCATTAAAGGCGAAGCTTAAGGCGAAGCTTATCAATTAAAAGATATTTTAGCTAAAGAATTTGGGGCTTATTACCAAATCCCCATCTACCAACGCCCTTATCAATGGACAGAAGAAAACTGCAAAAAGCTTTTAGACGATTTGCTTTCTAGCTATGAATATTATAAAGAAAGCGATTATTTTTGCGGATCATTAGTTTTAATCGCAATTGGCACAGATTCTGCAACCAACGCTACAACCTATGATGTTGTAGATGGTCAGCAACGCTTAAGCACTTTCATTCTGCTCGCAAAAGTTTTAGCCACTCTCTATAATAATGAAGTTTTAAACGATAAAACTAGCAGAGATTTTTTAGAAAAGAGTTTGGGCGATACTGATGGAGAAAAAAGAAAGCGGTTGATTTTTAATACTATAGGGCTTAACGCTAAAGATGATTTTCAAGATGCATTAGATTTTTTTGACAACTCTCATGCAAGCAAAAATAACAAGAACAATTACCTAAAAAATGCGGTTTGTTTAAAAAACTATCTTAAAGAGAAAGAGATTGAAAACATTAACGCTTTTATTAAGTGGCTGTATTTTAAGGTCGTATTTATCAAAACCACTTGCCCCAATATAAGTATGGCGTTAAGGATTTTTAGTGTTTTAAACGCTAGGGGTTTGCCCTTGCATGCGATAGATATTTTTAAAGCGGAGTTGCTAAAAAAACTCGCTAAAGAAAAGGATCAAGAAGAGTTTGTGTTTCGTTGGAACGCCTTGCGTCAAAAATGCTCAGAGAATGAGTCAAAATTTCCAAAGAGAAAAGAGAACAAGCGAGAGAAGAACGCCGCAGAAATATTATTCAGCTGGTATTTAGCCTATCTCAATCCGGTAACTAGTGGGAAAAGCATGGAAGAAAGACTTGCCGATCAGTTTGAAAAGCTTAATAAACCCCCATTAGAATACCTTAAGGGCATAGAAGATTTTTACAACACTTATTGTAAGGTATTGGAAATGCAAGATTGGCACGCTCATTTGCTTTCTTATCTAGCCTCTGATTTTTGGCGCATTATTTTGTACACTAGCATATTACACCATTATAGTGATCAAGATATAGAGGCTTTAAAGGAGTTGTTAGTCAAGTTTTATTACCAAAATTGGGTTGCAACGCGAGAAGAACCTAAAAAACAAACTAATTGCAACATTATTAAAGCCCTAAAAGAAAAGAAAAGCGTAGAGAACATCGCTTCTATTGTGAAAAAATATTTAGATGATGATAAAAATAAGATAACACAAAACTTTAGAGAAAAACTAAAAGATGACCATTTGTATGAAAAACACAAAAAGGCTTCAAAAAATTCATGGCTCAAACCCATTCTCATTTTAGTGGAATATTCCATGAGCGACGATCCTTGCCCTAAACGCATTGAAAAGAACGATTTTCATGTTGAACACATTTTACCTCAACAACCTGGTTCTTCAAGCCAATGGGTGAAAGACTTTAGCGAAGAATAAAGGGAATTATACACGCATTCTTTAGCCAATCTCACGCTTTTGGGGGGCCAGAAAAACACCAAAGCTTCAAATAAAGATTTCAAAGATAAAAAAGAAATCTATATGGGGAACGCTGTCAAGCTAGGTAAGGACAAGCGAGGTAGGGAAAAAACTTTCAGGGTGATGACTTGCTATAAGATGACCATAGATGTTGCACAATACACAGAATGGACGCCCAAAAGCTTAGAAAAAAGAAAAGAAGAGTTGATTCAAATCATTGAAAGCGTGCTAACGCTCTAGGGACGCGCCCCTAGAAAGTGAACACGTAATTCACATACCATGAATACACGCGCCTAAACCCTATATCCAAATTTTTTGCAGTGATGTAGGGGTTTTTCTTCAGCATGGGGAATTTCACGCCCGCTTCAATGCTGGAATGTTTTAAGATCCTTAAGCGAGCCCCCACATTGAATAAAAATTGGAAAGAAGTGGCTTTTTTGCTCACAAGGGTTTGTTCCACTAAAATGCCCTCAAAGCTCGGCGTCGCCATAAGCCATGAATTGCCGGCTAATTGCACCCCACCAAAAGCCCCCAAACTCATGATACCGTTATTGATGACATTGACCATCAAGTCCATAGCCCCCCCATAAGTGAGCATGTTCGGCTCAAAGGTTTTGGGATCAGCGAGGCTCGTTAAGCGATTGATTTCTTGTTTCCCAAGAATTTGACCCGCCAATTGCGCCGCTTCGCTGTTATAATTAGGGTTTTTAAGCCTAATAGAATTGGCATGGGCGTAGTCAAAAAACCCATAAAGGCGTAAGCCAAAGTGTTTTTCAAAGAAAAATTGATACCCCAAGAGCGCGTCAAAGCCTTTGATAGTAGCGTTAGTGGCTTGTTTTTGAGAATTAATATCCGCATGCATTTGCGCCTGTCCTTGCAAATAACCCGCCCCTAAAAAAACGCCATTACCATCCATGCCAGATACCGCATTCATAGAGATAATAAGGGCTAACAAAGATTGAGAAAAAAATTTTTTCATGTGTGATTCCTTAAAAATAATTTTTTGTTACTTAAAAAGAATACCCAAAAAACAATTAAAAACGATTAAAGAATGAAACATTAACCACAATAAAAACTTTTCATGAACTTTACACAAGATGATAAAAAAGCAATTAAAACCCCCTTTTTTAAAATTTTGTTTCAAGCTTTAAGCTACAATATACGCATGAAAGATTTAAACAAGACTATCGGCGTGTTTGTGCGGCCCACCCATTATCAAAACGCTCTTTTTAAAGAGCTAGAGCAGGCTAAAGAATGGGTTTTAAAGCTTTTAGAAGATGAGGGGTTTGAAAGCTTTGTGATTGATAGCCTTGATGGGGCAAAAGACGAACGATTGATAGAAAAAGCCTATGCGTTTTTGTGTTTAGGGGGCGATGGCACGATTTTAGGGGCCTTAAGAATGACGCATGCTTACAATAAGCCGTGTTTTGGAGTTAGAATTGGGAATTTAGGGTTTTTGAGCGCGGTTGAATTGAACGGGTTGAAAGATTTCTTACAAGATCTCAAGCAAGATAGGATCAAATTAGAAGAGCATTTGGCTTTAGAGGGCCGTATTGGAAACACTTCTTTTTATGCGATCAATGAAATCGTGATCGCTAAAAAAAAAGCTCTAGGGGTTTTAGACATCCAAGCTTATGCAGGCCATACGCCCTTTAACACCTATAAAGGCGATGGGCTTATCATTGCCACGCCCCTAGGCTCGACCGCTTATAATTTGAGCGCTCATGGGCCGATTGTGCATGCTTTAAGCCAGAGCTATATTTTAACGCCCTTGTGCGATTTTTCTTTAACGCAACGCCCTTTAGTGTTAGGGGCGGAATTTTGCTTGAGTTTTTGCACTCATGAGGACGCTCTTGTAGTCATTGATGGGCAAGCCACTTATGATTTAAAAGCCAACCAACCCCTATACATTCAAAAAAGCCCCACGACCACCAAGCTCTTACAAAAAAATTCAAGGGATTATTTTAAAGTGCTTAAAGAAAAACTGTTATGGGGGGAAAGCCCTAGCAAAAAAAGATAAAAAGATAAAAGGGTAAAAAACATGCGAGATTTCAATAACGTTCAAATCACACGCTTAAAAGTGCGTCAAAATGCCGTTTTTGAAAAACTGGATCTGGAGTTTAAAGACGGATTGAGCGCGATTAGTGGGGCTAGTGGGGTGGGGAAAAGCGTCCTTATTGCGAGTCTTTTAGGGGCGTTTGGGCTTAAAGAGAGCAACGCTTCAAACATTGAAGTGGAATTGATCGCGTCTTTTTTAGACACGGAAGAATACGGCATTTTTAGAGAAGATGAGCATGAACCCTTAGTCATCAGCGTGATCAAAAAAGAAAAAACGCGCTATTTTTTAAACCAAACAAGCCTATCTAAAAACACGCTCAAAGCGTTATTAAAAGGCTTGATCAAGCGCCTATCTAACGACAGATTCAGCCAGAATGAACTCAACGATGTTTTAATACTCTCCTTATTAGATGGCTATATTAAAAACGAAAACAAGGCGTTTAGCCCCCTTTTAGGCGCACTTGAAGAAAAATTCACCCAATTAGAGAAGCTGGAAAAAGAAAGGCGATCGTTAGAGGATAAAAAGCGTTTCCAAAAGGATTTAGAGGAGCGTTTGAATTTTGAAAAAATGAAATTAGAGAGGCTGGATTTAAAAGAAGACGAATACGAACGCCTTTTGGAGCAAAAAAAATTGCTCTCTAGTAAGGAAAAATTGAACGACAAGATCGCTCTGGCGTTAGATGTGCTAGAAAATACCCACAAAATCACGCATGCTTTAGAGAGCGTGGGCCATAGCGCTGAATTTTTAAAAAGCGCTTTATTAGAGGCGAGCGCTTTATTGGAAAAAGAGCAGGCTAAATTAGAAGAGTGCGAGCGTTTGGATATTGAAAAGGTGTTAGAAAAACTTGGCATGCTAAGCGGGATCATTAAGGATTACGGGAGTATTATGCATGCTAAAGAACGCTTAGCGCATGTTAAAAACGAACTGCACAACTTAAAAGAAATTGACCATCATTGCGAAACTTACCACAAAGAAATAGAGCGATTGAAAGCCGAATGCTTGAAATTGTGCGAAGAAATAGGCGGCTTTAGGAAAGAGTATTTAGCCGGTTTTAACGCTCTTTTAAGCGCTAAAGCGAAAGATTTGCTCTTAAAAAGCCCTAGTTTGATCTTAGAAGACGCCCCCATGAGCGAAAAAGGCGTTCAAAAACTCGTTTTACATTTACAAAATTCCCAATTAGAAACCTTAAGCTCTGGGGAATACAGCCGTTTGAGGCTGGCGTTCATGCTTTTAGAAATGGAGTTTTTAAAGGATTTTAAAGGCGTGTTGGTGTTAGATGAGATGGATTCCAACTTGAGCGGCGAAGAGAGTTTGGCGGTCTCTAAAGCCCTTGAAACCTTGAGCAGCCATTCGCAAATCTTTGCCATTTCGCACCAAGTCCATATCCCAGCCGTTGCTAAAAACCATATTTTGGTGTTTAAAGAAAACCACAAAAGCCTTGCAAAAACCCTTAATAACGAAGAAAGGGTTTTAGAAATCGCGCGCATGATAGGGGGGAGCGAGAATATAGAGAGCGCGATTTCTTTCGCTAAGGAAAAATTAAAGGTGTGATGATGAAATTTTTTCTTTTAAAGAAATTCAGCGAATTTTTAAACACTCAAACCCATTTCTCTCTCAAACGCTTGAACGCGTCTAGTTTTTTATTAGAGGCTTTTTCTAAAGAAAAACACGCCTTTGTTGTGGATTTGAATGCGCCTTATATCGGTTTGTCCAAAAAACCCCCAGAGAGCGTTTTAAAAAACACTTTAGCGTTAGATTTTTGTTTGAATAAATTCACCAAAAACGCCAAAATTTTACAAGCAAACGTCATTGATAACGATCGGATTTTAGAAATCAAGGGCGCTAAAGATTTAGCTTATAAGAGTGAAAATTTTATTTTGCGTTTAGAAATGATCCCTAAAAAAGCCAACCTCATGATTTTAGATCAAGAAAAATGCGTGATAGAGGCCTTTCGTTTTAATGACAGGGTGGCTAAAAACGATATTTTAGGGGCATTGCCTCCTAATATTTACGAGCATCAAGAAGAGGATTTGGATTTTAAGGGATTGTTGGACATTTTAGAAAAAGATTTTTTATCCTATCAGCACAAAGAATTGGAACACAAAAAAAATCAAATCATCAAGCGATTAAACGCCCAAAAAGAACGCTTGAAAGAAAAATTAGAAAAACTAGAAGATCCTAAAACTTTACAGCTGGAAGCGAAAGAATTGCAAACTCAAGCCTCATTGTTGCTCACTTACCAGCATTTAATCAACAGGCGTGAAAATCGCGTGATTTTAAAGGATTTTGAAGATAAAGAATGCATGATTGAAATTGATAAGAGCATGCCCTTAAACGCTTTTATCAATAAAAAATTCACTCTCAGCAAAAAAAAGAAACAAAAATCGCAATTCTTGTATTTAGAAGAAGAGAATTTGAAAGAAAAAATCGCTTTTAAAGAAAATCAAATTAACTATGTTAAAGGAGCGCAAGAAGAAAGCGTTTTAGAAATGTTTATGCCGGTAAAAAATTCTAAAACCAAACGCCCGATGAGCGGGTATGAAGTGCTGTATTATAAGGATTTTAAGATCGGTTTAGGGAAAAACCAAAAAGAGAATATCAAACTCTTACAAGACGCAAGAGCGAATGATTTATGGATGCATGTAAGAGATATTCCTGGATCGCATTTGATCGTTTTTTGCCAAAAGAATGCGCCCAAAGATGAGATCATTATGGAATTAGCCAAAATGTTGATTAAGATGCAAAAAGATGCGTTTAATAGTTACGAAATTGACTACACGCAACGAAAATTTGTCAAAATCATCAAAGGAGCTAATGTCATTTACTCAAAATACCGAACTATTAGTCTAAAGGACACTTAAACACTTAAGGAGGTTAGCATGGGTGTTTCAGCTTTAGGCAATGTAACTTATATCAACCAAAACGCTCCTTTAAATTCTGCTATCCAACAGGGTGCAAGGAGTGATATGCTGGATTTAGCGCAAAGCTTTCAAAATAAGCTTGAATTAGCCCAAGAAACAAGAGCGTTAGAAAACATGCAAGCTATTAGCGATAAAGACCCTAAAGAAGGCTCTAAAAACCGCTATCAAAACAGCCAAAGGGCTAAGGCGTTTGGCTTGGAAGAAGAAGAAATTGAATTGTGGCATGAAGAGCATTTGTTGGATATTGTGGGGTAGGGTATCGCAAATAACTCCCCTATCCTTTTATGGGTTTTTGCTATAAAACGATGAAAACAAAGCGGCTAAAACCCTACCTTTCAAACATTAAAGTTTTGAGCGTCAATACTGGTTACAAAATGATATGAGCGTCAAAAAAGCGGTTTTTAGGGTTTTGCATTTGGGGGTGTTGTGTTTATGTGGGGGGGGGTTAATGGCAGAACAAGACTCTAAAGAGCTTATACTTTCAGGTATAATTATTTACACGGATAAAGATTTCACTAGGGCTAAGGAATACTTTGAAAAAGCTTGTAAATTAAACGATGCTGATGGTTGTGCGATTTTAGGGGATATTTATCATAATGGTGAAGGCGTAACACAAAATTTTAAAAAAGCTTTCAAATATTACTCTAAAGCTTGCGAGTTGAATAATGGTGAAGGGTGTTCTAAATTAGGAGGGGATTATTTTTTTGGTGAAAGCGTAACGCAAGATCTTAAAAAAGCTTTTGGATATTACTCTAAAGCTTGCGAATTAAACGAGGCTCTAACATGCACGCTTGTAGGAGAGTTTTATCGTGATGGTGAAGGCGTAGCAAAGGATCTTAAAAAAGCTTTTGAATATTCTGCCAAAGCTTGTGAATTGAACGATGCTAAAGGGTGTTACGCTCTAGCAGCGTTTTATAATGAGGGTAAAGGCGTAACAAAGGATGAAAAGCAAACGACAGAAAACCTTGAAAAGAGTTGCGAGTTAGGATTAAAAGAAGCATGCGATATTCTCAAAGAACAAAAACAATAAATTTTCACCCCCAATCAAACCCCATTAAACAACTTTCGTTTAACTGGTCGCTTTCATAATGTCTAACAAACCTTTTGTCCTTTCAAAAAGAGGGAACGGCGATGGGATCTCTTGGTATCTGGCTTTTGGGGGTCTTTTGATCAAAGTGTTAGCGCATTTGGAAAAATCAATCAAATCCATCGTCGTTTTGATGTAGCTAGGCAAGTTTAATAAGCATATTTCAAAGAGCTTGTAGCTCGCTAAAGCGTCCGCGTAGGCTCTGTGGCTGACTTCTATGCCAAACCCTAAAAGCTCTTTTAAAAAACTCAAAGAATAACGCATGGACAAAATAGCGCGTTTGGATAAATCCAGAGTGCAAAGCTTTAAATTCAATAAAGGACAATGCAATTTTTCTACAAAATAACGCCCTAAAAAGTTGTAATCAAAATTAGCGTTGTGGGCTACAAACACGCTATTGCCTAAAAAAAGCCGCAATTCCTGTAAGGCTTCATGTGCGCTTGGGGCGTTTAGGGTGTCTTCATAGGTGATGCCTGTAAGCTCAGCGATATAATCAGGCACGCTTTTGACTTTCACAAGGGTTTCAAAACGATTGATAATTTCCCCCCCCTTCACTTGCACGGCCCCGATTTCTAAAATCTCATGTTTTATGGGGCAAGAGCCGGTGGTCTCTAAATCAATAAAGGAAAAAACCTCATCTTTAAGGGGGGTTTTAAGGTTTTTGAGCGTGATTAAATTTTCACTCGTTTCTATGAAATTAAGCCCGCATGCTTTTAAATACTCCAAATTGATTTCATCATAAATAAGGCGAGAGAGCGATTTTTCTAGCATGCCTAAGCTTAAATCCTGGTGCTTTAAGCGAGCGATTAGGACTTGAATATCTTTATGCAAGAGATTGTCTGACATTCTGTAAGCCTTCAATAGCCAGCTTACGATCTTTGGATTTAAAAATATAACTCCCTGAAACCACCACATCCACGCCCGCTTGTTGGAGTTCAAAGATATTTTTATCATTCACGCCCCCATCCACTTCTAAAAGACAGCCAGGGTTGTAGCGCTTAATCAATTCCTTGACTTTCAGACATTTTTCTAGCACCAGATCTAAAAACTTCTGCCCACCAAAGCCTGGATTCACGCTCATTAAAAGCACTAACCCCACGCTTTCTAGCAAGTATTTAATGCTTTCTTCATGCGTGTGGGGGTTTAGGACAACGCCTGGCGTGATGCCTGAATTTTTAATGAGTTGCAACACCCTGTGGGGGTGTTTTTCATTTTCTGCATGAATGCTGATGATTTGCGGTTTTAAAGGGGCGAATAATCCTACAAAAAAGCTCGCATTTTCTACCATTAAATGCACATCTAAAGGCACTTGGCTCATTTGAGTAACATCCTCTAAAACCACAGGCCCCATGGTTAAATTAGGCACATAATGCCCATCCATCACATCCACATGCAAAAAATCAGCGTTACTCACGCTCTCTATCTCTTTGGCTAAATGCATAAAATCAGCACTCAAAAGGCTCGGAGCTACTTTCAAAATACTTCCCTATTTTCAATGTTTTCAAGTAAAATATTAGCATCTTTAATCAAATCATAAAAGGGTTTTTATGGATTACAAACATTTTAAAGGCAAGCATGCAAACATCGTTATAGAAATCATCAGTCTTTTAGAAAAAGGGGTTAAAAAAGCCCAAGAGATTTTAGAAAAGCCGGACGCTGGGAGTTACACTAAGTTAGAAAACAGCAGCGGGGATACGCCTATTAAAGCGGATTTAGCCCTAGACAAATTTTTAGAAGAAGCTTTTTTGAGTTTAGAAAATGTCAAAAGCGTTTTTAGCGAAGAAAAAGAAACGCCTGTTACTAAAGAAAACGGCTTTTATCTGATCGCTTATGACCCCTTAGACGGGAGCTCCGTGATGGAGGCGAATTTCTTAGTAGGCACGATTATAGGGGTTTATGAAAAGGATTATAAGGCGCAAAATCTAGTCGCAAGCCTTTATGTGGTTTTTGGGCATAAAATTGAATTAGTGGTGGCTTTAGAAGAAGTTTATCGTTACTCGTTTTACCAGAACAAGTTCCATTTTATAGAAACCATCGTTTTAGAAAATAAGGGTAAAATCATCGCTAGCGGAGGCAATCAAAAAGATTTTTCTTTGGGCTTGAAAAAGGCTTTAGAAGGGTTTTTTGCAGAAAATTACCGCTTACGATACTCAGGATCTATGGTGGCTGATGTCCATCATGTGCTCATCAAAAAAGGCGGAATGTTTTCCTACCCGCAAAAGAAATTGCGAAAGCTTTTTGAAGTCTTTCCTTTGGCCTTGATCATTGAAAAAGCTAAAGGGGAAGCGTTTTATTTTGATAAGGGGGTTAAAAAGCGTTTGCTAGAGCAAAGCGTGGAAAGCTACCATGAAAAAAGCGAATGCTATTTAGCCAGCCAGCATGAAGCTCAGATTTTAGAAAAATATTTAAAGGGAGAATGATGCAAAATAGCGCTAAAAAATTAGAATATGAAGAGCGTTTTAATGACGCTCTTTTGAAATTACAAGCATGCCAAGAGGAAAAGCAAGTAACGAGTTGCTTGAAATGCGAGAAGGTTTTAAAATGCGAGATCCGCAACAGCTATGTGGATGCGGCTTATGAGAGCATGAGTTTAGGTGAAGCGGGTGGGTTTGATTTCAACTAAAATGGGATTAAAATGGTTAGTAATACTACCTTGCAAAAGAATTTAGACGCTTTTTACACCCACCCCAAAATCGCGCGATTTTGTTTGGATTTATTAAAAGATCTCATCAATCAAAATCTAGGGCTAGACTTAAACGCATTCCATTTTTTAGAGCCAAGTGCAGGGAGTGGGAGCTTTGTTGATGCATTAAAAGAATTAGGGATTGCTGATTGGGACGCCCTTGATATTGCCCCTAAAGCTCAAGGCATTCAAAAAAAAGATTATTTGTTGGAATTGATTGAGTTTGATAAAAAGCGTATTATTATTGGCAACCCTCCTTTTGGGCATAGAGGGAAATTAGCCTTAGATTTTTTAAACAAATCTTTAAACGAAGCGCCTATTACAGCGTTTATTTTGCCCAATTTATTCAAACGCTATTCTATTCAAAAACACATTGATAAGCGTGCAAAATTGGTTTTAAACGCTGATTTAGAGAAAAACGCTTTTATTTTTAATGAACGGCCCTATGATGTGAAATGCGTTTTTCAAATCTATATGCATAAAAATATCGCCCTAAATCTTAAAGACGAACGCATCATTGCACCCCCTAAAATCCGCCATAGTGACTTCATCACTTACATTCATAACAACACGCCACACACCCTAAAATATTTCAACAAAGAAAAATACCAATGGGATTTTGCGGTGGTGAGACAAGGCTTTTATGACTACAACGAAAAGATCACCAATGCAAATTTACTGGTTAAAAACCGACAATATTTTTTCATCAAAGCCCATTCTAAAGAAGCTTTAAGGATTATCCATAAAATTGATTTTAACAAACTCGCTCATAAAAACACGCAAGTTTTAGGGTTTTCTACTTATGATTTTGTGGAAGAATATTGCAAATTAAAGGAAATGCATGCTTGAAAAAGTGTTCCAAGAAATTACCAATAAAAGAAAGTTTTTTGCAAGTTCTAGCACAGGGGAGCAGTTTGAAAACCAATTTAGGAATGAATTAAAAAAACACTTTAGCGAAATCAATGGCGATTTAACAGAAGAATTAAGCCATATGAAGAAAAGCCTAATAAAGAAATCAAAACCGCTTTTAACCAACTCAAAAAGCAAGTTTTAGAAAAAAACCACCCACACACCCTTAAAAACCCTTTTTCAAACCTTACAAGCCATTTTTTATACCAGCCTTTTGGCTCACAAAATTACCCTGATTTTTTGGTTTTTATTTTTGATCATGTGGTGGGGATTGAAATTAAGTTTTCTAAAAACGATAAGGGTGAAAAAAATCTTCAAACTTCTCGCCCCATGTGGAATTCAAACCTGCCTAAACCCAATGCGATTTATGTGTATGGAGTCGCTAATGCAGACATCACTTTTTTTAAAGGCTCAGATATTTTGAGTTATGAAACCAGAGAGGTCTTACTCAAGTATTTTGATACTTTAGATAAAGATGAAGAAAGTTTGAAAAACGCCTTAAAGGATTTAGAAAACCCCTTTGGGTTTGCCCCCTACATCAGAAAAGCTTATGAGCATAAAAAGGAATTTTCTAACCACCACCAGATTGAAAGCTTCTTTTCGCATAATCACATTTTAAGAGAACAAAATGTCTTAAAATTTTTGAAAACGATCTCTCATTAGCATATTTGCTCTTATTTATCTATTTCTTGTAAAACACGAGTTTATTTTTAATATAAAGAAATTGATGATCAGTCTCATAAACAAGATAAATAAAGAAAGTTAAAAAGTTAAAAGAAACAACCTTTAAAGGTTGTTTTTCAAAAATCTCACTTCATTTGCAAAGCCACTTCTTCAGCGAAATTTTCTGCCTTTTTCTCAATGCCTTCGCCCAATTCAAAACGCGCATACTCAGTGATTTTTAAATCATCATCCCATTCTTTGGAACAATCAGCGATGACTTGAGCGATAGTTTTTTTATCGTCCATGACATAGAATTGCCCTAAAAGGGTCAGGCGTTGATCAATAAGGGTGTTATCGGCGATAAACCTTTCCATTTTTCCAGGAACGATTTTATCCCAGATTTTTTCAGGCTTGCCCTGCTCTTTTAGTTCGTCTTCAAAAGCCTTTTTTTGATGGGCTAAAACTTCATCGCTCAATTCAATGCGGCTCCCAAAAGCGGGGATATTTTTCAAAGGTTTGCCCAAGCGTTTAGCCTCTTCGTTGTCTTTTTCAATTTCAGCGATCAAGGCTAAAGTTTCTTTTTTGACAAAATCAAGGCTAAAGTCTTTGCAATCTAGCACTTGAGGTTTCATCGCTGCGGCATGCATAGCGATATTTCGGGCCAGTTCCACCACTTTTGGAGCGTTTTTCTCATTATCGTATTTTATACCGATTAACACGCCCACTCTGGCGTTAGAATGCGCATAACCATTGACAATATGAGAGCTAGGGGCTTTTAAATGAGCGATTTTCCTCACTAAAATGTTTTCACCGATCACAGCGATTTGAGAGTGCAAATATTCTTCAAAAGGCTTGTTTTCTAACGGGCTTTTAAGCAGCTCTTCTGTGGTATGAATGTTGTGGGCTTTGATCGTTTCTAAAGTTTTTTTAACCAATTCCTTAAAGCCCTCATTTTTAGCTACAAAATCCGTTTCGCTATTGATTTCTACCATCATCGCGCTTTTAAAATCAGGCGCTACTTTTAAAGCGACTACGCCCTCAGCAGCGATCCTATCGGCTTTTTTAGCGGCTTTGCTCAAGCCTTTTTCACGCAAGAAATCAATGGCCTTTTGCAAATCCCCAGCCACTTCAACAAGGGCTTTTTTGCAATCCATCATGCCCGCATCGGTTAAGTCCCTTAATTTTTTGACTAGTTGAGCGCTAATTCCTGACATTATTCGGCTCCTTGAGTGATTTCTTTTTGGATTTCAGCGAGCATTTCTTCTTTTTCTTCATTGCTCACGAACTCTATCTCTTCGCTATTTTCATCCGCATGGACAATTTCTTCTTGCATGAGTTCTCGCCCCTCTAAAATCGCTTCGCTCATTTCTTTACAAAATAGCCTAATAGAGCGGATCGCATCGTCATTTCCAGGAATGGGGTAATCCACTAAATCAGGATCGCAGTTAGTGTCTAAGGGAGCCACGATAGGGATATGGAGTTTTCTGGCTTCAGCGACAGCGATTTTTTCTTTAGCCACATCAATCACAAAAATCATATCAGGGATTTTTTTCATGTGGCGCACCCCGCCAAGATACTTATCCAGCTTTTCTTTTTTCCTTAAAATCATGAGCTTTTCTTTTTTGGTCAATAAATCAATTTGACCGCTATTTTCCATTTCTTCAATGATTTCTAATTTTCTCACTGATTTTCTAATGGTGCTAAAATTAGTCAGCATGCCACCAAGCCAGCGGTAATTGACATAAGGGACTTGAATGCTTTCAGCAAATTCTTTCAAAGTTTCATTGGCTTGTTTTTTAGTGCCTACAAACATGATGCTTTTGCCTTGAGCGCTCGCATCGCGCACGATGTTATAAGTGTATCTAAAATAGCGCAAAGTTTTTTGCAGATCAATAATATGGATATTTTTCCTAACGCCAAAAATGAATTTCTTGGTTTTAGGGTTCCAACGCCTTGTTTGGTGTCCAAAATGCACACCGCATTCTAATAAATCTTTCATGGTTACCATGAGAATATTCTCCTTAAAGTTATTTTGGTTCTCTTCCTCCATGCTCATTTGATTCTTAAATTTCTTAAGAACACCTAAATACAAGGATTAGCATGTGTGAATTTGACGCTGTCTTTGCCTTTGTTCCTATTAAAATGATAGAAAAAACGACAAAACCCTATGATTATAGCAAAAGATTAAAGTTTTTTAGCTTAAGTAAAAAAGGCTTTTAGGCTATAATAAAGGCAAAATAGAAATTTGGGGTAGCTCTAATGGATACAAAAAGACAATGCATGGCCTTAAAGGCTTCAGCAGGGAGCGGGAAGACTTTCGCTTTGAGCGTACGGTTTTTGGCCCTATTGTTTAAGGGGGCTAATCCTAGCGAGATTTTAACGCTCACTTTCACTAAAAAAGCCACCGCCGAAATGAAAGAGCGCATTTTAGACTATTTAAAAATTTTGCAAAAAGAAAACCTTGAAAATGAAAAAGAAAAATCCCAAAATATCCTAAAAGAATTAGAAGAAAAATACCATTTAAACCCTGATTTAGTGCAAAATAGCGCTCAAAAAATCTACCAACGCTTTTTAAACGCTGAAATCAGAATCAGCACCATTGACGCGTTTTTCCAAAGCATTTTGAGGAAATTTTGCTGGTTTGTGGGGTTGAGCGCGAATTTTGAAGTCAATGAAGACACCAAAGCGCACCAACAACAGCTTAATGAGGGTTTTTTGAGCGCTTTAAATAACGAACAGCTTGAGGAATTGAGCGTTTTTATCGCTCAATGCTTGAGTTATGATAATTACACAAGCGATCCTATTTTAGAGCGGTTGCGTTTTTTAAAAAACAAGCTCTATTTATTTGATCCTAATAAGAAAGAGCCTGCATTTGATGAAGAGGGTTTTTTAGAAAAACTAAGAAGCTTAAACAATCAAATTCAAAGCATAGAAACAGCGTCAAATGAGGCTAAAAAAGCCATTAAATGCGATAGTTTTAGGGGATTCTTAAACAGCTCTTTAACCTGGCTTAAAAAAAAGAGCGAATATCAATCTTTCAAAAAACTTAAAAGTGAAATCCCCACTTTAGAGAGCGAATGCGAAGAGATTGAAAACGATTTAAAACGCTATTATGAAGCCAAAGAAACCGTAATATTTAAAAAATTCCCTAAATTCATCCAACTTTATGATAACGCCACTTCTAAAATCCAAGTCTTAGATTTTGACGCGATTAAAGATAAGGTCCATGTCTTATTGAATGGTTATGAAGAAATGCCGGCGGAGTTTTTTTATTTTAGGTTGGACAGCAAGATCGCGCACATTTTGATTGATGAATTTCAAGACACGAGCTTGAACGATTATAAGATTTTAGCCCCTTTTATTGATGAGATTAAAGCCGGGATAGGGCAAGCGAAATGGCACAGGAGCGTGTTTTTTGTGGGCGATGTCAAGCAGAGCATTTATGCCTTTAGGGGGAGTTTTAGCTCCTTATTTGAAAGCGTTGCTAAGGATTTTTACCACGATAATTTACAATTCAACCACCGCAGTGCGCCTTTAATCATTAATTATGTGAACACCATTTTTAAAAAGGCTTATCAAAATTCCCCCACCGCTTATTTGGAGCAAAAATACCCTAAAACTTCTCAAAATAAACATGTTACAGACGGCTATGTGAAAGTCTCTTTAGTGGCTGATGAAAGAGAATTGCTATTAGATCAGGTCTTACAAGAAGCCCAAAACCTTTTAGATCATCGTATTGATCCTAAAGACATTACCATTTTATGCGCCACCAATAAGGACGCTTTAGAAATCAAAAATTATTTGCAAGAGAATTTGAGTGCCATTCGCCCAAGCACGGAATCTAGCGCTAATTTGTCTCAATTTGTAGAGTCTAAAATCATTAAGAACGCTTTAGAATACGCTCTAGCGGAAGAACCTTACAAGCCCTTTTATAAGCACAGCGTTTTAAAACTCGCTGGATACTTGCATGATGATGTGATCGCTTTACCTGGTTTTAACCCTAAAAAAGAGAGCGTGGCAGGCTTTGTGTGGAAGGTGATGGAGCAATTTGAGCTTTATGGAGAGCCTGCGCAAAGCTGTTTGGAATTGGCGGTTGGGTGCGAAGATGCCGATGGATTTTTAGAAAAATTAGAGGCTAAATCGATCGCTTCTTTCAATTCAAAAGGCGCTCAAATCATGACCATCCATGGATCTAAAGGCATGCAATTCCCTTATGTGATCGTGTGCGAACGCTTGGGCAAGCCTAATTCAAGCCATGCCAATCAACTCCTTGAAGAATATAACGGCGCAGAGCTTCTTCGCCTTTATTACAGAATGAAAAATCGTGAGGTGGTGGATAAAGATTACGCTAGGGCTTTAGACAAAGAAGAAGCGGCCAAAGATCACGAAGAAATTAATGTGTATTATGTCGCATTCACTAGGGCTGAGTTAGGGCTGATTGTCGTGGCCAAAGACAAGAAAGAAAGCAAAAAAGAAAGCAAAAACAAAAAAATGCGCGAACAATTGGATCTTGCGCCTTTAGAAGAGGGAGAAATTATGCCGGTTATTTCTCCTCAAAAAGAGCCTTTAATTACAAGCGCTCTCATCAAGCCCCATGCCTATGGCGAGCAAGTCCAAGAGATAGAAGAAGAGCCAGATAGCGATTATGAAAAGAATAACGACCAGGAAGCGATCAATTTTGGTATCGCCTTGCACAAGGGATTAGAATACCAATACGCTTATAACATTCCTAAAAAAAGCGTTTTAGAATATTTAAACTACCATCATGGTTTTTATGGTTTGGATTACCAAGCGTTAGAAGAAAGTTTAGAGCTTTTTGAAAACGATGCAGAGATACAAGCTCTTTTTAAAAATTATATTTTAAGGGGCGAAGCGGCTTTTTTATTTGAAGGGGTTGTGTCTAGGATTGATGTTTTGTTGTGGGATAAGGGGCAAAATTTGTGTGTTTTAGATTATAAAAGCTCTCAAAATTACCAACAAAGCCATAAGGCTCAAGTGTCTCATTACGCTGAGTTTTTGAAAACTCAAGCCCCCCAATTTAAGATACAAGCGGGCATCATTTACGCTCATAAAAGACTGCTTGAAAAATTATGGGTTTGAAATTAAAAATTTTAAGGTTGTCTATGAATCTCAAAAAAACAGAAAACTCGATCAGTGTAACGCTTAAAAGCTTTATTAAAAGCGAGTCTTTTGGAGGGATTTTCCTCTTTTTAAACGCTGTTTTAGCGATGGTGGTGGCTAATTCGTTTTTAAAAGAAAGTTATTTTGCGCTATGGCACACCCCTTTTGGGTTTCAAATAGGGGATTTTTTTATCGGCTTTAGTTTGCACAACTGGATTGATGATGTTTTAATGGCGTTATTTTTTTTAATGATAGGCTTAGAGATCAAGCGAGAATTGTTGTTTGGGGAATTATCCAGTTTCAAAAAAGCTTCTTTTCCTGTGATTGCGGCTCTTGGGGGCATGATAGCTCCAGGATTGATTTATTTTTTCCTTAACGCTGATACGCCCTCTCAGCATGGTTTTGGGATCCCTATGGCGACGGATATTGCGTTCGCTTTAGGCGTGATCATGCTTTTAGGCAAAAGGGTGCCAACCGCTTTAAAGGTTTTTTTAATCACTCTAGCGGTGGCTGATGACTTAGGGGCTATTGTGGTGATCGCGCTCTTTTATACCACGAATTTAAAATTCGCATGGCTTTTAGGGGCTTTAGGGGTGGTTCTTATCTTAGCGGTATTGAACCGCTTGAATGCCCGCTCGCTCGTCCCTTACTTGCTTTTAGGGGTGTTGCTTTGGTTTTGCGTGCATGAGAGCGGTATCCATGCGACGATCGCTGCGGTGGTTCTAGCTTTTATGATACCGGTGAAAATCCCTAAAGATTCTAAAAATGTAGAGCTTTTGGAATTAGGCAAACGATACGCAGAGACAAGTTCAGGAGCGCTTTTGACCAAAGAGCAGCAAGGAATCTTGCATTCTATTGAAGAAAAAGCGAGCGCCTTACAAAGCCCCTTAGAAAGATTGGAGCATTTTTTAGCCCCCATCAGCGGGTATTTCATCATGCCCTTATTCGCGTTTGCAAACGCTGGGGTGAGCGTTGATTCTAGCATCAATTTAGAAGCGGATAAGGTGCTTTTTGGGGTTATTTTAGGGCTTTGTTTGGGCAAGCCTTTAGGGATTTTCTTAATCACCTTTATGAGCGAAAAGCTCAAAATCACCGCGCGCCCTAAAGGCATCAGCTGGTGGCATATTTTAGGGGCTGGGCTTTTAGCAGGGATTGGCTTTACCATGTCTATGTTCATTTCTAATCTGGCTTTCACGAGCGAGCATAAGGACGCTATGGAAGTGGCAAAAATTGCGATTTTACTCGGATCTTTGATTTCTGGGATCATAGGGGCTTTGTATTTATTCGCGCTAGATAAAAGAGTAACTTTAAAGAAATAGTGAAAAATGCTATAATTTGAGATTAAAACATCTTTTAAGGAAATTTAATGGGACAAATTAGAGACATTCTAACAACGCTTTTACCCCTTGTGGTGTTGTTTCTTATTTTTTATTTTTTGATTGTTCGTCCGCAACGCCAACAGCAAAAAAAGCATAAAGAAATGATAGAGGGTTTGACTAAGGGCGATAAAATTGTCACTCAAGGAGGGCTCATCGTTGAAGTGCTTAAAGCGGAAGCGAATTTTTTTAGCGTGAAACTCAATGATGACACCACCGCTAGACTTTCTAAAAACTATGTAGCGTTCAAATTAGACGAATTGGATCAATTTGGTTTGGCAGAGCCTATAGCCATTCAGCAAGGCAGAGAAGAAATTCCGGCAAGATTATCCGGTGCTAAGACTTTGAAACAACGCCAAATAACAACTAAATGAAACTTTTTAACGCTCGTTTAATCGTTTTTATTTGCGCGCTTCTTTTAGGGGTAGGGTTTTCTGTGCCTTCTTTGCTAGAGACTAAAGGCCCTAAAATCACTTTAGGTTTGGATTTAAGGGGAGGGTTAAACATGCTTTTAGGGGTACAAACCGATGAAGCTTTAAAAAACAAGTATTTAAGCCTAGCGTCCGCTTTAGAATACAACGCTAAAAAGCAAAATATCTTGCTTAAAGACATTAAATCCAGCTTAGAAGGGATCAGTTTTGAACTTTTAGATGAAGATGAAGCGAAAAAATTAGACGCGCTTTTATTGGAATTGCAAGGCCATAGCCAGTTTGAAATCAAAAAAGAAGCGGAATTTTATAGCGTGAAGCTCACCCCTTTAGAGCAAGAGGAATTGCGTAAAAACACGATTTTGCAAGTGATAGGGATCATTCGTAACCGCTTGGATCAATTTGGTTTGGCAGAGCCTGTAGTCATTCAGCAAGGTAAAGAAGAAATTTCGGTGCAATTGCCTGGCATTAAGACTTTAGAAGAAGAGCGGCGCGCTAAAGACTTGATTTCAAGATCCGCTCATTTGCAGATGATGGCAGTGGATGAAGAGCACAATAAAGATGCGATGAAAATGACGGATTTAGAGGCTCAAAAATTAGGCAGCGTGTTGTTGTCTGATGTGGAAATGGGGGGTAAAATCTTACTCAAAGCGATCCCCATTTTAGATGGCGAAATGCTTACAGACGCGAAAGTGGTGTATGATCAAAACAACCAGCCGGTGGTGAGCTTCACGCTAGATGCTCAAGGGGCTAAGATTTTTGGGGATTTCTCAGGCGCGAATGTGGGCAAACGCATGGCAATCGTTTTAGACAATAAGGTTTATTCAGCCCCAGTGATCAGGGAGCGTATTGGCGGAGGGAGCGGGCAAATTAGCGGGAATTTTAGCGTGGCTCAAGCGAGCGATTTAGCGATCGCTTTAAGGAGTGGGGCGATGAGCGCGCCCATTCAGGTTTTAGAAAAAAGAATTATTGGTCCGAGTTTAGGGAAAGACAGCGTTAAAACTTCCATTATCGCTCTCATAGGGGGCTTTATTTTGGTGATGGGTTTTATGGTGCTTTATTACTCTATGGCGGGAGTGATCGCTTGTTTGGCGTTAGTGGTCAATCTTTTTTTGATCGTGGCGGTCATGGCGATTTTTGGAGCGACGCTGACTTTACCGGGAATGGCGGGGATTGTTTTAACCGTGGGGATTGCCGTGGATGCTAATATCATTATCAACGAGCGCATTAGAGAAGTCTTAAGAGAGAATGAGGGTATCGCTAAAGCGATCCATTTAGGCTATATCAATGCGAGCCGGGCGATTTTTGATTCCAATATCACTTCTTTGATCGCTTCAGTGTTGTTATACGCTTATGGCACAGGAGCGATCAAAGGCTTTGCCCTAACCACAGGCATTGGGATTTTAGCCTCTATTATCACCGCCATTGTAGGCACGCAAGGGATTTATCAAGCCCTTTTGCCTAAACTCACTCAAACAAAAAGCCTTTACTTTTGGTTTGGCGTGAATAAAAGAGCTTAGGAGGTTTTATGGAATTATTCAAACAAACTAGAATCTTAAGCTTCATGCGTTATTCCAATTATGGGGTGGTTGTTTCAGCGATCTTAGTTCTTCTAGCGTTAGGGCTTTTGTTTTTTAAAGGGTTTTCTTTAGGGATTGATTTTGCGGGGGGGAGTTTGGTGCAAGTGCGTTACACCCAAAACGCTCCCATTAAAGAAGTGCGCGATCTTTTTGAAAAAGAAGCTCGCTTCAAAGGCGTGCAAGTGAGCGAATTTGGCTCTAAAGAAGAAATTTTAATCAAATTCCCTTTTGTAGAAACGGCTGAAAATGAAGATCTGAACGCTATTGTGGCTAACATTCTAAAACCCAGTGGCGATTTTGAAATCCGTAAATTTGACACCGTGGGGCCTAGAGTGGGGAGTGAATTGAAAGAAAAAGGCGTTTTGTCGCTGATTTTAGCTTTAATAGCGATCATGGTTTATGTGAGTTTCCGCTATGAATGGCGTTTTGCCTTAGCGAGCGTTATTGCGCTTGTGCATGATGTGGTTTTAGTGGCAAGTTCAGTGATTGTTTTTAAGATTGATATGAATTTGGAAGTGATTGCGGCCTTGCTCACCTTGATCGGGTATTCCATTAATGATACGATCATTATTTTTGACAGGATCAGAGAAGAGATGCTCTCTCAAAAAACCAAAAACGCCACTCAAGCCATTGATGAAGCCATTTCCAGCACGCTCACGCGCACGCTTTTAACTTCTTTAACCGTGTTTTTTGTGGTGTTGATTTTGTGCGTGTTTGGGAGTAAGATCATCATTGGCTTTTCATTGCCCATGCTAATAGGCACGATTGTAGGGACTTATAGCTCTATTTTCATCGCCCCTAAAGTAGCGTTATTGTTAGGCTTTGATATGGGTAAATATTATGAGAATGAGGCTAGAAAAATCAAAAAAGCTCAAGAGAAAGAAAAAATGCGCCGTTTGTATGAGGGCGGTCAAGTTTAAGGAGTTTCTATGGATTGGGGTCGGGTCGTTCATGTGCTGTTTAGCCTTATTTCTTTAACCACCATTGCAGGGTTTTTGTATGAGCCTAATACGGTGGTGTTGTTTGTAGCGTTAGCTTTAAACCTTATTTCTGTTACGCTCAAAATTGGGGTGTGCAAGCGTTTCGCTTCAGAGCTGTTGGCCAGCTCTTTAGCTACCGTGTTGCACCTCATACCGGCGTTTGTGTTTTTACAGATTTTAAATAATTTGGTTACCGCTTACATGCTCATGATTGGGGCGTTGATTAGTAACGCTTTCAGCCTCATCTTTTTGTTGATTGAAAGCGTTGTAACGAGCGAAACGGATTAAGGGGTAACGATGGATTTTATCAATATAGAAAAAAAATGGCAAGAATTTTGGTGGAAAAATAAGAGTTTTGAACCTAAAGACGATTTTAATCTCCCTAAAAAATACATTCTAAGCATGCTGCCTTATCCTAGTGGGGAAATCCACATGGGGCATGTGCGCAATTACACCATTGGCGATGCGTTGGCGCGTTATTATCGTTTACACCATTACAATGTGTTACACCCTATGGGGTTTGATTCTTTTGGTATGCCTGCAGAAAATGCGGCCATTAAGCATGGTATCCACCCTAAAACCTGGACTTATGAAAACATTGAAGCCATGCAAAAAGAGTTTGAAGCTTTAGGGTTTTCTTTTTCTAAAAACAGGGAATTTGCCACTTCAGATCCGGATTACACGAAATTTGAACAGCAATTTTTCATTGATTTGTGGGAAAAGGGGCTGATCTATCGCAAGAAAGCCATGCTCAATTGGTGCCCTAACGACAAGACCGTTTTAGCTAATGAGCAAGTCATTGATGGGAGGTGTTGGCGTTGCGATACAGAAGTCATTCAAAAAGAACTCTATCAATATTATTTGAAGATCACAAACTACTCTGAAGAATTGCTAAAAGACTTAGAAACTTTAGAAAATCATTGGCCTTCTCAAGTCCTAACCATGCAAAAAAACTGGATAGGGAAATCTAGCGGGTTGCAATTTGGTTTTAAAATCGCTGATGAGTGCTTGAAAGCTTGCAATGGCATTCAAGAAATTGAAGTTTTTACCACAAGAGCGGATACCATTTATGGCGTCACTTACATTGCAATCGCCCCAGAACACCCTTTGGTAGAGCATGCCATCAAGCGAGTGAGCCAAGAAGATTCAAAGATAATTAAAGCGATTTTAAACACGACTCAAAGAGAAAGAGCTTTAGAGAAAAAGGGGGCGTTTTTAGGCATTTATGCTATCCACCCTTTAACGAAGCAAAAAATCCCTGTTTGGGTGGCTAATTTCGCCCTAGCCAATTATGGCTCTGGAGCGTTAATGGGCGTGCCAGCTTGCGATGAAAGGGATTTTGAATTCGCTAATCTTTATCATATCCCTATTAAAGTGATCACTCAAAGTTCTCAAAGTTTGCCCCACACCAAAGAAGAGGTTTTAAAAAATAGCGGGGAGTGGAGCGATCTTTCTAGCTCAGTGGCCAGAGAGCAAATCATCGCTTATTTTGAAAAAGAAAACCTCGGTAAAAGGGTGATCAACTACCGCTTGCAAGATTGGGGAGTGAGCCGTCAAAGGTATTGGGGAGCGCCCATCCCTATGATTCATTGCAAACATTGCGGGATTGTGTCTGAAACCCAACTGCCGGTAACTTTACCCGAAGACATTGTGATTGATGGGGAGGGCAATCCGTTAGAAAAGCATGCGAGTTGGAAATTCGCTCAATGCCCCAAATGCCACAAAGACGCTTTAAGAGAAACAGACACCATGGATACTTTCATCCAATCCAGCTGGTATTTCTTGCGTTATACCACGCCCAAAAATCAGCGTGAAAATCAAGCGTTTGATCAAAATTACTTGAAGTGTTTCATGCCAGTGGACACTTATATTGGCGGCATTGAACATGCGATTTTGCACTTGTTATACGCGCGCTTTTTCACTAAGGCTTTAAGGGATTTGGGCTATCTTCATTTAGATGAGCCTTTCAAACAGCTTATCACTCAAGGCATGGTCTTAAAAGATGGCGCTAAGATGAGCAAATCTAAAGGCAATGTCGTTAGCCCTAAAGAGATACTTAAAAAATACGGGGCCGATGCGGCAAGGCTCTTTATCCTTTTTGCTGCCCCACCGGCTAAAGAATTAGAATGGAATGACAGTGCTTTAGAGGGTGCACACCGGTTTATCAAGCGCTTATACGACAAAGCGAACGCCATTAGCCCTACTACTTCTAAGCCTGAATTTAAAGAAGTTGGCCTGAATGAAGCGCAAAAATTAGCCCGCAAAAAAGTCTATGAAGCGTTAAAAAAATCGCATGAAATTTTCAATAAGGCTGAAAGCGCTTACGCATTTAACACTTTGATCGCAAGCTGCATGGAGGCTTTAAACGCTTTGAACGCGCAAAGTGATGAACGAATTTTATGCGAGGGTTATTTTGTGTTGTTGCAAATTTTAGAGCCTATTATCCCGCACACCGCATGGGAGTTGAGCGAGAGGCTTTTTAAAAGAGAGAATTTCAAGCCTATAGCGATCGATGAAGACGCTTTGATGGAAGATTTTATGACTTTAGGGCTTACCATTAATGGCAAAAGGCGCGCGGAATTGAAAGTCAATATTAACGCCAGCAAAGAAGAGATTATTGTTTTGGCTAAAAAAGAATTAGAGAAATATTTAGAAAAGGCGAGCGTTAAAAAAGAAATTTATGTGCCTAATAAGCTTGTTAATTTTGTTACCGCATGAGGGCTTTACTTTTTTTTATTGTGTTGCTTTTGTTCAAGGGCTGTGGGTATAAACCCATCGCCACTTACGCTCAAAACGCGCTTGGCGATAGCGTGTATGTAAAACTCATTGTGAATTTGCCTAACCCTGAAAACTCTGTGGAGTTTAAGGATTTGATGAATCGTTTAGTCGTGCAACGCTTCCAAAACCGCCTGGCGAGCGAAAAAGATGCGGATTCTATTATCATTATAGAAATCACGAATGTAACCGATACGAGCATCACGCAAAATAAAGAAGGTTTTACGACTTTCTATCGCGCAACCGTGTCTGTGAACTACACCTATGATAATAAAAGAGGCGTTAGAAAGACTTTTCAAAATAGCGGATACTACAATTACGCCGTGAATTTGCAAGACCCCCTTAACACTTTCCAGAACCGCTATTACGCGATCAATCAGGCTGTGGAACAAACTTTGACTAAATTTGTGGCTCAAATCGCTTATGAGGGGAAATTCAATAATGAAAAATAGTCATGGGTTGAAGGCGTTTTTAGAAACAAAGCCTAAGGAATACCATCAGTTTGACCCTAGCCGTTTCATTCAAATTTATAAGGATTTTAAAAACGCTTTTTTTGAGGTTCAAGCCAAAGTCATTCATGTGGTAGGGACTAATGGTAAGGGCAGCACAGGGCGGTTTTTAACCCTTTTATTAGCCGATCAAAATTTTAAGGTGTTGCATTTCACCTCCCCTCATGTTTTTGAATTCAGGGAGCGCTTTTATTTGAATGGCTCTGTTGTTAAAGAAAGCGTTTTAGAAAACGCCCACCAGCAATTGCAATCGCACGCTTTCAGCAACGCTTGCTCGTATTTTGAATACGCTACCTTACTAGCCGTCATGCTCGCTAAAGATTGCGATTATTTAGTCTTAGAAGCGGGGCTTGGGGGGGAGTTTGACAGCACGAACGCTTTAGAAAAAACCCTAAGCATTTTCACCCCCATTGATTACGATCATAAGGAATTTTTAGGGGATAGTTTAGAAAGCATTGCGCAAACCAAATTAAAAGCGATGGGCTCTCTTAGCATCATCGCTCCCCAACAAGAACTGGTTTTAAATGTGGCTCAAAAAATCGCTAAAGACAAACGCGCGCAATTGATTGTGGTTCAAAATGAAATTTCAAAAGGAGTCAGGGATTATATTGAACGCCACCATTTAGCCCATTTTTTAGCGATGAATTTAGAAGTGGCCCTAAAAGCGTTTGAGACGCTAGTGCCATGCAATAAACAAGAAGTTTTAAAAAACCTAAAGCCCCTAGATTTAATCGGCCGTTGCGAGCTTTTAAGCCCTAACATTTTAATAGATGTGGGGCATAACCCCCATAGCGCTAAAGCCTTAAAAGAAGAAATCAAACGCATCTTTAACGCTCCAATCGTTTTGATTTATAATTGCTATCAAGATAAGGACGCTTTTTTGGTGCTAGAAATTTTAAAGCCTGTGGTTAAAAAGGTTTTGATTTTAGAATTGCATAATGAAAGAATTATCCAATTAGAAAAACTTAAAGGGATTTTAGAAACTTTAGGGTTAGAACACGCTTTGTTTGAAGATTTGAAAGAAAATGAAAATTATTTGGTGTATGGTTCATTTCTAGTAGCCAACGCTTTTTATAAACGCTATCAAAAGAAGAGGGATTGATGCCACAAAACCAGCTTGTGATCACCATCATTGATGAATCAGGCTCTAAACAGCTCAAATTTTCTAAAAATTTAAAACGCAACCTCATCATTTCTGTTGTCATTTTTTTATTGATCGTGGGGCTTGGCGTGGGTTTTTTAAAATTTTTAATCGCTAAAATGGATACGATGACAAGCGAGAGGAATGCGGTTTTAAGGGATTTTAGGGATTTGTATCAAAAAAATTACACTTTAACAAAAGAGATTAAAAACAAGCGAGAAGAGCTCTTTATTGTGGGGCAAAAGATTCGCGGGTTGGAATCCTTGATTGAAGTCAAAAGAGGGGCCAATGGGGGCGTGCATCTTTATGATGAAGTGGATTTAGAAAATTTGAATCTGGCTCAAAAACATTTAGCGCTCATGCTCATTCCTAATGGCATGCCCCTAAAAACTTATAGCGCGATCAAACCCACCAAAGAAAGGAACCACCCCATTAAAAAAATTAAGGGCGTTGAATCCGGGATTGATTTTATCGCGCCATTAAACACGCCTGTTTATGCGAGTGCTGATGGGATTGTGGATTTTGTGAAGACCAATTCTAATGTGGGGTATGGGAACTTGGTGCGCATTGAACATGCGTTTGGTTTTAGCTCCATTTACACGCATTTAGATCATGTCAATGTGCAGCCCAAAAGCTTTATCCAAAAAGGGCAGTTGATTGGGTATAGCGGGAAGAGCGGTAATAGCGGCGGTGAAAAATTGCATTATGAAGTGCGCTTTTTGGGTAAAATTTTAGATGTGCAAAAATTTTTGGCATGGGATTTGGATCATTTCCAAAGCGCTTTAGAAGAAAATAAATTTATTGAATGGAAGAATTTGTTTTGGGTTTTAGAAGACATTGTCCAGCTCCAAGAGCATGTGGATAAAGACACCTTAAAAGGTCAGTAGGGGTTTTTGGTGTTTTTAGACAGGCGTTTGATTGTGATGGTTACGGACTCTAAAGGGAGCCGTTACATTAATGTTCATATCTTATTCCGTCAAATTGGTTTGTATGCGCTGTTGAGCGTTGTGGGATCTTTATTGTTTTTAGGCATTTCGTTATTAGTTTTAAATAAAGAAATTAGAAATATTGAAAAGCAGCATGCTTTAATCACTAAGGAATTTGAGAAAAAAAAAGAGACGAATGAAAAGCTTTCCTTGCAAATGGATGAATTTTTAGACGATTTGCAACTTTCAGGGGAGCGCATCAACGATTTAGAAGAAGTGGTGGGAGTGAATAGGCCTGAAGAAGAAAAAGAAGAGGGCAATTTTTCCAGCCGCTTGGATGTCGCTGGGATTACCGGGCTTCAAAAAAGCTTTATCATGCGCCTTATCCCTAATGACTACCCGCTAGAATCCTATCGGCGCGTTTCAGCTGCCTTTAATAAAAGAATCCACCCTATTTTGCATGTGCTGCATAACCATACCGGGCTTGACTTGAGCACCGCTATTAACACCCCTGTGTATGCGAGCGCGAGCGGGGTAGTGGGGTTAGCGAGCAAAGGGTGGAATGGGGGGTATGGGAATTTGATTAAAGTTTTCCACCCTTTTGGTTTTAAAACCTACTACGCCCATTTGAATAAAATCGTCGTAAAAACGGGCGAATTTGTCAAAAAAGGGCAGTTGATTGGGTATAGTGGTAATACAGGAATGAGTACAGGGCCGCATTTGCATTATGAAGTGCGGTTTTTAAATCAGCCCATAAACCCCATGAGTTTCACCAAATGGAACATGAAAAATTTTGAAGAAGTTTTCAATAAAGAAAGGAGCATCAGATGGCAATCTTTGATAACAATAATAAATCGGCTAATGCAAAAACAGGACCAGCGACTATTATCGCTCAAGGCACAAAAATAAAGGGGGAGCTTCATTTGGATTACCATTTGCACATAGATGGCGAATTAGAAGGGGTGGTGCATTCTAAAAGCACGGTGGTGATCGGGCAAACCGGCTCGGTAGTGGGTGAGATTTTCGCTAATAAATTAGTGGTCAATGGCAAGTTCACTGGCACGGTGGAGGCGGAAGTGGTAGAAATCATGCCTTTAGGACGCTTGGATGGTAAGATCTCTAGCCAAGAGCTTGTGGTGGAAAGAAAGGGGATTTTGATTGGGGAAACTCGCCCTAAAAACCTTCAGGGGGGGGCGTTGTTGATCAATGAGCAAGAAAAGAAAATTGAAAATAAATAGGGAATGATCCAATCTAGCCTTTATAGAGCCTTAAACAAAGGCTTTGATTATCAAATACTCGCTTGTAAGGATTTTAAAGAATCCAAGCTCGCTAAAGAAGTCATAAGCTATTTTAAGACAAATATTAAAGCCATTCTTTTCCCGGAGTTTAGGGCTAAAAAAAACGACGATTTGCGTTCGTTTTTTGAAGAATTTTTACAGCTTTTAGGGGGTTTGAGGGAGTTTTATCAAGCCTTAGAAAACAAGCAAGAAACTATCATCATTGCCCCTATTAGCGCGTTATTGCACCCTTTACCCAAAAAAGAACTTTTAGAGAGCTTTAAAATCACTCTTTTAGAAAAATATAACCTTAAGGATTTGAAAGACAAGCTCTTTTATTATGGCTATGAAATTTTAGACTTAGTGGAAGTGGAAGGCGAAGCGAGCTTTAGGGGGGATATTGTGGATATTTATGTACCCAATTCTAAAGCGTATCGCTTGAGTTTTTTTGACACGGAGTGTGAGAGCATTAAGGAATTTGACCCTACCACTCAAATGAGCCTTAAAGAAGAGTTGTTAGAAATTGAAATCCCCCCCACGCTTTTTAGTTTGGACGAACCATCTTATAAGGATCTAAAAACAAAAGTGGAACAAAGCCCCTTAAATAGCTTTTCTAAAGATTTAACCAGTTTTGGTTTGTGGTTTTTAGGAGAAAAAGCGCAAGACTTGCTAAGCGTTTATAAAAGCGTTATAAGCCCTAAGGCTTTAGAAGAAATTCAAGAATTAGCGAGCTTAAACGAATTGGATGGTGAGCGTTTCAAATCTTTAAAGGTTTTAGAAAACCCGCAAGGCTATGAAGATTTAGAAATCCATGCGCATGCCCTAGAGGGCTTTATCGCTTTGCATTCAAATTATAAAATCACGCTCCTAGCCCCCAATAAAACGATTTTAGACAATGTATTAGGCGCGCTTGAAAAAAGCAACATGGAATGCGTCATCGCCCCCTTTGTGTTAAACTTTAAAACCCCTGATAGGATTTTTATCTCGCTCAATTCCTTTGAAAGGAAGAAAAAGCATAGAAAATCCAGGCTCGCCTTGAACGAATTGAATCCGGGCGAATGGGTGGTGCATGATGATTATGGGGTGGGCGTGTTTTCTCAATTAATCCAGCACAGCGTTTTAGGGAGCAAGAGGGATTTTTTAGAAATCGCTTATTTGGGCGAAGACAAACTGCTATTACCGGTAGAAAACTTGCATCTCATCGCTCGCTATGTGGCGCAAGGCGATAGCGTGCCGGTTAAAGACCGGCTAGGGAAAGGGAGTTTCCTTAAACTAAAAGCTAAAGTCAGGACCAAGCTTTTAGAGATTGCGGGCAAGATCATTGAATTAGCGGCTGAACGCAATTTGATCTTGGGCAAAAAGATGGACACGCATTTAGCGGAGTTGGAGATTTTTAAATCGCATGCGGGTTTTGAATACACCAGCGATCAAGAAAAAGCCATCGCTGAAATTTCAAGGGATTTAAGCTCTCACAGGGTGATGGATAGACTTTTGAGTGGGGATGTGGGTTTTGGGAAAACAGAAGTGGCGATGCATGCGATTTTTTGCGCGTTTTTGAACGGCTTTCAAAGCACTCTAGTCGTGCCTACTACTTTATTAGCGCACCAGCATTTTGAGACTTTAAGGGAGCGTTTTGAAAATTTTGGCGTTAAAGTGGCTCGTTTGGATCGGTATGCGAGCGAAAAAAACAAGCTTTTAAAGGCGGTGGAACTAGGGCAAGTTGATGTGCTAATAGGCACGCATGCGATTTTAGGCGCGAAATTTAAAAACTTGGGCTTGGTGGTGGTGGATGAAGAGCATAAATTTGGCGTGAAACAAAAAGAAGCTTTAAAAGAATTGAGTAAAAGCGTGCATTTTTTAAGCATGTCCGCTACGCCTATCCCGCGCACTTTAAACATGGCGCTCTCTCAAATTAAAGGCATTAGCTCTTTAAAAACCCCGCCCACAGACAGAAAGCCTAGCCGCACTTTTTTGAAAGAAAAGAATGACGAACTCTTAAAAGAGATCATTCATAGAGAATTACGCCGTAACGGGCAAATTTTTTACATCCATAACCACATCGCTAGCATTTCAAAAGTCAAAACCAAGCTAGAAGAGCTCATCCCTAAGCTTAAAATCGCTATTTTGCATTCCCAGATTAACGCTAACGAGAGCGAAGAAATCATGCTAGAGTTTGCTAAGGGGAACTATCAGGTTTTATTATGCACTTCTATTGTGGAATCAGGGATTCATTTGCCTAACGCTAACACGATTATTATTGATAATGCACAGAATTTCGGGCTGGCTGATTTGCACCAATTGAGAGGGCGTGTGGGGAGAGGCAAAAAAGAAGGCTTTTGTTATTTCCTTATAGAAGATCAAAAAAGTTTGAATGAACAGGCTTTAAAACGCTTGCTCGCTTTAGAAAAAAATTCGTATTTAGGCAGTGGGGAGAGTATCGCTTATCATGACTTAGAAATCAGGGGGGGCGGGAATTTGCTCGGGCAGGATCAGAGCGGGCATATTAAAAACATTGGTTATGCGCTCTATACGCGCATGCTTGAAGACGCGATTTATGAATTGAGTGGGGGGAAGAAAAGGCTTGAAAAAAGCGTAGAAATCCAACTTAGCGTGAGCGCTTTTTTAAACCCTGAACTCATTGCAAGCGATAGTTTGAGACTGGATTTGTATCGCCGTTTGAGTTTGTGTGAAAATGTAGATGAGGTGGGGCAAATCCATGAAGAAATAGAAGATAGGTTTGGTAAAATAGACGATTTGAGCGCTCAATTTTTGCAAATCATTACGCTTAAAATTCTAGCCAACCAGCTTGGCATCCTTAAACTTTCTAATTTCAATCAAAACATCACCATCACTTATAGCGATGAAAAGAAAGAAAGCTTGAAAGCCCCAAGCAAAGACGATAACGATATTTTAGAAACCCTTTTGAAACATTTGCGCGCTCAAATTTCTTTAAAGCGGCGTTAAAAGCGTTTGATTTTAGCCTCAATTTGTTATTTTAAAAAGATTATTAAGAGAGTTTGTGTAAAATAGGGATTTGCTATGCCTTTAGTCGTTAAAAGGTAATTATCATTAAGGAGTTTTTTAATCATGGCAGATATTCAAAGGCGTGATTTTTTAGGAATGAGCCTTGCTAGCGTTACAGCTATAGGGGCTATAGCCAGTCTAGTAGCGATGAAAAAGACTTGGGATCCGCTTCCAAGCGTTGTTTCAGCCGGTTTTACGACCATAGATGTGGCGAACATGCAAGAAGGGCAGTTTTCCACCGTGGAATGGCGTGGGAAACCGGTCTATATCCTCAAGCGTTCTAAAAAAGAGGGCTTTAATGAAAAGCACGATTTTAAAATTGGCGAGAGCGTTTTTACCACAGCCATTCAAATTTGCACGCATTTAGGGTGTATCCCCACTTATCAAGATGAAGAAAAAGGCTTTTTATGCCCATGCCATGGGGGGCGTTTCACTGCTGATGGCGTGAATATTGCCGGCACACCCCCTCCACGCCCTTTTGATATCCCGCCTTTTAAAATTGAAGGCACTAAGATCACTTTTGGTGAAGCCGGGGCTGAATACAAGAAAATGATGGCTAAAGCGTAAGGAGAGTTCCATGGCAGAGATAAAAAAAGCGAAGAATTTAGGCGAATGGCTAGACATGCGTCTTGGCACTAACAAGCTTGTTAAAGTGCTAATGACAGAATATTGGATCCCTAAAAATATTAATTTCTTATGGGCGATGGGGGTGATTTTATTGACCCTTTTTGGCGTGCTTGTAGTCTCAGGGATTTTCTTGCTCATGTATTACAAGCCTGATGCGAAAATGGCGTTTGATAGCGTGAATTTCACCATCATGCAAGAAGTGGCTTATGGCTGGCTTTGGCGCCACATGCATGCCACGGCAGCGAGCATGATTTTTGTCATCATTTATATCCACATGTTTGTCGGCATCTATTATGGCTCTTACAAAAAGGGGCGTGAGATGATTTGGATTAGCGGGATGATTTTGTTTGTGGTTTTTAGCGCGGAAGCCTTTAGCGGGTATATGCTGCCTTGGGGGCAGATGAGCTATTGGGCTGCAGCGGTTATCACGAATTTGTTTGGGGGTATTCCTTTCATTGGGGCTGATGTGGTGGAGTGGATTAGGGGCAATTATGTTGTGGCGGATTCCACTTTAACGCGCTTTTTCATGCTCCATGTGTTTTTACTGCCCATTGCGATCATTCTACTCATTGGGGTGCATTTTTATTCTTTACGCGTCCCGCATGTCAATAACCAAGAAGGCGAAGAGATTGACTTTGAAGCAGAAGAAAAGAAATTCATTGAGGGCAAGAAAAAAGAATCCAAAGTCATTCCTTTTTGGCCGGTGTTCTTGTCTAAAGATATTTTTGTGGTTTGTGCGTTCATGGTCTTTTTCTTTTACTTGGTGTGTTACCACTATGATTTTGCGATGGATCCTATCAACTTTGAAAGGGCTAACAGCCTTAAAACGCCGCCTCACATTTACCCTGAATGGTATTTCTTATGGAGCTATGAAGTCTTAAGGGGCTTTTTCTTTAGCGCTGATTTAGGGCTAATGGCCTTTGGCGTGGCGCAAGTGATTTTCTTCTTACTGCCCTTTTTGGACAGAAGCCCAGTCGTCGCTCCCGTGCACAAACGGCCAGCTTTTATGGTGTGGTTTTGGCTTTTAATCATTGACATGATTGTTTTAACGATCTATGGTAAATTGCCTCCGCTTGGGATTGGCAAATACATCGGCTTATTTGGTTCAATCACTTTCCTAGCCCTTTTCTTTGTGGTATTGCCCATTATCACTATCGCTGAAAGGAAGAAACAAGGGGGTTTTAGATGAAAGAATTTAAAATTCTCATCATCCTTATTGTGGTGATAGGCGTGATTTATTATGGGGTTGAGCCTTATGCGCATTCGGTGATGCACCCTAAAGTCGCTCCGGCGGATTTTGCTTTCAAGGATTTAGAGCCGATTGATTTAAAAAATGGCGACGCTAATAAGGGCAAACAGCTTGTAGCCGAAAATTGCACCGCTTGCCATGGCATTAAATCCCAAAACATTCCAGACCCTATGGATAGCCTTAGCGCGAGCAACTCTTTTGGGGTTGTGCCACCGGATTTAAGCCATGTGGCGGGGGTTTTGAATGCGAATTTCTTAGCCCACTTCATCAAAGACCCGGTGAAAACGGCGAAATTGAGTCATAAATTCAACGATGAAAGGCCCTATCCTATGCCGGCGTTTTCTCAATTTAGCGATCAAGATTTGAGCGATATTGTGGCGTATCTCACTTCTATTTTGCCTAAAAATTTGAGCGATAAGGAAGTGTTCGCGCAAAGCTGTCAAAGGTGCCATAGCCTGGATTACGCTAAAGACAAGGCCTTTAGCGATCCTAAAGATTTAGCCAATTATTTAGGCTCTCATGCACCTGATTTGTCCATGATGATTAGGGCTAAGGGCGAACATGGCTTGAACGTTTTCATCAACGATCCGCAAAAGCTTTTGCCTGGCACGGCCATGCCTAGAGTGGGATTGAATGAAAAAGCTCAAAAACAAGTCATTTCTTATTTGGAAAAAGCGGGCGATAGGAAAAAGCATGAAAGGAATACTTTAGGGATTAAGATCATGATTTTCTTTGCGGTGCTATCGTTCTTGGCTTACGCGTGGAAAAGAAAAGTTTGGAGCGAAGTGCATTGAATTGAAAAAGGGGGAGGTTTTATGATTTTTGATTTATGGTGGGTTGTTGAGTAGAATTTCCTTTGAATTAACCTTTTAATTAGGGGAATGATTGGAATTATATTTTCTAAACATGATGGCTTGGTAACAAAGAAAAAACTTATACCAAGTTTGATTGAAATTGATAAATTAGGTGGTTTTGATGATTTTAGATTCTAAATTTTTTGTGTTCATTCTTTTTAATGCGCTTTCAGCATGCTTTCTCTCTTCAATGAGTGCCGGCTTTATTTTCAAAGCATTTTTGTATAGCTTTATATGGCTTTTTATTGTTTATTGCACGATCAGTTTTATTAAGAACAAGTTTGTAACAGAAAGCCTAAAAAGTTTTATATTAGTTTTAGGGATTGTGTTTAGCTGTATAGATATTTTTGGTTTGTATTATTTTCATTTGCCTTTGTCTAATGAGCTGGGTAATATTTTATTCACCACGCATTATAAAGAGAGCTTAGAATTCCTCCATGCCTATGTTTATCCGCATTGGTATTTTGTGATAGGGCTTATTTTAATAGCTATAGGTTCTCTAAAACTATTCAGTCTCGTTCCTAACAAACCAATTCCTTTAAAAATGGCTAGTATTTTAAGCGTTTTATTTTTGATTGTAGAAGTGCCACACACTATAAAAACCATCAAAAAATATAAAGAAGATGAAGCGTTGTTGAATGCTGATGGAACGATAGAATACATTGCTTTGGCTAAAGGAGCGTATTATTTTTGGAGGAATATTAGCAGCTTGAGAGAAAGCAATAACTCCAGTCAAGCTTTAGAAAACGCTTCTTATCCTAAAGATTACTTAGTCAAAAATACAGGAAATATTGATAATGTGGTGTTAATTTTTGGCGAGAGTTTGAATAGAAATTTTATGGGTGTTTATGGCTATCAAACCCCTACAACCCCTTATTTAAGTGCTTTAAAAGAAAAAGGTTCGCTTTTAGCGTTTGATAATGTGATCAGTCCGGCTTTTTATACGGATAAAAGTTTCACAATGCTTTTAACTTACGCCAATAGGGATAATCTCAACCAAAAGGCATGGTATCAATATAAAAATCTAGCCCATATCCTTAAATTGAGCGATTATAAAAGCGTTTGGATCACCTCTCAAGGCTATGGACTCATGTGGGGCAATAGCTATTATCAAGTAGCTAAGCATTTTGATACTTATATAGAAAATGATAAGCCTTATGATGAAAACTTAGCCGCTCTTTTCAAGCGGTATTATAATAACGAGAGAGAGAGAGAGAGAGTAGAAAGCGTAAAAATTTTGTTGTTTTTCATTTGATCGGCAATCATTTTGAATATAAAAACCGCTTTCCTAAAGAATTTTCCCGCTTCAATCCCAACAACACTTCTTACTTTTCAAAAAACAAGTCTTTGCGGGTTACAAACAATGCTGATAAGCAAGTTGTAACCGATTACATTAACAGCGTTTATTATAATGATTATGTTTTGCATTCTTTGATTGAATTGTTTAAAGACAAGGATAGTCTCGTTATCTACTTGAGCGATCATGGCGATGACATGTTTGAATCAAGCGCTTTTAATACCCATGAATGCTCAAATGCTAGCGTAGAAATCCCATTTTTAATCTATATGAGCGATACATTCAAACAAAAACACCCCCAAATGGTAAAAAGTTTTAAAGAAGCTTTACACAAGCCTTTCATGAGCGATGATTTATTGCATACCTTGTTGCCATTGGCAGGAATCATAACCAAAGATCATGAAAAAACGAGGGATTTGTTTAATGAGAATTACAACGATAAACGCCCAAGGAAGCCATGCGATAATAAGGTTTATCCCATGAATAAATGAGCGGTATTTATAATTGTCAATTTAAAAAATCAATCAATGCTTGAAGTTCCTTTAAGTTAAAATTAAAAAATTTTTTAAGAATTTCTGTATTTTTTGGCTTATCTATCATTTTAGCGGTTGTAGTAACAGGATCTAGATCGTTTAACCCACAAGGAACAAAACCTCTCTCTAAACAAACAGAAAGCGTAATATAGGGTTGTAGCCAACATTTAGCATGTTTTTTTGCCCTCTTCTGATAGGTGTTTGATTCTGATTGGTTTCTTCAAAGGCTTCATCAAGAAGTGTGTCGTAATGTTGGCGGAATTTTGTGTAAAACGCTTCATTTTCACTTTCTTTTGCCATTTTTTCTAGCAAATGCTCTAATTCACAATAATTGAGATCGTGTTTAGTCTCATCATTTTCTGGCAATAAAAAAATCTTAATCTGGTTAAACTCTTCATCGTTTAAGCGGTGTTCTTCTTCTGGGTTTTCTTGGAGTTGTTTCTTTATCTCTTGAATTTTAGTCTCTTTTGTTTGGTTGTCTGAATCAAAAACGATGTAAATATCCTTAGCTTTTAGATATTCTTTAATACTCTCTGCTTCTTTAAAAAGCTTGGTATTGCCCTTACAACTAACAATATTTTCACCATTAATCCTTAAATTTCTAAATTCATTCAAAAGCGTTAAAAAGATTTTATCTGATTCGCCCTCCACATAAACGATTTTTTCTCGCATCAGCCTCTAACCTCCATGCCCCTATGGAGCGCTTCTTCTAGCATAGAATAGCTGTATCTGATAAAGCCAGAAGCGCTTTCTTTTTCAAGCTCAAACAAGGCTATATCTTTAAAAACTCCCGTTTCATTATTGGGCATGGTGTTGATAGCGTTCAATAAAAATTCCTTATTGTGCGTGGTGGCAAAAATTTGAATCTGTAATTTTTGAGCTAACTTAAACAGAGCTTTTAAAAACTCTTGCATTTTTGTATGGTGCAAACCGCTTTCTATTTCATCAATAAAAAGATACTTGACGCGATTATCAAGAAGAATGCTCGCCATGATAAAGAATTTGATAAAACCCCAACCAAACGAATTTAAAAGCCTTTTGGGACTTTCTTCTAGCGGTGTGTTTTCATCTTTGATTTGGATATAGACAGACTTTCTTATTGTATTAGCATTTAAAATATTAGGGTTGAAACATTGTAGGATTTCAATCAATTCTTTTTCTTTGCTTGCTAATTGTAAATTTTCCAATGCTTTAAGAGAATTAACAATAGATAATTCTATGGGAATAAACATCGCATTTTCTTTATAGGTTTGAGCGATTTTATCTAAATTAGAATGGATTAAACCTAGGTTTTGCCTTTCAAATTCATAAGTCATTGTCATGGGGGAAAGGGATGGATTGTAGGAAAATTGGAGCTGTGGCTTCGTTATTGTTTTGTTTATAAGGTTTGTCATATGAGCATCATCGCTATTCAAATTGATGTCTTTGTTGTAACTGGTTTGTGTGGGGTATTGGATAGTAAGAGGGATAGTAGCATGTTCAAATTCAGTGCGGATACTAATGGGATTAGCGGTATTCTCTTGATAAAAAAAGGTTTTTAGGTTGTCGGCATTGAGTTTGATTTTTCTGAATTCACTAATATTCACGGCATGTTCAGGAGGAAGACTGACTTGATTGGCAGTAGGATCACAAAGACCTGTATTGGTATAAAGAGCTTCTAAAAGATTGGTTTTACCCGTATCGTTTTGACCGGTAAAAAAGTTGATGAGTTTAAAATTTTCCATTTTAAGGTGCTTAAAATTTTTGTAATTTTCAATCTCTACGCTTTTAATCATTTGGATTTCGCCTTTTAATGAGTCTAGTTGATACCGCCAAGTTTATAGTTGCTCTAATTTTACATTATTTTGATTAAATTTTGAATACTCATCTATTGCAAACCTTGCGTTTAAATTATGGCAGCAAAGTTAATTCGCATTCTTTTTTAATTCAAGGGTTAGTTTTGATTATCTTTTTAGGGATTATGCAAGTCTCATTTTATTTAATTGGGATCAATCTAACTTAAACAGATTTTTTCTAATCCATCCTTTAAGTTTAGCTTCAAATCGCAGATCTAGTAGTCTAAAGCTTCTTCTTTGGAGTTTGGGTTTAAAAGAGCCTTTTATTTTATTTTAAAGCGGTTTTTTTCTAAAGCGTTTTGAATCGCAATAGAGGGCGATAGATAATTGTAACGCACTAAAATTTCGGTGATTTCTTTAAAAATGGGGGCTGCAATCTTGCTGGCGTAATACTCTTCCTTGCCATGCGAGCCTAAGATAACCACGCCGATAGTAAAAACCTGCCTTTCATCTTCAGCGAACCCAAAAAAAGAGCTGTTATAGGACTCCGCACTATAACTCCCGTTTTTAGCAACCCTAGCCGTGCCTGTTTTTCCCCCTATGTATAGCCCTTCAAATTGAGCGTTTTTGCCTGTGCCATAACGCACCACCTTAATTAAGGTTTCTTTCATTTTCCTAGCGCTTTTGGGGCTAATGACTTGAAAGGTGGGTTTGGGGCTAGGGATGTAAATATCGCCATTAGGGGCGGTTTCTCGTTGCACTAAATAGGGGGTAGTCAATTTGCCTTCATTAGAAAACACCGCATAAGCCCTTAAAAGCTGCAAAAAAGTTGCGTTCAACCCATAGCCATAAGAGACGCTCCCCTTTAACACTTCACGCTTGAAAGCGGACAAAGGAGGGATCTTTCCTGTGGCTTCTAAGGATAAATCAATGCCGGTTTTTTGAGAAAATCCATAGCCTAAAAGCCCGTTATAGAAATCCTCTGGGTTGAGGCTTTTACTGATTTTTATCATGCCCACATTGCTAGATTGGATCAAAACGTCTTCCACAACGGCTTTTTTACTGGGGATAAAGTCGTCTTTAATGGTGTATTTTCCTAATTGGTAATAACCATGGTTTAAATCAATGCGCTCTTTAGGGTTGATTAAATTTTTATCTAGTAGCAAGGAATAGACAATAGGCTTAATCGTGCTGCCTGGCTCAAAAACCTTTTCGGCAACGCTCAAATTCAAGTTTTCGTAATCGCTGGTTTTAATCGCATTAGGATCAAAGCGGTTGCTTGAAGCTAAGGATAAAATTTCCCCGCTTTTAGGGTTGATAATGCCCACCAGGATTTCTTTAGCCCTGAGTTTGTCTTTGGTTTTATCCAATAGGGTTTCAATTTCTCTTTGGAGTTTCAAAGGAACGCTCAAATACACCTCATAGCCATCAAGGCGCTCAACCTCTGTGTAAGAGTGGTTTTGAATGAAGTTAAAACTCACATCTCTTTTGCCTGTTCTTATGCCATTTTGTTGGGCTTTAAGCAAGTGATCTTGAGATTTTTCAACGCCTTTTTTACCGGTAGTTAAAGTGAGCTTGTCTTCTTCTTGTTTTTGCACATAGCCAATGATAGGCTCTAGGCTATTTTGATAAGGGTAATGCCTGGAAACGCCGCTCACTTCAATGTTTAACCCTTGCTTTTGCCACACTTTATCGTGCGCGTCTTTGAAATTTTGAAAAACCCCAAAGGCTAAAAATTTCTTATTCAAGTCTCTAATATTAGCGGCCATATTGGGCGTGAGATTGTAAGCTAAAATCGTGTAGCCTTTCGTATTGATGGCGTCTTTTAAGGACTTTTTAGGGATATTGCTATAAATAGAAAGGAAATCAATAAAAAAATCTTCTTTATTTGGGTTTAAAAACCTTGTGTCAAAGCCCAGTTTGAAAAGGGTTTGTGAAGTGGCTAGGCTGTAGTTGTCTTGACTATAAATAGTCCCCCTAGTAGCGGTGTCTTGTTTAATCATCACCAAAGTGGGCATGTTGGCTTGCGCAAAAAAAGCTTTTTTAAAAGCGACCATCAAAAAAATGAAAAAAAGCAACAAAAAGATTAACGCCGTAACCACACCCTTGTCTCTTTGGATTTTTAGAAATTGCTCTGGGTTGAAGTAAGGATCAATATTCTTATTATCCATAAGCGCTTACTTGAAAATGGCGTGGCGTTGGACTTTCACAACGCATGAGAGCATGAATTTTTGATGGCAAAATCCGTTAAAATGGGGTGTAGCAACAACAAACCCTCTCTTTAAAAAGGACCAAGCGATCATTTAAAGAGACGCCACTTAAGAGATTAGATCTGCGTTCTCAAAAGTTCTTTATAAGCGCTGATCGCTTTGTTACGCACTTCAAGCATGAGTTTCATGCTCGTTTCGGCCTTCCCTATGGCGATAGCCGCTTGGTGTAAATCCTTGATCTGCCCTGTCGCCATATCTGCCAAGGCTTTATCAGACTGCTCTTGAGTGTTGTTAAGCTCATTGATAGATTGTTTCAAGAGTTTAGAAAACTCCCCACCTTTTTGTTCTTTAAAGGTGCTACCCGATTCTTCTCTTTTAGTCCTGTTGTCCGTGTTAAGCTCAGAGAAAGGACTCAATAAGCTTTTATCATTGTGTATGGCTTGCATAGAACCTCCTTAAGCTCTTTTTTAAAAATTTAACTCTATTAAATATCTTATTCATTTCTGTATTCTACGAATCTTTGGCTAATACTACCTAAATTTCCTTATACTACCATAAATTGTTACAAATCATTCATGTTTGTAACATGCCAATCGCGTTTTGCGCCATGTTTTTAGCGCTTTGAAAGGCTGCGACATTGGCCTGATAAGCTCTAGTCGCTTCCACTAAGTCCGCCATTTCAACCACCGCATTCACATTGGGGTAAGCCACATAGCCTTGAGCGTTAGCGTCAGGGTGGCTCGGATCGTATTTCATCAACGGCTCGCTATCATCGCGCACAATCTTATCCACCACCACGCTTGTAATGGGGATTAAGGGGTTGTCATCGCCTTCATCTAAAGGGTCTTCATAGGGGGTGATTTGATTGTTTTGGGCGATTTTTTGGTTTAAAATCTCGTTGAAATCAAAAGCCTTAAACACCGCTTCTTGCCTCCTATAAGGGCCTCCTTCGCTCGTGCGCGTGGTGTTAGCGTTAGCGATATTAGAAGAAATCAAATTAGCCCTTAAGCGTTGGGCGGACAAGCCATAACCGCTAATATCAAAAGAAGATAAAAACATGCTTTTCTCCTAATTATAAATTCTTACTAGAGTCAATGGCGTAGTTGATCACGCCTCGATACTTTTTTAAGGCTGAACTCAAGGCTAAATACATGGTAGAGTTCTTGCCCATTTCACTCGTTTCAATGTCTAAATCCACGCTGTTGCCATCATTCTTAGCCAAATGCCCATCTCTAAAAAAAAGGCTCGCCCCATCTTTAGCGCTATTTTCAAAGTCTAAATGCCTAGGGTTAGTGTGGGCTAAAGGCAAAACTTTACTGGATTGGTTTTCAAAAATTTCCGCTTTTTTCTCCGCTAAAACGCTTTCAAAATCCAAATCCTTTGGCCTATAAAAAGGGGTATCCACATTAGCGATGTTAGAAGCGATCATATCCTGCCTTAAAGCCCTATAATCTAGCGCTTTATAAACCAACCCAAACGCTTTAGAAAAATCCATACAAAACCCCTTTTTTAAACCCTTGCAAATTAATAACATGCAAAAAGCATTCCAAAAATAGCTCATTCTCTCATTAAAGAATGCGATCAATTTCAAAGCATGCTTAAGCTTGAGCGATAAGCCAATTCAGAGCCATTATAGTGTAAAATACCCCTAAAATACCTTAAAATAACACCTATTCAAAAAACCAAAATATTAAGGAAATCCTAATGACTACAGACAGAAACCTGTTTTTTTGCGCTTCGCTGTTGATTTTTTTAGGGGTATTGATGAGCTATTCGCTCTCAACTTACACCACAGTGGTGCTGTATCATTATGGGGAATTCCATTTTTTTATACGACAGCTTGTGAGCGCGATCATGGGCATTATTATCATGTGGGGGTTGTCTAGGGTTGATCCTAGCAAGTGGTTTAGCCGTTTGGGGTTTTTTCTCCTTTTTGTCCCATCATTACTCATTATTGGCATGTTTTTTTTGCCAGAAAGCCTTTCTAGCAGCGCAGGGGGGGCGAAGCGTTGGATCCGTTTGGGGTTTTTCTCTCTAGCGCCTTTGGAGTTTTTAAAGATTGGTTTCACCTTTTTTCTTGCGTGGAGTTTGTCCCGCACCTTTGTGGCAAAAGAAAAGGCTAATGTCAAAGAAGAGCTGATCACTTTTGTGCCTTATTCGTTTGTGTTTGTGGCCTTAGCGATTGGGGTGGGGATTTTGCAAAACGATTTGGGGCAGATTGTTCTTTTGGGGGCGGTTTTAGCGGTGTTATTGGTTTTTTCTGGGGGGAGCGCGCATTTATTTGGCTTGATTGTTTCAGGGGCGTTTGCGATTAGCGTTTTAGCGATTGTTACAAGCGAACATAGGATTTTACGCCTAAAATTATGGTGGTCTAATTTACAAAATTCGCTTTTCACGCTCTTGCCGGACAAATTAGCGAACGCTCTTAGAATAAGCGACTTGCCCGAATCCTATCAAGTCTTTCATGCAGGCAATGCCATGCATAATGGGGGGTTATTAGGGCAAGGGCTTGGGCTAGGGCAAATCAAGCTTGGGTTTTTGAGCGAAGTGCATACGGACATGGTCTTAGCTGGGATCGCCGAAGAATGGGGGTTTTTGGGGTTATGCGTTTGTTTTATTTTGTTTTCTGTTTTGATTGTTTTGATTTTTAGGATCGCTAACCGCTTGAAAGAGCCAAAATATTCGCTATTTTGCGTGGGCGTGGTGCTGCTAATAGGGTTTTCTTTGGTGATCAACGCCTTTGGGGTGGGTGGGATTTTTCCGGTTAAGGGCCTAGCGGTGCCGTTTCTGAGCTATGGAGGGAGTTCGCTTTTAGCGAATTGCATCGCTATAGGGCTTGTTCTAAGCCTAGCACGATACACGAAAGGCTAAAAAATATCAGCCTTTTTTAAAAATTAATGCCATAAAAAGGGCTCAACTTCTGCATCATTCAAATCAAAAACCACCTTATAATAGTCTTTGACTATCGCATTAATATCCACGCCCTTAAACGCTTCAGGGTGGGCTTTTAAAGCGATAAAAAGACTAATGAGCGGGGCTCTAGGACCGCCAATATCCATCGTGGGGAGTTTATAAACTTGCTTGTTTTTAATGGCTTTAATAGTAGCAAATTTGGGGTTGTTTAACACGTCTTCAGGGCTAAGCGGGCTTATCCACCAAATGAAAATGATTTCAGGGTTTTCTTTAACAATCTTTTCCACGCTAATGTCAGCGCGCCCAAATTTAACATATTTCAAGCCAAAATTGTCTATACCCCCTTTTTCTAAAATATCTGAATCGAGGGCTTGATGACCGCTGATTTTATTGGCTTTATGGAAAAGCTCCACTCCCTTTTTCTTTTTGACATTTTTCAAACGCTCTTTGATAAAATCCAAAGTTTCTTGCATTTTGGCGAGTTTTTTAGAAGCGTCAATTTCTAAGGCTTTAGCTTGAGCGTCAATATCTTCCATGACTTCTGCAATGGTTTTTTCTTGGAAAGAAAGAAATAATATACCAAATTTTTTCGCATGCTCTACCGCTTTAGGGTTACCCACAAAGGTTACCACAAGATCAGGGCTAAGCTTTTTTAATAATTCCACATTCAACGCCGCCACATGATCACTGCTCATGGATTTAATGCGTTTAGGATCTTTGAGAGTGGCTTTAACAATATCAGATTTAAAAGCGTAATCCGAAACGCCTACAACCCTATCCCAAGTATGGAACATGGCAGGCACTTCTGCAAAGCTACCCAAGTAGATTATTTTAGAAACAGGAAGCTTGATGGCTTGATCCCCGAAATAATCCTTGACTTTAACTTCTTGTGCTGAAGCGTTAGCCACGCCTAATAAAGATGAAACAATGAGCGCGCCTAAAGAATAAGAGATTAAAGCTTTTTTAAAGCGAGTAACTAACATAACGATCCTTTTTGTATGATTTATGAAGCGATTATAACACCATTAAGGAAATACAAGCAGTAAAAATGAAACTATTTTTCACAAAATCCTAAAATATTAAAGAAAATATTTTTTCAATTAACTTTTTAAGATTATAATCCACTATGTTTCCGCTGGTTGAGTGGAAAGCATAATAAATTAAATCTGTTTTAGGTTTAATTTTGATCCAACAAAATTTTAAAACACTTAAGGAGTTGTATATGTTAGTTACAAAACTTGCCCCCGATTTTAAAGCACCTGCCGTTTTAGGAAACAATGAGGTTGATGAGTGCTTTGAGCTTTCTAAAAATTTAGGTAGAAGCGGTGCGATCCTTTTCTTTTGGCCAAAAGATTTTACTTTTGTATGCCCTACAGAAATCATTGCGTTTGACAAAAGAGTGAAAGACTTCCAAGAAAAAGGCTTTAATGTGATTGGCGTGTCTATTGACAGCGAACAAGTGCATTTCGCATGGAAAAACACCCCTGTGGAAAAAGGCGGTATTGGTCAAGTGTCTTTCCCTATGGTGGCTGATATTACTAAGAGCATTTCTAGAGACTATGATGTGCTGTTTGAAGAAGCGATCGCTTTGAGAGGTGCTTTTTTGATTGACAAAAACATGAAAATAAGACACGCAGTGATCAATGACTTGCCATTGGGTAGGAATGCTGATGAAATGCTTCGCATGGTAGACGCTCTCTTGCACTTTGAAGAACATGGCGAAGTATGCCCAGCAGGTTGGAGAAAAGGCGATAAAGGCATGAAAGCGACTCATCAAGGCGTTGCAGAATATCTTAAAGAAAATTCCATTAACCTTTAATGGTTTGATTCGCTGTTTGATCAAGAGAAACTTCGTTTTTCTTGGTTGAATCCTTTTCTTTTTATTCTTTGCCAGTTTCTAAAATTTTCGTATCGTTTTATCTTTTTATCATTTTTGAATTAATTTTTTTAATAAAGGGGTTTTTATGAATGCATTCAAGCGTGTTATTAGTGTGGGGGTAATTGCTTTAGGTTTGTTTAACCTTTTAGACGCCAAACACCACAAAGAAAAAAAAGAAAACCACAAAATCACTCGTGAGCTTAAAGTGGGCGCTAACCCTGTGCCGCATGCACAAATCTTGCAATCAGTCGTGGACGATTTGAAGGAGAAAGGGATCAAATTAGTGATCGTGTCTTTTACCGATTATGTGTTGCCCAATTTGGCGCTCAATGACGGCTCTTTAGACGCGAATTACTTCCAGCACCGCCCTTATTTGGACAGATTTAATTTGGACAGAAAAATGCACCTTGTTGGTTTGGCCAATATCCATGTGGAGCCTTTAAGATTCTATTCTCAAAAAATCACAGACATTAAAAACCTTAAAAAAGGCTCAGTGATTGCTGTACCAAATGATCCGGCCAATCAAGGCAGGGCGTTGATTTTACTGCATAAGCAAGGCCTTATCGCTCTCAAAGACCCAAGCAATCTATACGCTACGGAGTTTGATATTGTCAAAAATCCTTACAACATCAAAATCAAGCCTTTAGAAGCCGCGTTATTGCCTAAGGTTTTAGGGGATGTGGATGGGGCTATCATAACAGGGAATTATGCTTTGCAAGCAAAACTCACCGGTGCGTTATTTTCAGAAGATAAGGACTCGCCTTATGCCAATCTTGTAGCCTCTCGTGAGGATAACGCGCAAGATGAAGCCATAAAAGCGCTGATTGAAGCCTTACAAAGTGAAAAGACCAGGAAATTTATTTTGGATACCTATAAGGGGGCGATTATCCCGGCTTTTTAAGCCATTTGAATAACATTCGTCTTTAAGATGAATGGGGGCTTTAGGCGCTAATCAAAAGCTCTTTTCTTATTGAGTATTAAAAACGCTAAGAGTATTTTTAAAATAAAACGAAAAGAGCTTGCGTTAATCAAGCAACAATTTCTTAAAAAGCGTTATTTCTTAAGGGGGGGAATAGCGCAAAATAACCTCTCTCCTTATCCTTTAAGAAAATAATGATCAAATCTAAAACAATGAAGCGATTAACTAAAAACCATTTTTTAAAAAACATTAAATAAGACTTTAGTTATCAACATTTGATTAGAATAAAGCCAAAAATACAGCAAGCCTAAATCCAATTAAAGTTACGCTTTTAGAATGTTCTTTAATAAAGACCAGTTTTAAACCACCCGTTAGACTGGGTTATAGAGCGGTGGAATGAGTTGGAAACAAGTTGGCTGATTGTCTTTAGCGTTTGGGTTAATGCGTTTTTGAAAAAATTTGGGGTTTATTAAAGATAGCCAAGCTCATAGAGTTTGTTGCTCATTTTCACTAACAACCCCCCCAGTTTTGACCCTCCCTCCCCATGTTCTACTAAAATAGTGATAGCGTATTTGGGTTTTTCATAGGGCAAAAATGCGGTAATCCATGCATGGGATCGATGGAAATATTCCATATCCTTTTCTTTCATGCGGTTGACGATGTTTTGAGCGATTTCTACGACTTGCGCGGTGCCGGTTTTACATGCTAAAGTAACCTTAGAACCTCTTGTGGAATGATAAGCCGTGCCGTCTTTATGGTTGCACACTTCATACATGCCCACTCTCAAGGCTTGGAGTTTCTTTTTTTGAAAGCTATTCAGGGGATCTTTGAGCGGCTGTTGGTTATGGATAGCAAAATGAGGCGTTGCCAGTTTGCCTGTCGCAATGAGTCCCGTATAGGCTAGCACTTGTAAAGGCGTGGCTAAAAAAGAGCCTTGCCCAATAGCGGTAATGAGCGTGTCCCCAACGCGCCAGTCTTGATTGAAGCGTTTGAGTTTCCACAAATTATCCGGCACAATCCCCACAAATTCATTCGGCAAATCAACGCCCGTTTTTTCCCCAAAGCCCACTTCCCTTAAGGTTTTAGAGAGTTTTTCTATAGAGATTTCAAGCCCAAATTTATAAAAATACACATCCACAGACTCCCTAATGGCTTTATACAAATTAGAATTGCCATGCCCTGTTTTTTTCCAGTCTCTGAATTTGCGCTTACCCACTTCAATAAAAGGCGGGGTGGGGATAGTGGTGTTTTCTGTGATATTAAGGTTTTCTAAAAAGCTCAAGCCCACGCCCATTTTAACCACAGATCCCGGCGGATACAAGGCGTTAGCGAAGCGGTTTAGTAGGGGGTTATAAATATCATCTTGAAGTTTTTGCCATTTGTCTTGACTGATCCCGCCTACAAAATCGTTCAAATTGTATTCAGGGTAACTCCCTGCAACGAGCAATTCCCCATTTTCTGCGTTCATCACTAAAATAGCCCCCCTTTTATTTTCAAAGAGCTTGTCCGCTTCTTTTTGCAAGCGTTTGTCTAAACTCAATTGCAAGTGGTTATTGGTGCTTGGTGGCACGACCTCTAAGGTGGCTAATTCCTGATTGAGCGCATTGACATGCACGATTTTATAACCCACCTTGCCTTGTAAAAGTTTGTTGTATTCTTTTTCAATGCCGGTTTTGCCTACAATCTGGCTGTATTGATTCTCTTCATCGTCTTTTAAATCTTGCAAGCTTGCCACCCCCACATAACCTAAAACATGCGAAGCTAAAGCGTTATTAGGGTAGTAGCGTTTGTCTAAAGGCAGCACAAAAATGCCTTGAGTTTGGATGAGTTTGGTATAAAGAGGTTGCATGGTGGCATAAGGAATGAGACCCACTACTTTAATGAGGTTGTGGTTATAAAGCGAATTTTCTTTTTGGTAATTGTTTAAAAGCGTTTCTTTGGAAAAATTAGGGAAAAACTTTTGGATCATTTCAATTTTTTCTAAAAGCTCTTTTTGTTTCAATCCGCTAGGCAAAAACACGCCAAACATCAATTCGTTAGTGGCTAAAAACTCATCATTTCTGTCTGTAATATCGCCCCTTGTAGGGACTAGAAATTCCTTTTTGGTCATGTTGCGTTCGGCCAGTTTTTCATAGTATTCTTGATTTTTAACGCTTAGAATAAATAAATTTAAAACCAACAACCCCCAAAACCCTATAAAAACAAAGAGTAAAAGCTTATAGCGAAGATTTTTCATACAAACCCCACAAAACGCTCTCTATGAGCACAAAAAGAGCGAGAAAACCGATCGTCTTCAAATCCAAAGACACCGAAAAAAAGCGCGATAAATAGAGATAATAAACCAAAAAGACATGCAAAGTTTTGAATAAAAAGCCGTCATTAAAAAGCTTTAAAGAGTTTTTATAGACGATTTGGTGGTAGATTAAAAACAGCAAGGCTAAAACGCCTAAAGTCTTTAAATGCATGCTTTCAAACCAAAACAAACAACCAAACACGCTCAGGCTTGGCAGAAAATGATCGTATTTTTTCGCATAAAACAAGAATAAAAACCCAATCATCGGGGGCAAAAAAGGCATTAAGTCTCTTAAAAGGCTATAAAAATAAAACCCCAAGATCCCTAAGCATAAGAAAAAAAAGGAATCTTGTTTTAAAGAGAGCATGGTTTTTGCGGCTTATAAAGGGTTAGTGAGCAAGTGTTTTAGTAGGGTTTGGCGCACTATTTCAAGGGTTGGGTATTTTGAAGAAAGGGCGTTAAAATGGGTGGTATTGATTAAAAAAGGTTTAGGAGCGTTTAAAAAAAGGCGGTGTTGCTCATTTTTATTCAACTTGTCAAATTTCGTAAAAAGAGAGAGGTAGGCTTGATCGGGCCTTAAAAGGGCTTGAATGCTTTCTTTAGCGTTTTTGTCAATTTCTAAATCCAAATGGCGCGCATCCACTAAATGGATAAAAAGTTTGATAGAAACCCTAACGCTCAACAATTCCCATAAAAACCCCTCCCATTCTTTTTTCAAGCTTTTAGAAACTTTAGCGTAGCCAAACCCGGGCAAATCAATCACATTAAAGGTTGTTATTAAAGCGTTTTCTTTATCTTCCCAAGTGGTGGAAAAAAAATTCGCTAAACGGGTTTTTCCAGGCGTCGCTGAGCTTTTGGCGAGATTTTTCCCTAACAAGGTATTAATAAACGAGCTTTTGCCTACATTGCTGCGCCCTAAAATGACCATTTCAGAAGTCAAGCTCGCAGGGCATTGAAAAAGCTGGCTTGAAGAAGTGAGAAAATGAGCGTCTTTAATGGCGATCATGGTTTTTCGCCTTTCTTCTTCAATTTAGCCTTACGATTTTCTTCATTAATATCTTCCATATCAAACACAAACTTAGCGGGCCGCTTCGCGCTCCCCAACACGTCAGCATAACCCTTGGTTTTGTTTAAAATGATTTCATCGCCGGTGATGACATTGGATTTCCCCACTTCTCTAACCACCGCATTTTGCAATAATTTGTATTCCCCATTCAGCGCGTTATAAATGAGCTTGTCAGCGCTCCCGCTGATTTCACGATTATCCTCTGTAAAAATATTAAAGTGCGTGTTCCCTGTGGCTTCATAGCGCTCTGGCTTTCGTTTATCGTTTAAAAACACGCTCACTTTATCCGCAAACAACCGGTCTTTACCTTTTTTGATCTGCACATTGCCTTGAATAACGGCGGTTTTGGTTTTGTCGTTCGCTACAAATTGGTTGCCGGTAATCTCTAAAAGCTCTCTTTCTTTTTTCAAACCTTTATTGTCTGTTTTTTGAGCGTCCATCACGCTTAAAATACCAAAACAACACACCAAAAAACACCACCAACGCATTAAAACCCTCCTTTGAAAGTGGGGAATTTTTTCTTTTCTTTCTGGCTTTGTTTGATTTCATCTAAGAATAAATACGCTTGAATGCTTTGAGCTTCAATAATAGCTAATGCATGCGAATAAGAAATGTCAAGCCCTTCAACCTTGCTGTCCTTTGAAGTGAGAATGAAACGGCCCTTGCCTTTAAAATTTTGCTCCTTATGGTTATAAATCCCTGTTTCACTCCAAAAACTGGAATCATCGCTTCTTTTATAAGTTACCCCATTAGGGAAGAAATACAAATCCTGCTGCCGTTTGGCTTTAGGGGATTCAACGCTTTCTATCGTGTCTTCATCATAGCGCTTGATTTTGGAATCAAAAAAGATCTCGTGATCATCGTATTGTAAAGCTTTTTTGCCCTCTATGGACAGATCAAGGATCTTATCGTTGATTTGAAACGCTTTAAAATTTTCTAATTCAATTTTAGGGATATTTTCTTTAGAGATAACGCTAGTGGGTTGGGAACGCAAAAAGAAAAACACTAGCCCTATCGTGATGAAAGACAAAACCACAAAGAAGTTTAAAACGCTATTAGAGGTAAAGCTTGAGCGCTTCATCTTGCAAGCCTTCCAATTCTAAGAGATAATCAATCGCTTCCCTAACAGCCCCCTTGCCCCCTGAATTTTGCAACACCTTATAGGCCTTGCTTTTAAGCAAGGGGTGTGCATCAAAAGGAGCAAAACTCAAAGCACATGCCTTAAACATGCCTAAATCGTTATAATCATCGCCCACGCATGCGATTTCTTGCGCGCTCAATTGCAAGTCTTTTTTGAGCCGCTCTATAACGGCGTTTTTATTTTCAACGCCCATAAAAACAAACTGAACGCCCAAGCTCTCCATGCGTCTTTTCACCATGATTGAAGTTCTTCCTGTAATGATAGCGATTTTTTTGCCTAATTTTTGCCATAGCGTCATGCCAAGCCCGTCTTTGACATTAAAAGCCTTGATTTCGTGAAAATTTTCATCAAAATACAACGCCCCGTCCGTGAGCGTGCCATCCACATCTAAAAGCAATAACTTAATCATTCTCTCGTTAAAACCGCATTCTGGTTGTATTTTTTCATAAAATCCCTAGCCTCTTCTTCGCTTTGAAACCCTTGAACTAAAACTTTATACAAATCGTCTTTAAAAGCAACCTTAACGCTGTAATTCTTATTCTCTGCTTGCAATTTATCCGCTAGAGTTTGAGCGCCTATTTGGTTTCTAAAAGCCCCCATTTGCAAAGAAAATTTCCCTCCGCTCACGCTTTTTTCGCTCTCGCCGACTTTAAATTCTTTGTGTAAGATCTTTGAATAGTTGGCGTTAAAGGATTGTTCGTATTGTTTGGAGATAACCCCACCAAAACCCAAAACAATGAGGCGCACGCTAGCGGTGCCTTTTTGAACCATATCAATATCCCTAGCGGCCGCATTAGACAAATCAATGATGCGATCGCTCACAAAAGGCCCTCTATCGTTGATGCGCACGATGGTGCTTGAATTGTTATCAACGTTAATGACTTTCACCACGGTGTTCATGGGTAAAGTCTTGTGCGCGGCGGTGTGGGCATACATGTTATAGATTTCCCCATTACTGGTTTTTTTGGCATGGAAGTTAGGGCCATACCAGCTCGCAATGCCATCAAATTTCTCGCCTAAATCCACTTTAGTGGGGTAATACCACTTGCCTCCCACTTGATAAGGGCGCATGGTGGCTCTTTGGATCGCGCTAGAATCGCGCATGCCGTTATCTAGGGGTTGTTTTGTATTGTTACCTTGCGAATCGGTGTGGTGTTTGAAATGGCGTTCAAAAAAATTGCGTTTATAGGTGGCTTTTTTGGTTGTTGGGTCATAGTCTTTAGCGTTTTCATAAGCGCGCAAGCTTTCATGCTTGTAAGACAAATTCTTTATTCCCTCTTTTTTAACCGCACAAGCGCTAATCAAAAAAATAACGCCTAAAAAACAAACTTTTTTTAACGCCAAACCCATTAAAATTCCCTTGTAGCGATCAATTTCTTATTGGTAGGAATGATCAAGCGCTGGTGGATAAAAATATTAGAATCTTTGAGGTTATTGGCTAATTGGATACTGGAAATACTGACTTGATAGCGTTTAGCGATAGAAGATAAGGTTTCTTTAGGCAAGACCACATGGGTGATGAAAGGGCTTTTAGGACTGGCTTGAATGTTTTTATTTTGTTTGAGTTGGCGTTGTTTGAAAAGGGCGAGTTTTTCATAAGGGATATAAATGGTGTAGGTGGGGTCTTTAGAGGGCAGAATGTTATAGCGGAATTGGTGGTTGTAGGATTTTAAGGTTTCTAAACTCAAGTTTAAATTTTTGGCCACTTGGATTAAAGAAGTGTGCCTTTTAAACGGGACGCCCACCAAACTCACTCTCGCCCCACGATTGAGCAGATATTCTTTATCTTTGAGGTTGTCTAGGCTGTTGAATTTCAACGCCAGGCTTAGAATGGAGCGGATATACTCTCGTGTTTCTTTAGGGAGGTATTTCTTATCTTCATCCAGCAAAATCTTAATGTCTGAAGTGCCGGCGGCTTTAATAGCGTTTTGAACCTTGCGTAAGCCGTAATTATACGCCATAGCGACCAAATACCACTCTCCGGTTTGCTTGTAGAGCCGTTTCAAATAAGTGATCGCCGCTTGAGTGCTTTTAATGGGATCTCTTCTTTCATCAATGTAATGATTGACCTTAAGCCCTAATTCTTTAGCCGTGCTTGGCATGAACTGCCAAATCCCTACCGCTTTTTTCCTACTATAAGCCCTTGATGAAAACTTAGACTCGGCCATGGCTAAAAACAAAAATTCTTGTGGCACGCTCGCTTCTATGAGCATGTTTTTAATGATGGGGATGAATTGGTAATTCACGTCAAATCTTTTGACTAACTTTTTCCATTCTTCTTCTTTATTCATTTTCTTTAAAGCGTTGGGCATTTGGGATAAAAAGCTCGCATTAACCCCAAAGGCCTCTAACGCTTTGGTGTCAATATTGGATTCAAAAGCCATTTTCGCATGGCCTAAAGAAGCCAATAAAAGGGTAACAAAAAAAACCAACCATTTTTGACTAAAACACTTCATTCTTTTTGACATCGCATCCTAATAACTACAGCTATCCAGCTTTTAAAATAGCTTTGATTATAGCTAAACTTGAATAACGCTTTCTAACACAGCCTTATTTTAGGGGAAACTAAAGAGCGTTTGAGCGTTATGCGTGCTTAAAGAAGCGAGCTCTTCAGTCTCTATGTTGATGATTTCGGCAATTTTTTGAGCGATTAAAGGGATATAAGTGGGGCTATTCCTGGTGCCTCTAAAAGGGTGTGGGGTCAAATAAGGCGAATCCGTTTCTAAAAGAAGCCTGTTTTTAGGGATTTTAGGGAGGATCTCTACCAGTCTTTTAGCGTTTTTAAAAGTGCTAACCCCTCCTATACCATAGTAAAAACGATCGCTCAATTCTAAAAGCATGCTATCAGCGTTAAAGCAGTGCAACACCCCAAAAGCCTTAGGATAGCTTTTTAAAAGATTCAAACTATCAAAACTCGCCTCTCTGATGTGGATAATCAAGGGTTTGTTGTGTTGGATAGAAAATTCAATCTGTTTGGTAAAAATTTCTTTTTGTTTGCTTTTATAACTCTCTCTCTCATTCAATTCAGGCAAGCGGTAGTAATCCAGTCCGCATTCGCCTATCGCTACGCACTTTTGATGGCTGACAAATTTTTCAAACAGGCTTTCATCAAAGCTCTCCACATCATAAGGGTGAGTGCCTATAGCAAAAAACACGCCTTCAAATTTTTCGCTAATTCCTACCGCTCTCTTCAAATCCTTCATGTCCGCGCCCGGAATCACGCATTGAGTAACGCCTTTTTCCAGGCTTTCTTTTAACACTTCTTCTAAATCGTTTTCATAATCCCTGTGATCCAAATGGCAATGCGTATCAATAAACATGCTTTTATCCTAATGGTTTTATTTAATATGTTACAATATTTAAGCATTTTAACATAAGGAAAATAATCATTAACGATGTTCAGCGGTCTAATCCATCAAATAGCTAAAGTGAAAAGTTTCCACAACAATATTTTAAGCGTAGAGAGCGATCTCAATCCCAAGCTTGGCGATAGCATTGCGATTAATGGGGCATGTTTGACCGCCATAGAAAGTTCAAAAACGCATTTTAGCGTGGAATTGAGCCAAAAAACCCAAAACAGCGTAGCGTTAGAAAATTACAAGGATTTAGTCCATATTGAGCCAGCTTTAAAAGCTGATGCGAGTTTAGACGGGCATTTTGTGCAAGGGCATATTGACGCTATCGGGGTCATTGAAAAAATCATTCACAACGCTAATCAAGTGGATTTTTTCATCAGCGCTTCTAAAGAAACGCTTTTATTGTGCGTTGAGCAAGGCTCTATCGCCATTGATGGGGTGAGTTTGACTTTAAGCAAGGTAGAAGAAAAGGGGTTTTGGCTAACGATTATCCCTTACACTTTAAAAAACACCCTTTTTAAGACTTATAAACTCAAACGGCGCGTGAATATTGAAACGGACATGTTAGTCCGTAGTGTTGCGTCTATTTTGAAAAAAACAAAAGGGTTTGAAAAAAAATTCTCTTGGAATGATGCGGATTCTTTGACTTTAGGGTATTAGATGAATAAAACCATAAAAGCCGCCGCTCTAGCCTATAACATGGGGCAAGATCATGCCCCAAAAGTGATCGCAAGCGGGGTGGGCGAAGTGGCTAAAAGGATCATTCAAAAAGCAAAGGAATACGATATAGCGCTCTTTTCTAACCCCATGCTGGTGGATTCGCTTTTAAAGGTGGAATTAGATTGCACGATACCTGAAGAATTGTATGAAAGCGTGGTGCAAGTGTTTTTATGGCTCAATAGCGTGGAAAATAACGCGCAAATGTCCAAGTGATCGGGATGTAAAGTTAAAACGATGGTAGTAGAATTAAAAAACATTGAAAAGATTTATGAAAATGGGTTTCATGCTCTAAAAGGCGTGAATTTGGAATTGAAAAAAGGCGATATTTTAGGCGTGATAGGCTATTCAGGGGCGGGGAAATCCACGCTCATTCGCTTAATCAATTGTTTAGAGCGCCCTAGTTCTGGCGAAGTTTTAGTCAATGGGGTCAATCTATTAAACTTAAAGCCTAAAGAATTGCAAAAAGCGCGCCAAAAAATAGGCATGATTTTCCAGCATTTCAATTTATTGAGCGCTAAAAATGTGTTTGAAAATGTCGCTTTCGCTTTAGAAATCGCCCGATGGGAAAAAACTAAGATTAAATCAAGGGTGCATGAATTGTTGGAATTGGTGGGGCTAGAAGATAAAATGCATTTTTATCCTAAACAGCTCAGCGGTGGGCAAAAACAACGAGTGGCGATCGCTAGGAGTTTAGCGAATTGCCCTGATTTATTGCTTTGCGATGAAGCCACATCCGCGCTGGATTCTAAAACCACGCATTCTATTTTAACGCTTTTAAGCGGCATTCAAAAAAAGTTTGATTTGAGTATCGTTTTCATCACGCATGAAATTGAAGTGGTTAAAGAATTGTGCAATCAAATGTGTGTGATCAGCAGCGGCGAAATTGTGGAAAGAGGCTCGGTGGAAGAAATTTTTGCTAACCCTAAACATGCCGTCACTAAAGAACTGCTTGGCATCAAAAACGAGCATGGGGATCAAAAATCGCAAGACATTTATCGCATCGTGTTTTTAGGGGAGCATTTAGACGAGCCGATCATTTCTAATTTGATCAGGCGTTTTAAAATAGACGTGAGCATCATTTCAGGCAACATTGAAGAGCTTACGACTAAAGATATAGGGTATTTAGTGGTGCGGTTTTTAGGCAATGTTGCAGAGATACAAAGGGCTTTAGAGTATTTAAACGCTTTAGGCTTACAAGTGGAAAAATTAAAGGATTAAAATGATTTCTCAAATGCTCATTCAAGCCACGCTAGAAACGCTTTATATGGTGTTTGTGGCGAGCTTTTTGGCGGTTGTTTTTGGCTTGCCTTTAGGGGTTTTATTGTTAGTGAGTAAAAAAGGGCATTTGTTAAACAAACCCCTTTTGCATAAGATTTTAGACACTTCTATCAACATGACTCGCTCTTTCCCTTTTATCATTCTCATTATTTTGCTCTTGCCTTTATCGCGCTTTTTGATTGGCACAAGCATTGGCTCTAGCGCGAGCATTATCCCGCTAGCCATTTCAGCCATTCCTTTTGTCGCAAAGCTTTTTGAAAATTCTTTAATGGAAGTAGAGCATGGCAAGATTGAAACCACTTTAAGTTTGGGAGCGTCTCATTTGGAAGTCGTTAAAATGATGCTTTTAGAGAGCCTGCCCTCTTTAGTGAACAATATCACCATCACCTTAATTTCTTTAATAGGCTATTCGGCTATGGCGGGAGCGTTAGGGGCTGGGGGCTTGGGGGATTTAGCCATTAGGATTGGCTATCAAAGTTATAGGGGCGATGTGCTTTTTTATGCGGTGGTCGTGATTATTGTTTTAGTGCAAATCATTCAAAGCACAGGGGATTATGTGGTGAAACGCCTAAGAAAGCATAAGTATTAGGGATTTGGTTTTCATCAAATGCGAACATTCAAAGCCAACTTTAACTCTTTGTTTTTTAAACGGGATTTCTAAGCTTTGTTCATGGCGGAATTCGACTCTTTAAAAACGCTTTTAAAGGTTATCGCTCAACACTGGATTAAAGCTTTTTGCGATCAAATATTCCATTAAATCCTCATGCAAAAATGGGCTTTATTTTGCGCCATTGATAAATTGATTCATCTGCTCTTCTAATCCTATGATTTGGGTTATCGCTCCCTCTAAAATTTCAAAATTTTGAGCGTTTTTTGGGGCAACGCATGCGAGTTTGTTGGAAGTTTTTTCTAACGATCGGATGTCTTTAAGCAAGGTTTTTAAAACCCCTACGCTTTTAAAATCCTTTTCAAAATAATCATCAAATTGTTGCTCTGTTTGAGACAAATTCTCTAAAAAATCGTTTTGAATACGCATTTGGGTGCGATCATGCCCGGTTTCAATACAGGTTTTATAGGTTTTATTGATCGCAGTCAAAACCTCTTTGGCTTTCAAAAAAGCCTTGGAAAGTTCAGCGATGATTTCATAATGTTCGCCCTCTGCTCTTAAAAACCCTAAAAATAGTGAAATGAGCAATAACTTTTTTAGCATTTTATCCCTTTACCATTGATAAGAAAAGCTCACCCCATAGCGGCTACTGCCCTTAAAATCGCTAGAGATTTCAGGATAGAGCATCCATTGCTTAGGTTTGTAGCGTGAAGTGAACAAATAGGCAAACCCCCATGCGATAAGGCTGCCGATCGTAACTTGCAAGATCGTGTGTTGTCTTGCCACCACTCTGCTGGCATCAGTGAGGATTGCAAGAGCGATCACAGGAAGAGCCGGCTTCCACCCATAGCGGTAATACACAAACCCAGCCGCGCTAAACACCCCCCCAGCATGCCCGCTTGGCATGCCTCTCCAAGAATTACAACATGGGCGTTTAGCAAATTCCACTCTAGCCCCATCTTTATGGGCGTTGCTAAAAGCTCCTTTAAGGCCATAAATCACGCCTTGAGTAACCAATGTGCCGACCGCTAATTCCCCTAAACCTCTATAATCGCGCATCGCCAAACTGACCGTGCCTACAAAAATAGGCAAAAACCTAAGCACATCGCCAATCTCTTCTAAAATGTATGCCCCCTCATTGATCGGCTCACTCCTTAAAGGATAGAACCATAAGAGCAGGATCAAAAAAAGACCTTTGAGCTTTTTCATTAAAACGCTCGCTTTTCTAAAGCGCAAACTTGCCTATTCAAATAAGCATAGCCTATTAAATAGCATGCGATAAAGACTAGGCTAATCACAATGAGCGCGTAAGAATTTAAGCGGAATAAGACGCTGATTAAAATAAAAGGCAGGTTGCACAGAATAAGGATAAACGCGCATAAAGGGTTGGGGTAATTGAAAGAGCGTTGTTGCAAGAATTTAAATAAAAGGGTGTGCAAATGCAAATTATCCGGCATGGTGGCTTTCTGGCGTTTTATTTTGCGCCTAAGGATGCTAAAAAGCACCTCTATGACTGGATAAAGCATTAAATTGAGCCCAAAAAACACGCTGATTTTTTGCTCCAAACTCAAATCCAAAAGGGAAATCCCGCACACCAAGCCCAAAAAATACGCCCCTCCATCGCCTAAAAAAATCTTTCCTGAAGGGAAATTTAACACCATAAACCCAAGCACCATGTAAGCGAGCAAACAAGACAAACTGCTAGGGTCTATATAATGAATGACTAAAAGCACGATCGCGCAAATCCCGGACGCAAGCCCGTTAAACCCGTCAATAATATTAATGGCGTTACTGATACCCACCAGCATAAAAATAGCGAATAAAAAAGCGATAAAATAAGGCAAGCTAAAAAGGGGCGAAAAATCGCTCACCACTAAAGGCGTTGATGAGATGATGCAAACGACCCCTACAGCTTGCAAAATAAGGCGTATTTTGGGGCTTAATGAAAGGTTAATATCTTCTAAAAAACCGCTCAAAAACACTAGCGATAGCCCTAAGAAAACAAAAGGCCCCTTAAAAGGCATCTCAAAAGGTTCAAGATAACAAGCCAACGCAAAAGAAAGAAAGATTCCAAGCCCCCCAGCTCGTGGGGTTCTCGCATGATGAAAGCCTTGTATTTTATTGGCGTTATCCACAAAGAGCATGGATTTTTTAGACCACAAAACAACCAAAGAGCAAATAAATAAACTGGTTAAAAAATATAGCACCCACAACACTTTTATTGGATTTAATTGACATTTTGTTTTGGGTATTATAGCATTTTTAAAAGATAGCTTGATGACAAAATCTTATAAGCATAAGGAGGGGTTTTATGTTACAATTCCAAAAATCATTATTATAAAATAAAGGATAGTCATGCGTTTTGGATTGAATATTGATCACATTGTTACTTTAAGGGAAGTGAGAAAGACTTATGAGCCTGAGATTTTAGAGGCTCTGTTTATCGCTAAAAACACCCATAAAGTGGATTTAATCACCATCCATTTGAGGGAAGACAAACGGCACATTCAAAATGAAGACGTTTTGAGACTGCTTGAAATTAGCCCCTTGCCTATCAACATTGAATGCTCTATTAATGCTGAAATCACTGATTTTTTATGCTCTTTAAAAAATAAGCCAAGTAAGGTTACCATCGTGCCTGAAAACAGAAATGAGGTTACGACAGAGGGAGGGTTGGATTGTTCATTAAAGGGTTTGGGGGAAGTTATTAGAGCGTATCACAATAAAGGCATTGAAGTGTCTTTGTTTGTTGATCCTTTAAAAGACGCTCTGCATTTTGCAAAGGAGCATCAAGTCAAACAAGTGGAGTTCCACACTGGGGTGTATGCGAATTTGCACAACGCTTTATATTCTAACGCTAACAATCAAATCCATGCCATTAGCGCGCTCAAAGACAAATGCCCCAAAGAATTGAAAGAAGAATTGCATAACGCCTTTTTGCAATTAAGAAGAATGAGCAAAGAAGCGTTTTTTATGGGTATTGTGGTGTGTGCTGGGCATGGGTTGAATTATTCTAACGTGAAAGAATTGCTAAAAATCCCCTCTTTAAGAGAGCTTAATATCGGGCATAGCGTGATTTCAAAAGCGGTTTTAGTGGGTTTAGAAAAAGCGATTTTAGAAATGGCGCAACTCATCAAGCGATAAAATGGCTAAAAAGAAAATCGCGATCAGCTGTGGGGACATTCAAGGCGTGGGCTTAGAATTGATCTTAAAAAGCCATAAGGAAGTGAACGCACTTTGTGAGCCGTTGTATCTCGTTCATGGCGAACTTTTAGAGCGGGCCAATCAATTGCTTGATAACGCTTATGAAACTAAAACGCTTAATGCGATCGCTATCCATTCCCCCTTACCCTTATTAAACTCTAGCACGATAGGCAAAGTCAGCGCTCAAAGCGGGGCGTATAGCTTTGAGAGTTTTAAAAAGGCTTGCGAGTTAGCGGATAGTAAAGAAGTGGATGGCATTTGCACTTTGCCTATCAACAAACTCGCATGGCAACAAGCTCAGATCCCTTTTGTGGGGCATACCGATTTTTTGAAACAACGCTATAAAGATCATCAAATTATTATGATGCTTGGGTGTTCAAAACTCTTTGTGGGGCTATTTAGCGACCATGTGCCTTTAAGCGCGGTTTCTCAGCTCATTCAAGTGAAAGCGTTAGTTAAGTTTTTATTAGCGTTTCAAAAAAGCACTCAAGCTAAAATCGTTCAAGTGTGTGGCTTTAACCCCCATGCGGGCGAAGAGGGATTGTTTGGGGGAGAAGATGAAAAGATTTTAAAAGCCATTCAAGAGGGCAACCAAACGCTGGGCTTTGAATGCTTTTTGGGGCCAATACCGGCTGATAGCGCTTTTGCCCCCAATAAACGCAAAATAACCCCCTTTTATGTGAGCATGAGCCATGATGTGGGACTAGCCCCTTTAAAAGCGCTCTATTTTGATGAAAGCATCAATGTGAGTTTGAACGCCCCCATTTTACGCACCTCCACTGACCACGGCACGGCGTTTGACATTGCTTATCAAGACAAAGCGAACAACAAAAGCTATTTGAATGCGATTAAATATTTGGCTTAAAGGCTTTTTCTAAAAAGGGGGCTTATTTTATTCAAAGCTTTAATTTTAGATTTCATCTCTTTATTCTTCATGCTCAATGTTTAATTCTAGCTTTCTATAATCATTGGTATTTTTGTCATTGGTATTTTTGTAAATCCACTTTTTAGTTTTGGTTTAAAGGCTTTAGAGTGTTGCTAACAAGGTATAATTCAAGCAAAAACACTACCCAAAGATAAAGACATGATTTTAAGCATTGAAAGTTCTTGCGATGACAGCTCTTTAGCCCTTACGAGAATAGAGGACGCCAAGCTCATCGCTCATTTTAAAATCTCTCAAGAAAAGCACCACAGCTCTTATGGGGGCGTTGTGCCTGAGCTTGCGTCGCGCTTGCATGCTGAGAATTTGCCGCTCTTATTAGAACGCATTAAAATCAGCTTGAATAAGGATTTTTCCAAGCTCAAAGCCATCGCTATCACGAATCAGCCAGGTTTGAGCGTTACTTTAATAGAAGGTTTGATGATGGCAAAAGCCTTGAGCTTGTCTTTGAATTTGCCCTTGATTTTAGAAGATCATTTGAGAGGGCATGTGTATTCGCTCTTTATTAATGAAAAACAAACCTGCATGCCTTTAAGCGCACTGTTAGTCTCTGGGGGACATTCTTTGATTTTAGAGGCTAGAGATTATGAAGACATTAAAATCGTTGCCACGAGTTTGGACGATAGCTTTGGGGAGAGTTTTGATAAGGTTTCCAAAATGCTTGATTTAGGCTATCCAGGAGGCCCCATAGTGGAAAAATTAGCCCTTGATTACGCACATCCAAACGAGCCTTTAATGTTCCCTATCCCTTTAAAAAACAGCCCGAATCTGGCTTTTAGTTTTTCAGGTTTAAAAAATGCGGTGCGTTTGGAGGTTGAAAAAAACGCCCCCAATTTGAATGAAGCGATCAAACAAAAGATTGGCTATCATTTTCAAAGCGCAGCTATTGAGCATTTAATCCAGCAAACTAAACGCTATTTTAAAATCAAACGCCCTAAAATTTTTGGTATTGTGGGGGGAGCGAGCCAAAATCTAGCCTTAAGAAAGGCGTTTGAAGATTTGTGTGTTGAGTTTGATTGCGAGCTTGTTTTAGTCCCTTTAGAATTTTGCAGCGACAATGCCGCCATGATAGGGCGATCAAGCCTAGAGGCTTATCAAAAAAAGCGCTTTGTCCCTTTAGAAAACGCCAGCATTTCGCCAAGAACGCTGTTAAAAAAGGCTTTTGAGTGAATGGATACAAAAAGAAAGCGCATGATAAAACGCCCTAAAATTTATCAATCTTTTATCTGTATTTGAGAGATTAAATTTGAATAAAAGTGTATTAAAACTGAATTTAACGAGTAAGCAAAAAGCCTTGAAACGCTTGACGAGAATTGTTTTATTATGGGCAGATTATTAGATTAAATACGGATTAAATCTACAATTTTATACAAAACCGCTATCATTTAAGTTAAATTTAATGATTATTGCATTATAGTTTCATCACAAAAAGGGTTTAAAAAATCCTTAAAGAGCTGGTAACTCTTAATGATCTGTATTTGGTGTAGTGGTGTTACGAGCACCATTAACTTGTCATGATTATGATCAGCTTCATGCTTACTCCTTTCTTGTTTAGATTTTAGTGTGTTTCTTAGCATGCATTATTCTTTCAAGCCATTAGGTTTGTGGTTAATGGTTTCAAACATCTATTAAGGAGCACATGTTTTGAATTGTATCATGTAAAATATATTATTTAGTCTAGTCCCATTAAAATTAAAATATTAAGCATAAAATAGAATTTTTATAAATTCCTTATTTTAAGCTTAAGCTGAATTTTGGTGTATTTACTTGTAAAAAGCATAATTACAAGACACTGAGAAGAGCAGAGTTAATTCTATTAACAAGGTTTTTATAGCATTTAAAAATGCTAATGCATTCATTTCAAACGCCAAAGATACTTGGGATTTCTTGCTTGAATGGGTTTAAATTTTTTATTAAAAGAGCGTTTTTAATCAAATTTAATCTTATTTTTGTTATAATTCCAGGTTGTTAAGTTTTAGTTTAAAAAGGGAAAAAATGCTCCGCTCTCTCTATAGTGCCACTTCAGGGATGCTCGCCCAACAAACGCACATTGATACCACTTCAAACAATATCGCCAATGTCAATACCACCGGGTTTAAAAAATCTCGTGCGGATTTTAATGACTTGTTTTACCAAGCGATGCAATACGCTGGCACTAACACAAGCAACACGACTTTATCGCCAGATGGCATGGAAGTGGGCTTAGGCGTGCGCCCTAGTGCGATCACTAAAATGTTTTCGCAAGGCAGCCCTAAAGAAACGGAAAACAATTTAGATATTGCCATTACGGGTAAAGGCTTTTTTCAAGTCCAGCTTCCTGATGGCACCACCGCTTACACAAGAAGCGGGAATTTCAAGCTAGACGAGCAGGGCAATCTTGTAACGAGCGAGGGCTATCTTCTCATCCCTCAAATCACTTTGCCCGAAGACACCACGCAAGTAAACATCGGTGTGGATGGCACAGTGAGCGTGACTCAAGGCTTGCAAACGACTTCTAACGTGATTGGGCAAATCACTTTGGCTAATTTTGTCAACCCGGCGGGGCTTCACTCTATGGGGGACAATTTGTTTTCAATCACCAACGCTAGCGGCGAGGCGATTGTGGGCAATCCGGATTCTCAAGGATTAGGCAAGTTAAGGCAAGGCTTTTTGGAATTGAGCAATGTGAGACTGGTAGAAGAAATGACGGATCTAATCACCGCTCAAAGGGCTTATGAAGCCAACTCTAAAAGCATTCAAACCGCTGATGCCATGCTCCAGACGGTCAATTCTCTCAAACGCTAAAAGGGGATTTTACTCTCTTTAACGCTCTTTAATCTTCTGCTCCCTTGTTGTTTTTGTGCTTGGAGTGGTTTTGTGTTTTAGAGCGGTTGTTGCCATTCTTTAATTCTTGTGGCTAGGGTTTTTAAGTTTTTCAACGCCGCTTTTTGGGTTATTGCTTGATTGGCGTTTCCCTTTCATGTAAAAAACAGCCAAAACGGCTAGACCGATAAGAACGATAGAGATGATAACTAGATACCACATTTTCTCAGTTTTATCCGCTTCTTGTTGCGCTTTCTGTTTTGCTTGTTCCGCTTTCAGTCTTGTTTGTTCTGCTTCTTGTTCTGCTTTTAATTTTTTGCGTAAGGTGGCAACTAAAACGCATGCCGGCACGGTTACCCTATAAGCCGGCCCAGCAAGATTGACACTCACTAACGCACCTATAATGACCCAACCAATAGGGCCAGCTAAAATACCCAAAGTTTTTTTAAGTGCTACTTTACCCACCACAGACGATAAACCATGCCCTAGAGTTTGTCTTACCATTGCATCTGCAACAGATACAGCCAACGCATAAGAATGAGAGCCACCCGCTTTAAACAGCGTTAAAACAGATGCGATTAGGACTTGTTTGTTTTAACCAATCATTTTATCAATATTTGTCATGCCCAATCCATCGCAGAGTTCTTTAATCTCTCTCCCATTCATTTTTTCTAAACTATCTTTCAAAAGTTTAGAAAGCATGTTTTGCTCAATCAAAGAGGTTGCAGATCTTTCATTGTAATTAATATCTAAATGATCGCACGCATCGCACAAAATCTCTTTGTATAAGACCCCTTCGTTTCTAAAAAATTCATGAAACTATTGCCCCCATAACACTGCAGTTCTTCAGCGATCCTTCTTGGGTATTTGGCGTAATCGCTACCACACCTTTTATATTCTGTTGAATTTGTCAATTTTTCATCATGTCTGTATGCCATGCAATCCCTTTAATTTTATTCCTACCGCTCGCTCAAATTCCACCAATCCCCTTTTTTAGTGATTAGTGATTAGTGATTAGTGATTAGTGATTAGTGATTAGTGATTAGTGATTAGTGA
>NZ_SFZZ01000050.1:0-54410 GCF_011140715.1 Helicobacter pylori | reverse complement strand
TGACATGTTTTATTTTGCGATGCGTTTTATCTTTTTATCTTATGAAATGTTGAAATGTTTTATTTTGCGATGCGTTTTATCTTAATTTATTCAAAGCTCTATTGATTCAAAGCTTTATTTTATTAAAGCTTTATTTTATTAAAGCTTTATTGATTTAAAGCTTTATTCCACCCCCCCTTCCAATCATTCCAAACCGCTTTTATCCATTTCTTTCAAATTCTAAAAACTTTAAGCAAAATTTAAGCATTGCATGTCTATAATTACATTTCGTTTTTAAAGACAAGCTTTAAAAAGTTCTTTAATTTGAAACAACTCAAACAAGCCATAAAAGCTTAAAAAGCTTTTAAACAAGTTCAAGTTAAATTATTATAAAAGCTAAAAGCTTTCAACAATAAAAAGCTCCTTAGCTGATAAAACTTGGCGATTAAAAAAGATTAGGGATCAAGCATTGTTAGTCTTCTTTAAAGGGTTTAACATTAAGAGCGATTATAGCGGGTTTTTAAAGAAAAACGAAGTTATTTGATTTAATATTGTTAATAGCCTATGTAAAAGTAAAGTAAAACTACAATAACTCTGTCTTATATTCATTAAGGCAGTGGTAGTGCTGAAGAATATTCGTGCAATTGTCGTTATTCATTATAAAAGGGCGGGTTTTAAAGGATATTTTAAAATTTAAAACAAGCTTTTAAGAGCAGATGGCGGATGCCTTGCCAAAGAGAGGCGATGAAGGACGTACTAGACTGCGATAAGCTATGCGGAGCTGTCAAGGAGCTTTGATGCGTAGATGTCCGAATGGGGCAACCCAACTAATAGAGATATTAGTTACTCTTTAATAGAGAGCGAACCTAGTGAAGTGAAACATCTCAGTAACTAGAGGAAAAGAAATCAACGAGATTCCCTAAGTAGTGGCGAGCGAACGGGGAAAAGGGCAAACCGAGTGCTTGCATTCGGGGTTGAGGACTGCAACATCCAAGAGAACGCTTTAGCAGAGTTACCTGGAAAGGTAAGCCATAGAAAGTGATAGCCTTGTATGCGACAAGGCGTTCTTAGGTAGCAGTATCCAGAGTAGGCCAGGACACGAGAAATCCAGGTTGAAGCCGGGGAGACCACTCTCCAACCCTAAATACTACTCTTTGAGCGATAGCGAACAAGTACCGTGAGGGAAAGGTGAAAAGAACCGCAGTGAGCGGAGTGAAATAGAACCTGAAACCATCTGCTTACAATCATTCAGAGCCCTATGATTTATCAGGGTGATGGACTGCCTTTTGCATAATGATCCTGCGAGTTGTGGTATCTGGCAAGGTTAAGCGAATGCGAAGCCGTAGCGAAAGCGAGTCTTAATAGGGCGAACAAGTCAGATGCTGCAGACCCGAAGCTAAGTGATCTATCCATGGCCAAGTTGAAACGCGTGTAATAGCGCGTGGAGGACTGAACTCGTACCCATTGAAACGGGTTGGGATGAGCTGTGGATAGGGGTGAAAGGCCAAACAAACTTAGTGATAGCTGGTTCTCTTCGAAATATATTTAGGTATAGCCTCAAGTGATAATAAAAGGGGGTAGAGCTCTGATTGGGCTAGGGCTGCTCGCCGCGGTACCAAACCCTATCAAACTTCGAATACCTTTTATCGTATCTTGGGAGTCAGGCGGTGGGTGATAAAATCAATCGTCAAAAGGGGAACAACCCAGACTACCAAATAAGGTCCCTAAGTTCTATTCTGAGTGGAAAAAGATGTGTGGCTACTCAAACAACCAGGAGGTTGGCTTAGAAGCAGCCATCCTTTAAAGAAAGCGTAACAGCTCACTGGTCTAGTGGTCATGCGCTGAAAATATAACGGGGCTAAGATAGACACCGAATTTGTAGATTGTGTTAAACACAGTGGTAGAAGAGCGTTCATACCAGCGTTGAAGGTATACCGGTAAGGAGTGCTGGAGCGGTATGAAGTGAGCATGCAGGAATGAGTAACGATAAGATATATGAGAATTGTATCCGCCGTAAATCTAAGGTTTCCTACGCGATGGTCGTCATCGTAGGGTTAGTCGGGTCCTAAGCCGAGTCCGAAAGGGGTAGGTGATGGCAAATTGGTTAATATTCCAATACCGACTATGGAGCGTGATGGGGGGACGCATAGGGTTAAGCGAGCTAGCTGATGGAAGCGCTAGTCTAAGGGCGTAGATTGGAGGGAAGGCAAATCCACCTCTGTATTTGAAACCCAAACAGGCTCTTTGAGTCCTTTTAGGACAAAGGGAGAATCGCTGATACCGTCGTGCCAAGAAAAGCCTCTAAGCATATCCATAGTCGTCCGTACCGCAAACCGACACAGGTAGATGAGATGAGTATTCTAAGGCGCGTGAAAGAACTCTGGTTAAGGAACTCTGCAAACTAGCACCGTAAGTTCGCGATAAGGTGTGCCACAGCGATGTGGTCTCAGCAAAGAGTCCCTCCCGACTGTTTACCAAAAACACAGCACTTTGCCAACTCGTAAGAGGAAGTATAAGGTGTGACGCCTGCCCGGTGCTCGAAGGTTAAGAGGATGCGTCAGTCGCAAGATGAAGCGTTGAATTGAAGCCCGAGTAAACGGCGGCCGTAACTATAACGGTCCTAAGGTAGCGAAATTCCTTGTCGGTTAAATACCGACCTGCATGAATGGCGTAACGAGATGGGAGCTGTCTCAACCAGAGATTCAGTGAAATTGTAGTGGAGGTGAAAATTCCTCCTACCCGCGGCAAGACGGAAAGACCCCGTGGACCTTTACTACAACTTAGCACTGCTAATGGGAATATCATGCGCAGGATAGGTGGGAGGCTTTGAAGTAAGGGCTTTGGCTCTTATGGAGCCATCCTTGAGATACCACCCTTGATGTTTCTGTTAGCTAACTGGCCTGTGTTATCCACAGGCAGGACAATGCTTGGTGGGTAGTTTGACTGGGGCGGTCGCCTCCTAAAAAGTAACGGAGGCTTGCAAAGGTTGGCTCATTGCGGTTGGAAATCGCAAGTTGAGTGTAATGGCACAAGCCAGCCTGACTGTAAGACATACAAGTCAAGCAGAGACGAAAGTCGGTCATAGTGATCCGGTGGTTCTGTGTGGAAGGGCCATCGCTCAAAGGATAAAAGGTACCCCGGGGATAACAGGCTGATCTCCCCCAAGAGCTCACATCGACGGGGAGGTTTGGCACCTCGATGTCGGCTCATCGCATCCTGGGGCTGGAGCAGGTCCCAAGGGTATGGCTGTTCGCCATTTAAAGCGGTACGCGAGCTGGGTTCAGAACGTCGTGAGACAGTTCGGTCCCTATCTGCCGTGGGCGTAGGAAAGTTGAGGAGAGCTGTCCCTAGTACGAGAGGACCGGGATGGACGTGTCACTGGTGCACCAGTTGTTCTGCCAAGAGCATCGCTGGGTAGCTACACACGGATGTGATAACTGCTGAAAGCATCTAAGCAGGAAGCCAACTCCAAGATGAACTTTCCCTGAAGCTCGCACAAAGACTATGTGCTTGATAGGGTAGATGTGTGAGCGCAGTAATGCGTTTAGCTGACTACTACTAATAGAGCGTTTGGCTTGTTTTTTGCTTTTTGTATAAGATAACGGCAATAGAGCATGGATAAGTTACCACTGCCTTACTGAGTGTAAGAGAGTTGGAGTTTTATAAAGACTTTTATATTATAAATTTTAAGTAGAATGAGATACTCTCTCAATGATTTAAAGTTAAAGGCTATTAACGATCTTCTTTGTTAAAAACAGCTCCCTATAAAGAGAAAGGGGAGTTAAGGGTAAATGCGATTTATCTTTAGCTCCCTTTTCCTTGTGCCTTTAGAGAAGAGGAACTACCCAGTTAACCATTCCGAACCTGGAAGTCAAGCTCTTCATCGCTGATAATACTGCTCTTTTCAAGAGTGGGAATGTAGGTCGGTGCAGGGATAGGGAAATGTTTTTTAGTCTTGCTTTTTATCTGATTTCATTATTGATTATATTTCAGTGTTTTATTTTTCTGTTGCTTTTTTCATTTTTTTATTTTTAGTTGTTTTGGTTTGGGGGTTTATTGTTTTATTGTTTTGTTCTTTGAGAAAAAGGAAGGGTGAAGGCTATAAGCCTTATAAAAGGGGTCAAAAAATTAAGATTGCTAACCACATCAATATTGACCAAAATTGAGAAAGCCCCAACTCCCCTAAATTCTTAAAGAATTACTCAGAGACTTTTAAACACACCATAGCCTTTATGCGAAAATCTTATAGAGCGGTATTTGTTGATAGCATAACGATAAAATCCATTAAAGACAAGCTAGGGGGTAACCATTGCCATAAAGTAAGCGGTAGCCATCAAGTAGGGGGTGTGCGTAAAGTAATCTCTAGGTTCAACACTCAAAAACCCTTTTTCATTAGACAGCATCTTAAAAGCCACTGAATTTATCGCTAATACTGGATTGAGCGTTTGAGTTGTGGTAATAAGGTTAGTCCTAAACATGCTAACATGTCAAAATTAGCTACATAAGGGTAAGTTATCTTGTCTCTTTTAGCGATTTTGTGATTTGCAAGGAAAGATTTATGGATGAAATTAAAACGCTGTTAGTGGATTTTTTTCCGCAGGCAAAGCATTTTGGGATAATCTTAATCAAGGCCATTGTTGTCTTTTGTATAGGTTTTTATTTTTCGTTTTTCTTACGGAACAAAACCATGAAGCTTTTATCCAAAAAGGATGAGATTTTAGCAAATTTTGTTGCGCAGGTTACTTTTATCTTAATCCTTATCATCACCACAATCATTGCACTCAGCACGCTAGGCGTGCAAACCACCTCTATTATCACTGTTTTAGGAACGGTGGGGATCGCTGTGGCGTTGGCTTTAAAAGATTACCTTTCAAGCATTGCTGGAGGGATAATCCTTATTATTTTACACCCTTTCAAAAAAGGAGACATCATTGAAATCTCTGGCCTAGAGGGCAAAGTAGAAGCACTTAATTTTTTTAACACTTCTTTACGCTTGCATGACGGACGCTTGGCGGTTTTACCCAATAGAAGTGTCGCTAATTCTAATATTATCAATAGCAATAACACGGCGTGTCGGCGCATTGAATGGGTTTGTGGGGTAGGGTATGGGAGCGATATTGAACTGGTGCATAAGACTATAAAAGATGTTATTGACGCAATGGAAAAAATTGATAAAAACATGCCCACTTTTATTGGGATCACGGATTTTGGACAAAGTTCGCTGAATTTCACCATTAGGGTTTGGGCAAAGATTGAAGATGGGATCTTTAATGTGAGGAGCGAACTCATTGAACGCATCAAAAACGCCCTGGACGCTAATCGTATTGAAATCCCTTTCAACAAGCTAGATATTTCTATCAACAAACAAGACTCTTCTAAGTGATTGGCGTGAGGCGCGTTGGTTATGGTGGTTGATTTTAAAGGATAACCCATGTCAAGCGATTTCAAAAACCTTTTCATCGGTGCGGATAATTCTAAACGCACCAAGTTTGACTTATTGGATAGCAAAAAAAGACCCTATCAATTCCCATTCGTTATCATCTGTCCTTGATGCTAATCTTAAGGAATACTAAGGAAGCTAAAAAACAGCTATCTCTCTCAAAATTTCTGTCAAAATCCTAACCAATCTTTATTGGCTCAACTAAACGAGTATGACAGGAAAAAGTCAGCGTTAAAGAACGGCGCAAGTAATAGAGTGGTATCATTAAACAATAACAAAAAGGAGCGAGTTATGCTATTGAACTATGATTTTTTGGAAAGAATGGAAGGCTCTAAAGTCAGAGCCATTGATGAGAAAATGAAATTTCTGCATTGTTCGAACAGCATTGACAGGTTGATTTTAAGTTATAAGATGAACCCTATTAAAGACTCTACTATTGAGAGCGCCAATCTTTCTAGGGTGGTGAGTAAGATTAAAAACAGACTACCCTTTGGGACTATCTCGGCGTTTAGACCTTTTAATTTTACTGAAGAGGAACGAGAAAAACTGATTGAAGCGTATAAGAGCGGTTATAAACATTCTAAAGCAGACCGAGTAGCCAAAAATTGGAATGGCAACTCTAATTTCATAGACGCCTATTATGATGCTGACGCCTTTTTGAGAGGTAATGGAACCATCTACGCCAAACTCTGTAAGGGGTTAGGAAAACCTTTTGTTAATAAATTCTTAAATCCTAAAAGTGAAACCCCAATGAAAGGCTTTATGTCCAGTAAGGAATTTGTCAAAAGATACCGCTACACAAGCAAGGACAATATGGAAAGGACACGACAGCTGAAATCATTTTTAAACTTTAAGCGGGATTTTCTGGGTTATATTGAAGTGGTAGGGTATTGGAAAGAGAGCCTAAAAGATGACCTTTTACCCGATAAAGAAACGAGCTTTTTCGTATTTCAAAACGAACCTAGTGATACCTTTAATTTAAAAAAGACCTTATTGGTGTTAGCTAGAGCGTTTAGTCAAGCGGCTATTTGCTATTGTCAAAACGCAAGCGCTAATGAAGTGGATTTAATCGGTGCTGAGCCTGGTAGTTATGGTGAAGTGTGGGATACATTCAATGGCATTGCTTTTTCAGTGCCTGCGCAATTACCTCAATCCCTCACACGATTAAAAGACAAGGTTTATACCTTTTTCAAAAAACAACTTGATAGCGGTTATGGCATAGATTTTGGTGGAATCGCTAAAACGCAAATCAAAGCAGCTATTTTACCTATTGATAGGCTTAGCGAACCTTTTGAGAGCTATATTGTAGGCTCTATCAAAGGGAGGCAGAGCATGGCTCGTGCGTATGGATACCCTAAAGTTTTTACCATTGATGAGGTGAGTGGATGGGAAAAAGAAGCCATTAAAAGCCGAGACTATGAGAGGCGGAATTTGAGTAAGACTTATAGATTGAGCGCGAAACAAAACCTTGAAATCATTAAAATTTCTAACGCTCTGGCACAAGGTAAGAGCATGAGCGTTGGCTTTATTGCGAGCGTGTTAAACAATACCAACAAGCCTAACAACAAGTAGAGAAAACCCATCTCTTATCTATGTGTTGGATAAAGATATAACCTATAACGGCTTTCTAGCGTTTCATTAACAATAGGGGGGTATGATGATTTCCCTTTAAAGTTAAAACCCCCATAAAACGCTCTAAAAATCAGCATAACGAAAAATCAAAGTTTTAAAATCAAAGCTTTTTAATTTTATTCTAAAAAAGAATGAGAGCAAACCCAACAAACCGCTTTATTATGACCCTATAAAAATAGGGGGGAAAGCGAGATCTGCAATTAATCTTGCTGGATCCTTATGGCTGTGGGTGTGGATAGTTCTTCTTCAGTAGGGATTCTTAAAAAATCGCTATTACCCACTTTTCTTGTTTGTTTCACCACAGGCTGAGAGGGCGTAGCGATAGATTCCAAACCCGCTCCACCGCTGTTTCTTTCAGCACCGGTTGCAATGATAGTAACGCGCACATGATCAATGGGGATACTCTCGCTCGTGTGTTGGCCAAACTTAACATCAACATCTTGATTGGCTCGTTCTTGAATAGATATGCAAGCTTGAGAATAAGCATACATAGGATAATCAGGGTGGTGCTCAAAAAAGACAATAATGCTCTTAGCCCCATCAATAGAAGCGTCATCAAGAAGAGGCGATTGGATCGCATTTTCCACCGCTAATTTAGCGGATTCTTCGCCAGTGGCCTCACCAATACCCATTAACGCAAAGCCTTTAAAACCAAGAGCGCTTTTTAAATCAGAAAAATCAACATTAATATCACCGGGCTTAGTGATGATCGTAGAAATACCGCTCACAGCCCTAACCAAGACATCATCAACTTCCCTATAGCATTCCGTGGTGCTGGCGTTTTTTTTCATGGTCAAAAGAATTTTATCATTAGGGATAACCAAAATAGAATCGCTAGATTGCTCCAACTCCTTTAACCCCTCTTCGGCTTTCTTGCTTTTTTGAGACCCTTCGTATTTGAAAGGCTTGGTAACGATAGCAATCGTGAGCGCTCCCACTTCTTTTGCGATTTTAACGATAGTAGGGGTGGCTCCAGTCCCAGTCCCTCCTCCAAGCCCTGTAGAGACAATGACTAATTTGGCGTCCTTAATCGCTTCTCTAATTTCATTAGCGCTTTCTTCAGCGGCTTTCCTACCAATATCAGGAACCCCTCCAGCGCCTAAACCTCCAGTAGACTCTTTGCCTAAAAGGATTTTAACCGGAGCGGGATTGTTTTTGAGATGTTGGCCATCAGTGTTCGTTGCAATGGGGGTAACATCTTGATGCACTCCGTATTCAACCAGGTGTTTAATCATGTTAGACCCCCCACCTCCAACACCGATGACGACAATCTTAGCCCCTTTATAAGCTGGATCGCTTACTTCTTCAATGCTCGCTTGACCAATATTATAATTTTCCATCTCTGATTGATGAACCATAGCCACATTCCCCTTGAGATACGATTTTTGCAAATCTTAAACTTTGATAAATAGCTAAAGGATTATACCATGTTTTCTGGCTTTTGATAACTATCAAGGCGTTTTTATCGCATAAAGAAATGGCTGTATCTTAAAAGATTTTAGAAATCTTATCAAGGAAACTTTTAAAAAAACCTTTTTGTTCGGTGGGTTTTATAGGCAAGAAGTCATCGTTTTTAGCGGTGTTTAAAGGAGTGCTAGAGGCTTTTAAATCGCTCAAATTCCTTTCTGTAGGCGATGAATGGATATGGGGGGTAGGGCTTGATTGATGGGCTGTTCTTGTGTAATCATCGCTTTCATGGTAGCGGATAACCCCTTTAGAGTCTCTTTCATAATTGGTATGCCCCCCTGCTTTGTATAAAATCAAGCCAACCACGACTGAAAAGCGAGGATCTTTCAAGTCTTCAAACATGCCCATGATATTGTATTTTTCCACAGGGGCCGCTAAACGCACCGGGTAATTAGTGAAATGGGTTCTGGCTAATTCTTTGATCCCTTTCATTAAAGCCATCCCACCGGTTAACACAACGCCCCCGCCCAAATGCTCTTCTAAGCCGCTATCTTGAATGCTTCTGTGGATGATTTTAAAAGTTTCTAAAGCCCTTTCCCTCATGATAGTTTGGATTTCACTGAGCGGCACAATATGGCTTTCATGGCCATCAGAGCCGGTGGTAGGGATTTGGACATTTTGAGAGGGCGTTTCTTCTCCGCCTTCAAAAGAAAGATCCCCATATTTGATCTTAACTTCTTCAGCGTAAGGGAATGGGGTATTGAGCATGTGCGACAAATCCGTGGTTAAATGGTGAGAGCCTACGGGTAAGTATTTGTTATAGCGTATGGAATTGCCGCTATAAATCGTAAGGTTGCATGTCTCTCCGCCCATATCCACGCAAGCCACGCCCAATTCCCTTTCGTCATTAGACAAGGTAGCAATCGAGGCGGCATAAGAATTGATCACGATGTTTTCAATCTCTACCCCAGATTGGATCATGATTTTTTCTAAATTTTCAATGTTGTTTTTTTCTGTATAGACAATATGGATAAAGACTTCTAGGCGAGTCCCGCTCATCCCTAAGGGGTCATTCACTTCCTGTTTGTCTAAAGTGAAGCGATAAGGGAGGGCATGCAAAATGTGTTTGTCGTTATCCAAGCCTGCTTTAGCGCATGCGTTATTGATAGCGCGATTGATTTCATCTATAGTAACCACATTGTCTTTGGTGCTGGCCACACCAGTAACATCTCTAATGCTTTCGGTATAAGCCCCAGAAAAAGAAACGATCGCCTTAGTTTTAGGGTGATACGATTCTCTAAAGGAGGAAATGGGGTTATTCCTGTCTTCATCAGCGTTCAAACCTGCCATTTTTTTAGCGCTATTAATCACTTCCTTAATGGCGTTAGAAGCGTGAGCAAGGCTATTGATACGCCCTCTTTTAATGGCTTTTGAATTGATTTCTTTAGAGTCTTGATGAGCGGTGCCAATGATGCGTAGAATCCCGTCTTTAAATTCAGCCACTATGGCACAAATCTTTCTAGAGCCTATATCAACCCCTATAACGATTTCTTTATGTTCCATGATTTCCCCTTGCATTATTGAATGTATTTGACTATCTTATAGCGTTTTTTCAATTCTTCTATCAACGCTTTATCAAAAAAATCCGTTTTAGTGTTATTGACTAAACGCTGCATGTACTGGCTTTCTTCTGCGCTAAAGGGGTGGTTGAAATTTTGTTCTGTGATTTGATAAAGCACCACTTTATTACCTATGGTTACAAACCCCTTTTTTTCCTGGCGGTTAAAAAGGGTGTTGATAAATTTGGCGCTCTCTTCTTGATTCAGCTCATTAATAGTGCCTCCAAAATTAGGGCTTACATAGCCCACGCTTTTCCCTTTAAAATCCTTAAGTTTTTCTTTAGCTAAAGTTTGCAACGCCATAAGGGTTTTTTCTTGAGTCAGACGGGTTTTAAGAGCGTTTTTGGCTTCATCAAAATTTTGCAATTCGTCTTTAACTTGAGAGATGAGCTGCACCACAATAAAACCATCTTTAAAAGGCTCTGGTTTTAGGACTTCAAGGGGCTTGAGAGCGGTGAGTTTTTGCGTGATTTCAGCAGTATAGGGGGAGTTGTTTTCTTCAAAATCTTGCGTGGTGTAGTTTTGTGCGTTCGCTTTTTTTAGAGCGATATAGCTCCTTAAGGCTTTTTCATTCGCTTTTTGCATGCTTAAATCATGCTTGACTTGCTCTTGAACGCTTTTAAAATCCTGTAATTTCCCCTCTTTGTCCAAATAAGAAACCTTGTTTTTATGGTAGTATTCCTCCAACTCTTTCAAATCAGTTTTTTCTAAACTAGCGTCAAAATATAAAGAGCGTGTTTTAAAGCTTGTGGGCTTTTTAAAATCCTTTCTATGGTTTTCATAATATTTTTTCATCTCTTCTTCATTGAGAGAGATTTTAACATCATCAGGGTTTAGGATAAGAATGTCTAATTTGTCTTGCAATTTTGCCCAAAGCGATAAACTGGATTGCTCCAAAGGGGTGGTGGTTTTGGGGAATAGAGTGCTGATTTTTTGAAGGATTAAAAGCCTTTCAACGCTTTCTTCAAAATGCTTGGGGCGGTAATGGCTTTGCTTTAAGATATTTTTATACAACTCCTCATCAAAAACGCCATCTTTTTGAAAAACGCTTGTTTTTCTGATCTCTTTCGCCACTTCTTGCTTGGTAGCGCCAAGCCCTAAATCTAAAGCGAGATTTCTCAATAGGGCTTGATTGATGAGCGAATCTAAAGCGCTTTTTTCTAAATGCATGGCTTTGATTTGATCCTCAGTGAGTTCTTTAAAATTGGGGATAGACTCAGCGTATGCGTCTTTAAGGCGGCGGTATTCTTGGGCTAATTCTTCTTGAGAAATCTTAATCTGTCCCACTTTGGCAGCGCTATCGCTATCTAAAGAAAAGCTGTATTGCCCCCAGCCTATCATCCCGGCAGCAATAAAAGCGATCGTGCTTATCCATATTGTAACCACTAAATACTTTCTATGATTTTGCATCCATTCAATCATAAGAACTCTAATCCCTTTTAAAAAATCAAAAATGTGAAATTCAGGTTTAAACAACCTTATAGTAAAATCAAATAACCTTATTTTAACCAAAGGTTATTAAAATTATCCTTATTATAGAGAGTTTTTAACATGAATTTTCAAGAAAATTTAGCCGCTTTGGATTTGGAGTATCTTTGGCACCCTTGCTCGCAAATGCAAGAGCATCAAAATTTCCCCATTATCCCCATTAAAAAGGCTCAAGGGATTTATCTCTATGATTTTAATGATAACGCCTACATGGATTTAATCAGCTCATGGTGGGTGAATCTTTTTGGGCATAATAACGCCTACATCAGCCAGCAGCTCAAAAATCAAATTGATAATTTAGAGCATGTCCTTTTGGCCTCTTTTAGCCATAAGCCCATCATCACGCTCTCTCAAAGGCTTTGCCAGCTCACCGGTATGGATAAATGCTTTTATGCGGATAACGGCTCATCTTGTATTGAAATCGCTTTGAAAATGAGCTATCACGCCCATTTTTTAAAGAATCAAACGCGCCCTAAAAAGCTTTTTTTATCGCTTTCTAATTCCTATCATGGCGAGACTTTGGGAGCGTTAAGCGTGGGCGATGTGAAACTTTATAAAGACACTTACACCCCCTTATTGCTCAAGAATCTCATCACGCCCGTGCCTAAAAACGACAGCGAGATAGAAAATAGTTTGAACGCTTTAAAGCGTTTGTTAGATAAACATGGTGAAGAAATTTGTGCCTTCATTGCAGAGCCGCTTTTGCAATGCGCAGGGAATATGCATATTTATAGCGCGAAGTATTTAAAACAAGCTGTTTTATTGTGCAAGCAAAAAGACATCCACATTATTTTTGATGAAATCGCTACCGGGTTTGGGCGCACAGGGAGCATGTTTGCTTATGAACAATGCGAAATTGAGCCTGATTTTTTATGCTTGTCTAAAGGGATTAGTGGGGGGTATTTGCCTTTAAGCGCGCTATTAACCCGCAATGAAATCTATAACCAATTTTACGCTCCCTATGAAGAAAATAAAGCGTTTTTGCATTCGCACAGCTACACAGGAAACGCCCTAGCATGTGCATGCGCGAACGCTACGCTGGATATTTTTGAAAAAGAAAATGTTATTGAAAAAAACAAGGCTTTAAGCGAGTTGATTTTTAGAACGCTCCAAAACGCGTTAAAACCCTTGATAGAGCGACAAGTGGTGTCTGATTTAAGGCATTTGGGCATGGTCTTTGCCTTTGAAGTTTTTATTCAAACTAAAGAGCGTTTGAGTCTGGCGGTTTTTAAAAAAGCTCTAAAAAAAGGTTTGTTACTGCGCCCCTTAAACAACACGATCTATCTCATGCCTCCTTATATTATCATGCATGAAGAAGTCAAAAAGGCGGTTGCGGGGTTAGTGGAAGTGATTGATGAGTTAAAAAAAGGCTGAAAGCGTTTTTAAAAATAAAATAGTAAAAAATCTTGAATTGGATCAAGCGATAGCCTCTTTTTCTCTTTGATTTTAAAAATCAAGCTTTTCACTTGATATTAAGCCTATTCAATCAAACCTATTCAATGATTTTAGGTACAACGAAATAATGATCCTGGCTGTGTTTGTTGTGGCTTAAAATCTCTTTGGCAATGTTAGGTTGGCTTTTGGGCTTATCTTCTCTTAAGGGGGTGCATAGCTCTGTATCCGTTTTTAGTGCATGAGTTTCTAAAGCGAAGATGTTTTCTACAAAGCCTAAAACCTCCGCTAAATGGCCTTTAACGCTCTCTTTATGCTCGTCTTTAATTTCTAACATGCTCAATTTTTCCAAGCGTTGCAATAGTTTATCATCAATTTGCATTCTTTTCCTTTAGTTTAAAATAGGGGTTCGTCCATTGTTGCTGGGGCTTTGATGCCCATGAGCTTTAACACGCTGCTAGCGATATTGTTCAACGCTCCGTTTTTTATGGATTTGACTCCATCCCCCAAAACAAAGCAATACACGCTCCCAGCGGTGTGGTTGGTTAAGGGGTTTTGGTTTTCATCTTTCATGCGTTCGCAATTCCCATGATCGCTTGTTAAAAGCATGGCGTAATCCAATTCTTTAGCCAGTGAAAGGATTTCCCCTAAGCATGCATCCACTGCTTCTACCGCTTTAATACTCGCTTCAAAATTCCCCGTATGCCCCACCATGTCGCCATTGGCAAAATTCACAATGATCAAATCCGTGCCTAGTTTCATTTGCTCTAACACCGCAAGGGTTACTTCTTTAGCGCTCATTTCAGGCTTTAAATCATAAGTGGTAACTTTAGGGCTTTGGATAAGCACTCGGTTTTCATTTTTAAAAGGCGTCTCCACTCCGCCATTGATGAAAAAGGTTACATGCGCGTATTTTTCAGTCTCAGCGATATGGCTTTGGGTCAGGTTGTGTTGAGAGACCACTTCAGCGAGCGTGTTTTGAACGCTTTCTTTGGGGAATAAAACAGGGTAGGGGAAAGTGTTATCATAAGGCGTCATGGTAGCGATATGGAGTTTTTTAAAAGCTTGGCGCTTAAAGCCACTGAATTCCTTTTGGCCTAAAGCGCTCACGATTTCTCTAGCCCTATCATTCCTGAAATTGATAAAAATAAAGCTTTCACCATCTTGCATGCCGCAATAATCTTTAAAACAAGTGGGCATGATAAATTCATCAGTGATATTTTTATCGTATTGGCTTTGGATATATTCGCTAGGGCTTAAAGGCGTGTGATTAAGCCCCATTAGGCTGTTATACGCAATCTCAATCCTTTCAAAGCGATTGTCCCTATCCATCGCATAAAAACGACCACCTATGGTAGCGATTTGAATGTTTTCATTGCAGATATTTTGCATGGTTTCTAAATAAGTTAAAGCGCTTTTAGGAGCCACATCGCGCCCATCGGTGATTAAATGCAGACAGACTTTTTTATGGGATTTTTCACACTCTAAAGCCAGAGCGATAAAATGCTCAATGTGTGAATGCACGCCTCCATCGCTCATCAAACCCATAAGATGCACTACTTTACTTTTTTGGATCGTGTTTAAAAAAGCGGGGTTGTTTTTTAATTCATCGTTTTGAAAGCTTAAAGAAATTTTAACTAAATCCTGATACAGCACCCTACCAGCCCCAATGCACATATGCCCCACTTCAGAATTTCCCATTTGCCCTTCAGGTAAACCCACGCTCAAGCCATGCGTATCAATCAGGCTATAAGGCAAGGTTTTAAACATCAAGTCATAAGTGGGTTTTTTGGCATGGAAGAAAGCGTTATGATCGCTATCTTTACGATACCCAATGCCATCAGTGATAATCAAAAGAGTTTTTTGCGCCATTTTTAGGACTTTTTAAAGCTCTTGCATGAGAGTGATGTGGTTAGCTAAAATCGCATTCCTTTGCCCTGGAGAGCAATTTTTGCACACTTCTTTATTTTTAGAATTTTTGGAAGCGGTTTTAGTGTGGCTTTTTACATTATTTATATTATTTTTGGAGAAGCGTTTTGGACTCGCTTTAGCCGGTTTTTTGGGGCTTTTTTTAGCGGGTGCAAAATCAGCGCTATTATTTTGAGCCAAATACATGGGTTTATCTTTTGCTTTTTCTGGCTTGTTGGTTATTTGCTCGCTAGTTGCCTCTTTCATTTCTTGGGGTTTTTCTGCTTGGGTTTCCTCTATTTGAGATTTTTCTATTTGAGGTTTTTGGGCGGCTAAAGTTTGGGGCATAGCGTTGCCGATAGGATCTAAGTCCAAGTTACTATTAGCACTTTTTTGCAATTCTTGGTCATTACTGGACTGCGAATCAAAGATTTTAGATTCTTTCAAACGCCTGATCCTGTCTTGTATCTCTTCGTAATATTTTTCAGCATCAGCGTTAGACTTCTCGTTTTTTTCCCAACGACTGCCCTTGTTGTAAGATTTAATCATGTCTTTTAGATTGTCATGGTAGCGTGTTTTCCAATAGAGCAACTCTTTTAGAGCCACTTCAGAAGCAAACGCATCGTCTTTAATGAGTAATTCCCCCATCACATTACGCAAAAAGGGGCTATCGTTATGCCCATAGCTTTTTAGAACGCTTGGGATATAAGAATGGTACACGCCCGCACTCGGATCGGAAAAATTGATTTTATAAACCCCCGCGCATGATTCTTTCCATGCGATGCCTGCCATTTCATAGCCTAAATTTTCTTTAGAGCCGAATTGATAGGCGGCTTTTAAGACTTCTTTTTGCTTGGCGTTAAAATCTTTAAGATTATCGCAATTGGTCATCATGACTTTAGTAACGGGAGATTTGGGTTTGTTTTTAACCCCCTTAGTGGGCTTAGGCTCTGTTTTAGTGGGGCTTTCTGCTGCAACTAAGCTTAAAGATACGCTTAAGGCTGCACCTAGCCATAAGGCTTTAAAAAGGGTGTGAGTGAGTGGGGTCAAATGTTTCAAAACGCCTACCTTTTGTATTTAAAAAATAAACTAAACTAAAAATAAATTCAAGTATAATTCTAACATGATTTAGTCTTAAAAGTGATTTTGTTTTTTAGGGAGAATTGAGATTTTGCATTCAGATGAATTGTTAGTAGAGATTTTAGTTGAAGAATTGCCCGCGCAAGCGTTATTGAATGAATATAAAGAAATGCCTAAAAAACTCCACGCTCTTTTTCAAAAACGCGCTTTAGAAGTGGGAACTATAGAGGTTTTTTACACCCCTAGGCGCTTGTGTTTGTTTATTAAAGACTTTCCTCTTTTAACTCAAGAAACTAAAGAGGAATTTTTTGGGCCTCCCGTTAAAATCGCATGCAATCATCAAGATAAAACGCAAGGGTTGAACGCTCTAGGTTTAGGGTTTTATCAAAAATTAGGGTTAAAGGATCCCAAGCATTTCCAAACAGCGTTTAAAAACAATAAAGAAGTGCTTTATCACGCTAAAATCCATGCCAAACAGCCTACAAAAGATTTGATCATGCCCATTGTGTTAGAGTTTTTAGAGGGTTTGAATTTCGGGAAGTCCATGCGTTGGGGCAATGTGGAAAAAAGCTTTATCAGACCCATTCATAATATTTGCGTGTTGTTTAATGGGGAAAATTTTAACGATATTGAAGTTAAAGAGTATGGTTTTAAAACCAAGCAAGCCACCAAAGCGCACCGACAAGAGGGTTTTGATTTTATTGAAGTGGATAGCCCTAAAGCGTATTTTGAAGTTTTAGAAAAAAACCATGTCATTTTAGACCCTAAAAAGCGCGAAGCTAAAATCTTGCAAGAAATTAAAGAGTTAGAAACAAAGCACCACATCATCGTAGAAATGGATAGGGGTCTATTAGATGAGGTTGTAGCGATCACGGAATACCCCAGCGCGCTTTTAGGGGAGTTTGACAAGGCGTTTTTAAAATTACCCAGTGAAATCATCACCACTTCCATGAAAGAAAACCAGCGCTATTTTGCAACCTTTAGTCAAAAAAGCCAAGAAGAAAGCCCAACATTACACAATGGCTTTATTGTGGTGAGTAACGCTATCAATAAAGACAAGCAAAAAATCATTTTAGGCAATCAAAAGGTTTTAAAAGCCCGTTTGAGCGATGCGGTTTTCTTTTATGAAAACGATCTCAAAAAGCCTTTAGATAACGCCCCTTTAGAGAGCGTGGTTTTTGTGCAAGGTTTAGGGACTTTAAAGGATAAAATGGAGCGAGAATCAACCATCGCTCAATATTTGACGCAAAAATATCTTTCATCTTTAAACATGCCTTTAGAAAAAGCCCTTGAATTGATTGGCCGAGCCGTTCAAATCGCTAAAGCGGATTTACTCAGTGAAGTGGTGTATGAATTTAGCGAGCTTCAAGGGATCATGGGCTATTACTACGCTTTAAAACAAAATGAAAACGAGTTAGTCGCCTTGAGTGTGAAAGAGCAGTATTTGCCCGCAAGCGAAAACGCCCCCTTGCCCTCTAGTGTTTTTAGCGCAATCGTGGCTTTGAGCTTGAAATTAGACAGCCTGTTTTCTCTTTTTAGCGCGGGTAAAATCCCTAGCGGATCTAAAGATCCTTTTGCTTTAAGGCGCTTGAGTTTTGGGCTATTGAAAATCATTGCGCATTATGGGTTAGAATTTGATTTGAAAGCGGATTTAAAAAATCTCTTTGAAAAAGTGGGCGTTTATCAAAGCTTTGATTTAGAGATTTTAGAAAAGTTTTTACTGGAGCGCTTTAATAATTTAATAGATTGTAACCCTTCTATCATAAGGAGCGTGTTAAACACCAACGAGCGAGACATTGTTAAAATCATTCAAAAAGTCAAGGCCTTAAAACGCTTTTTAGACGATCCTAAAAACGCTCAAAAAAAAGAGTTGCTTTTTAGCGCTTTCAAACGCCTAGCCAATATCAATAAAGACAGAAACCCTAACGAGTCAAGCGAGTTTTCTACCCGTCTTTTTAAAGAGCCAAAAGAGCATGCCCTTTTTGAAGCGTTCAATGCGATCAAAACGAGCGCTTTTGAGAGTTTGGATAGCAAAATAGAGGCTTATTTTGGTTTGCATGCACCTTTAGAAGAATATTTTAAAAGCGTGTTAGTGATGGATAAAGACATAGAAATCCAAAAAAATCGTAAAAATTTCCTATGGGGCGTGTATCAAAGTTTCTTAGAAATTGGGGATATTAAAGAAATTGCGATTTAATGCTATCAAACGCAAAGTCCAGCGTTTTTTAGGGATCGTTTCTTTTATAAGCATGCTTAGTGCGGGCATGCTTAGCGCGAAAATCTTTACCCTACAAGAGTTTTTTAAAGAAGTAGAAATTAATTCAATGGAGTTGATCGGCAAAAAAGCCGATTTTAAAAGCCGTTTGAATGAGCAACGCTCCGTAAACGCTTGGGATTTCCCCTATATTTATAATGAAACTTCTATGGTGAAAAACTTCCAAGGCATTGTAGAAGCGCAGCCCAGAACCCTTTTAATAGTAAGGCCCAAGCTCCCATGGGTGAGTTCGCTTTTATCCAAAAGCCTTTCTATCAAAACCATTCAATACGATAAAAGTTATCAATTGAGTAAAAATCTCGCTTTTATTGGCGCTAAACGCCTTTATTTGACTTATGTGATGACTAAAGAAAAGTATCAGGTGTATGTGCAACGAGAAGCGAACTTTTATTCGCAGCTCAAAATCGCTAAAGAAAAAGTCAAAGCCGGCAGCATGAGCGAAAAGGATTACATCAACTTCAAGAATTCTTATTTGGAATCCAAACTCGCTAAAACCAATGTGGAAACCAAACTCATAGATTTAGAAAAAATGCTAGACACGATGCTCGCTATTGTAGAGCCGGTCAAAGAGGGGGCGCATTTTGACACTTATTTAAACCATTTGCATGATGTCAAGGTGATCGGTTTGGATTTTGAATACGTGCGATTAGAGCCTGAAGCCTTAAAGTTCAAACTGGATCGCTCGTTGTATGTGGATATTTTGGATTTGACGGCTAAAGATTATCAGGTGAATGCGAAATTGGCTAATAGAGATGTGTTTAATGCATTTGAATTTGGGATTGGCTCTGAAAGCTATAACTCTTCAACCAATCTTTCCGTGGAAGTGCGTATCCCTTTACCGGTAACGCCTAAAAATATCTATCAAAAGCGTAAATTCTTGGATTTGCAAAGCGGGACGCTCGCGCAAAATGAAGTGATGAAACGAAACATTAGAATCAACGCCAACTCCTACTTAAACCAGCTCAAAACCAAAGAAGCATACATTGAAACCCAAAAAGAAGCCATTGCCAATAAGAAGCGTTTGATGGAAATGGGGCGCATCGCTTATGAAGCCCAAAAAATCGGGCTTTTTGAATACTTGATTTATCAAAATTCTTACATGGACGCTCTCATCACTCTAGCGGAAGCGAAGATCGAATACATTGATATTAGCGCGCTTTTAGAAGAGACTTTAGGGGAGAGCTTGACCAGATTAGGAGAATTGCATTGAAGCGGGCGTTATGGTGGCTTATGTTAATGGGCGTTTTTTCAATGGGTGTTTCTTTAAAAGCCAAAGAGTATCCAGAAATTGTTTTAGAAGAAAAAAACTTGCAACCCATGGGGTTAAAGGTGATTAAATTAGATAAAGAGATTTTCAGTAAAGGGCTTCCTTTTAACGCTTATATTGATTTTGATAGTAAAAGTTCTGTGGTGCAGAGTTTGAGTTTTGATGCGTCTGTGGTCGCTGTTTATAAAAGAGAGGGCGAGCAGGTGAAGGCTGGAGATGCGATCTGTGAAGTGAGTTCCATTGATTTGAGCAATTTGTATTTTGAATTGCAAAACAACCAAAATAAATTAAAAATCGCTAAAGATATCACTAAAAAAGATTTAGAGCTTTATAGGGCCGGGGTGATCCCTAAAAGGGAGTATCAAACTAGTTTTTTAGCCAACCAGGAAATGGGCTTAAAGGTGGAACAATTAGAGAGTGAGTTTAAAAGCTTTGGCGTGGATCCCAAAAACCCTAAAGGGCAGTATGGTTTTAGGATTGTGGCTAGAGATAGCGGTCTTTTAGCGTTAGCGCCTAAAAATGTGGGCGAGAAGATTTTAGCTTTCACTAGCTATGTGCGTATTTCAAAAAGCGATGATTTGATCGCTCAAATTAAATTGCCTGTAGGCGTTTCTAAATCCATTAAAAGAGATTCGCCGGTCTATAATGAAGAGGGGGAAAAAATTGGAAAAATCCAAAGCATTTCGGTGGTGTTAGACAAAGGCTCTAACACGATTTTAGCCACCGCTTTATTAGATGAGGGCAATTACCATGTGGGGGAAATGGTAGAAATGTATATTCAAGGCTCACAGCCTAAAGGCTCGGTTTTGATCCCTTCAAACGCTTTGATCAGAAACGGAAAGGATTACCTGGTGTTTGTGAGAACGCCTAAAGGTTTTAGGCCTGTGGTGGTTCAAGTTTTAGAAGAGCGCAGCAAGATTTTTATCGTGAACGCTAAAAATTTACACCCCAATGACAGCGTGGCAGTGGGGTCATTGATAGGGTTAAAAGGCATGATCAACAATTTAGGGGAAGAATAATGCTCGCTTCCATTATTGAATTTTCCTTACGCCAGCGAATAATCGTGATTGTTGGCGCGATTCTTGTTTTGTTTTTTGGGACTTATAGTTTTATCCACACTCCAGTAGACGCTTTCCCGGATATTTCGCCCACTCAAGTCAAAATCATTTTAAAACTCCCCGGCTCTAGCCCTGAAGAAATGGAAAACAACATCGTGCGCCCTTTAGAATTGGAGCTTTTAGGCTTAAAGGGGCAAAAATCTTTAAGAAGTGTTTCAAAATATTCTATTTCAGACATCACGATAGATTTTGATGACAGCGTGGATATTTATTTAGCGAGAAACATTGTTAATGAACGCTTGAGCAGCGTGATGAAAGATTTGCCCGTGGGGGTTGAAGGGGGCATGGCACCCATTGTTACGCCGTTGTCAGACATCTTTATGTTCACCATTGATGGCAATATCACCGAAATAGAAAAACGACAGCTTTTAGACTTTGTGATCCGCCCGCAATTAAGAATGATTAGCGGCGTGGCGGATGTCAATTCTATTGGAGGCTTTAGTAAAGCGTTTGTGATCGTGCCGGATTTTAACGACATGGCAAGGCTTGGGGTGAGTATTTCTGATTTAGAATCGGCTGTGAGAGTGAATTTAAGAAACAGCGGAGCGGGGCGCGTGGATAGAGATGGCGAAACCTTTTTAGTCAAAATCCAAACCGCTTCTTTGAGTTTAGAAGACATTGGCAAAATCACCGTTTCCACTAATTTAGGGCATTTGCACATTAAGGATTTTGCAAAAGTCATCAGCCAGTCTCGCACCCGTTTGGGGTTTGTTACTAAAGATGGCGTGGGCGAGACCACAGAGGGCTTGGTGCTTTCTTTAAAAGAAGCCAACACGAAAGAAATCATCGCTCAAGTGTATCAAAAATTAGAGGAATTAAAACCCCTTTTACCGAATGGCGTTTCCATTAATGTTTTTTATGATCGCTCAGAATTCACGCAAAAAGCCATTGCCACCGTTTCTAAAACCCTCATTGAAGCCGTTGTTTTAATCATCATCACGCTCTTTTTATTTTTAGGGAATTTGAGGGCGAGCGTGGCTGTGGGGGTGATTTTACCCTTAAGCTTGTCCGTGGCGTTTATTTTTATCAAGCTCAATAATTTGACTTTAAACTTGATGAGTTTAGGGGGGTTGGTTATCGCTATAGGCATGCTCATTGACTCAGCCGTGGTGGTGGTGGAAAACGCTTTTGAAAAATTGAGCGCTAACACTAAAACCACTAAACTCCATGCAATCTATCGTTCTTGTAAAGAAATCGCCGTTTCAGTGGTGAGTGGGGTGGTGATCATTATTGTGTTTTTTGTGCCGATTCTAACCTTACAGGGGTTAGAGGGCAAGATGTTTAGGCCTTTAGCGCAAAGCATTGTGTATGCGCTTTTAGGCACTTTAGTTCTATCTATTACGATCATTCCTGTAGTCAGCTCTCTTGTTTTAAAAGCCACACCCCATAGCGAAACCTTTTTAACGAGGTTTTTAAACAGAATCTACGCCCCTTTATTGGAATTTTTTGTGCGTAACCCTAAAAAAGTGATTTTAGGAGCGTTTGTTTTTTTAGTGGCGAGCCTTTCTTTATTCCCTTTTGTGGGGAAGAATTTCATGCCCGCTTTAGATGAGGGCGATGTGGTTTTGAGCGTGGAAACCACCCCCTCTATTTCCTTAGATCAATCTAAAGATCTCATGTTAAACATTGAAAGCGCGATTAAAAAGCACATCAAGGAAGTTAAAAGCATTGTCGCGCGCACAGGGAGCGATGAATTGGGGCTGGATTTAGGGGGCTTGAATCAAACCGATACTTTTATTTCTTTTATTCCTAAAAAAGAATGGAGCGTTAAAACCAAAGATGAATTATTAGAAAAAATCATGGATTCTTTAAAAGACTTTAAGGGGATTAACTTTTCTTTCACCCAACCCATTGAAATGAGGATTTCTGAAATGCTGACAGGGGTTAGGGGGGATTTAGCGGTTAAGATTTTTGGAGATGATATTGGCGAATTGAATAAATTGAGCTTTCAAATCGCGCAAGCTTTAAAAGGGATTAAGGGATCTAGTGAAGTTTTAACCACGCTCAATGAGGGCGTGAATTATTTGTATGTAACCCCTAATAAAGAATCGATGGCGGATGTGGGGATCACTAGCGATGAATTTTCCAAGTTTTTAAAATCCGCTTTAGAGGGCTTGGTTGTAGATGTGATCCCTACAGGGATTTCACGAACCCCAGTGATGATCCGCCAAGAGAGCGATTTTGCAAGCTCTATCACAAAGATTAAAAGCTTGGCCTTGACTTCAAAATATGGCGTTTTAGTGCCTATCACTTCTATCGCTAAGATTGAAGAAGTGGATGGCCCTGTTTCTGTTGTGCGTGAAAATTCAATGCGCATGAGCGTGGTTCGCAGTAATGTGGTGGGGCGCGATTTGAACTCTTTCGTAGAAGAGGCTAAAAAAGTCATCGCTCAAAACATCAAACTCCCTTCTAGCTACTATATCACTTATGGGGGGCAGTTTGAAAACCAGCAACGGGCCAATAAAAGGCTCTCCACCGTTATCCCCTTAAGCATCTTAGCGATTTTTTTCATTCTTTTTTTCACTTTTAAAAGCATTCCTTTAGCTTTGCTCATTCTTTTGAATATCCCTTTTGCGGTTACCGGAGGCCTTATTGCGTTGTTTGCGCTAGGGGAGTATATTTCAGTGCCAGCGAGTGTGGGCTTTATCGCTCTTTTTGGGATTGCGGTTTTAAACGGCGTGGTGATGATAGGCTATTTTAAAGAGCTTCTCTTACAAGGGAAAAGCGTGGAAGAATGCGTTTTATTGGGTGCTAAAAGGCGTTTGAGGCCGGTTTTAATGACCGCTTGCATTGCCGGTTTGGGTTTGCTCCCTTTATTATTTTCTCATAGCGTGGGATCCGAAGTCCAAAAACCTTTAGCGATCGTGGTGCTTGGAGGTTTGGTTACCTCAAGCGCTCTAACCTTACTCTTACTGCCGCCCATGTTCATGCTCATCGCTAAAAAGATTAAAATCAATTAAGGGATTTCACATGCTCGCTTTAGAAATTTATATTGATATTTGCTTGAAAGACGCTTTAATAGATTATTTATTTGAAAAAGGCTTTGATGATTTTTTTTATGTGGAATGCTATAAATACGCCGCTTCTTCGCTGCTTTTAAGCCAAAAAGAGCAGGTGAGCGGGCGCAAAGACTACGCTAAATTCAAGCTTTTTTTAAGCGATGAGATCGCTTTATCTCTAGCAAAAGCTTTAAAAAACCAGTTCGCTTCTAAAGACATGAAATTATTTTATTCTCAAACGCATGGGTTGTAAAACGCATGCATTAACCAAACGAAATTCTAAGTAAAAATATGCTATAACACCAATAAAGGAGCTAATGATGTATGCTGTAACTTTTGATCTTGACACGAATTGCTTGAATGAAAACGGGATGGATCTGTCAAAAGTTTATTCGGATATTCGTAAATTCATGGAACAACACGGCTTTAAATGGCAACAAGGTAGCGTGTATTTTGGCGATGAAACCATCAATGCTGTTACTTGTGTCGCTACGGTGCAAATTCTAGCCAAACAAATACCATGTTTTGCGGATTGTGTTAAAGATGTCAGAATGTTAAAAATAGAAGAAAACAACGATTTGATGCCGGCTATTAAAATCGTTTTATAAGCATAGCTTTTGCGGGTTTTGGCAAACAAGAGGATTCTTAGGCTATATCCGTAAAAATCAAGTACAATACCCACTATTAAATGGTGCTAGGAGTTTGTAATGACTATTATTCTTAAGAATTCGCCTTCTCTCTCTCTCTCTAGTCAGCCGTTTTATCTTTTCACCCCCATATAAACCCATACCCATATAAACCCTATCTGTTTTTTTAGGGATTTTTGCGTTTGATTTAGATTTTAATTTTTAATTTTAAAGGATTGGTGATGATTTTACGCGCACAAACGAATTTTGTGGAGTTTTTAGAACAGGTTTTAGAAGTTTTAAAAGAAGTGGAGATCGATAAAACAGAATGCTCTACTCTTTTAGCGAGCATTCAAAAACAACAGCTTGTGATACCCGTTGTGGGGAATTTTAGCGCAGGGAAAAGCACGCTATTAAACCGCTTTTTAGGCAGTAGCGTTTTGCCTACCGGTATCACGCCAGAGACTTCTTTAGCCACTGAATTACATTATAGCGCTAATGAACGCATAGAGGCTTTTTCAAGCAATGATGAAAAAACAGAGAGTTTTGAACTGAATGAGCAAAGTTTTGAGACGATTAAAGAGAATGCGGCGAAGTATTCCTACCTTAAGGTTTATTTGAATAATGAGGCTTTGAAAAACAGCGCGCCTTTGGTGTTTGTGGATATGCCCGGGTTTGATAGCCCCATTTCAAGCCACACCCATGCCATTTTGGAATATTTAGAAAGGGGCGTGCATTTTGTCATTCTCACAAGCGTAGAAGAGGGCAATCTCACTAAACGCATGGTTAGGGAATTGAAAAACCTTTTAGAGTTTGACAAAGGCCTTAGCTTTATTTTGAGTAAAACGAATTTAAGGACGCCTTCGCAAGTGGGAGAGATTTCTCATTATATTGAAGAGCAACTTCAGGATCACCTTGATTTGACAACGCATCTTATTTATTCTAATAAAGACAATAACACTCTTTTAGAGGTGGCGGATAAAATAGACGCTGAAAAGCTTTTTAGCGCTTTGTATTTGAAACGATTGAAGTTTTTAAATTCCCAGTTACAAAACAGCCTAAAAAGCGTGATGGAAAGCTTTGATTACTCCAAAGAAAAGGCTTTAGAAGAAATACAATCTTTGGATTTGGGCGTTAAAGACATTGAAAAAACCTATGAAAAATTAAGGGCTAATTTAGAAGAAGAATATTCTAGCGTAGCTGTGGGATCGGTGGTTAAAAAAGTAGTAGAAGAGGTCAGGGAGCAAAAATCCTATTTAGCCTCTTTAATCAACAAGCCTAACGAGTTCAATAGCGAAATAGAAAGCATCATGCAACAAAGCTTGATCAAAAACGCTAAATTAGAGATTGAAGAGATCAACCTTTCTTCTTCAAAAGATTTTTGCGTGGAATTTGCAAGCTTGAACAACACGCAGCTTTCTAGCGGCTTTTCTGTAAATGTAGAGCATGGCCTTGAATTAGGGATCAACGCCTTAAGCGTGATTTTAGCCAAGCACCCGGTTACAAGACCCTTCGCGCTGATCTTGCAAGGGCTAAAACCTCTTTTAAAAGATTTACTGACATTACTGCCTAATATCATCGCTTCATTCTTTAGAAACGAGGAAAAAGAGCGGGCGAAATTAGAAAATCTGATTGAAGTCAAAGTGATACCAGAGGTTCAATACAAGCTTAAAAAAGTTTTACCGGGCTTGTTTAATGAATGCTTGGAAAATTCCCTAAAAGGTTTAAAAGATCGGTGCGAACTGGAAATCACGCATAAAAAACAAGAAATCGCGCTCGCTCAAAAAGAAAAAGAAAAACACCTAAACGATCTAGAAGCGCAAAAACAAATCTTAGAAAACAAGATCAACGCTTTAAGCGATCTAGAACAACAATATTTAAAGGATTAAAAATGAACGCTCAAGAACTCATTAAAAAAAGCGCTTTAATTGAAAAAACGCTACAAGAACAAGGCTTGCAAGAAAGAGCTGGGCCTTTTATCAGCGAAAACGCTGTGATTACAACCGAAGAGTTAGAGAAAACGCTAAAAGAAATGCAGGCTGAAGATAGGGATCTTAAAGTCGGTATCATCGGGCGCGTGAAAGCGGGTAAAAGCTCGCTCTTAAACGCTTTGATTTTTGAGGGTGTAGAGGTTTTACCCAAAGCGGCAACACCCATGACCGCTAGCCTTACCATTTTAAAATACGCTCAAAATCTGAGCGCTGAAGTGGAGTTTTATAGCCCAAAGGATATTGCAGAGCTTGAAAACGAACATGAAAGGTATGTAAGGGAGTTTAACAGGATTGTTGGAGAAGAAGTCAAAAAGCAAAAAGAAAAACAAAGTCTTTCAAACAGAGCTAAAGAGAGAGTTAGGAATCTTAGCAACAAGTTTAGCAGAAACAAAAACCCTGAAGCAGCGCCCAAAGAGAATATTTTAAGCGATGAAGAAATAGTAAAAAGGGCTGAAAGGATCGCTAAAAACGAGTTAGAAAAGGATACAAGACTCGTTTCATCACACGATCAATACGAAAAAATGAAAAAAAGCGGATTGCTCAACACGGAAAACTTGGATCCGCGTATTCAAGCCAATAGCTTAGAAGAGCTGAATCAAAAATTGCTCCAATTCGTGGGCGCGGATGGGAAGTATATGCCCTACGCTAAAGCGGTGCAAATTTCTTTGAATAACCCCAATCTTAAAGATTTGGAAGTGATTGACACCCCAGGAGTGAATGATCCCATCGCTTCCAGGGAAGAGCGCACCAAAGCCTTATTGAAAGATTGCGATGTGGTGTTTATCATAAGCCCTTCTAATCAGTTTTTAACGGATAGCGATATGGATTTGTTTGACAGGGTTTCTAATAAAGAAGGCCTTCAAGAAATTTATTTTGTGGCAAGCCAGACAGATAGCACTGTTTGCAGTCCTAGTGAAGTGGAACAATCTCGCCAACACCTCCCTACAGCCTTTGAAAACGCGTAAAAAGCCCTTTCATCTCAATTAAATAATATCATGGAAAAGTTGATTGAAAACTACCCTAACCAACGAGAGATTTTTGAAAAAGCAATCAAAAATGGCGTCATTCTGGCTTCAGGGGTTTGCTTTAGCATGTATAAAGACTTTAGCAACCAAGCTTCTTGGGAAAGAAACCAAAAAACAGAAGAGTATCACAATGCCTTACGGAATTTAAGAGACGCTTACCCTGACGCTTTTAATAGCGATGATAAGTCTAAAGAAAGCTTATTGTTTTTAAGCAATATGGGCGCGATTGAAGAGCGTTTAGAAAAAGCCGCAAAAGAGAAAGAAAAAATCATTTCTCAAAAATGGCAAGATTATGCACAGAGCCAAGCAAACAACCTCCATAAATTCATAGCGCAGTTGTTGCAAGATTTGGAAGAAGAAAAAAAGAGGGTTAAAAGCGCTGATATGAGCGCTATCAAAGAGCAGATAAAGGCTTATCAAAACCTCTTTGGTAACATTGAAATGAAGTTTAGGGAAGCGTATGAAGAATTTATCCTGCATTTCATCAACAATATTAGAGCTGGCTTGGAAGAAACATTGAAGAAAGCTATCCAAACGGCTAAAACGCGCTCTAGAGAAGAAGAGGAAGAAGAGCATTATATTGAAAGAGTGAAGCAAGGCGGTTTGGGAGGTTGGGCAAGATGGTTTGGTAGCATTGTTGGTGAAAAAGATTGGGGCTATAATGAAGTAGAACGCACAAGAGCAACCATTAAAGCCGGAGCGGTGCTTGATTATTTGACAGAGATGCATGAAAGCTGCGAAGAAGCCTTAAACAGAAGCGCTGATTCTTTTAAAGTCGTTTTTAGAAAAGAACTCTACGCTAAAGTCTTTTCTAGAATGAGTGAAATCATCCGTGATAATAGTTTGATTGATAAATACGCTTTCAAAAAAAGCGTGATAGCTGTTTTAAATCCCATTGAATTTAAAGAGTTTGATTACACTGATAAGCTTCCTGGCGAGATAAGGGGGAAAACGGGCTTTTTAAAAGGCGATGAAGCTAATGCTTTCATACAAAGCGTGGGGAATTATGTGAGGGATTTTGAAGCTGAGGCTAAAAAAGATGTGAAAGGCTATATCCAAGGTTTAAGAGAGACTTTAGAAAGGCAAAACTTCGCCAGCGATACGCTTCAAAAACTTGAAGAAAACATGCAAAACTTACAAAATCAAGTGCAAAACAAAGAACAATCCATCGCTCAATTAGACGCAAAAATCCAAGCTTTAAAGGGAATTTAATGAGTATTAATTTTTTAATGGTATTTTTAATGACAATAGCAGGGCTGAAAACCACCACAATACAGAGGGTTTAAAAGAACGCTACGATCTAATCGCTCGTATTTTAAACGCTAAAACAAACAATGAAGGGCTAGAAGAATACCAGCAAATTTTAGACAACGAGTTTTTAAAGTTCGCTAGCGGCGTGGATTCGCTCAAAGAAAAGGAAATAGCGTTACTGATGCTCCAAGAAATCCAAAAAAAATTGCAATTGGTGGCGAGCTACCCTAGTTTGTTCCAAAAAACCATCGTTGCGGTGGGGGGAGGTTTAGCACGGGAAAATCCACCTTTTTAAACAACTTGTTGGGCTTGAAATTAAAACTCCCTGAAGACATGAAACCCACCACAGCTATCCCCACTTATTGCTTAAAGGGTAAAAGAGAAGTTTTAATGGGGTTTTCTCAAAATGGGGGCATGGTGGAATTACCTAATCTCGCTTTTGACCATCAGTTTTTAAAATCCCTTGGCTTTAATCTCAAAGAAATCATGCCTTTCATGCTTTTGAGCGCTCCTAGCGTGCCTTTTGAATTTTTATGCTTCATAGACACGCCTGGCTATAACCCCGGCAATCAAGGCTATACGGGTGGGGACGAACAAGCCTCTAAAGAATCCCTAAAACACGCTAAACACATTTTATGGCTTATTAGTTGCGAGCGTGGGGAACTTCATAAAGATGATTTAGAGTTTTTGCAAGAATTATACGAAGAAGGCAAGCAGGTTTTTATCGTATTGAGTAGGGCTGATAGGCGCACTAAAAGCCAATTAGAAGTAGTCGCTAAACAAATTAAAGAGACTTTAGAGAATAATGGCATTGAGTTTTTAGGGATTTGTGCTTACAGCGCTACAAGGTATCAAGAAATTAAAGAGTTCAGCGAAAAAAGCCCTGTTTTTGACTCGCTTGAGGAATTTCTAATGAGATTGAATCAAAGGAGCGAGAAACAAAACGAAATTTTAGGATATTTATACGAGGTGCATTTCATGTATGAAAAGGCTATTAAGCAAGACGCTAACCGATTCAAACGCTACCAAAAGGCTTTGCATTCTGTCAAACTGGATTTAATGCAAAAAGGCTTTGATGATTTCAACGATGCTACCTTTAATAAAATTTATTCGCTCAACAAAGAATTTTCTGAGCAAGAGCGATCCAAAAGAGAGAATTTAGTGCAATTGAACGGAGTGATTGACTTGTTTAAAGAAAGCATTGATAAGGTTTTTGATCGTGTGAGCGCTTTCACTTGGGAAAAATACAAAGAACAAAACGACGACGAAGAGGACGATGAAGCAAACTACAGGGAATTTGAAGAAATCAAAAAAATGGCGCTGTATTTTAGGGATCTCTGTTTGTTTTATTTGGATTGGTATGATTTGAGTGAAGAAGAAATTCAAAAATATAGAGATTGGATAGATTATGACAATGAACTGCTCCAATTAGATTATTCTTTAAGAAATTTGTCAATACTTAAAGGATATAAAGAAAGAAATGAGAAAGTTTATCAAGAGTCTTTAAACGATGAGAGGCTTCAAAATAATTTGCGGGAATGGAGGAGAACAAAACAGCGGTGATCTAGATCAGAGCGTGAAAAAATTTTCTGATTTTTACTACCCTATTTTTAATCAAAGACAGCGTTTTGAATGTAAGGGCTATTTTAAACTTATTATTGTAAAATGGTGAGTTTTACAATCAATGAGATTAGGAATTTAATGGAAATTGCAGTATTTGGTGGCGGGGCGTGGGGGAGGGCTTTAGCCTTTGCTTTTGGAGAAAAGAGTGAAGTGAAAATCATTTCAAGGCGGGATTTAAACGAGCCGTTAAAAAAGCTCAATGACGCCTTGATTTCTAAAGGTTCTGCCCCCATAGAGCAAGTGGATTTACAAAGAGGCTTAAAAGCAACGCTCTATGTCATCGCTATTAGCGTGCAGCACTTGAGGGAATGGTTTCAAAACGCTTCTTTACCCAAAAACGCTAAGGTTTTAATCGCTTCTAAAGGGATAGAGGTTTTAAACAAGGCGTTTGTGAGCGAGATCGCAAAGGATTTTATCGATCCTAACGCTTTGTGTTTTTTAGCCGGCCCGAGTTTTGCGGCTGAAATCATTCAAGGCCTGCCTTGCGCGTTAGTCATCCATTCCAATAATCAGGCTTTAGCGCTAGAATTTGCCAATAAAACCCCCTCTTTTATCAGAGCCTACGCCCAACAAGACATCATAGGGGGTGAAATCGCTGGGGCGTATAAAAATGTGATAGCCATTGCGGGGGGGGTTTGCGATGGCTTGAAATTAGGCAATAGCGCTAAGGCGAGTTTATTGTCTCGTGGTTTAGTGGAAATGCAACGCTTTGGGGCGTTCTTTGGGGGCAAGACAGAGACTTTTTTAGGGCTTTCTGGGGCTGGGGATTTGTTTTTAACCGCTAATTCCATTTTATCTAGGAATTATCGTGTGGGCTTGGGACTAGCCCAAAACAAGCCTTTAGAGGTGGTTTTAGAAGAATTGGGCGAAGTGGCTGAAGGGGTGAAAACGACCAACGCCATTGTGGAAATCGCTAGAAAATACGGCATTTACACGCCCATTGCGAGCGAATTAGCCTTGCTTTTAAAGGGTAAGAGTGTGCTAGAGAGCATGAACGATTTGATCAGACGCGCTTAAAAGGAAAGAGAGCATGCAAGATTTTTCAAGTTTATTATTAAAATTACAAGAGTATTGGAAAGATCAAGGCTGTTTGGTGATCCAGCCTTATGATATTCCTGCAGGAGCTGGGACATTCCACCCGGCTACGCTTTTAAGGAGTTTGGATAAAAAGCCGTGGAATGTGGCGTATGTCGCGCCCTCTAGAAGGCCTACTGATGGGCGCTATGGGGAAAACCCTAACCGCTTGGGGAGTTATTACCAATTCCAAGTAGTCATCAAGCCAAGCCCTTCTAATATCCAAGAACTCTATTTAAAAAGCTTGGAAGTGTTAGGGATAAACCTTAATGAGCATGACATACGATTTGTAGAAGACAATTGGGAGAGTCCGACTTTAGGGGCATGGGGGCTTGGCTGGGAAGTGTGGCTTGATGGCATGGAGGTTACGCAATTCACTTATTTCCAGCAAGTGGGGGGCATTCCTTGTAACCCTATCCCCGTGGAAATCACTTACGGCTTAGAAAGATTGGCGATGTATGTCCAAAAAGTGGAAAATATCCTAGAGATTGAATGGGCTAAAAAGGATAATGAAAGCGTTCGTTACGCGCAAGTGCATTTGGAAAGCGAATACGAATTCAGCAAGTATCATTTTGAAGTGGCGAGCGTAACAAGGCTATTAGAAATGTTTAAAAGTGCCCAAGCCGAAGCCTTGCATTGCTTAAAAAACAAGCTCCCCTTGCCGGCTTATGATTTTGTGATGCTATGCTCGCATTTTTTCAATATTTTAGACGCCAGAAAAGCGATTTCGGTGGCTGAAAGGCAAAATTATATTTTACAAATCAGGGATTTAGCCAAAGGGTGCGCGTTTCTTTATAAAGAGCAAGAAGAAGAAAGAGAAGAGCGTTTAAAAAACGCTCTAATAAAGGCTTAAAATGGCATTAGTTAAGGAAGTGTTGGAAGTTTTGAACCGCCTTTCGCCTTTTGAACTCCAAGAATCGTGGGATAATAGCGGGTTGAATGTGGGGAGTGAAAATAGCGAGTTTAGCGAGATTATCGCATGCTTAGAAATCACGCTTCAAATCGCTCTAAACGCTCCACAAAACGCCCTAATCATCACGCACCACCCTTTAATTTTCAAGCCCTTAAAAACGCTAAATGTTGAGGCTTATCCGGGGAATATTTTAAAAACCTTAATCCAAAAAAACATTTCAGTCATCAGCATGCACACGAATTTTGACAAAACGCATTTAAACAAGCATTTCGCGCGCGCGCTTTTAGGGTTTGATGGCTTGATAGAAAAAGGCCTTATGTTAGTGAAAGAAAACGCCAATATAGAATTTGATGCGCTGTTAGAAAAAATCAAATCTTCTTTAGGGGTGGGAAAATTAGCATGCGTTAAAAGTTCTCAAATGATTAAAGATTTAGCGTTTGTGTGCGGATCGGGAGCGTCCATGTTTTCTTCTTTAAAAGCGCAAAGCTGCTTGATTACAGGCGATGTGAAATACCATGACGCTATGATCGCTCAATCTTTAGGGATAAGTTTGATTGACGCCACGCATTATTATAGCGAAAGGGGTTTCGCACTCATTGTGGCTGAAATTTTGCATTCTTTTAATTATTTGGTTACAATAGAGAATTTTAAAAACCCCTTGCAAATCATTTAAAGGAAAGCGATGAACACCCACCTCAAACAATTGATTGAAATTTCGCATTTGGATAAAGAAATTGACTCTTTAGAGCCGTTGATCAGAGAAAAACGAAAAGACTTGGATAAGGCCTTGAATGATAAAGAAGCTAAAAATAAAGCGATTTTGAATCTGGAAGAAGAAAAATTAGCCCTAAAATTACAGGTTTCTAAAAACGAGCAAACCTTACAAGACACGAACGCTAAAATCGCCAGTATCCAAAAAAAAATGAGCGAGATCAAATCCGAAAGGGAATTGCGATCTTTAAACATTGAAGAAGATATTGCTAAAGAGCGATCCAATCAAGCCAACAGAGAAATTGAAAACCTGCAAAATGAAATCAAGCACAAAAGCGAAAAACAAGAAGTTTTGAAAAAGGAAATGCTAGAGCTTGAAAAATTAGCGTTGGAATTAGAAAACTTAGTGGAAAATGAAATCAAAAACATCAAAGAAACCCAACAGATCATCTTTAAAAAGAAAGAAGAATTAGTGGAAAAAACCGAGCCTAAAATCTATAGCTTTTATGAAAGGATTAGAAGATGGGCGAAAAACACGAGCATCGTAACGATCAAAAAACAGGCTTGTGGGGGTTGTTTTATTCGGTTGAACGATAAGATTTATGCCGAAGTGCTAACGAGTGGGGACATGATCACTTGCCCGTATTGCGGGCGTATTTTATACGCTGAGGGCGCGCATGAAAGTAACGCTCAACCTCCAAAAGAAAGCCAACCAAAAGAAAGCCAAGAAGAAAGCCAAGAATCCGTTTGATTGTTTAAGTTTTTCTACCTTTTATTGTTAACTTTGGGGCATCTTTTTGGTGCACCTTTCATCTTTTTTTGGAGTTTTAAGGAAAAATACCGCCATTCTTTGAAAGCCCGTTTTTTTCTCAAAGACAATTTTTTAAAAAGCGAGCCGACTTTTTGGTTTCATGCATGCTCTTATGGGGAGGTCAAATCCTTAGAGCCGATCATTCACGCTTTAAAAGAGCCGATTTTAATCAGCGTTACCACTAATACCGGCTTTGAATTAGCCGCTCAAACTTACCAGCATTCCCAACATATAGAGGTGCGTTACCTGCCTTTTGAAACCCTATTATTTGCATGGAAAAAAAACTTAAAACGCTTAAAAACTTTGGTGGTTACAGAAGCGGAATTGTGGTTTAATGTGTTTGATACGGCTCAAAAACTAGGGGCAAAAACCATGCTCATTAACGCTAGGATTAGCGTTCGTTCTTACCCCAAGTACCAGCGTTTTTCTTTCTTTTATGCACTTTTATTCAAACGCATTGATTTGATTTTAGCGCAAAGCAAGGCCGATCAAAAACGCTTGTTGAATCTAGGGGCTAAAAAAGTGGTGGATTTTTTGAATATCAAGCGTTTTTCAAAGCCTATGATCACTTCGTTTTACCCTAAAAACCCAAGCGCTTTAAACATTGTTTTAGCCAGCACGCATGAAGGCGAAGAGGAATTAGGGTTAAAAGCGTTTTTAGAATTGAAAAAGACTTTTAAAAACGCAAGACTGATTGTCGTGCCGCGCCACCCTGAGCGTTTTAAAAGCGTGCAAAATTTGTTGCAAGATATTTTAAAAACGACTCGTTTTAGTTTGGAGTGTTTTTCTTCAAAGGGTTTTGTGGAATGCGATATTTTGTTAGTGGATAGCTTGGGGGAATTGAATAACTTCTATGCGATCGCAGACATTGTCATTTTAGGGGGTTCGTTTGTCAAAATGGGGGGGCATAACCCTTTAGAGCCGGCGTTTTTTAATGCGCGCCTAATCACAGGGGAGTATCTTTTCAACCAGGTGGCGTTGTTTGAATTAGTCAAGCCTTATAAAATCGTTCCAAAAGAGGATCTATTAGGCACTCTTTTAGATTACAAAAATTTAGGCGTGGCGCGTTTTTTAGAAAACGGGCATGATTTAAACGAATTGCTCGCTTTCATTAAACATTAAAAAGGATAAACATGGAAAAAGCTTATAAAATATTGAGCGTTCAAGAAAACGTTTCGCATAAAAAAGCCAAAGCTTTGATTGATTTGGGGTTAGTGAGTATAGGGGGGAAGAAATTGATGGTCGCCAGAAAAGAACTCCCCAAAAACACGCGCTTTAGCGTCCAAAAAATTGAAAAACCCAGCGTGATTTTTGAAGATGAAAACATTCTAGCCCTTTTTAAACCCCCTTTCATAGAGAGCTATGATCTAGCCTCTTTTTTCAAAGGTTGGGCGTTGTTGCACCGCTTGGATAAAGAAACAAGCGGGGTGATTTTATTGGTGAAAGAAAATTCAGAATTCCATTTAAAAGCTAAAAAGGCTTTTAAAGACAGGGCGGTTAAAAAAGAGTATTTAGCGATCGTTCAAGGCATCATAGAAGAAGAGCGAGAAATCAACGCCCCCATTCTTACCATTAAAACCACTAAAGCGTTTAGCAAAATCTCTAAAAAAGGGCAAGAAGCGGTTACAATCATCACGCCCTTAAAAATCATCAATAAAAAAACCCTTTTAAAAGTGGGGATCAAAACCGGAAGAACCCACCAGATCAGAGTCCATTTAAAGCATATCAACCACCCCATTATAGGCGATACGCTTTATAACAATGAGCCAAGTTCCGCCAAACGCTTGATGCTCCATGCACATAAAATCGCGCTGTTAGGGTATGAATTTGAAGCGATCGCTCCTAAAGAATTTGAAATTTAAGGATGAGCATGAACGCTTGGAATACGATTTATGAACGATTTAACCCCATCGCTTTTAGTCTTGGCGGTATTGATGTGCATTGGTATGGTTTGGCGTATGCGTGCGCGATTGTTGTCGCTTTTTACATGGCGTTGAGAATGATCCAAAAAGATCCCAAGCGATTCCCCATTGAAAGGAAGGAATTTGAGAGCTATTTTTTATGGGCGGAGCTTGGCATTGTGCTAGGGGCAAGGATAGGATACGTTCTTATTTATGAGCCTAATTCCAGCTATTATTTGACGCATTTTTGGCAAATCTTTAACCCTTTTGATAGCCATGGGAATTTTGTAGGCATTCGTGGGATGAGCTATCATGGGGGGCTAGTAGGGTTTTTGATCGCTTCGTATCTTTATAGCCGTAAGGATTTGAAAAAGCTTTTGATTTATTTGGATTTGATTGCGATTAGCCTGCCTTTAGGGTATGTTTTTGGGAGGATTGGGAATTTTTTAAACCAGGAGCTTGTGGGGAGGGTTGTCCCCAAAGACAGCCATTTAGGGCAAATCATAGGCATTATGGTGGATAACGAGTTGCGTTATCCCAGCCAATTGATTGAAGCGTTTTTAGAGGGGGTTATCGTGTTTTTTATGGTGATGTGGGCTAAAAAACACACCAAAACGCATGGGTTGCTCATCGTGGTTTATGGCTTGGGGTATTCCTTGATGCGCTTTATTGCGGAATTTTACAGAGAGCCGGATAGCCAAATGGGGGTTTATTTTTTAAATTTGAGCATGGGGCAGATTTTAAGCTTATTTATGGTAATTGTTTCATTAGGGATTTTATTGTATGCTACGAAAAATTCTGAAAAAATAAAGGAAAATCAATGAAATTTTTGGATCAAGAAAAAAGAAGACAATTATTGAATGAGCGCCATTCTTGCAAGATGTTTGATAGCCATTATGAGTTCTCTAGTGAAGAATTAGAAGAAATCGCTGAAATCGCCAGACTATCGCCAAGCTCTTATAACACGCAGCCATGGCGTTTTGTGATGGTTACTAATAAGGATTTAAAAAAACAGATTGCAGCGCACAGCTATTTTAATGAAGAAATGATTAAAAGCGCTTCAGCGTTAATGGTGGTATGCTCTTTAAAACCTAGCGAGTTGTTACCACACGGCCATTACATGCAAAATCTCTATCCGGAGTCTTATAAGGTTAGAGTGATCCTCTCTTTTGCTCAAATGCTTGGCGTGAGATTCAACCACAGCATGCAAAGATTAGAAAGCTATATTTTAGAGCAATGCTATATCGCTGTGGGGCAAATTTGCATGGGCGTGAGCTTAATGGGATTGGATAGTTGCATTATTGGAGGCTTTGATCCTTTAAAAGTGGGCGAAGTTTTAGAAGAGCGTATCAATAAGCCTAAAATCGCATGCTTGATCGCTTTGGGTAAGAGGGTGGCGGAAGCGAGCCAAAAATCAAGAAAATCAAAAGTTGATGCGATTACTTGGTTGTGATTAAACAAAATCAAAAACTTTTTAACTATAATCAAACCTAAATTAAAGTTTAAGGAGTGGTATTTTGTTTAAAAGAATGGTTTTAATCGCTCTTTTAGGGGTGTTTTCAAGCGTTTCATTAAGCGCTAAGAGTATTTTAAGAGATGATGGGATTTTAGTTTCTGATTTAAAGGGCATGAAATCAGAATTATCTGATGCTCCTGCTTGGGTTTTTGAAGACCCTAAAGTCCCTTACGAAGAAATGGGCGTGGCATATATCCCCGTTAATAACAAATATTTAGGGATTGAACAAGCGACCTTAAACGCTAAATTGAGCCTGATCGTGGTTTTTCATGAAATCATGTTGAAGTATAAAAAACGCTTCATGGAGCAATTCCATGAGTCCGAGCAAACGGCTACGAATATCAGCTACGCTATCTATAATTACCTAGCGACTAAGATCCAAGTAGCCTACACTTACACGAATTTAAAATCGGAGGTGGCTGTGGTGAAAATCAAGCTAGTGGGTTGTCAGATTGAGCAAATCAAAAGGTATTTAAAAGCGAGCGTTGAAAACCTTAACGATAATGAAATCGCTTATATCGCTAAGGTCGCTCAAAAAGAGTTTGGTAGCGTTTGCGCTTTAAGGTAGTTTTATAGCATTCTAGCGAGCATGTTTAGGGCATGCTCTACGCTTTTATTTTGAATACTTTCTCTGTCCCCTTTAAAAAAACAACGATCAATGAAAGCTTGAGATCCTAATCTTTGCGTGCCAATATAAATCGTGCCTACAGGATTAGCCTTACTCCCCCCATTAGGGCCAGCCACCCCGCTAATCGCCAGCGCTAAATCCGCTTTAAAATTGAAAAACACGCCCAATAGCATTTCTTTCACGCATTCTTCGCTATAAACCCCAAAGACTTTTAAAGTCGTGGCATTGACTTTCAACAATTCGCGCTTGACCTCTTCACTATAACACACAACACCCCCCATAAAAACCGCTGAAGCCCCGCTAATGGAAGTGAATGCATGCGATAATAACCCCCCAGAGCAGCTTTCAGCCACCGCAATTTTTAAACCTAAAGATTTCAAGCGCTCTATTACAGCGTTTGCGCTTTTTTTGTTATCGTCTAATTCCACAATATTAGAATTAAAAAGCGTTTGAAGATAAACCCTCGCACGCTCTACATTCTCGCCTTTTAATTCAATGCCATCTTCTTTGACTTGAGCGGTGATTTTCAATCGTTTCAATTCTTTTTCAATCAAAATAAAACCGCTCTCATTATCCATATTCAAAAATTTAAATTTCATCTTTAACCTTTTAAAACCCTAAATTCAGCGTGCGCCATAATTCTTCCACTTCTTCTGTTTCTAAATCAATCGTGCTTTGAGTGCAAAAAAAAGCCTGGATTTTTTCTAAATCCAAGCTTTTAGCTTTTAAACAAGAGGGGTGCGCTAGAATAAACCCTTGCGCTAAAGCGACAGAACGCTCTAATTTTGCATCGCATAAAAAACAAGAATTGTAACTTTGCAAGCGCCCTTCAAAATTCAAAAGCGTTGCATACATTTCTAAAATCACTCTTAAGGGGTGCTGTTTGGAGAGTTTGCTAGCCCCATCATCTAAAGTGTCAAAATAGATGCTATCCAAAGAATGCACGCCCTCTAAATGCTTGAATAAAAGAGCGCAAAAGCGTTGCCAAAAAAACAAGCGCTCCATTTCTCTTTCCCAAATATAGCCTAAATGCAAAATATTCCTTAACTTGGGTAAAAATTTATCATCGTTTTCTTCTTCAAAATCAATTTTACGCCCCACATTCAGCACGCTGTGGCGTTTGCCATAGAAACGATAGAGGGTTTTGAGCTGGTTTTTGGTTAAAACGCGCACGATCAAATCTTCATCTCTTATGCTTTGTGTTTGTAAAAGAAACCCTTGCATCACTACTCTTAAGATAATTTGGTTTATTATAAGCAAAACTTGGATACAATCCTAATAAAACTGCAAAATTAAGGAAAAACATGGGATTTGCAGATTTCTTTAAAAATTTTAAGATCAATAAATTGCGGACAGCACCAAGTAAGGAAGAACAGCCAAGCCATTGGGTGAAATGCCCTAAATGTTATGCGTTAATGTATCATAAAGAAGTGTTTGGCAAATACAGCGTGTGTTTGAAATGCCATTACCATTTCCGCATGAACGCGACTGAAAGGATTGAATTTTTATGCGATGTGGGGAGTTTTGAAGAGTTTGACAAGCATTTACGGCCTAATGACCCTTTAAATTTCGTGGATAAAGAGAGCTATAAACAACGCATTAAAAAATACGAAAAAAGGACTAACCGCCCAAGCTCCGTGATCAGCGGTGAGGCTAAAATCAACCGCATGCCTTTGCAGATCGTGGTGTTTGATTTCAGCTTTATGGGGGGGAGTTTAGGCTCTGTGGAGGGGGAAAAGATCGTAAGAGCGATCAATCGCGCGGTCGCTAAAAGAGAAGCGTTATTGATTGTTTCAGCGAGTGGGGGGGCTAGGATGCAAGAATCCACTTATTCGCTCATGCAAATGGCTAAAACGAGCGCGGCTTTGAACCGATTGAGTGAGGCCAAACTCCCTTTCATTTCGCTCTTAAGCGATCCCACTTATGGGGGCGTTAGCGCGTCTTTTGCTTTTTTAGGGGATCTCATTATCGCAGAGCCTGGGGCGATGATAGGTTTTGCAGGGCCTAGGGTGATTAAGCAAACTATAGGGGCGGATTTGCCTGAGGGCTTTCAAACGGCGGAATTTTTATTAGAGCATGGCTTGATTGATATGATTGTGCATAGGAAGGATTTGAAAAAGACTTTGAGCGATCTCATCGCTATGATGACGCATAAGACTTCAAAGATTTTTTAAAGTTTTAAGATTGATGCGTTGCGTGGTGTATTCTATTGCTAAAAATTCGCCTTTAGAGTTATTAAAAAGCTATCAAAAGCAATGCAAGCGATTTGATTGCGAGTTGGAATTAGTGGATTTGTTCCCTAAAAATACCGCCAACGCTCAAAAAATTTCTAAAGAACTCGCTCAAAAAAGCTACTCTCTAGCCTTTGAGCCGTATTTAAACCCTAAGGCAAAAAATATTGCCTTACACCCTAAAGCTCAAAGGGGCGATAGCTTTGCGTTTAGTAAAATGTTAGAAAATCATCTTAATATTAATTTTTTTATCGCTGGAGCGTATGGGTTTGAAGAAAATTTTTTAAAAGATTGTCAAGCTTGGAGTTTGAGCGAGATGACTTTTAGCCATGAAGTGGCTAAAATTGTCTTATGCGAGCAAATCTATAGGGCTTTAAGCATTATTTTTAAGCATCCATACCATAAATAGGAGGTGCACATGCGTTTTTACATTATCTTTACATTTTTGTTTATTGTGGGTTTTGGTGTGTTTGTTTATAGTATTGATCCGCAAGCTTACGCCTTTAATTTAGGGAGCTACAGCTTTAATCTTCCCATTGCGGTATGGCTTATGGGCGTTTTGGGCATGTTCGCTTTTTTTTCATGGGTTTTTTTATTCAAACACAATCTCAGCCATAAAATCCGCTTATACCACGAAAAAAGGGATTTTGACAAATTGCTCAAACAAATCCTATCCCAAGACACCCAAAAGACTTTTTTAAAAACGAAATTTAAAAGCGATCTCGCTAAAAACCTCTCCCAAATCTTAGCCCGCTATGATTTAAAAGCTGATTTAAACACGCCAAATAGCGGGTGCGAAAAAGTGGATAACCTTTTTAAACATTACCACAATATAGAAAATAACACCCTTGAGCCTAAAGATCACGCTAAGCATTCGTTAGCTTATGAACATGCTTATTTTTCTAAACGCTTGAAGGCTTTCATTCATAACGATTTAAAAAACGCCTTTGAAGTTTTAACAAACGCGCAAATCCCTTTGGAATTACGCCGCTACGCTTTTATAGAAATCGCCCAAAAAGGCAGCAAAAAAGAGGTTTTAAAGGCTTTGAATGCGATGCAAGATAACTTGGACAAAGAGTGCGTGAAGTCTTTTTTAAAAGCCTTTTTTGAAAAATCTTTAAACACAGACACTTTAAAAATTTCAGAGCTTTGCAAAAAGGTGGGTTATGATAAGAATGATTATTTAAAGCTCGCGCAAAAAGCGCAAAAATTTCTCGTCCCTGATCAATGGTTCCAGTTTTTTGAGGTTTTAAGCCAAGAAGACGATAAGGCGCAAAAAGCCTTTTTATTCGTGTTGTTAGAATTAGAAATGAATGATCTCGCTAAGGAGCATCTAGCGGTTTTATCTTTTGAAGAATACATGCTTTTAAACGCTTATATGGATTTGAAACAAGAGCATAAAAAAGCCTATAAGTTGGAAGCGTTTTTGTAGGGGGGTTGTTTGGCTTCATGTTTTTAGGGCAGATAAAAATAGATGGTTACAAAAAATTCAAGGAATGGGCTAATGGAGTCGCTTTTAGCGCCAAATGATAAGAGGAAAGACGCTAATCATTTAAACCCTGATGGGATTAATCCTTTTAAAAGAAACAATTAAAGCCAAAAATACGCTATACCACCATAAAAGGTTTTAGTAACCCATTTTGATGAAAACAAAGCCTTTTTATTTCTTAATTTTTTTATGAATTTTATCCGTATTTTAAAAATACTTCATTCATCACTACAACAAAAGAGTTTTAAGAATATTTAAAAAAGGGCTAAAAAACAAATTTGTGTTTTTAAAAAAAAGATGATAAAAAAGATAACAAGGGTATTAAAGAATACCCCAAATAAAGCTTTAAAAACGCACCACCATAGTGACCATGTATGAACCTGATTTGAAGTTGCTAGGAGCACCTTCAGGCAATTTGATATGGAAATACTTTTGACAACCATTAACCGCTTTTTCATAATTTTTAGTGAAAGAATGATGATGGCGGTTTTCTAAAGGCCCTTTCATGTGTTTGCTCATTAACGCAGAATGCTTCAATTTCACAAACAGAAGCAAGTTTTCACCGAACAATGATTTCATCGTGAAAACGAACGCTCGTTTATAGAATGTTCGTTTGTCAATATCAATCCCAATCATCCCACTTCCGGCTGAATAGACTAAAGGTTTTGAATACAACCTCAGATCATCGCCATTCAAAACGCTTAACAAAATCCCTAAACTTATTAGTGTCCTAACCCCATTTTCTTTCCTTAAGATATAACATTATCCGTATGTTTAACAGATAAGGAAATTTAACTTAAAACACCTTAATGGTTGATTAAAAAATTAAAAAAAATGTATTTTTTAAAAAAGCGTTACGATTTAGAGATTTGTGAAGATTTTTATAATTGTATGGTTATTTTTGAATAACTTTTTTAAATTGATTGACAACGGAATAAGACTCTTTTTTAATCCAATAGGGATCGCTAAAACCTTATTTTAATTTTAAAAGATGGGATTTTTAAGCTTCACTTCAATCAATATTCAAGTTTTTAGATTTTCACCATACAACCTTTTTAAAAGATAAAACACCCCCACAAGCAAAGCCACACCGATTAAAAGAGCGAGCGAGCGCGAATGCATAAAACTTGCCACCCCTAAACTCACCGCGCTGCAAAGCATCGCAATAGTCGCATAAGGGAGTTGCGTGATGAAATGGCTTTGCACCGAACACCCTGCCCCTGCAGCCGATAATATAGTCGTGTCAGAAATGGGGCTTGTGTGATCGCCATAAACCGCGCCTGAGAGGATCGCTGAAACAATCAAAATAATATCGCTTTCATTGGCCATGCCCGCTCCAATGGGCAGCATGATCGCAAACGCCCCCCAGCTTGTGCCGGTAGAAAAAGCGATAAACCCAGAGATTAAAAAAAAGATTAAAGGCATATACACGTCTCCCCCATTGTTTAAAAACCCCTTGCTGATGTGGGCCAAGTAAAGCCCTGTTTGAGCGTCATCTCTAATCACAGGCCCGATAGCCCAAGCGAGCGTTAAGACTAGTATCGCCGGCCCCACACTTTTAAAGCCATCCAACATGAGTTTTAAAAAACTCCCTTTTTCTAAAAATGGATAAGCCAAAAGATAAGTGACAATGAGTGAAAACAGTCCTCCATAAAAGAGCGAAAAACTCGCATCAGTGTTTTTTAAGATCACTCCAGTATAAAAAATCAATGATGAAATGGACACGATCAATAATAAAATGGAAAGGGGTAACAAGCTTAAGGGGGCTAGTTTTGAAGAATCCTCTTCTTGCTCGCTATAAAAATCCTTCACGCCTATGTTTTGATATTTTCTCATGCTAGGGAGGTTGATTTGCCATAAAATAGTAAGAAACACCGCAATGAGCGCAAAAATCGCATAATAATTACTGCTCAAGCTTTGCACAAGCACCGAAAAACTATCTTTTAATAAGGGCGAGCTGTCGTTATTCATGATCCCCATAATATACGCCCCCCAGCTAGAAATAGGGACTAATAAGCACACCGGCGCTGAAGTGGAATCTATGATATAAGCCAAGCGCTCTCGTGTGGAGTTATGAGCGTCGTTTAAAGATTTTGAGATTTGCCCCACGGTTAGGGCGTTAAAATAATCATCTACAAAAATAATGATGCCTGAAAAAAAGGCGATAAATTCAGGGGTTTTGGCGTTTTTGGAGTATTGTTTGGCTTTTTTGACAAAGTTCTGCACGCTACCGGATTTTAAAATCACCTGGCTTAAGACGCCTAAAAAGATTAAAAACCCAAAAACATAGAGGTTGGAAAGATTGAAATGAAGCCCCTTTTCTGGCTCATAAGTGTAAAAAACGGAAGTGATTTTATGATAAATATATTCTACAAGTTGGGAAAGGTGTAACGAATGCATTAAAACAGCGCTCACTAAAATGCCCACAAACAACGAGAGTGCGACTCTTTTAGTAAAAACCACCATTAAAATAACGATAAGAGGAACAATAAGGCTTGATGCTGACAATCCCACCGAATAAAATCCTTTAAATCAATCCTTAAATTTCAATTAAAAGAGACAATCAATATTCACAAAATTCTTTGTTAAAAGAAGAGATGAATTTGCCAAAACCAATCGCTTAAAGGATTTCAATCAAGTGGCCGGGAGAGAGGGATTCGAACCCCCGGAGGTATGACCCTCAACGGTTTTCAAGACCGCCGCTTTCAACCACTCAGCCATCTCCCGCTATTTTTATAAAAGTCCCTTGCAAAAGTCCCTAAATGACTACAATAAATGGAGGCGACACCCGGATTCGAACCGGGGGATCAAAGTTTTGCAGACTCATGCCTTACCACTTGGCTATGTCGCCTTAAATTTTAACACTAGCGTATTCAAAAAATAAAATCAAATCGCACTCAATTTGAAAATGGTGCCCAAAGCCGGACTTGAACCGGCACGGTATTGCTACCGAGGGATTTTAAGTCCCTTGTGTCTACCAATTCCACCACCTGGGCAAACTAAATAGAAACCATGCTCTAGAAGTTAAATCAATATGGAGCGGGAAACGGGGATCGAACCCGCGGCCCCGACCTTGGCAAGGTCGTGCTCTACCACTGAGCTATTCCCGCACTCTTTATTCAAAAAGACGATTGTTATTGTATCTAAACTCAATAATAAAAGTCAAGGGCTTATGAAAAATTTCAAAACTGATTTTAAAACCAATCAAAACAGCCAAAACCCCTTTTATTTAAAAAATGAACAATAATGTTTTGAGTTTCCATTCAAATAAAACCCGTTCAAGAGTTTCTAAATATGGGTAAAAAATATACAATACCTTATAATATAAAAATTCATGGCGTTTTGCGTTCGTTTTTTATTTCTTTTTAATTTGATTGCATAATAATAGCTGACATAACACACAATCATAGGAGTTTCAATCATGAAAGAAGTCATCCATTCAACGCTAGCCCCAAAGGCTATAGGCCCTTATTCTCAAGCTATCGCTACCAACGATCTTGTTTTTGTCTCTGGGCAATTAGGCATTGATGCAACTACCGGCGAGTTTAAAGGCACGGACATTCATTCTCAAACCACGCAATCCATGGAAAATATCAAAACGATTTTAAAAGAAGCTAATTTAGGGATGGATAGCGTGGTTAAAACGACTATTTTATTGAAAAGTTTAGACGATTTTGCTGTGGTGAATGAAATTTATGGGAGCTATTTTACAGAGCCTTATCCGGCTAGAGCGACTTTTCAAGTGGCTAAACTGCCTAAAGACGCTTTAGTAGAAATTGAAGCGATAGCCATTAAGTGATCTTATTAAAGGGGTTATCAGCATGAAAAAAGAAGTCGTGGTAATCGGCGGTGGGATTGTAGGGCTTTCTTGTGCGTATTCTATGCACAAGTTAGGGCATAAGGTTTGCGTGATTGAAAAAAGCGATGGCGCAAACGGCACTTCTTTTGGGAATGCCGGGCTTATTTCTGCGTTTAAAAAAGCCCCGCTCTCATGCCCTGGTGTGGTGTTAGACACCCTAAAGCTCATGCTCAAAAACCAAGCCCCTTTAAAATTCCATTTTGGGCTTAATTTAAAGCTCTATCAATGGATTTTAAAGTTTATGACAAGCGCGAACGCCAAATCCACGCACCGCACCATGGCGTTGTTTGAACGCTACGGGTGGCTGAGTGTTGATATGTATCATCAAATGCTAGAAGACGGCATGGATTTTTGGTATAAAGAAGATGGGTTGTTGATGATCTACACTTTAGAAGAAAATTTTGAAAAAAAGATTAAAACTTGCGATAACAGCGGTGCTTATAAGATTTTGAATGTGAAAGAAACCAAAGAATACATGCCTATCGCTAATGACAATATCTGCGGGAGCGTGCTTTTGACCGAAAACGCGCATGTGGATCCGGGCGAAGTGGTGCGCTCTTTGCAAGAATATTTACAAAACGCAGGCGTGGAGTTTCTTTATAATGAAGAAGTGGTTGATTTTGAGTTTAAAAACAACCTTATTGATGGCGTTATCACGCATAAGGAAAAAATCCAAGCAGAAACAATCATTCTAGCCACCGGGGCTAACCCCACTCTCATTAAAAAAACCAAAAATGATTTTTTAATGATGGGGGCTAAAGGCTATAGCATCACCTTTAAAATGCCTGAAGAATTAAAGCCCAAAACCTCTTCTTTATTTGCGGATATTTTCATGGCGATGACCCCACGAAGAGACACTGTAAGGATCACTTCTAAATTAGAATTAAACACCAATAACGCCCTCATTGATAAAGAGCAAATCGCTAACATGAAAAAGAATTTAGCCGCTTTCACGCAGCCTTTTGAAATGAAAGACGCCATAGAATGGTGCGGTTTCAGGCCCTTAACCCCTAATGATATTCCTTATTTGGGCTATGACAAACGCTATAAAAACTTAATCCATGCGACAGGGCTTGGGTGGCTTGGCATCACTTTTGGCCCGGCCATTGGTAAAATCATCGCTAATTTGAGCCAAGATGGCGCGAATGAAAAAAATGCCGATATTATGCTTTTTTCTGCATTTTTTAGGGATTAAGGAATTTCTTTTTTAAACCCTAGTTTATTGAGGAGTTTTTATGGAAACGATTGATTCGGTGGTGCGTTTATTATCTAATTTGGTGTGGGGGATTCCCATGCAAATTTTATTAGTAGGCACCGGTTTGTTTTTAACTTTTTATCTTAAGGGTTTGCAATTCAGTAAAATCTTTTATGCGATCAAGATCCTTTTTGACAAAGAGTCCCAATCTAAAGGCGATATTTCGCAATTTTCCGCCCTCATGCTTTCTTTAGGAGCAACCGTAGGCATTGGGAGTATCGTAGGCGTAGCGACCGCTATCAGCATTGCAGGGCCAGGAGCGGTGTTTTGGATGTGGGTTACTGGGCTTGTTGGCATGGCGACTAAGTATTCTGAGGGGATTTTAGCGGTGAAATACCGGGAAAAAGGGGCGTTTGGATACAACGGAGGGCCCATGTATTACATCAAAAACGGCCTTAACATGCCCAAACTCGCCATGGCGTTTGCGATTTTTACGATTATTGCGAGCATTGGCACCGGTAACATGACGCAATCTAATGCGGTTTCTTCCATTTTGAGTGAACAAGCGAACTTGCCTAATTGGGTTTCAGGCTTATTGCTCACGATTTTAACCGCTGTTATTGTTATAGGGGGGATCAAATCCATTGGTAAATTCACTTCTTACTTAGCTCCTGTTATGGTGCTTTTATATTTGATCGCTATTATTTATATTATTGTTAGCCATTTTGATTTAGCCCTTCAAGCGATCAAGCTCATTTTTGAAGAAGCCTTTAACCCTAAACCCGTTGTGGGCGGAGCGAGTGGCGCGTTGGTAGCGACAATGATAAAAACGGGCGTGGCTAGGGGATTGTATTCTAATGAAGCGGGGTTAGGGAGCTCAGCCATTATTGCCGCAAGCGCTCAAACGCGCCACCCGGTGCGCCAAGCCTTAGTGTCCATGCTCCAAACTTTTATTGTAACCTTAGTAGTGTGTTCGGCGACAGCGAGCGTGATTTTAATGGCTCCAGAATACAACACCTTGCTCCCTAATGGGGAAAAATTAAGCGCTAATTTGCTCACTTTAAAAAGCACGGAGTATTTTTTAGGATCATTAGGGACGGTGGTGATTTTTACAACCATGATCTTTTTTGCCTACTCTACGATCATTGGCTGGGCTTATTATGGGGAAAAATGCACGGAATACGCCTTTGGTGAAAAAAAAGTGAAATATTACCGCTTGATCTTTTTAGCGAGTGTAATGGTAGGAGCTATGGCTAAAATTGATTTTGTGTGGAATTTAGCGGATCTTTCTAACGGGCTTATGGCTATCCCTAATTTAATCGCTTTAATCTTATTGCATAAAGTGGTTTATTCTGAAACTCGTTGGTATTTTAGCAAGCATTCTAACAAGTAAGATAGCATGTTAAAAAGGGCGAGTTTTGTAGAAGTGAACACCGCTTCTTTAAGGCATAATTTTAGCGCAGTCAAAAGCATTGTCCCTAAAGACGCTCATATCATGGCGGTTGTCAAGGCGAACGCTTATGGGGCAGGGGCGATTAAAGCGAGCGAAATTTTTTTACAAGAAGGGGCTAATTATTTAGGGGTAGCGGCCTTAGATGAAGCTTTAGAGTTGCGTTCTCATTTTTCTAAAACCCCCATTTTGATCTTAGGTTATAGCCCTAACGCTAACGCTTCCATGCTGATTGATAACGATTTGAGCGCTATGGTTTTTAGCCTTGAACAAGCAGAAGTTTTTTCTCAAATGGCTTTAAAAGCCAAAAAACGCTTAAAAATTCATCTTAAAATTGATACCGGCATGCACCGCTTGGGCTTGGAGCCTAATTTTAAAAGCATAGAAACCATTAAAAAAATCCGCGCTTTAAAGGGCTTAGAAGTGGAAGGGATATTCACGCATTTAAGCAACGCTGATGCTAAGATTAAAACCCATGCTAAAAACCAAATGAAAGCCTTTAACGCTTTTTTAGAGCAGCTTTTGGATCAAAAAATAGAGTTCCAATACCGCCATGCTTACAATTCCGCCGGTATCCTTTCTTTGTGTAACGGGAATGAAAACCGCTTCTTAAACCTCTATCGCCCAGGGATCATGCTCTATGGTTTTTACCCCTCTAATGAAATGAAAGAATCATGCCCAACCATCTTGAAAAATGTTATCAGTTTAAAAGCTCAAATCGTTCAAATCAGAAGCGTTAAAAAAGGCGAATTTATTGGCTATGGCGAGCATTTTTATACCAATGAAGAGACTTTAGTGGGTGTTTTAGCTCTAGGGTATGCGGACGGGTTAGCGCGCGCCTTAGGCAATCGCATTCAAGTAGCGATCAATAACCAACTAGCCCCCCTTATTGGCAAGGTGTGCATGGATCAATGTTTTGTCAAACTCAATGATATTGAAGCTAAAGAGGGCGATGAGGTCATTTTGTTTGGGGATAAAAGCGCTAAGGCTAATGACGCAAGCGAAATCGCTGCACTTTTAAACACCATTGCTTATGAAACCATCAGCACTTTGTCCAAACGCTTGGAGCGTGTTTATATTTAAAATCAAACCATGCAAAATTTTTATTTTGCGCTAGAATGCGCGAAAAATAATGATTAGGATTGATTAAAAAATGAAAAAAGTTTTATTTTTATTAGTAATAAGCTTTTTTTGGGGTTTTTTGAACGCTTCTGGCTTGTATGAAAAGCTGATTAATAAAGAAACTATCAGCGTTGGCACAGAGGGCATTTACCCCCCTTTCACTTACCACAATAAAGAAGGCAAGCTCACCGGCTATGATGTGGAGGTGGCTAGGGAGTTGGCTAAAGAGCTTGGCGTGAAGATCAAATTCCATGAAACTTCATGGGATCTTATGCTGACAGGCCTGAAATCGGGGCGTTTTGACATGGTCGCTAATCAAGTGAGTTTGACGACTAAAAAACGCCAAGCGGCTTTTGACAAAAGCTTGCCTTATAGCTATTCAGGCACTATCATGCTAGTCAGAAAAGATGAAAACCGCATTAAAGACATTAAAGATATTAAGGGCTTAAAGGCGGCTAACACTTTAAGCTCCACTTATGGGGAAATCGCTTTTAAATACGACGCTCAAATCGTTTCGGTGGATTCTATGGCGCAAGCCTTGTTGTTAGTGGCGCAAAAACGAGCCGATTTGACCTTAAATAGTTCTTTAGCGATCTTAAACTACTTAAACACCCACAAAAACAACCCCTTTAAAATCGCATGGGAGTCCAAAGAAAAAGACGGGGGCGCTTCCTTTGTCATTAACAAGCACCAAGAAAAAGCCTTAGAGCTTATCAACCAAGCGATGCAAAGATTGATCAATAAAGGGGTTTTAAAACGCTTAGGCGAACAATTTTTTGGAAAAGATGTCAGCCAGCCCTAATCTGTCTTTGTTTTTTGAAACTTTAGATTTGAGCAAGGAGCGTTTGGAATTATTATTAGAGGCTTTCTACCCCATGCTAAAAGCCGCTTTTTGCATTTCTTTGCCTTTAGCGATCATTTCTTTTATTTTAGGATTATTGATTGCTATTGTGGTAGCACTCATTAAAATCGCACCCCCTAAACATTTCATGCATAAGGCTTTATTAGCGGGCGTGAATTTCTATGTTTCGCTCATTAGAGGCACGCCTTTATTGGTCCAAATCGTAGTCGTGTTTTATGGTTTGCCCGCTCTTGGGGTTTATATGGATCCAATCCCGGCAGGCATTATTGCGTTTTCTTTTAATGTGGGGGCATACGCTTCAGAGACTTTAAGGGCGAGCTTTCTTTCTGTCCCTAAAGATCAATGGGATTCAAGCTTGAGTTTGGGCTTGAACTACTTGCAAACCTTTTGGCATGTCATCTTTTTTCAAGCGCTCAAAGTCGCTACGCCAAGCCTGAGTAACACTTTCATCAGCCTTTTTAAAGAAACTTCTTTGGCTTCGGTGGTAACTATCGCAGAGGTTTTTAGGATCGCGCAGCAAAAAGCGAACGCTAGCTATGATTTTTTGCCTATTTACTTGGAAGCCGCTTTGATTTACTGGCTTTTTTGCTTGGTTTTAGAAGTGATCCAAAAGCGCGTGGAAAAAATCTTAAATTAGGTTGGCTCATTCTAATATTTGATTATAATACAGCCTAAATAATACAAAATAAGGAGATTCTCATGGGTGTGTTTTTGGATAAGAACATTAAAGAAGTGGTAGATGGATTGAATGAGTGTTATTTTTTGCCTGACATTCAGCGTGAATACGTGTGGCTCAAAAAAGCCGATGAAAAAAAGATAGAGCAACTTTTTGACTCCATTCTTAGGGGCTATCCTATCGGCTCTTTTTTATTTTGGAAATTACAAAAAGAGGATATAGCCAAGAGCGATGAACAAGATAGCGATAAACTCAATTTCCAACTCTATCAATTCATTACAAACTACGATGAGCGAAAGCCCCACAATGAAAAAATCCGTATTGAACAAATCAAGCGTGATGATTTGTATATTGTCTTAGATGGCCAACAGCGTTTAACCTCGCTTTATATCGGGCTTAAAGGCACTAGAACGCTTAAGAAAAAGGGGGCTAAAAACGATAACCCTAACGCTTACGAAGAGAAGCGTTTGTATTTGAACTTGAAACACCAGCCAAACATGGACAATCCAGAAGATAATTACCAGTTTGAATTTCATGCCAAAATGCCTGAGAATGATAAAAAACATTGGTGGTTTAAGGTGGGGGATATTTTGGAATTAAAGAGTGTTGTAAATTATACGAGAGAACACAATTTAGGTAATGGAGAGTCAGAATTACTAGAAACACTAAACAAAGCTTTTCACGACAAACAACTCATTTCATTTTTTGAAGAAACAGAAAAAAATCTTAATAAAGTTTTAAATATCTTTATCCGTGTCAATAGTGGCGGGGTTAAGTTAAGCTATTCTGATTTATTGATGTCTATTTTGACAGCAAGTTTTTCAAGCGATATTAGAGAAAAAATGAATGAGCTAGTAGATACTTTAAAAGATAAAGGTTTTCCAAATGTGGGGAAAGACCAGGTGTTAAAAACTTGCTTGCTTCTCATTGGTAAAGACACTACTTTTGAATTAAAAAATTTTAATACAAAAAATATCAAAGAGATTGAAGAAAATTGGGAAAAAATTACAGAAAGCATTTATAACGCTACAGAACTATTAAAAAATTTTGGTTATGCGGGCTATTTGGGTTCAGCTTATATTTTATCCAGTTTAGCCTATTTTTATTTTTTAAATTCAAAAATGGATAAAAACGATGAACAACAAGCCCTAAAATTTGTCCGTAACGCTCAAATCACGAGTTATTTCACTCCTTCAACGGATACAAAAATTAAGTATCATAGCTCAGAGCATCAAAGATGCGCAAACCTTTGAATCATTCAACCATAATTTAGCCAAACACCAAACATGCCCTTTAAAAATCACTAACGATGCGATAGAAGAAATGATGTGTTCTAGTAGCCATGCTTTAGTCTTTCCTATTTTACAAATCTTATACCCAAACTTGAACTACAAAACCAACACTTTTCATATAGACCATATTTATCCAAAGTCCAAGTTTAAAAAGGAAAATAAAAAATTGGATAAAGATTTCTATAAGTGTGAGAATCATCTATACAATCTCCAGCTTTTAGAAGGCGCAGAGAACCAAGCCAAAAAGGATAAAGACCCTGAGGTGTGGCTCAAAGAAGAATATAAAAATCAACAAGCCATAGAAGAGTATAAAAAAAGAAATTATATTGACCCTAATTTAAAATTAGAGTGGGAAAATATCAAGGAATTTCGTAAAAAAAGAGAGAAGACTATCATTACCAAATTAAAAGAAGCGTTATTGCCCAAGTCTTCATAGGAGTGTTTTTTTAGCTGATATAATCAAGTAAGCGTTTAAAACGGGTAAAACAAAATTTAAACTTGTTTAAGTGATGTTTAATGATAAAAAAGATAGAATAACCCACTTTTTGAACGCTAATCAAATTTTATTTAATATTTGTTATCTAAAAAATGCTCTTAAGGTGTGAGGTAGTTATATAAAATCAATCTTATCAATCTTAGTTTCAAAATGAAAAATTTAAAACAGGGCGATAGCCTTAGTGAAAGGATAATCAATAAAACATTTAGGCAAAAAAGAGGTAAGAACCTTAGGGTTATCTTCGCTTGGCGGGACTTTAGAATTTTACGATTTTATCATCTTTGTATTTTTTACGAGTATCATTGCCAAACACTTTTTCCCAAACACGCTCAGCCCTATTTGGTCTGAAATCAACACTTATGGTATCTTTGCTGCAGGTTATCTGGCGCGCCCGCTTGGTGGCATAGTGATGGCCCACTTTGGGGATAGATTCGGCCGTAAAAACATGTTCATGCTCTCTATTTTACTAATGGTGATCCCAACCTTTGCACTCGCTTTGATGCCAACTTTTAATCATTTGGTGGGTTTTGGCGTGGATAGCATGGGACTTAGCCTAAAAAACGCTCATTATCTTGGTTACATAGCTCCTGTTTTTTTGGTATTTGTTAGGATTTGTCAAGGCGTTGCTGTGGGTGGTGAATTGCCTGGTGCTTGGGTTTTTGTCCATGAACATGCCCCACAAGGGCAAAAAAACACTTATATCGGTTTTTTAACCGCTTCCGTAGTTTCTGGGATTTTGCTTGGGAGTTTGGTTTATATGGGGATTTACATGGTTTTTGACAAGCCTGTTGTTGAAGATTGGGCTTGGAGGGTTGCTTTTGGGCTTGGAGGGATTTTTGGTGTCATTTCTGTGTATTTGAGGCGCTTTTTAGAAGAAACTCCTGTTTTTCAGCAAATGAAGCAGGACGATGCCTTAGTCAAATTCCCGCTTAAAGAGGTGTTTAAAAGCTCTCTCTTTGGTATATTAATCTCCATGCTTATCACTTGGGTTTTAACCGCTTGTATTTTGATTTTTATCCTTTTTGTTCCCAATTTTACCCTTACGCATCCCAATTTTAATTTCACTCCTTTTGAAAAAATCTATTTTCAAATTTTAGGACTTGTTAGTATTGTAAGTTCTATTATTTTCACCGGGTTTTTGGCCGATAAAATCAAACCGCACAAAGTTTGCATGGCTTTTAGCGTGGTCTTTGCCTTTTTTGGCTTTTTATTCTTTAAGGAATTTTATTCTAACGCACCAAGTTTAGTCAATACTATAGTTTTATACTTTTTAGCTTGCTTTTGCGCGGGCATTATGAATTTTTGCCCCATTTTTATGAGCGATGTGTTTAGCGCAAAAATCCGTTTTAGCGGGATTTCCTTCGCTTATAACATAGCCTATGCTATAACCGCTGGCTTTACCCCTCAACTTTCAAGCTGGTTAAACGCAAAAGCCATAGCAGCGCCTGAAAGTTTGCAGTTTAAGCTTTTACATCCTCATAGTTTCTTTAATTGCCTTTATTACATCGCTTTTAATGGCGCCAATTTACAATAAACCTAACACCCAACATGAAGTGTCGCCCACAACATGAAAGAAGCGCAAACCTTTGAGTCATTCAACCAAGATTGAGCCGATTTTCATTAAACCATATTTAAAAAAATCGTATTGACCCTAGAATTAAAAATATAGAGGAATTTCGTGGAAAAAGAGAGAAAAAGCTAAAAAGGAAGCGTTATTATTTAAGTTTTAATAAGGTGTTTTAGCGCTATTTGTTGTAAGGGTTTAACGCTTAGCGTCGGTGGATTTTGGTGGCGATGAAATTCTTAACATTCAAAGATTTTTGCAAAGATTTTTAAACTTGTTGTTTTAGATTTTATTTTGTTGTAAAACTCTTAAGGGGGTGAGAGGATATTATATTCCCCTCTGCAATCTCATTAAAATCCCCTTAGATCCCTATGGAGCGCATCACAATGCGATTATCGCTTGATTGAGCTTTTTAATACTTTAGCGTCTTAGAATATCCACCCATAATTGAAAAACACCTTAAAATGGCTAGCCCCTTCATTGAAAACAAAAGAGTTCGT
>NZ_SFZZ01000049.1:0-24262 GCF_011140715.1 Helicobacter pylori | reverse complement strand
TTTCAAACAATCTAGTGCTTGCTTCTCTAAAAGTTTCCTCGCTTCAGGCGTGAGTAATTTCTCACACTCTTTTTTCTCAGCTTCAGTTTTGGCTTGAGATACGCAATCCAAATAAGCCTTAACGCTCTTTTTGGCTTCTTCTAACTTTTTTTTCGCTTCAGGCGTGAGTAATTTCTCGCATTCTTGTTTCTCAGCTTCAGTTTTGGCTTGAGATACGCAATCCAAATAAGCCTTAACGCTCTCTTTGGCTTCTTCTTCTAAAAGTTTTTTCGCTTCGGGTGTGAGTAATTTCTCGCATTCTTTTTTTTCAGCTTCAGTTTTAGCTTGAGATGCGCAGTCTTTATAAGCTTTCAAGCTCTCTTTAGCTAAAATATCGCTTTGTAAGTCTTTAGGGAGATCTTTCAAACACTTTTTTCGTTCTTCATCGGTTTTAGCGTTTTTCAAACAATCTAGAACCTGTTGTTCTAACTTTTTTTTCGCTTCAGGCGTGAGCAATTTCTCACACTCTTTTTTCTCTTTTTCATTCCTAGCTCTTGAAACGCAGTCCTTGTAAGCCTTGACGCTCATATCAGCTAGTAGTTCTTTTTGCAAGTCTTGGGGAATATTTTTCAAGCACTCGTTTCGTTCTTCATCGGTTTTAGCGTTTTTCAAACAATCTAGCGCTTGTTGTTTCAATCTTTCTATAGCTTCTTTAGACAAGCCTTTCAAGCATTCGTTTTTCTCAGCTTCTGTTTTGGCGTTTTTGATACAATCTTTATACTCTTGAAGCTCTTTTTGAAGCTCTAATTCCTTACGGAATTTCTCTCTAATCTCAGGGTCATTTATGAGTTTTAGGCACTCTTTCCGTTCTTCATCGGTTTTAGCGTTTTTCAAACAATCTAGAGCCACTTGAACTTTTTGTTGGTTCAGTAAGCTTTTTTTCAGGTTTTCATCTTTGATTAAATCTAAACACTTGATCCTTTCTTCTTCAGTTTTGGCATTTTTGATGCAGTCGTTATAAGCCTCTAGAGTCTTTTTCATTTGATCTTGAAGTTTTTTGTCTTTGATAAGCTTCAAACATTCTTCATAGTTGCCACCATTACTAATACACTCATAAAAGGCTCTCAATGGGTTTTTGTCCTCAATTTCTGCAATATTCAAATAGTTGTATAAGGTTCTATTGGGATCGTCATTGAAGAAAAGATTTTTATCGATCATATTGCCTTTTTCATTCCGTTCTTTCAGCAATCGGTTATACTCTTGCCTTATTTGGATTTCATCATTAACATAAAGATTCCTGTCTTTGCTAAAACGAGAACTTTTATCTTCCAAAGGTATAAAGTAGTGAAAAATGCTTCTAGAAAATAAAATAATCACAATAAGAACAGCGACTACAATGCCGCCAATAATGTATTTCTTTTTGCTTCCTTTGATAATCTCTTGATCGTTAGAGTCGTCAGTTATTTCTTCTAGCTTGTCTTCATCAAAATGGGTTTTAGTTTCTTGGGTTTTAGTTTCTTGGGTTTTAGTTTCTGTGGAATTGTCAAGATGATTGTCTGAGCTTTCTTCTTTTAAAAGATCTTCAAAATGATTGGCTTCTGTCGCTTCTTCATTAGATAGATCTTGGGGTGAATCTTGTTGGGTTTTTTCAGAAGTTTCATCATCAATTAAGTCCGTTTGAGTTTCTTCTTGATGCCAATTATTTTCTTGATCGTCTTCTTCGTTCAGTTTTTGGGCTTCTTCATCTAAACTCTTTTGCTGAGTGAAAGGTCTTTTATCATCAACTAATTTTCTAGCTTTCTTGAATAACTTGTCTGCCAGACTGCCATTGCTAGATTCTGAAGTTTCATTACCTCCAGAATCCATTTGAGTTTGGGTTTCTTCTGGCTTGTCTTCATCAAAATGGGTTTTAGTTTCTGTGGAATTGTCAAGATGATTGTCTGAACTTTCTTCTTTTAAAAGATCTTCAAAATGACTGGCTTCTGTTGCTTCTTCATTAGATAGATCTTGGGGTGAATCTTGTTGGGCTTTTTTAGAAGTTTCAAGTTTATCGTTTTCTTCATTCATGTCTTAACGCCTTTTTATTTATCTCTGACAAGAGGGAGCTTTTTAATCACACGCTCCAATTCACCATAGTTTTTGATATTGTAATTTTTTGTCAATGGATTTTTCCCATAGCCTTTATTGATCACTGTTACAAGGGCTTTGTCTTTAATGAGTTTAAACTTCTCTGCAATTTCATTAACTCTATACCATCTCAATCCTGAATTGGTCATATTAGGATCAATGGCGGCATCAGTCATGCTCAATTTCCCATCAGGTTGAACCACAAAAATAGCAGGTTGGAGAGTGATGTTTTTGAAACCAAAATAAGTGAATGTGCCATCATCAAAAATTTCAGAGGGCATAATATGTTTAGAGCGTTTTTCAGGCGCTTGGTAGTAATTATAGTTTCTAGGCACAGGGTTTCTTTTTAACGCATTATGCACATATTGGGTCTCTAGCGCCTTTGCTTGATCTAAGATAATTTTTTGTTTTTCTTCTCTTATTTTTTCTTTGTTGATAATCTGTTCATTGCTCGCCATCATTACTCTATTGATGTAGGCTGTGGTGTTAAGATTTTCTTGCTTAATCAATTCTTTCTGCCTCTTTGCTTCTTCTCTCTTTTTTAGTTCCTCTTCAATAACGCTAGAGACTTCGTGTCTTTGTGGGTATTCTAATTTGACTGTTAGATACGCTGAAGCAAAATTGTCTTTTTGAGCTATCCTCAAAATGAATTGATACAAGGCTTTATTAGTTCGCACAACAAGATTAGTTCTCCAAGCGCTATCGCTAGGAGATAATTCTATGGAGTTATCCTCAGGACTTTTTTGAGGCTTATCTGTCTTAATACTGATTTTATCTTTGGCTCTTTGCTTGATTGTCTCTTCAGCTTGTTTCTTGTTGAGTTCTTCAATTTGTTTGAGCGCGTTAGCTTGAGCCTGTTCTTGCATGTCCTCTAGTCGTTCCATTTGGTCTAATTCATTTTCTCTCTGTTGCTTGATCAATTCGCTAAGATTTTTGTTATTGCTCAAATTTTGTGGGTTACTCATAGCGTTAGTGAGATTTTCTAAATTGGCTCTATTTTTTGCACGCTCTTCTTTTCTTTTTTCTCTTTTATCTTTTTGCGCTTTTTGCGCCTGTTCTTTAGCTTCTTTTTCTTTTTCTAGAGCTTTTTTTTGTTCTTCTAATTCTTTAGGGTCAGGCGCATCTACGATAAGTTTTTTTGTTTTTAAAAATTCTTGGTAATCTCTTGTCATTAGGGCAAAATTCACTGCTTCTTTTTCAAACATGAGATTACTTTTTACCGATTTAGGTTGAATGAATATGTGATTAGAATTAGGCACAATATTCCAACCTTTATTGAAACCTGTTGTGATGTAAGAAATAGTTTCATCTTTTTCAAGTTGGATCACAGTAACATTGTCTAATGAAGTCCAAATCGTGATGGGTTTTTCATCTCCCAAATAAGCAATCTTCTTATTCACCACTTTCACCCTGCCACGATTAAAATTTTTAATGTCAGGTGCTGCTTCTATTACGCTAGATAAAAATAAATAACCAAGACAGAAACAGCCAACAATTTTTTTAAAAAATGCCTGCTCCATCAACAATTCCTCTTAAAAAATATTTGTAATTGTAACACAAGAATAAAGTGGCTAGCCTTTAAACATAGATCCACCAACTCTTCCCACCATTAAGGCATCTCTTTCTCTATCCATTCTGCTACCATCCATAGAAACAGAGCTGAAAATGGTATTAACGATCGCATTGACGCTCTCAATAATCGTCTCTATGAAACCTTTTAAAATAAATAGGGTGATCAAACTCGCAATAGTTGAATCGATACCTAGTCCCCCTTGATTGATGTTTTGTATAGCAACAGAGGGCGTTATGGTCAAATTGAATGCCAATAATGCCAAAACACCAAAGAGCAAAATAGGAATAGCTAGAACCAAGATAAACAAATTATTAATAAACCATATCAATATGTTTTTCATAGAATCTTTGAACCAATCTAGCACGATCAAACATACTGCAATAGGGAACACAATACCGCTAAAAGCCCCCGCTATCAAAGGTTTCACAACGACAGTGCTTATTCTCATAATGATAGTTACTTGCATAAAAATAGCGAATAAAGAAATACCTGCCACTTGCAAGCCTTGTAACAAACTAGGAGCGTTGTTGCCAACATTAGAAAAAACAGCTCTTACCGCAGGTAAAATTGAATTAACAGTATAATTCAACACTAAATCTAAAGCCCAAAAAAGAACTTGATTCAGCCCAAAAGCGCCTGCTAAACCAAAATAAATGGAATAAGAGATTTTATAAAGATAACCAAAACCTGCATAGGCGATAAAAGAGACCATCGCCATTTTGAATAATGTCCCCCCAACAAATCGCATGTATTCAAAACCTATGTTAAGCTGAATGCCATTTGAAATATCCCTCAATTTCATAAAAGAAATGAAAACAAAAATCCCAAAAACAATATAAATTAGGTAAGAAACAAAATCAAGATATGACCCTTGCCCTATGATAATATCAGGCAGATTGACTACACCATATGCAGGAAGAACAGCAGCGTCCGCTCCTTTGACAACAGATTCTAGTGCGGCAAAAGCAAGCATGGCTGTAGTGTTGTTTTGCAGTTTATTTGCAGTGAATTCTTTGCCAATCAGCCAAATTAAACCATCAGCTGTAATATTCGTAGAAGCTTGAGCGGTTATTGAGCTAATTATTTGTAAAAGAACATTGCCTTTCACATTGTCCTCAACACCGCCTTTGGTGAAATTCTGAATCTTGTTGCTCAAATTGTCTAGCATGCTATCCATGGATACATCTATGTTTTTATTTATCAATGCGTTCCAACCAAAATTACAGCCACTTGATGGCGTTAGAGCAAAGCCTTGTATAGCTGTAGCAACACTTGCCCACGCCGATCCCCATAAAGGACCTAAAGTGTTCAAATATTTCACCAGATTGCTAGCGGCTAAACTTGTGGCTAATGGTGTGCTAAGTGCTTCGATCACACCCTGCCCTGAACTCTTTCCACTCCCTGATTGGCCAATAGATGTATAGCCTGTTAAAATATCTGCAAAACTCTTGTTGGTTAAAACATAACTCGGTATCAGCATGCAATAAACTGTTTGGTAAATTTTGAGATTTGAAACAATGGGCAAATCAATAGCTTTCAGCCAATTAGGAACAATGAGAAAAAAACTTATGATCGTTACTAAAAAAGTCCTTTTAATATTAAACATGTTCTTATTTATTTAATGCCTTATTTTTTGATTCCACTTCTTTAATCTTTCTCAAAATTTCGCTTACTGTTTGTTCGTTTTGTAAATCCGTGATTTGAATATCAAACACTTTGAAGCCAAAAGGATTGATGATAAGATTTTCTTGAGAAGAGTTACCTCTAGCAAAATCATAATAAATAGTTACTTGTTTTTTAGTAATATATTCATAATTTTCCATCGTATCAGGTGTGATTTTGATGGTAATGAAAAATGTTAATCTCGTTAAGGGACTATTTTTGACTTTTTCTCTTTGTATGTTAGAACTAATGATAGCTTCTGCTCGGACTTTATCTACGAATTGTCTGATATTTTCATTGAACATTCTCATTGCTTGGGTTTGGAAACTCACATCGCAATACTGCATTAGTTGATCCTTGCGATCCCTCAAAGAATTTTTGCTATAACCAAACAGCAATGAGACAAATTTTGAAGTTGCGCTATCCACAACAGCTTCAGAATTGACAATTTGCCTAGCATCGGAGCGTTTGACAATTTTAAATTCTCCTGTGTATCGATCAATGCCATAAACAAATATATCCGTTTTCTTCAAAGGCATCATCATCACAATACTCGTTACAGCGGCGACATTGAGTGCCATAGAGAGATAAAAAGCCCTTTTGAAAGTCCTATTGGCCTTATTGAGTTTTGCCAATCTATCAAGGGCTATCACACCCCCAACCAAATTTTCATCAATCAAAACTTCTTCGTTTTTTTTCCCTAACATGCGACAGCTTTATTGTTTAATTATTGGTTTGTTGGTTGTAAAACTTGAGAGATTTTTCATTAAAGACTCCTTAAAATAACCCTAATTATAGCAAAATCTCTGTAAAAACTATGTATTTGAAAAAACCTTTAACAAAAACCTTTTTGGATAAGGCATTGAACAAAGATACCTTGATAATCAATGTAAGCAGCGACTTGTTTCAAACAAGAAGCAAGATGAAACACGATGCAACTCAAAAAGTAAGAGTAATGAGTAAGCAGCCGTAATCAGTAATGAAATTTTAGAAGCGCCTAATTCAAAGAGATAAGACAATCGCAACTCATAGAGAGAATGGTATAATATCAAAATAAGTTCTCAATTTAATTCTTGAAAGGAGCTTCATGAACGATACAACAGAGCATCATGGACCTAATCCGCTAAACGCCCCACCACCTAGCAACTCACAGAGCAATGATCTCTTAAATTTGCTAGACTCATTATATCCTAAAGGGAGTTTAGGGGAGCAAAGATTTCACGAAGCTTTAAAGAATCAAGAAGAGTTGAAAAATATCCTAATAGAAATAGAAAAGCTACCGCAAGAAAAAAGGTATGAACTTCTGATGCAGATAGGACAAGCCAAACAAAGAATAATGGAAGCATATGCTCATTCATTCTTAGGATATATAGGGGGACTAGAGCATCTGTTAGGATTGTGTATGGGTGGGATATTTGTTTTGTTTGCAATCTATTTTGTCTTTTTAAGAACTAGCAAAAACACAGAGCTAGTGGAAAGTCTAAAAACAAAACTAAAACTTCAGTATTTTTACTATGCCTTTGGCGTGGGTGCGGTTTTATTTTTTGGATTAGAAACAATTAGATCGATTTATGAACTATATATCTTAGGAATTGGTAGCACTAACGATAAGGTGCTTTTTGTTTTGAAAAACATTTGCTTCATAGGTATGGGCTATTTGATTTATAAAGTTATTAAGGTTATTGGTATAAAAAATTTTATCAATGGTCTTTTCACTTCAAAGAAACAAGGCGGTGCAGAATGAAACTAATGAAACGAGAGCAATAAGGAGAAACAATAATGAAACTGAGAGCAAGTGTTTTAATCGGTGCGACAATTCTGTGTTTAACTTTAAGCGCGTGCAGTAACTATGCGAAAAAAGTGGTGAAACAAAAGAACCATGTTTATACGCCTGTGTATAATGAACTGATAGAAAAGTATAGTGAGATACCCTTAAATGACAAACTCAAAGACACACCATTCATGGTGCAAGTAAAGTTGCCAAATTACAAGGACTATTTGCTGGATAATAAACAAGTTGTACTAACTTTCAAACTTGTTCATCATTCTAAAAAGATTACGCTCATAGGCGATGCCAATAAGATCCTTCAATACAAGAATTACTTCCAAGCTAACGGGGCAAGATCCGACATTGATTTTTATTTGCAGCCTACTTTGAATCAAAAGGGTGTGGTGATGATAGCGAGTAACTACAATGATAATCCTAACAACAAAGAAAAACCACAGACCTTTGATGTGTTGCAAGGAAGTCAGCCAATGCTAGGAGCTAACACAAAAAACTTGCATGGCTATGATGTGAGTGGAGCAAACAACAAGCAAGTGATCAATGAAGTGGCAAGAGAAAAAGCTCAGCTAGAAAAAATCAATCAGTATTACAAGACTCTCTTACAAGACAAGGAACAAGAATATACCACTAGGAAAAATAACCAACGAGAAATTTTAGAAACCTTGAGTAATCGTGCAGGTTATCAAATGAGGCAGAATGTGATTAGTTCTGAGATTTTTAAGAATGGCAACTTGAACATGCAAACCAGAGAGGAAGAAGTTAGGGAGAAGTTGCAAGAAGAAAGAGAGAATGAATACTTACGCAATCAAATCAGAAGTTTGCTCAGCGGTAAGTGATTGAAAGAAAAGGAGAGAATAGATTTTTCTATTAGGGTAGAGAGAAACGCCAATGGGCGTTAGCTTTACTTGATAGGTAAGGCGATCAGGTAGGTAATCTTTTTAAAGCACTCATCATTTTTTAATTCTGTCTCTGCTTGAGACAAATATTTTTCAAACTGAATTTTGTTAGTTGTGCCGAGATTTTTTGTTTGTTTTCCACATCAAGCGTTTTGCACTCCTTTTTCTTCCATGTATTTTTCAAGATCAAATTTCATCAGCAAATCCCTAACATAGTCGTTATATTGTTCAATGGTTTTTAGATTAGCATAGAAATTCACTTCTTCATCTGTCATCACAAACAATTTCAATAGTGGGAGCTTAGTATCATACAATTCTATTTGCGAGTCCATTTCTCTAATACTCATCTTAAACATGATGGGCTTGCTGAAGAAAGGCAGAAATATTCCAAGAATTGATCGATCAAATTTAGAGAATAAGAAATTAGGATTCTTTGCAATCGCATGCAACAGCTCCATAGTCTCACTCTCAAGCAATCGATAAATCTTTTTAAATTTATCAACACCAATGCTTTTGATAACAGCGCGATAATCTTTCATGTAATTTCTTAGAACCTTATCTAACGCTCCCTTGTTTGTATGCATCTGCTTGAAAAAATCATGCATGGTTTTTATTTGATCTATGATTTTCTTTTTTTCATCAGTGTTTAAAAGTTCGTTCTCCTGCAAGCTCTCAATAAGTTTTTCTTTCTTATCTTTTGAGTCAGCAATCATTGAGAAGAGTTTTCGCATGTTATTACTCATATCGCTCTTGATCCCTTCAGTGGATTTTGTTTCTCTTTAGATTGTTCAAATCGTAAAGTTTTATATTAAAATTATACAATATCTGTTGTGTGAAAATTTCAGAGCGGTCATAATTCAAAGAGCAAGAAACCATTTTTTAACCATAAGATATTGTTTCAATCACTCTTATATCTATTTTTCAAAACCTACAAAAAACGCTTTCACAAATAGCCCTAAAAACCGATTTAAAAAAGTTTTAATATTATATATTATTTTTAAAAAGCAAGATCGGTCGTAAAAATGCGTTACAACTAAAATAAAGAGTTAAGATAACTCATTTTCAAAAAGGAGTCTTAAGTAATAAAATCATAATGTTCAGCCAGTAATCTATTGCCTTGTTGATCAAACAAAGCTCTGCGTGAAAGATGAAAAAATTTCACCTTTAGATAGTTAATACACCACTAGAGTCTTACTTGAGAGACACTCATTTTATTAGCGGTTTTGTCTGATTTGCTGCTACCAAAACCATTACCAACCAAAGCAGATCCCATGTTTTTGATACTATCGAATCCATTCTTCAGCACTTCTGCCATAAAATTCTTGATATTGTCCATAGGCAAATTAAATTTTTTCCCTAATGCTTCATTAAGTCCCATCATTAACATCAGAAAGAACAAAAAATTTAATATCATAGAAAACAAATCACTGGATAAACCTGTAAAAAGATTTGTTCCGCCACCCAACAAAGAAGCTAAAATTTTTCCCATGATCAGTCCTTTTATTTTTGGTTGTGTAAGTTCTTGCTTGTTCGGATCTCTAATGCGTGTTTTAGTAGGAAGCATTTCACAATAGCATACCTAAAGCTACTAAGAAAATTCTTGAATCTAAGATTACTCATGAAATCAAGCGGTAAGCAACCACCAATCGCAAACAAATCAAATATTTTGCCACCAAACAAGCCATATCCTTTTTGTTTTTATCTCCTAATTATAGCAAATTTTTATCAATATTAATTTGGAAAACCACCACCATATCAAAAACAAATTACTAACACACTAGATGCAGAATTATTTTTAAAAAACGCTCCTTTAAATTTAAAATCATGGGGTTTTAGGATTTGAATACCAAAAATAGATTGGTTTTTTCAAATAAGCTAGCTTTGGGTATGCGCTTAAAAAGATTTTAGTTTTTAGCCAGTAAGGTTTTATGCTAATGTTTGGAAATAAAGAAATTTCTCTAAATCAAGTCTTGAGAAATTTTTGAACGAATCATAAGAACCAATTTTGCCATTGAGTCATAAGCATGATTAGCTTCATTGTGAATTTTGCGTGGCTTAAGAGATAGTATTTGCTTATTATACTGAGAGAAACGAGCAGCAAAAGATAAGTAGTGTAATAAAAAAAGCTAGGTTTTATTATAAGAGCAAACAAGAATAATATTGGATAAACTAAAATCACCCCTGCCCCATAAGAAAAAAGGGCTATTAAAAAACCTATAACGATAGAACTGATATTGAACAGCCTATAATAAAAGCTGTATTTATCTAAATGTTTGTTGAAAGAATGTTTGAATTGTAAAAAGTTTTGTTTCAATTTGCTAACCGGTCGTTTCATTTTGGTTTTGAAAGAACTAGTTCAAGGCGGTGAACCTATAAAGGAGCATAGGAAACAGTAAGTCTTTTACAAAACCACCTCAATCTAGCTCAAAATCCCAAAGAATACCCTACTATGCTGATACTAACATGCGATATAACACAAACCAACGATTTGTTTATTTAATGTCAAACAAAGAATAGAAAACACCTATCAAGGAATAAAGGAGTTTCTATCCAAAAAACACAAGTCCATTATATAAAAATAACCTTAAGGTAAACTTAAAAAATACCAACAAGTCGCATACAAGCAAGAAAAACATAACACTATAAGACCTAGATTTTACTTACCTTTTGAATATGGAAAAGTTTTGATCCATGGTTTTGTGGAAATTGTGGTAAAATGTGTTGGTATTTTTTGAAAATTTAAGGTTACAAAAACTAATAAGATGCTTGCAAAAATCGTTTTTAGCTCATTGGTTGTGTTTGGAGTTTTGTCGGCTAATGTGGAGCAGTTTGGTTCATTTTTCAACGAGATAAAAAAAGAACAAGAAGAAGTGGCCGCAAAAGAAGACGCTCTTAAAGCTCGCAAGAAGCTCTTAAACAATACGCATGATTTCTTAGAAGACTTGGTTTTTAGAAAACAAAAAATCAAAGAGCTTGTGGATTACAGAGCTAAAGTTCTTTTAGATTTAGAAAACAAATACAAAAAAGAAAAAGAGGCTCTAGAGAAAGAGACAAGAGGTAAAATCCTTACTGCTAAGTCAAAGGCTTATGGGGATCTAGAGCAAGCCTTAAAAGATAACCCTCTCTATAAGAAACTCCTCCCTAACCCTTATGCCTATGTTTTAAACCAAGAAACATTCACCAAAGAAGATAAGGAGCGTTTGAGTTATTACTACCCCCAAGTGAAAACGAGCAGTATTTTTAAAAAAACTACCGCTACCACTAAAGATAAGGCTCAGGCTTTGCTTCAAATGGGTGTGTTTTCTTTAGATGAAGAACAAAACAAAAAAGCGAGCCGATTAGCTCTATCTTACAAGCAAGCGATTGAAGAATATTCCAATAACATTTCTAATTTATTGAGCAGAAAAGAATTGGATAATATAGATTATTACTTGCAGCTTGAAAGAAACAAATTTGACTCCAAAGCAAAAGATATTGCTCAAAAAGCCACCAACACGCTTATTTTTAACTCGGAACGCTTGGCGTTTAGCATGGCGATTGATAAGATCAATGAGAAATATTTAAGGGGTTATGAGGCTTTTTCTAACTTGTTGAAAAATGTCAAAGATGATGTGGAATTGAATACTCTGACTAAAAACTTCACCAATCAAAAATTGAGTTTCGCACAAAAACAAAAATTGTGTTTGTTGGTTTTAGACAGCTTCAATTTTGATACCCAATCCAAAAAATCTATATTAAAAAAGACTAATGAATACAATATCTTCGTAGATAGCGATCCTATGATGAGCGACAAAACAACTATGCAAAAAGAACACTACAAGATATTTAATTTCTTCAAAACAGTGGTTTCTGCATACCGGAACAATGTTGCTAAGAATAATCCCTTTGAATAGGAAAGGAGATGATCTTGAAAAGTATCTTCAAAAAATTAGGTTCTGTCGCTCTTTATTCTTTGGTTGTTTATGGGGGCTTAAACGCTATCAATACAGCATTATTACCGAGTGAATACAAAGAATTAGTGGCTTTAGGCTTTAAAAAAATCAAAACACTCTATCAAAGACATGACGACAAAGAAATTACAAAAGAGGAAAAAGAATTCGCCACTAACGCTTTGAGAGAAAAATTACGAAATGACAGGGCGAGAGCAGAACAAATTCAAAAGAATATTGAAGCGTTTGAAAAAAAGAACAACTCTTCTGTTCAAAAAAAAGCGGCTAAGCACAGAGGATTGCAAGAATTAAACGAAACTAACGCTAACCCTTTGAATGACAACCCTAATGGCAATTCTTCCACTGAAACCAAATCTAATAAAGATGATAACTTTGATGAGATGATCAATAAAGTGAATGAATCTTTTGTGAAACCTGCTGCTCCGCTTGTACCTGATGAGTGGAGAACGCCTGAAATTGAAATCATTATCAATGAGTGTATTATTTCAAGCAACGATTATGATGGGTTAAGAAAGTGTTTGATCAAAGACATCAAGGATCAAAAAATTCTTGCCCCCTTATTAGAGAAAATTCAAGAAATAGAGACAGAAAATAACAAGTTTTCTAGACAACACTTGAGTGGTTTAAAACTCGCTCTTAATAACAGCAACAATAGAACCTTTCTTATAGCTTCGTGCGCTATTTGTGAGAAGAGAAAAAAAGAAATGGAGCAAGAAAATAACTACCAAGATACTACAAATGCAAGTGAGTTTGGCACTACTGATACAAAAGAAAATAAAGCAAAAGATGCAACATTCTCAAACAATCGCTCTAAATCTGAACTGCCCAATAGCGTCATTAATCAAATAGAACAAAGTATCGCTCATGGAAAAAAATAGCGATCCAAATTATTAGTTCAAAAAACAACTAGAGAAACAAATCCCAAAAATTAGAAATCATAGCTTGTCATCTCAGAAAAATCATTTAACAATGATCTTACTTGATTGCCTTTCTTGTAGGTATTGTCGCTTACTTTGTTCTAGGGATCTTTCTAATGCGTCCAACTCCTCTAAATAATTTAAAAAGACCTTGTTGTGAGCTAACATAAGCTTTCTGATTCCTTTGATGAAATTTTTATTTTTTAGGCTTTCTACAAGCGTCTGTGAAGCAGTGATTAAGGAAGCTGTACCTCCAATGTTGCTCTGATATGCCTTTAGAGAAGTTTCTAAACGCTCTCTTATATTTTGTTTTTCTTGCTCGATTTTCAGCTTCCCTTCACAATAAAGAACTAAAACTTTATCGGATATTCCGCATTGCTGCTCAGCGGTATTTTGGTCTAAGGGATTGATTTTCATATAGGTTAATAAAAGTTCAGGGCTAGACATATAAGTCTTGAAAATCACATCTTCTGAGATGAAAAATAACTCATTCGCTTCAAAATTGGCTTTCAATAACGCTAGATCTCCTCTCAAAGCAATGGCCGCTTTTTTGATGTTTAGAGCATCTTCTTGACCTATTTTATTATTAGCGCTAGGGCTAGTGGTTGAAAAAATCTCATCTAAGTTTTTGAGCACTTGTTGGTTGGTCTCTTGGTAGGTGCTATCCAGTTGCTTTAAGCCGCTTGTTATATCTTCTGCCATCAAAACAGACAAGAGCAAAAAAGAAGATATGGTATTTTTCACGAGTGTTTTCATTTGACAATAACTTTAGAGCTAGCAATGTTTCTTGCTGTCGTTTCTCTTTCTAATTTCAGTTGTTCTTCCCAAAGGTCGGCTTTTTTTTCAAGATTCTCTATATAGTTTAAATGATTTTCTGCGTTTAAGATCGCAACTTCTATGAGCGCATTCAAATCTACTGATCCTTTTAAGGTTTTGATTTCTCCATTGATCCCATTCAAATAAGCGATATTTTGAAAATCTGCATCACTCAGTTTATTTTGAATAAGGGCTACAATCATTCTGTAATTCTGAATAACCTGTTCCATAAGGCATGCTGAAATTTTTAGCCCATCAAGATAGGGGCATTTTGTGGGTACTAGAGTGAATGTTTCAATGATTCCAAATGGTGCGCCCATGCTTGAAAAAAAACTAAGAGCAGGCGCATAGATGGCGCTTTGAAACAAAGCCTGACCCGTTAGGGAATTATAGTCAATAAGGGTCGCTTTTTGCATAGCTGTTTTCAACCATGTTTCAAAACCTTTTAAGGTTTCTTCAAACGCCTTGATACCAATCGTATTGTAAGCGATGTATTGAGCGTTGTCAGAAGAACTTCCTAGAGCTTGAGAAAGCATTTCCATTTGTGTTTTTAGGGTAACACTCGGTTCAAAGCTGTTTTTTAACGCTTCTAAGAGAGCGTTTTGCTGGTTCATTTTGAGCTTGATTATTTCGTTATTTTTTTGGAGCGCGATTTGCATGTTTTGGATTTCTGTTTGGGTGTTAATTTTTTGTTTTTCCACGATTATTTTGACATTCCCCCCCAATGCGCTAAGCGCGCTTGAATACCCTTCCATGACGCCAAGCAAGATGTCTGAACCTGCAAAAAACCCCCCTGTCATGCCATTGACACCATTAATAACGCCATTAGCCCCTTTTAACATAGCGCTCATGGTTGCAAGCTGAGTTCTCAATTCTCCCTCTATTTGCGCTTGAATGGCTTTTTCTTTGGCACTAGACTGAGCCTCTATGGCTTTTAATTCGGCTTGAGCGGTTTTTTGTTTGGCTTGTGCGTCCGCCTGAATAGCTTTTAAGGCAGGTTCAAGCGTCATTACTACCTCTGCACCATTCAAGGACAAGCCACAAAAAGTCAAGAAAGAAAATATGCTTAAAAAACATTTCACATCTCTTTCCTCACTTCACGATTATTTTAGTTTGCACCCTTTCTGTTAAGTAGCTATCTTTTTGCCCCTTAAGCTTGTCTTTGATGTAATCAAGGTAAGTCAAATACGATTTCAAAAAAGATTTATTCGCTACTATATTGTAATTATATAGCGAGCTTATGTTAGAAATCGCTTGAGTGTCATAGGTGCTAGTAGCTAATCCTGATTGACCGAGTATCATTTGAGAAGCGTTCTGCAACAAATTGGTATTGTTTTTCACAAATTCTATATAGTATTCTCTCAAAATTTCTGCTACTTTTTCAGCATAGCAATAAACGGCAAGAACCTTGTCCCCAATAGGGCATGCAGGAGTGGTCATAGGATTAACGCCTGAAGTTAGGGCATTAGTGGCTAACGCTTGGTATTTGGCATAAACAGTGGGCATAGAGACACTCATGGGAGTCATAGAAATTTGCATGCAACTGAAAAACACTTTTGATGAGCCAACAAGCGCGCCTAAAGCGGTACAGCTATCAAGGGAATCGGCTGTATCATTCATTGAGCTGTTGCTTGCTTGAGAACGCAGTTGCTCTTGTAGAGCTAGGGCGTATTTTGGTGCTGCGCTTGTAATATTGCCTAATATACCGCTCATTATTTCAACCGTTGTTGGCACGCTAGGAACAGCGATTTGATTCGTCGCATAAGCTTCAATAGCGCTAGGATTTTTAGGGGTAGTGTTACTCGCTAAAATGCTTGCAATCTGACTATTAACAGCACCAATTTGCGCACTTTGCGTGTTGCCTTGCGCGTTAAATTCCCCTGTTAATTTGCTGATATTTAAGATATTGTTCCCCACAGCCATGCTTTGATCGTTAAAACCTTGATACAATTGGTTGTATTGTTGGTTAGCGGCTTTCATAGGCACGCTTACAGCTTCAGCGATGCTTTGATTGTATTGGGTCATGATAGCGGTCATTTGCGGATTAGTAAATCCCACAACAATAGGAATAATCGCTGCTGTCATAGCGCCCGCTACTATTCCTGCAAATGGCCCTGCGACACCACTTGTGCTTGAGATGATTGAGGAGACTTGCGATAAGAATCCTGCAGAAGATGATTCATATATAGCTTGTGTGCCTGCCATGTTAATACCCCCTAGTTAATACCCTAAGATCGGTGGTAAAAATGATGAATCTGAGTATGTTGGTGCATAACCATACATGAAAGAATTGTTTGGACCGTAATCGCTCATCATTTGGCTCATGAGAAGATTTTGAATGCCCCACATCGCATTGATACCTAGGTTATCATTAGGTTGGAAACTCCCTAAACTTATGTCGTCAAACTTGATATTAACATTCTTATCATTATAGTCATTGAGTATGGCCACTTTTTGCTCTAGGGTTTCTTTAGGGATCTCTATTTTTAGCTGATCTCTAGAAACAAGCCCCACGCTATTTAGCGCCATATCTTCAGGACTAATATCTTTTATATCCGTGTTTTGGTCAGCGTTAAGTGGAGCGTTAAACATGCCAATGATAAGACACCAAGCAAATAGTAATTTAATTTTATAAAAGTTCGTTTTCATACTTTTGACTCCTTTATTCTTATTTTTAGCATTATTCTAGCGCATTAACACGACTCAATCGCTGTTTTTGTTTTGATTTTCTTGATCGAGCATTTTGTTTGTTACTTCATCAATGTTTTGAAAATATTTTTCAAAAAGCTCTTTCTTTTTAGCTTCAACGCTCATATCAGTCTGAATCCAATTAGGAATAATGGAGTCCATGATCAAATGCGTGAAGTCATAGGCATGATTGGTTGGGTATATTTTGTTCTGAACATAGTATTCTAAAAAATTCGCTTGAACAAAAAAATTCTCTATATCGCTCTGCATGTCCTCGCTTATGTTGTTATTGATAGGTTTTTCTAGTAATCTGAGAATCCTATACGACTGCCTGATAGTTTCTAGCATGAAGTAAGCATAAACATAAACTAATGAAACAAAAGAATTATTGGCTTTAAACGAGCTTGCATCATTTTTCCCACTTTGAAGAGGAATCAATCTTGATAATGTTTTTTGGGGATCTTGCCCATCGTTTATTTCTTTAAAAAAGCGGAAATCTAAATCCTGATTACTGAGAAATGACTTGACAAAGTGAAGATTAGCGTTAAGACTATCTATGAGACCTGAATAAAGGTGTTCTGTTTTGACATCATCTATATTCAAAACATTCTCATAAAACACATTGACATGGTCTTCTAAGAAATTAGAAAAATCATAAAGAGCGGTAAGGTTTTGTTCAGTGATTTCACCTTCCATTTCTTCTTCTATGAAGTCCAATTCTTCTCTCAGTTCAAAAAGGTAATTAGAAAAACTATCCAAAATCGTCAAGACATCATTTTCCAAAATTTTCAATAATTTTTGTTCGCGCAAACTTTGTTTCATTTTAATACTCCTCTATTTGTTGATACATTTGCCTCAAGGCCTGATATTTATCTATGATACTATGGTTTTGGATAATCTTGTCAATTTCTTTGACAAATACAGTATCTGTGGATAAAATTTTCAAATATTCTTTAGGAATGCCTCTCAAATTAAAACTAGCGATAACGCTAGGGCTTCCATCCTGTTTGTAGAGGATTTTCCTATCCAGCCCCTTAGTGATGATTTCAAATTCTTTTTCTGTAACATTAGCTAATCTTTGGTAATCAGAAAGATTACCCCCATCGTTTCTCAAAAAAATCTTTGTAGGGCATTGTTCTCTAATCGTATCAGCAATAGGGCAAGCCAAAAGATCAGTGATGCTTTGAGTCGCAAGTCTAACAATAGCGTTTCTTTTCCTTGCAGTTTTTAGCATGTCTCTTACAAAATAAGCGACCTTTGGATCGCTTAAATATTTCCACGCTTCATCAATATCTAAGACAAATCTACGCCCATCCATTGCTTCTTGGATACGAGCGAAAAGGTAAAAACAAATAAAGGGCGAAACATCATTATTGTCTAAGAAACTTGACCCATCAACGCCAATAATCGTTTTTGAAAAATCTAATCGATCTGTTGCTTTATTATCAAAAAGCCATTGAAATTCACCATTGGTTGATTTGCAAAAAGGCGCTAATCGCGCGACAAGCCCATTAGGATCGTTGTGGTCTTTCCCAAAAGCATTAATAAGTTGAGTGATGGGATAATCTAGGTTCATATCTCCTGTGATAAGGTTGGTTACTGCCGCTGCAAGCGTGTTAGAATCTGCTAGGCTAAAAGAGACGCTGTTGCCATTTTCATCTTTTTCATCGCTTTTGGTCGCTAGGTTTTTCACAAGCTCTTTGACAACAGAAATAGCTGTTTGTTTTTGCTCCATTGTTGCATCTGTTTTTTGCACGCAAGCCGCCCAAGCAAAAGGATTTAATCCTGTATCTGTCCCTAGCTCAATCTTGACATACTCCCCACCCATTGCGACAATATTCCCATAAGCGCCATAATCTTTATCCATATAGACCATAGTGAGCTTTTGCTTGTCTTTGCTGACATTAGCAGGAAAATTATAGGCAAATTGCCCCATAGCGTTTAGAGTCATGGACATAAACACTGTCTTACCTGAACCGGTTGAGCCAAGTATCAAAGTGTGTCCTGCTGAAGCTGAACCAAAATCAGTAGGCATGTGGAAGTTCAAATAAAAAGGCGAATTGATCTCGCTTTTTAGCGTCATCACGCTATTGCCCCAAGCGTTATTCTCTTGATTGCCATCAAAACTCATCGCTCTCATCGCTATGAAATCAGCAAAATTGTTAGAAGTTACATCAAAAATAAAAGGAAGCGTGATAAAAGAACAATGTTTGGCAAAAAAGTAATTTTCCATAGAGAAAGTCGCTGCGTTGGCTAAAAAACCTTTAGCGTTAAGACTCGAGACGCATTCCTTAACGCTTTGTTTCATTTTTTCAAAGCTATCAGCAAACAGCACTAAAGAATTACCATAACTGCCTAGCGTAATATCACCATTACCCACTAATTCGCTCAAGCAACCCAAAGTCATGCCTTGCTCTTTGGAGCCTCCACTAATAATAATCCTTCTAGAGGTGAAAGCTAGTTTGTCCTTTAAAACTTGTGAGTTTTTAGGCGAATAAGCATGCATAAAGATGAATTCGCTGTCTAGAGCGTTGATTTTATCAAACAAATCGCTCTGTGATTTAGGGGCGTATTCACTAATTTCAATAGCGCTAAAATATTTTTCACTCAAATCATCATTTAAGATTTTTCCATGCTTATTAGCAAAATAAACTTCTTTCACCCCACCATGCATTTTTTCTTTGAGATACAAGTCTTTTCGGTTGCAAATAAAAGGGGCTTCATTCATTCCCACCAAAAAATTATAAAACTCGCATTGTTTGGAGTAAATAATGCCATCTTTGGTGTATTCTTTCAATCTAGTGGGGTGGTATTTACTCAGTAGCTCTTCTATAAGCTCTATCCTATCCTTGAAGTTTTCAAGCTTGGCTCTAATAATCCTTTGAAACTCTTCAAAATTATTGTCTGCAAAATGCTTTTTATTCATCACGGGTTCATTGAGAGTGTCTAATAAATCTTGCTCTATGGTGAGATAAAAACTAATATCATAAAAACTTTCTCTCTTTTGCTTCTCATTATAGGCTCGCATGAAATCATTAGAAAAAATAAGACCATAATCCCTATTGGTTTCATCAATAACGATTTTCTTTTTAATGGTGTGAAAATAAAATTTGAATTCAGGGGTAACAAAATTCCTAAAAACGCTATAAATAGAAGCGTGTAACTCTATGAGATCTTTTTTGGAAGTGGTTAAAAAATCAATGCCCCCCAATTTGATTGTGCCTAAAAGAGAATAGTTGTTAGTAAGGATCACCCCATCATCTAAAAAACATTCATAGTTATTCGCTAGATAGGAATTTGCAGCGCTCACAAGTCTGTCTTCTCTGTTTGGATTTAAGTGGATGTCATTCGCCATTTCTTTACTAGGCTTCATGGAAAAAATGCTCATGAACGCTTTGTTTTTCACGCCCTTAAACAAAAAAGGTTTTTTAAATTTCATCGCTCGCTCCATTCTTTGATAAAGCCTATAATCTTTCTTGAATCCAAGAGCTACAAGCACAATAACAATCGCTACAATCAAAACAGGTTCATAGGCTTGAAAAAGAATAACAGATAATACAATTGTTACAAACAATATAAATATGGAGGAATAAATAAAAGTTTCAGGGAAACCAAACAACCTATTCCCCCCATCAAACAAGACTTTAAAAAAGGGATTGACACCCTTTTGCATGTCTGCTTTAAGCTCTTCTATTTTTTGAAACTGCCGCTTTTGAACCTCTTGCTCTATGATTAGCTTTTTTTGTTCATCAGCTTGTTTGCTTGCCACAAACACCCCTCTCTTTATAGATATACCGCTTCACATGTAATCGTATAAAAGATTTTTTTGAGAGACTCTACGGTGCTAATATGTTTCAAAAGATCATTAGGATCATAAGAATTGAATACGGCCAATAAAACATTATACAGCTTATCATCGCATAAAATTTCTCTTGTTTCTCCGCGCAATGACAGAAAGCAGCGTTGTTTGTTGGTCGTGCTGATGCTTTTGAAAGTAAAAAAGTCTTTCACTTCAGGATTGATCTGTAATTCTACATTCAATCCCATTTCTTTACCCTTTTCATCAAAGATTTTTTCAATAACTGGATCGTAATGCTTCAAATCCTTTATTTTTTTAAGGACTCTATTGACAATCACGAAGTCAAAAACTTCATCTTTGATAATATCGGGATTGACTTCTTTGAAAGTTACTTTCTTGTCTTTCAAATTTTTGATAGTCGCTTTGAAACTATCAAAATCTAAATTCGTATAAACAAGCCCATTGGGAGTGTTTTTTTCTTTTTCTAGCGCTTCTTTTTTGGCTTCTTTGTCATCATTTGCTGACCCATACGAACTGAAAACAACGAGACTTAAGAGAACTTTCAAAAAAAAGTCTCTTATCTTTTTATTGCTATTATTATTGTTGATCAATTTAGCTAGCTCCTCCACTTCCGCCAATATTGAAGCCAAATTTAGTGCTCAAATAGATAATACCGCCTGCCACCGCTAACATAGCTATGGGTTGCGCGTAAGCAAAAACAGTCGCCTGACCTCTTTTGATGTCATCAGAGATTTTCCAAATATCCGCTATGCCTTTGACTCCTAGAGCGCAACCACCTACGATCGCTAGAACAGAAATGATCTGAATAACCAAAGCTTTAGTTTCAGTGACGCCTTCTGCAGGACTGGTGACCGCCATTAAAGGATTGGTTGTCATCGCTAGCCCTAAAGTTACTACAACTTTCTTGTAGCTGTCAGTGATTCTTGTAAAAAATTTCATGCGTTTCCCTTCAAATTGAAATCAATCGTTTAAGTATATCAAAAAAAAGTATTTTTATACTATTCATACAAGCGCTACTTCATAATTTAAATCAAAACCGACGCTTTTGTTTGACAACTGACACAATTTAGGAACAATAAATCTACTTGTCCCAGCCATTTTTCTTTCTCAAGTCGTTGTAGAATTGTAGATCTTTAGGATCTTTGATGTATTTTTTAATCGTCTCAGGTTGAAACCTAAAAACAAGCAAAAACAAACCCAAGCTGATCAGAGTGAGAATAAAGCTCCATTTTAAGCAACTCCATAGACCACTAAAGAAACTTTTTTTGAGACTCTCTTTGAAAATCTGTCCTATTGATTTGTTTTCCATTTTGTTTCCCATGTGGATCTGTGGATCACAAACGCTTAATTATACATGCTATAGTAAGCATGACACACAAACCAAACTATTTTTAGAACGCTTCATGCGCCCACCTTGTCTAACCATTTCTCCAACCATCTTTAGCGTTGCATTTGATTTCTTCAAAAAGGCTCATTTCTTAGTTTCTTTTCTTCTTAAAATTTTTCTATTTTAGCAAATTTTTGTTAATTGTGGGTAAAAATGTGAATCGTTCTAGCCTTTAGACGCTTGCAACGATCGGGCTTTTTTCAATATTAATGAAAAAATGCCAAATATGTTACTGACCCAAGGCAAGATCAATCCTTAAAAAAATAAACTCTTCCAATACAGCTTAATCGTTAGCAATATCCCTTATAGTATAGTAAAAACCTTTTAGTAAGGCTAAAAAGGGGAAATATTTCATCGTAAAAGCGTGAATTATTTATACAAAAAGAATTAAAACATTCAACCAAACATCTCGTTGATTTCATATTTTTTAGCGGCTTTATCCTTAAGCCACAGAGCCACTTCTAAAGCCCCTTTAGCAAAAATAGATCGGTTAGTCGCCGTATGGCTAAGTTCTATGTATTCGCCCTCTAAATAAAACCCTATCGTGTGCTTCCCAGCGACATCGCCCCCCCTTAAAGTGGCTATGCCAATGCTTTCTTTAGAGCGCAAACCTTCTCTGTGAGTGGTGAGAGCGTTTTTTTCATCATACCCCCTAGCCTTAGCGCAAGTTTCATACAAACTCAACGCAGTGCCGCTCGGAGCGTCTTTTTTGAGATTGTGGTGCGTTTCTACAATTTCAATATCCGCATCTTTTAATTTCAAAGAAGCTAAAAAGGCTAATTGGTTGAGCATCATAATCCCTATAGACATGTTGTGCGCGTGCAAAAGCGGCGCTTTTAAGGCTAATTTTTGCATTTTTTCTAGCGTTTCTTTTTCTAAACCGGTCGTGCCAGAAACTAAAATTTTAGGGCATTCTAAAAGAGCCTCTAGCAAATGATCCACGCCTTTAGGTAAAGAAAAGTCAATCACGCATTCGCATGCCCTCACAAACGCTTTTAAATCATTGGTTACTAAAGGGGCGTGTGAAAAAGAGCTGAAATCCGTTTCGCATTTTTGCCTGACAAACACGCTAGATAACTCTAATCCCTTATACCCCCCTTTTAATTCTTCTAAAAGTAATTTCCCTATACGACCGCTCGCCCCATAAACACCGACTTTCATGCGCTTTCCTTGCTTTTAAGCTTTATAGCCCCATTTTAAAAGGGTTTAAAATATTATTGGGATCAAGGGCTTTTTTAATGTTCCTAAAAAGCTCCATTTCACTATGATTAAACGCTAAAGGCATGAATTTGGCTTTAGACAAGCCTATGCCATGCTCCCCGCTTAAAGTCCCCTCCAAACTAATAGCGGCCTGAAAAATCTCTTCCATAGCCTTATGGCCTTTTTCTAAATCCCTTTTAGGATCTTCTAGCATGATATTCACATGCACATTGCCATCGCCCGTATGCCCAAAGCAAGGGATTTTAAAGCCGTATTTTTGGCTGATTTTGGCGACTTCTTGCAACAAACTCGGCAAGCTCGCCCTAGGAACGGTCACATCTTCATTCAATTTCTTTTTACCATAAACGCTAATACTTTGAGAAGCGTTACGCCTTGAAAACCATAAATCCTGCTCTTCTTGTTCGTTTTGAGCGATCTTAAAATCCACGCACCCATTGGCTTTGAAATGCTTTTCTATCTCATTGAGTTGCCATGCGATCTGCTCTTTAACCACGCCATCCACTTGAGTGATGAGTATCGCTCCAGCGTCTTTGGGTAAGCCTTTAGAAAATCGTTCTTCCACAGCCCTTATACTCAAATTATCCAAAAATTCCATCGCCACAGGCGTAACGCCGCTGCTCATTGTCTTATAAACAGCGTTCATGGCGTCTTCAATATGGTTAAAAACCCCCATCGCGCTCTGTTTTAGGGGCGGTTTGGCTAAAAGCTTTAAAGTGATTTCAGAAATCACGCCCAAACACCCCTCACTAGCGATCATCAGCCCTGCGATATTAAAGCCGGCGACATCTTTAATCGTTTTTTTGCCCGCCCTTATGATTTCGCCATTCGCTAAAACCACCCTTAAAGCCATGACATAATCTTTCGTGATGCCGTATTTAGCCGCACGCATGCCACCGGCATTTTCAGCGACATTCCCCCCTAAAGTGCTTTGATTTTCACTCGCTGGATCTGGGGGGTAGAAGAGATTCAATTTTTCCACTTCGTTTTGGAAATGCTTGTTAATCACGCCCGGCTCAACTCTAGCGATTAAATTTTTAGTGTCAATCTCTAAAATCTTATCCAAATGCTTTTCTACGCTTAAAACTAGCCCCCCACTCACGCTCAACGCCCCCCCTGTAAAACCGCTCCCAGCCCCCCTAGGCACAACGATGATGCGGTGCTCGTTGCAATATTTTAAAATCTGGCTGATTTCTTGCTCGTTTTTAGGGAAAATCACACCGCTAGGCAAATGCCTTTCTTTGGTAGCGTCATAACAATAAGCGTTCAAATGCGCTAAATCGGTGAAAAAATCCTCTCCCCCTACCAAGTTTTTAAAATATTGGATGTGTTGCTTCTCTAACATGTTATTTTTTACCCGCTTCTAGCGCCTTTCTTCGCTCTTCAAGCTCTTTTTCATCTCTTTCTTGATGCTCTCTCGCTCTTTGTTCAAATTCTCTCGCT
>NZ_SFZZ01000048.1:0-11372 GCF_011140715.1 Helicobacter pylori | reverse complement strand
ATGGTTATAGTAAAAGGATGTAGGCATAAGAAAATAAGAATACCATAAAATCGTTTTTAGCTTATTTATGGTATTTAAAGACTCTATATTACCCAATTAGAACAGAGCCTTTTTTAAACTCCTTAGTAGGAATCCCAATCGTCTTTAGCGTTTGAGCGTTTTACAAAATACAAGCGGTTGCAATTTTTATGCGGTGTTTCATGAAGAATGATTTTTATATCCCTCTCTTTATAAAGAGAGGGTTTTTATTTTAGTGGGTCTTTAGCGGGTCTCAGCTGAGCTTTTAATGATCACGGTGTTGTAGTCAGGCTGGACAGGGCGTTGGTTAGGCGAATTTTTCATGCGTTTTTTGATTTCAGCCAATTGTTTGGCAGAAACTTCCAAAGGCTCTTCTATGACAAACCATGCCACCCCTTCTGTGCAAGGGGGAGCGGTGAGAGAGCCGTTAAAATGGTAGTAATTGATAGTTTTGGGTAAGAAAGTGTCTAAAGCCACCTCCTTAAAATTTTGTTTCTTTTGAATGCCTTCTAAAATAGGATTAAGGTTGGGGTTTTCTTTCCCTTCTTCAAAACCAATCGCTAAGACTAATAAGCGCCCTTTAGCGTCTTTATGCACGAAATGCGCGCTCAAAGGCCTGGTTTTATTGTTGATTAAAAACTCCATAGGGGCGTGGAAATGCACATTATCCAGCGCATAGTCATGCCCTCTATAATTGATGTGGTTAGTCGGCTCAAACGAAGCTTTTAAAGTATGATGAGTGAAAAAGACCGCTTTAGGTTTGGAAGCGGCGTATTTGAATTGCAAATCGGTTTTATCTTGCGTGTGGTAGTAATGCTCAATGTTGATGGGCGATTGGCTTTTACCGCTTTTGCACACTTCAAAATCTTTGTGCAATTTGTCCCAGCGGTGTGGGCCATTTTCTTTATTTTTATAATCCCATTTGGTATTTTCAGCACCTATAAGAGAAGCCGTAAGCACTAAAGCGATCAAAAAAGTTTTTTTCATTTTAATTATCCTTTATTTTAAAATTCTAAAATTATTAAAAAGGCAACGGCTTAATTTTAGCGCTTAATCAACAATGACCGCAGTTACAAAAAATAGATTGGTTAAAAGTTGGAAATGATTTTAAATTCTGTTTTATATGGTAACAACTCTATTAAATTTTAATGTGCCTATGGAGCGGGAATATTTGTTTCAATCAGCCCCTAATTTACAAGCGGTTAAAATTTTTGTCTTATACTCCAAGCTTTCAAATGGAATAAAATTTAACCCCTTAAGATTTAAATGATGATAACCAAACAATCGTATCAAAAGTTCGCCTTAATGCGGGTTTTTGTGTTTTCGCTTTCGGCGTTTATTTTTAATACCACGGAGTTTGTCCCTGTCGCATTGTTATCAGATATTGCGAAAAGCTTTGAAATGGAGAGCGCGACAGTGGGGCTTATGATCACTGCTTATGCATGGGTGGTGTCTCTTGGATCATTGCCCTTGATGCTGCTTAGCGCTAAAGTTGAAAGGAAACGCTTACTGCTCTTTCTTTTTGCCCTTTTCATTCTCAGCCATATCCTTTCAGCGCTAGCGTGGGATTTTTGGGTGTTACTCCTTTCTCGTATAGGTATCGCTTTTGCCCACTCTATTTTTTGGTCTATCACGGCTTCTTTAGTCATTCGTGTCGCGCCAAGAAATAAAAAACAGCAAGCCTTAGGGTTATTAGCGCTAGGGAGTTCGTTAGCGATGATTTTAGGGTTACCGCTTGGGAGGATCATCGGGCAAATTCTAGATTGGCGATCCACTTTTGGCGTGATCGGGGGCGTTGCGACCCTTATAGCGTTGCTCATGTGGAAATTGCTCCCGCCTTTGCCGAGTAAAAACGCCGGCACGCTCGCAAGTGTCCCTATATTAATGAAACGCCCGCTGTTAATGGGGATTTATTTGCTTGTGATCATGGTTATCTCTGGGCATTTCACCACTTATAGCTATATTGAGCCTTTTATCATTCAAATCAGCCAATTTTCTCCTGACATTACGACGCTAATGCTGTTTGTGTTTGGGTTAGCAGGCGTGGCGGGGAGTTTTTTATTCGGCCGTTTGTATGCGAAAAATTCAAGAAAATTTATCGCTTTTGCAATGGTTTTAGTCATTTGCCCGCAACTCTTGCTTTTTTTGTTTAAAAACTTGGAGTGGGTGATCTTTTTGCAGATTTTCTTATGGGGAATTGGGATCACTTCGCTTGGGATCTCCTTGCAAATGAGGGTGTTGCAACTTGCGCCGGACGCTACGGATGTCGCGAGCGCGATCTATTCAGGGAGCTATAATGTGGGGATTGGATCAGGTGCGTTGTTTGGCAGTATTGTGATCCACCAATTAGGGCTAGGGTATATTGGCTTTGTGGGTGGGGCTTTGGGGTTGTTGGCGCTATTTTGGCTTAGATTCATTACGATAAAATTTAAAAAAACATGAAGGGCGTTAAATGGACTACCCAATAAAGGAAAATCCTTTTTGCGCTAAAAACCATTTTTTAAACTTTAATGGTGTTGCTTAAATCCAATTGCGCAAATGGGTAGATTGCCTCTCTTTTTATGTTAAAATAGAAAAATTTGTCATGAATTTTAAGCGGTGTGGGGTTTAAATGCTCAAAAAAAAGATTGATTTGCATAAAGATTCTATTAGGAAGCTCTTTTTTTATTACTTCATCCCTTTAGTTTTTTCTATGATCTCACTTTCTACTTACTCTATGGTAGATGGCATGTTTGTGGGCAAGAAACTGGGTAAAGAAGCTATCGCTGCGGTCAATATCGCATGGCCTATTTTTCCAGGGCTTATTGCGTATGAATTGCTTTTTGGTTTTGGGGCAGCGAGCATTGTAGGGTATTTTTTGGGTCAAAATAAAACCCATAGGGCTAGGCTTGTGTTTAGTAGCGTGTTTTATTTTGTCGCTATAAGCGCCTTTATTTTGAGCATGGCGTTACTACCTTTTAGCGAAACTATCGCGCGTTTTTTTGGGAGCAATGACGCTTTATTGAGCATGTCCAAACGCTACATTGAAATCATTTTAATGGGCTCTGTTTTTATGGTTTTGCACCCTTTAGCGGATGTCTTTGTGGTGAATGACAAACGGCCCGTTTTAGCGATGGTGGCGATGCTGATTGGATCGTTAGCGAATATCTTTTTCAACTATTGGTTTATTTTTGTTTTGGAAGTGGGGGTTCAAGGCAGCGCAATAGCCACCGTGATAGGGCATGCGATAGGGGTTTTAGTCTTAATGCAGCATTTTTGGCGCAAAAAAGGGCAATTGTATTTTATCAAGCGATTTTCTTTGTCTTCAGTCATTTCTTCAGCCAAAAGCGGCGTGCCTCAAAGCACGGCAGAATTTAGCGCTTCTATTATGATTTTATTGTTTAATACCGCTATCATGCACACGGCTGGGGAAAGGTTTGTGAGCATGTATGGGATCGTTATGTATAATGCGATTATCTTTTTTACGACTTTATTTGCGATTTCTCAAGGCATCCAACCGATTGCGAGTTTTAGCTATGGGGCTAGAAATTTAGAGCGCGTGCGAGCCGTGTTTGTCTTTGGTTTGAAAGCAGCGTTTTGTATAGGGATTGTTTTCTATGGCGCTTATTATTTTTTAGATGAATTTTTAATCAAGCTTTATTTGCAGCCAAGCGAACAGGATGCACTCTTTATGCAAGAGACTAAAAGAGCGATGAATATTTATTATGTTGGCTATATTTTTTTAGGCATGACTTTGTTGTGTGCGGTGTTTTTCCAATCCATCCAACGCACTAAAAGTTCGTTTATCATCACCCTTTCGCACACGCTAGGGTTTATTATTGTCCTATTGCCGATTTTAAGTCATTTCTATGGGATTAATGGCGTTTGGGTAACTTACCCTATCGCGCAATTTTTAGCGTTTTTAGTAGCGTTAGGGGTAACTTATTACGAAATCAAAAAAGGGGTTTTCACCACTTATAAAGAGAAAAACCCTATCGCTTTGAAAACTTAACCAATAAATAAGGTAAAATTAAGACATGCATGCAGAATTTTTCACTTTCGCGCTCATCATGCTTTTAATTGTGATGGCCCCTTATATGTCTAGAATCTCTCGTTTGCCTATCACGGTCGTGGAGATTTTATTTGGATCTGTTGGGGCGTATGTGGGTTTTATTGAGCCAACTAAAGGCTTTGAAATCATGTCTGAAATTGGCTTTTTGTTTTTAATGTTTTTATGCGGTTTGGAAGTGGAGATTTATTTGTTTAAAAAATTAGGGGTTTCTCTTTTAAAACGCATTTTTGCTTATCTGTTGATCTTATACACGCTTTCATTTATCCTTACTTTTAGCCTTAATTTAGAGCCTATTTTTATGGTGATTTTCCCTATCATTAGTTTGGGCATGATCATGACTTTAGTCAAAGATTATCGTAAAGAGATTTTGTGGCTTGATTTAGTCTTAAAAGTGGGCGTTATTGGGGAATTGTTAAGCATTTTTGGTTTGGTGGTCGTGGATGGGGTGTATTCGCATGGTTTGGGCGTGGATTTAATCAAAGATTTAGGCATTCTCATTGTTTTTTTAATCTTAATTATCGTGGCGTTTCAAATCTTTAAGACTTTGTTTTGGTGGTTCCCGCATTTAAAGCTTTTTGTGATGCCTAAAAGCAGTCAGTTCAACCAAGACGTGCGTTTTTCGCTCATGCTCTTTTTTTCACTGGTTGCGATCGTGGTGTGGCTCAAAATAGAAATGGTTTTAGGGGCGTTTTTGGCAGGGTTAGTCGTTTCTACTTTTTTCCCTCATAAATCAGAGCTGATCCACAAGCTCAATGATGTGGGTTTTGGGTTTTTTGTGCCTTTGTTTTTCATCCATGTAGGCTCTACTTTAGACTTAAAATTAGTGTTTTTAAACCCGCATTTGATCCTTCAAGGGATACTGATTGTCATAGCGATGTTAAGCTTGCACTTGATCACTTCAACCTTATTGTGGCGCAAATACTTTAAAGAAGCTAAGCATTTATTTTCATTCGCCTTAGGGGCTTCTATGCCTTTAACTTTTTTAGTAACCACCGCCGCAGTGGGTTTAAAAGCGCAAGCGATCTCGCAAAACACCTATTACGCGTTGCTCATGGCGGCTATTTTTGAAGGGGTGTTATTCACGATTGCGATTAAAATGCTCAACAAAAAAGCTTAAAGCTTTAAGCGTCTAAATACTTAGCGTCGCTAAAGCTGTTCGCTTGAACGTTACTAAACGCGTTTTCTAAGCTGTCAAAGAAATGAGGGTGCAAGTTTTGCATTTCTTTTAAGAAATTTTTAGTGGCTAATCGTGCGATAGGGGGTTTATCGGAAGTGGGCTGTTTGGCTGGGCAATTGCAATCAGGGGCAACCGGGATATTTTGAGAAGTGACAAAATGAATGCTGCTGGCTTCTCGAACCTTAATCAAAGGGCGGATCACTAATAAGCCGTTTTCAGCCCTATAAATGGGGGGCATGCTCCTCAAACTCCCGTTATAAGTAAAATTCATAAAAAAGCTCTCCACCGCATCATCTAAATGGTGCGCGATAGCGACTTTATTATAGCCTTCTTCTAAAGCCTTAGAATACAAAGTCCCTCGCCTCAAACGAGAGCAAAACGAACAAAACGAGCTTTTTTCACGGCGTTTTTCGTTGATCGTGGCAGCGATTTGGGTGTAAATGATCTCATGCTCAATGCCTTGTTCTTGGCACAAATCGCTCAACCATTTTAAATTTTCGCCCAAACCATAATGCACGGTAACCGCTTTAAAATCAAATTTGAAAGGGGTATGTTTTTGCATCCTGGCTAAGATGCAAGCGAGCATGATAGAATCCTTACCCCCACTCAACCCTAACAAGATTTTATCGCCTTCTTCTATGAGTTTGTAAGTGGCGTTTGTCTTGCCTACAATGTGTAAGACTTTTTTGGAAATTTCATAAGCCATTTTTGATCCTTGATTTTATTTTCTAAACTTTCGCGCTAAGCGAATGATTTCTTCTTCGCTAATGTGATCGGAATTATATTTCACAATAATGATTTCTTCGCTAATATTGACATACCATTCAATGATTTTGTCCCCTAAAGTTTCAAATTGTTCCTCATTATAAGCGTCTAAAGGGAAATAGACATTTTTTTGCTTGGAAGGGTTATGGAGTAAAAAGAGCGATAAGCCCCAAATAAGCCCTAAAGCTACAACGATTAAGCTTGTGTTAGAAACGCCTAAATGATGGTAGCTCAACCCCCCGCTCACGCCCCCAGCAAAGCTCCCTAAATAGCCAAAAGTAGTGAATTGCCCTAAAACCTTGCCTTTTTCATTTGCTCTGGCGAACTTAGACGCTAAAGATTGCATGATAGGCTCTAAGGTGGCAAAACCAATAAAGAAAAACGCCACCCCAACAATAAAAAGCCATAAATATTTCCCTAAAAAGCTAGAGTCCGCTAAAAACAAGCACAAATAACTCACAATAAACAACAGCACACCAGAAAGCATCACCCCCTTAGGCTTGTTGTATTTTTCAGCCATAACGCTCGCTATCCCCATGCTTAAAACCCCCAATAAGGCTCCAGGCACATACACTAAGATCAAAAAGCTTTCATCTTTATGGAATTCATTCACTAAGGCTAAAGGGATTAATACAAAAATAAGCGTCATGAACATCTTTTCAAAAAAAGAGCTTAGATGCAAAAGATACAAGGCTTTAGAGTTGGGTTGATAAGCCTTTATATTTTTGATTTGGTAAGAAATTTTGGGGGCGTCTTTGACTTTTAAAAGCATCAACAAACTCAATAAGGTTAAGATCGCCGTGAGCAAGAAGAGCCATTTTGCCCCCCCAAAAAACGCCACAACCCCGGGGCCTATGGCCATGCTTATGGTAAAGCTAATGAAAATAAACGCTCCCATGATCGCCATGGCTTTGGTGCGCTCTTCTTCTTTCACTTCATCCGCCACCATCGCGCTAACGACCCCCCCTAAAGCCCCCATGCCTTGAATGAAGCGCCCGATAACGAGCGTGATAATATCGTTCGCCACAAAGCACACTAACGAGCCAATTAAAAACAACAACAAGCACACCATAACCACCACTTTACGGCCTATCTTATCGCTAAGAATGCCCATGGGGGTTTGAAAAATGATTTGCGTGAGATACGCTCCGCCCACAGCCAACCCCACGAGTAAGGGACTGCTTGAATGGAAACTATCCGCATACAAACTAATGACAGGCAAAACAATAAAAAGCCCCAAAAACCGCAACGATGAAACTAACGCTAATGGAAAAATTTTCTTAAACATGCGGGTTATTTTACAAGAAAATGCCCAACTTTTGTCATCAATTTGAGAAAGTAAGATCGTAATAAAAGTTTAATGTAGTTTTAATGGATTTTTAAGAAAATTTTTTGTATAATCTCATTCTTTATTTTTTATAAAATTGCTTGTGTCAAGGTAGCTCAGCTGGTTTAGAGCGCTGGTCTCATAAGCCGGAGGTCGGGGGTTCAAGTCCCCCTCTTGACACCATGATTTGATTTAATCTTCATTTAATTTTCGTTTAATCTTTTTTTTAGCAAACCTAAACTACAATAGCCTTGCATCTTTTAATTTCTTAAATTAGGGATTTGACGATGATTTTTAGCTCTCTTTTTAGTGTTGTAGGGATGGCGGTGCTTTTTCTTATTGCTTGGGTGTTTTCTAGCAATAAAAGGGCTATAAATTATCGCACGATTGTCAGTGCCTTTGTGATCCAAGTGGCTTTAGGGGCGTTGGCTTTATATGTGCCTTTGGGTAGGGAAATGCTGCAAGGCTTAGCCAGCGGCATACAAAGCGTGATCAGTTACGGCTATGAGGGGGTGCGTTTTTTATTTGGTAATCTCGCTCCAAACGCTAAGGGCGATCAAGGGATAGGGGGGTTTGTCTTTGCGATCAATGTTTTAGCGATCATTATCTTTTTTGCTAGCTTGATTTCACTTCTATATTATTTAAAAATCATGCCTTTATTTATCAATCTCATCGGTGGGGCGTTGCAAAAATGCTTAGGCACTTCTAAAGCAGAAAGCATGAGTGCAGCGGCTAATATTTTTGTAGCGCACACCGAAGCGCCCTTAGTCATTAAACCTTATTTGAAAAGCATGAGCGATTCAGAGATTTTTGCGGTCATGTGCGTGGGCATGGCTAGCGTTGCAGGGCCTGTGTTAGCCGGGTATGCGAGCATGGGCATTCCTTTGCCTTATTTAATCGCCGCTTCGTTTATGTCCGCTCCTGGGGGGCTGTTGTTCGCTAAAATCATTTACCCGCAAAACGAAACCATTTCTAGCCATGCAGATGTTTCTGCAGAAAAGCATGTCAATGCCATAGAAGCTATCGCTAATGGGGCAAGCACAGGGCTAAATTTAGCCTTGCATGTGGGAGCGATGCTTTTAGCCTTTGTGGGAATGCTCGCGCTCATTAACGGGCTTTTAGGGGTTGTAGGGGGGTTTTTAGGCATGGAGCATCTGTCTTTAGGGTTGATTTTAGGCACACTCTTAAAACCCTTAGCCTTTATGCTAGGCATTCCGTGGAGTCAGGCCGGGATTGCCGGAGAAATCATAGGCATTAAAATCGCGCTCAATGAATTTGTGGGCTATATGCAGTTATTGCCTTATTTGGGCGATAACCCTCCTTTAATCTTGAGCGAGAAAACTAAAGCGATCATCACTTTTGCGTTGTGCGGATTTGCTAACTTAAGTTCAGTCGCTATGCTCATTGGAGGGCTTGGCAGTTTAGTGCCTAAAAAGAAGGATCTCATTATAAGGCTTGCTTTAAAAGCGGTGCTTGTAGGCACGCTTTCTAATTTCATGAGCGCGACTATCGCTGGGTTATTCATAGGATTAAACGCTCATTAAAAGGACAAAACATGCAAAAAAGAGTGGTAATCTTATTATTGGATTCTTTTGGTATAGGGGCTAGTGAAGACGCTAAGGATTTTGGCGATTTGGGGGCGAACACTTTAGGCAATATCGCTAAGGCTTGTTTCAATAACCTGGCTGATTCTAACGATCGCAGTGGGGCTTTGAAACTGCCTTATTTAGAGAGTTTGGGTTTAGGGTTGAGCGCTCTAAAAGCTGCAAATGAATTGCCTTTGGGTTTCCAACCACAACCCAATTTAATAGGGGCTTACACTTATGCGCAAGAACTTTCTAGCGCTAAGGATACGATTTCTGGACATTGGGAGATGATGGGCGCACCCGTTCTTTTTGAATGGGGGTATTTTAAAGACAAAAATGATTCGTTTCCTAAAGAAATTTTAGATGAAATCATGCACAAAACTAAGATTAAGGGCTATTTAGGGAATTGCCACGCATCAGGGACAGAAATCATTAAAGATTTGGGCGAAAAGCATTTAGAAACTTTATACCCCATTTTTTACACTTCAGCGGATTCGGTGTTTCAAATCGCTGCGCATGAAGAAAAGTTTGGGCTTGATAACTTATACGCTCTTTGTGAAGAAGCGTTTCAAATTCTAGAGCCCTTAAAGATCGCCAGAGTGATCGCAAGGCCTTTTATTGGCACCAATAGAGAGAATTTCAAACGCACCGCTAAGCGCAAAGACTATGCGATAAAGCCCCATAAAAAATTGCTTTTTGAAACATTCATTGAAGAAAAACAAGGCGAAGTCATTAGTATTGGGAAAATCGCTGATATTTACGCTCATGTGGGGATCACTCAAAAGTTCAAAGCCGGTAGTTTGATGGAATTATGCGATGTTACTTTAGAGCGAGTCAAAAACGCCAAAAACAACAGCTTGATTTTCACGAATTTTGTGCATTTTGATAGCGATTATGGGCATCGGCGCGATATTAGCGGGTATGCTAACGCTTTAGAGTATTTTGATATGCGCTTAAAAGAGATTTTAGACAATTTAAGGGAAAACGATTTGCTCATTCTTTGTGCCGATCATGGGTGTGATCCTAGCTTTAAAGGCACCGATCACACACGAGAATACATTCCTGTTTTGTTCTATCACAAGGATTTACAACCAGCCTTTTTAGGCAAGAGCGATTCGTTTGCGGATATTGGGCAAAGTATCGCTTATTTTTTGGGATTAAGCCCCTTAGATTATGGCAAAAACTTATTAAACTTTAAAGGACAACCATGACCCCTCACATTAACGCCAAAATCGGCGATTTTTATCCTCAATGCCTTTTATGCGGCGATCCTTTAAGGGTGAGCTACATTGCGAAAAAATTTTTACAAGACGCTAAAGAGATCACGAATGTGCGTAACATGCTAGGCTTTAGCGGGAAGTATAAGGGTAAGGGGGTTTCTTTAATGGGGCATGGCATGGGCATTGCGTCATGCACGATTTATGTAACCGAACTCATTAAAACCTATCAGGTTAAAGAGCTTTTAAGGATTGGCACTTGCGGGGCGATTAGTCCAAAAGTTGGCCTGAAAGACATTATCATGGCAATTGGAGCTTCAACGGATTCTAAAACCAATCGGGTGCGTTTTTTAAACCACGATTTGAGTGCAACGCCTGATTTTGAATTGAGTTTAAGAGCGTATCAAACAGCAAAGCGTTTGGGTATTGATTTGAAAGTGGGCAATGTTTTTTCAAGCGATTTTTTCTATTCTTTTGAAACGCATGCCTTTGATTTGATGGCTAAATACAACCACTTGGCTATTGAAATGGAAGCGGCAGGGTTATACGCCACGGCGATGGAACTAAACGCTAAAGCTTTATGCTTATGCTCGGTTTCAGATCACTTAATCACTAAAGAAGCCTTAAGCCCTAAAGAAAGAATAGAGAGCTTTGATAACATGATAACTTTGGCTTTAGAGATGATGAGTTAGCCTTTTTTGTTGCCCCCATAAGTTAAGGATAAACTTTTAAGGAAAACCCTTAAAGCTAAAAGCCTTAAGGGAACTTTGGAAAAATTAAAGCTATCGTTTTACAGAAACTTCGTTTTACAAAACTACCGCTTCAATAAAACAACAACTTTACACCCCAAAAACGAAATTTCAAGGTATAATGTTTTCCAAGAGTTTTTACCATTTTCTGTTTTCATGGCAAACTCCCATTAAAAATTATCCCCATAATTGCACTTATGGGGGTGTTTATTTTACAACAATCTTTCTTAAAGCCCCAATCTAAATTAAAAAAGCAAAACCTTACCCCAAATAAAGAACGCTAAAAAGAATATTAGGGCTAATTTAAAGAGTTTTTATAACCCCATAAGTTAAGGATAAGCTTTAAAGGAAAACCCTTAAAGCTAAAAAGCCTTAAGGGAACTTTGGAAAAACTAAAGCTATCGTTTTACAGAAACTTTGTTTTACAAAACTACCGCTTCAATAAAACAACAACTTTACACCCCAAAAACGAAATTTCAAGG
>NZ_SFZZ01000047.1:0-26824 GCF_011140715.1 Helicobacter pylori | reverse complement strand
CTCATCGCCCATTTGACTTTTCTCAAGCCTTGAATGCTCACATTTTTAAACCACCCCCATTTAATCGCTAAGCGATACAACCCAATAGAGCCATGCAATTCTACGGCAAACAATAAGAAAATATACAAAAGCCAAAAGTTTTGCGTTACAAAACGATAGCTTGAGCCATGAGGCCCGATGCTTTCAGGCTCTGTGAGCATGACAAACAGGTGGATACTCGCTAAGAAAAACATCGCAAATCCGGTTAAGGCTTGGATAAACCACAAACTCGTATCGCCATGCTTCATCAAATGCTTATGGGTTTTAAAAACCTTGTATTGCCTGTAATTGATAGGGAATTTTCTCAAGGCTAAAAAAGCATGCGCGACCAAAATAAGAATAACCCCTGCTGCAACCACGCTCACAATAGCCGGCTCGCCCGCTTTCAAAAACAGACTCCCTTCAAAAAATTTCGCCACTTTATACATGGCTTCATCGCTAATTAAGATGCTAGAGACCAAAAACATGTGCGCTATCATAAAGAGCGCTAAAATCAAGCCTGTAGCACTCTGTAAAAAGTCTAGCTTAGCGTAAATACCGCTCTTTTTAAGCCCTTTACTAGCGCCATAATAACCCTCTATAATCTCTTCTTGTTGCATAAAATCTGCTCCTAAAAACTCAAAATTAACCTAAAATCGCTTGACGCAAAAACACTGCCTTAATTTTACTACATTTGAAATAATTTTTCTTATAAACAAAACCTAAATTGGGAAAAAATTCAATTCAAGGGGGCTATTGTTTAAAATTTACATTTTTTAAACGCTATTAGATATAATAAGAGCTAGTTACCACCTATAAAATAAGGATCGTTCAATGACAAAAATTGCCATGGCTAATTTTAAATCCGCTATGCCTATTTTTAAAAGCCATGCGTATTTAAAAGAATTAGAAAAAACTTTAAAACCGCAGCATTTTGACAGGGTGTTTGTATTCCCTGATTTTTTGGGGTTATTGCCTAATTCGTTTTTGCATTTCACTTTAGGAGCGCAAAACGCTTACCCTAGAGATTGTGGGGCTTTTACCGGTGAAATCACTTCCAAGCATTTAGAAGAACTCAAAATCCACACGCTTTTAATAGGGCATAGCGAGAGGCGGACGCTTTTAAAGGAAAGCCCTAGTTTTTTGAAAGAAAAGTTTGATTTTTTTAAAGATAAAAATTTTAAAATTGTCTATTGTATTGGCGAAGATTTAAAAACTAGAGAAAAGGGTTTAGTGGCTGTAAAGGAATTTTTAAGCGAGCAATTAGAAAATATTGATCTTAATTATTCCAATTTAATTGTGGCGTATGAGCCTATTTGGGCGATTGGCACCAAAAAAAGCGCTTCTTTAGAAGATATTTACCTCACGCATGGTTTTTTAAAGCAAATCTTAAATCAAAAAACGCCCTTGTTGTATGGGGGGAGCGTGAACACACAAAACGCTAAAGAAATTTTAGGGATTGATAGCGTGGATGGCTTATTGATCGGGAGCGCGTCTTGGGAATTAGAAAATTTTAAAACAATCATTTCATTTTTATAAAGGAAAATCATGGGATTTTTAAAAGGTAAAAAAGGGCTTATTGTAGGGGTGGCAAACAATAAATCTATCGCTTATGGGATCGCTCAATCTTGCTTCAATCAAGGGGCTACTTTGGCTTTCACTTATTTGAATGAGAGCTTAGAAAAGCGCGTGAGGCCTATCGCGCAGGAATTGAATAGCCCCTATGTGTATGAATTGGATGTGAGCAAAGAAGAGCATTTCAAGGTGCTATACAATAGCGTTAAAAAGGATTTAGGCTCATTGGATTTTATCGTTCATAGCGTGGCCTTTGCCCCTAAAGAGGCTTTAGAAGGGAGCTTGTTAGAAACTTCTAAAAGCGCGTTTAACACCGCTATGGAAATTTCTGTTTATTCTTTAATAGAGCTGACAAACACTCTAAAACCTTTATTGAATAACGGGGCGTCTGTTTTGACTTTAAGCTATTTGGGTAGCACCAAATACATGGCGCATTACAATGTGATGGGGTTGGCTAAAGCGGCCCTAGAGAGCGCAGTGCGTTATTTAGCGGTGGATTTAGGCAAACACCATATAAGGGTGAATGCCCTATCAGCTGGGCCCATTAGGACGCTCGCTTCTAGCGGGATCGCTGATTTTAGAATGATTTTAAAATGGAATGAAATCAACGCCCCTTTAAGAAAAAATGTGAGTTTAGAGGAAGTGGGCAATGCCGGGATGTATTTGCTCTCTAGCTTGTCTAGTGGGGTGAGTGGGGAAGTGCATTTTGTGGATGCTGGCTATCATGTTATGGGCATGGGGGCTGTGGAAGAAAAAGATAATAAAGCTACGCTATTGTGGGATTTGCATAAAGAACCATAAGGGGTATTGATGAAATTAAGCGAATTGTTGAGCACCTATTCTATTGAAACGGAATTTTCAAACGATTTTGAAGTGCATGCTTTAGCGGAATTGGATAAGGCCACGCCTAATGATATTGGCTATATTGACCAAGCGCGTTACCTTAAACTTTTAAAAGACTCAAAAGCTGGGGCGGTGTTTATCCGTAAAAAAGAATCTTCTAAAGTGCCAAAACGCATGCAAGCTTTAATCGTGGATAACCCGCATCTAGCCTTTGCTAAAGCTTCGCATGCCTTTAAAATCCCTTTTTTTAAAAACCCAGAAAGCGTGAATGAGCCTAAACATTTTGAAAGAGTAACGATCATGCCTAATGTGATGATTGGAGAGGGCGTAGAAATTGGCGAAAATTCTTTGATTTATCCGGGCGTGGTGATCGCTGATGGGGTCAAGATCGGTAAAAATTGCATTTTGTATCCTCGTGTCATTTTGTATCAAAACACGATTTTAGAGGATAATGTGATTATCCATGCAGGCAGTGTGATCGGAGGCGATGGCTTTGGTTATGCGCACACCGCTTTAGGAGAGCATGTCAAAATTGAGCATGTGGGGATTGTTAGGATTCAAAAAAATGTAGAAATTGGAGCTAACACGGCGATTGATAGGGCGGTGTTTGGCGAGACTTTGATTAAAGAGGGCGTTAAGATTGATAATCTGGTTCAAATCGGGCATAATTGCGTTTTAGGCGAACACAGCATCGTTGTTTCTCAAGTAGGCTTGAGCGGTTCTACAACCACTGGCCGTAATGTGGTTTTTGGCGGTCAAGTGGGCATTGGAGGGCATTTGCATGTGGGCGAATTCACTCAAATTGGGGGTAAAAGCGCGGTGGGTAAGGACTTGCCCCCTAACACTAATTTTGCCGGAGCGATCCCTGCTATGGAAATCCATGAGTGGCACCATTTCTTAGCCCATTTAAGAACGAATTTCAGGAAACAGCAAAAAACGAGTTTGTTGCAAAAAGCTAAAGGGTTTTTTAAGTCTTAAAGAATGAAATAAGCTATAATAAGCCCATTTTGAATACGAATGATTATTTTAATAAGGACAACCAATGAAAGATAGTTTTCTTTTCACTTCTGAATCAGTAACCGAGGGGCATCCTGATAAAATGGCTGATCAAATCAGCGATGCGGTTTTAGATTACATTATTGAGCGCGATCAAAAAGCCAAAGTCGCATGCGAAACTTTAGTTTCTAACGGGTTTTGCATGATCACTGGCGAGTTAAAAACTTCTGTTTATGCCCCTATGCAAGAGATTGCAAGAGAAGTGGTTAAAAAGATTGGTTATACAGACGCTCTTTATGGCTTTGATTATAGAAGCGCGGCGGTTTTAAATGGCATTGGCGAGCAAAGCCCTGATATTAATCAAGGCGTGGATAGAGAAGATGGCGAGATTGGGGCAGGGGATCAAGGGCTTATGTTTGGTTATGCGTGCAAGGAGACTGAAACGCTCATGCCCTTACCCATTCATTTAGCGCACCAGCTCACTTTCGCTCTGGCTCAAAAAAGAAAAGACAACACTCTGCCTTTTTTAAGACCTGATGGCAAGTCTCAAGTGAGCGTGCGTTATGAAAACAACAAGCCTGTAAGCATTGATACGATTGTCATTTCCACCCAACATTCCCCAGAAGTTTCGCAAAAACATTTAAAAGAAGCCGTGATTGAAGAGATCGTGTATAAGGTTTTGCCCAAAGAATATTTGCATGACAATATCAAGTTTTTTGTCAATCCTACAGGAAAATTCGTCATCGGTGGGCCGCAAGGCGATGCGGGCTTAACAGGCAGAAAAATCATCGTGGATACTTATGGGGGGAGTTGCCCGCATGGGGGGGGAGCGTTTAGTGGGAAAGACCCTAGTAAAGTGGATAGGAGCGCGGCTTATGCGGCCCGCTATGTGGCTAAAAATTTGGTAGCGAGTGGGGTTTGCGATAAAGCGACCGTGCAGCTTGCTTATGCGATTGGGGTGATAGAGCCGGTGTCTGTTTATGTGAATACGCATAACACGAGCAAGTATTCAAGCGCGGAGCTAGAAAAATGCGTGAAATCAGTTTTCAAACTCACGCCAAAAGGCATTATTGAAAGCTTGGATCTGTTAAGGCCCATTTATTCGCTCACTTCAGCTTATGGGCATTTTGGGCGAGAACTAGAGGAATTCACTTGGGAAAAAACCAACAAAGCCGAAGAGATTCAAGCGTTCTTTAAGCGTTAAAAAATTATTTTAAGGGTAATATTTTAAAAAATTTTTGTATAATCAACAATTCACAAGGAGTTTAAATTGAAACAAAGAACGCTATCTATTATTAAGCCGGATGCGCTTAAGAAAAAAGTGGTAGGCAAAATCATTGATCGCTTTGAGAGTAACGGCTTGGAAGTGATTGCGATGAAACGCTTGCATTTGAGCGTTAAAGACGCTGAAAGCTTTTATGCGATCCACAGAGAGAGACCCTTTTTTAAAGATTTAATAGAATTTATGGTCAGTGGTCCGGTGGTGGTTATGGTTTTAGAGGGTCAAGATGCGGTGGCTAAAAACAGAGATCTTATGGGAGCGACTGATCCCAAACTCGCCCAAAAAGGCACTATCAGAGCGGATTTTGCTGAAAGCATTGACGCTAATGCGGTGCATGGGAGCGATAGCTTGGAAAACGCGCATAATGAAATCGCTTTCTTTTTTGCCGCTAGAGATCTTTAAGATTTAAGGGCGTTTTAAGTAAGCATGCAATTTGAAATGCGTAAAATCGCTTTTAATGCACCTAAAGCGTTTTCTTTAGAGCATGAGGGAGTGGTTTTAGAGGGCGAAGTTGTGCGAGTGGGGGCGAAATTGTTCCGCTTGAAAGCACGCCTTAAGGGTGAATTGATGCTTGTTTGCGATACAAGCGGTAAAGAGTTTAAAAAAAGCCTTGATGAGTCGTTGGTTTTGCATATTTCAGACGGGTTGTGGGATACGCAAAGCCAAAGTTTGGATTTTGATAATTTAGACGTTATTGAATCTTTCAATGGTTTTATTGATTTGAGCGAAATTTTACGCTCTGAAGTGGAGTCTATTAGATTAGACTACCATTATGCAGATTGAAATTAAGGAGAATTTATGGCAGTACCTGATAGAAGAGTGAGTAAGACAAGAGCGGCAAAAAGGCGCACGCATTATAGCGTTAAGTTGGCTAAGCCCATAAAAGCTAAAGATGGCACTTGGAAGCTTCCCCACCACATTAACAAATTTACTAAAGAATACTAATATAAAAGCTATCTTTAATGATAGAAAGTATTTTAAAGGATTGCAACGGATTGCAACAAGCCTTTTAAGGACGCATGATGAAAATTGTAATAGACTTAATGGGGGCTGACCATGGGGTTTTACCCATTATTGAGGGAGTCTCAAGGGCTTTAGAAAATAAGAGTTTTAGTGCGGTTTTAGTGGGGGATAAAGACAAAGCGACCCCTTTTATTTCTAAAGAGTTAGCCAGCAAAGTGGAAATGATCCACACGCAAGATTACATTAAAATGGAAGAAGCCGCCACTGAGGCGATCAAGCGTAAGGAATCTTCCATTTACTTGGGTATGGATATTTTGAAAAATGGGGCTGACGCTTTGATTTCAGCGGGGCATAGCGGGGCGACTATGGGTTTAGCCACCTTGCGTTTAGGGCGTATCAAGGGGGTTGAAAGGCCTGCTATTTGCACTTTAATGCCAAGCGTTGGCAAACGCCCTAGCGTGCTGTTAGATGCGGGAGCGAACACGGATTGCAAGCCTGAATATTTGATTGATTTTGCTCTTATGGGGTATGAATACGCTAAAAGCGTGCTGCATTATGATAGCCCTAAGGTGGGTCTTTTGAGTAATGGCGAAGAAGATATTAAAGGGAACATGCTCGTTAAAGAAACGCATAAAATGCTGAAAGCTTACGACTTCTTTTATGGCAATGTGGAGGGGAGCGATATTTTCAAAGGGGTTGTGGATGTGGTGGTTTGCGATGGCTTTATGGGGAATGTGGTCTTAAAGACAACAGAAGGGGTCGCTAGCGCGATAGGTTCTATTTTTAAAGATGAAATTAAAAGCTCTTTTAAATCTAAAATGGGGGCTTTGATGCTTAAGAACGCGTTTGGTATTTTAAAACAAAAAACCGATTACGCTGAATATGGGGGAGCACCGCTTTTGGGCGTGAATAAAAGCGTGATCATCAGCCATGGCAAGAGCAACGCTAGAGCGGTTGAATGCGCGATTTATCAGGCCATTAGCGCTGTTGAAAGTCAGGTTTGTTTGAGGATTACTCAAGCGTTTGAGAGTTTGAAGCCTAGCGTTTCTGTGCATCAAAGTGATCAGCAAGACGCTTAAAGATGACTATGTTAAGGGGATTGAATGGAATTTTACGCCTCTCTTAAATCCATTGCGATGCATGTTCCAAGCGAGTGTGTGAAAAATGCAGAGTTTCAGCAATTTTTGGATACCAGCGATGAATGGATAGAAAAAAGGACTGGTATCAAAGAGCGCCGTTTCGCTAACGATGAAGAAAAAAGCAGCGATTTAGGGGTAATAGCGGCTAAACAGGCCATAGAGAGAGCGCATTTAACCCCAAAAGACATTGATTTGGTGGTTGTGGCGACTTTAAGCCCTGATTTTTTGGCCATGCCTTCAACCGCTTGCGTGTTGAGTGCGAAATTAGGCATTGAAAACAAGCCGGCGTTTGATATTTCAGCCGCTTGCACGGGTTTTATTTATTTATTATCGGTGGCTAAGGCGTATATTGAGAGCGGGATGTGCGAAAATGTGCTGATCGTGGGGGCAGAAAAAACGAGCAGCGTGTTAGATTTTAAAGATAGGGGGACTTGTATTTTATTTGGCGATGGGGCTGGGGCGTGCGTGATAGGCAGAACCAAGCGTTTAAAAGAAAGCATTTTAGACGTGCAGATTTCAGCGAACGGGAATTTTTCTAATTATCTTTATACGCCAAGGACTCTAAAACCCACGCCCTTTAACGCTAAAGAAGAAGCTTCAGAGCCTTTTTTGTGCATGAAAGGCAATGAAGTGTTTAAACTAGCGGTAAAAACGCTTTTAAAAGATGTGGAAATGATCTTAGAAAAAAACGCTCTCAAACCTGAAGATGTGCGTCTGTTTATCCCGCATCAAGCTAATTTTAGAATCATTCAAGCGGTGCGAGAGCATTTGGATTTTAAAGATGAGCAAGTGGTTTTAACCGTGCATAAATACGGCAACACTTCAGCAGCCAGTATCCCTATGGCCATGTGTGAAGCTTATGAAGAGGGGCGTTTGAAAAAGGGCGATTTAATGCTTTTAGACGCTTTTGGTGGGGGATTGACTTGGGGTTCAGCGTTGGTGTATTTTGGAGGGAGTTAAGAAAAGATTGAAGGAGTATTGATGAAAAAGATATTTTTTTTATTTTTAGTGGTGTTGGGGGGGTTGAAGGCGCAAAGTGATTATTGTAGCGATCATTGTGAAGGCACGCCAGATAGCCGTATCCCTCCTATGGGGTTTCATTTCAGTTTTGTGCATTCAGTGAAATATTATTTGCAAGACCCACAAGAGCGCGATCACAAGCTTAAAAAATGCCACAAAGCCTTTGATTCGACGCTTAAGGTTAATTTTATCACGAAGTCTTTTAAAAAGGATTGTAAGCATGCACAAATGGCTTTAGATCAAGCTCAAAAAGAAACTCCATAAAAGGGGTTTCTTTAGGGATTTTATTCCTTATAGCAGAAATTATTTTTAAAGTAAAAGATGAATAATGTTTAAAGGCATTCTAGTCTTTTTAATACCTATTGTTCTTATTGGGTTAGTATTAACAGCTATTAGAGCTACTATAATGGCATTTAGAGGCGATACTGATGGTTTTTTAGTAGAATATGGGATAAATTTGTTGAATATTTCGGCTATATTCTAGTTACTATAATAATGTTTTTTCCTTATATAATTGGACCAGTTATTGTCATAATATTTATACTTATCTGAGTTAGGTTATATAAGCTTCTTTAACTTTATAAGATGAATAACTGACTATTATTTTTTATATTTTTCTGAACCCAATTCTTCCAATGACTAGTAGCGTCTCAGCTAAAAACGCAGAAACTCAACCAACAACCCATTGAGAACCCAATATAGAAATTAATATTTTTTAGTCTGTTTTTTAAAAATAGGGCTTTGGTTACTTGGTTTGATAGCAAAACTCTTAAGGGGATAGGGGGATATTTTGCGCTTTAATACCCCTTTAATCCCCAACTAAATCCCCCCTAACCCTCTAAGACCGCATTACAAGAAATTACCGCTTGCTAAACAAACTTTTTGATATTAAAAAATTTTTTAGCGTTTTTAAACTTCATTACCAACACCCCATTAGAACAAAAACCAAATTTTATTTGGAAAATTTATGGTAATACTCGCCCTTGTCCGTGATGATTTTAACTTCTAACAATTGGTTAGGCTTGCAATCCAGGCGGTAAAATATCTGTTGCGAGTATTTTAATTCATGATCAAAGAGTTTTTCTTTTTTAAACTTATCGCCAAATTTGGGTTCTACTTTTTTAGTCGCTTCGCACGAATTTCCTCTATTGACAATGAGATTTTTAATTACCACCGGTTCATCGTTCATGGAAGTGATGCTTAAAAGACTAGAGTCCGTCATTTTCCCCATGAGTTTCCCCCCAGTCGCACGATAATCCAGCTTGAAATCCAAATCCTTTGCCCCCACACAAACACCGCTTATCATCAGCAAGCTCAAACACATTTTTTTAAACATCAAAATCCTTTCACTTATAATATTGTGGGGTATTATAATCAAATTTTATGCATTATTTTTTAACCAGCAACGCATTCAGCATTTGATCAAATTTGTGATCCATACGATCCACTCAAACAATTTTTTAAAATTCTCTTTTGTTTCTTCACCCACCACATCGTCTTTCCTGCTATACAAGAGCCTTGTTTTGAACGCCATGGCTAAGTCTCTTTTTTTATTGTTCAATAAATACTTTTGCCTATCTTTTTTGGTAAACAAATCTTCAATTTGTTTGAAATTTTCATCGCAGTCTGAGAGCTGTAAAATTTTGATAGGATCATGCATTTCTTTATTAGCGTTTTTAAATTCTTCGCTTTTTGCTTTTTGTGGGTCAAGGTCAGGGTTATCTCTTTTTATGTCATCATCTATCAAAACAATGGGGTTGTTGTCTAATTCGCAAAGTTTTTGAATGGTTTCTTTCATCTCGTTTGGTTCTTTTTTAAGCCCTAAAATGGGTAAGAAAGTGAAATAAAAGGGGTCGTTTTTGAATTCTCGCTCATTGAAATACAATTTAAAAGCGCTCAAATAGCAATAATCGGTGATGCCTTCCACAAAGATGATTCGGTGTTTTTTAGGATCGCAAAAAACATGCTGGCCCACCCCTAAAGAGCGTTTGATTTTATCTAGGGCGTCGGAGTTTTTGCTCGTATTATTTAAGGGATAGTTAAAATTATTCTTAATCGCAGAGCCTTCTGTTTCTTTTTCTACAATCCTTATTTCATCTAAATGATCCGTATCCACCAAAAAAGGGTCATGGGTGGCTAAAACAAAAGTAACATTATTTTTATGAGCGTATTCTTTTAAAAATTGCCTAAATTCCTTTCTGGCTGGCACGCTCAAGTGGGTAGCTGGCTCGTCCATGACATAAATAATATTCTTGTTAAAACTAAAATTTGATCCCACATTGTAGAGAAAACCAAACACAAAATTAAACGCCCATTGAAAACCGGTGCTTTGCTGGCTTAAAATGATTGGTTTTTGATTGTCGGATTTTCTGCAATCATAAATTTCAAGTTTTATTTTGTATGAACTTTCGGATTCATATTTAACACAGATTCCAAATTGGTAATTATCTTGATGGTCATCTTGAGCGATCGCTAAAAGCTTATTAAATTCTTTTGCGATTAAAGAATCCATTTTTAATTGCATGTTGTATTCCATGATTTCTGCAATGTTTTCTAATATTTCTGTAAAATTTACCTTAAATAAAAGAGAGCTTTTATCATTAAAAAATTCAAGTTGACATACATTGTTATCGCATTCGCCTTTTGCTTCAATATTAAAAGGAAATTCTGATTGTTTGATTTCTTTTAGTGATTCTTGGTTGATTTCTTGCAAGTATTTTTTAGGAATAACAAACGATTTATCAAGACTAAAATAAACTTCTAAATCATTATTTTTATCAAACATTATTTCTAACGCTTGTTCATATTTTAAGTTTTTTTGATCAAAATTTTTATAATTCAAAATTTTCCCAAAAGTATTCCAAATTGTATTAGGATGAAAATCCATTTTTCTAAATAATGAATTTCTAAAGAACCAGTCCGATTCAAATTCAGAAGGGGAAGAATAATTAAGACCAGTAAATAATGCAGTCTCAAGGTCGTTATCTGTGATTTTTAGCTCTTTGTATTCTTTCATGGTTGGCACAAATTTATCCAATGAGTGATCTTTCAAAGGAAAATTAACCCTGTTTCTTAAACCTTGAAACGCTGTATAAGGATTGCACTCTCTGCAATATTCTGCGAACTCAGAATAATTTTTACTTTGTTTGAATTTTTCCTTGTTTGCTTCAAATTTTTGCTTGATTTCATAAATATCTTTGGGGAACAAATGAACGCCACTTTTTTCATCTAAAGTTTTTATATTCTCCCACAGATATTTTCTTGCTGATTCAAAAAAATCACTGTATCTGTATTGTTCGATTTCTGAATTGACTAACAAATCTATCTGCTTCAAATAAAACTGGCACATCATGTATTTCATATCTTTAGACTCATCACTAGCAACATGACTTGTTACATACTCTTTGCATATTTGTTGGATATTGTCTAGCAAAACATCATAATTAAACTTTAGCGTTTTTTGATTTTTGCAGTAATCTTCAATTTCTTTGATCAGCGATTTTTTGGCTTCTTCAAAATCCTTTCTTGTTTTGTTAAGATCTTTTAAAGAATTTTTAATTTTCTTTTTAATGCTGATCATATTTGATCGGAATGTTCTAAATTGCTGTTTAAAATTTTCATTGATAGAGTATTTTTCATCTATTTCTTTAATAATGTCTTTCACTTCAGTTTCTGGTGTGAATTTTGTAAAGTCGGTAGTCTTAAAAATTTCATCTAAACTTTTTAGCTTTTTTAAGATGTCTTCATTTTGTGGTTTGATTTCACCTTCACTAAGTTTTTTAAAATAAGAATAAATTTTTTCCAATTGATTTTGTTTGTGTTGCCCCATGACAAAAAATTCATCTGTGTTGTATTTTTTATCAGGCGTATTGCACTTTTTGATTTCTTTGACACACTGACAAAAATTTTTAATCCATTCGCTATTACCGCTTACATGTTTGATTAATTCTTTGAAAAACAGATTGTTGGTTGCGTTGGCATATTCAGTTACAAGCTCGCTCAATTTTAATTTTTCTTTGTAAAAATGTAAAAATGATTCTAATGAATTGTAAGAAGTTATAAGATTTATAAAATTACTCACAAAAGTGCAAATATTTGAATAGTCGTTATTGTTAGTGGGAATATAAACGCTGTTGCTACATTGTTCCCCTAAAGCTTCTACATGTTTTTCAAAAGGATAGCTGATTAATATTTTTGATAATTCTTTTAATTCTTCGCTAACTCCTTTAGATTGGATCCTCAAATCCACGCAAGAAAAACCTGTGATTTTGTGATCAAGGATTGTTTCTTCTTCTAAACTTAAAAGGGAATCTTTTTCATGGGGTTTGAAATAATCTTCTTCATTACAAAGTTTAATATCCGCATCATTAAAGATTTTTAAAGCTTCTAAAACATTGCTTTTGCCGACATTATTTTCCCCCACTAAAACCACCAACCCCCCATGTTTTTCAAAACTTGAATTTAAAAGCAATTCTGCAGGCGAGTTTTTACCCAAATTCCTAAAATGGTGCAATTTCAAAACACGCTTATGAAGTTTCATGTCTTACCCTTTCAAAACGCAAACTTAATTGATGATGCAAAATTAAACAAAACATGCTATAAAGAAAATTCAAATACTATCATTTTAAGGATTAAAATGCTCACCCAAGAAGATGTCTTGAATGCGTTAAAAACGATCATTTACCCTAATTTTGAAAAGGATATTGTCAGCTTTGGTTTTGTTAAAAACATCGCTTTGCATGACGATCAGTTAGGGCTTTTAATAGAAATCCCCTCAAGCTCTGAAGAAACGAGCGCGATTTTAAGAGAAAATATCTCCAAAGCGATGCAAGAAAAAGGCGTGAAAGCTTTGAATTTGGATATTAAAACCCCGCCTAAACCGCAAGCCCCAAAGCCCGCCACTAAAAATCTGGCTAAAAACATCAAACATGTGGTCATGATAAGCTCAGGCAAGGGCGGTGTGGGTAAAAGCACCACTAGCGTGAATTTAAGTATCGCTTTAGCGAATTTAAACCAAAAAGTGGGGTTACTAGACGCTGATGTGTATGGCCCTAATATCCCTAGAATGATGGGCTTGCAAAACGCTGATGTGATCATGGATCCTAGCGGTAAAAAACTCATTCCTTTAAAGGCTTTTGGCGTTTCTGTGATGAGCATGGGGCTTTTGTATGATGAAGGGCAGAGTCTCATTTGGAGAGGACCCATGCTTATGCGAGCGATTGAGCAGATGCTAAGCGATATTATTTGGGGGGATTTAGATGTGTTGGTGGTGGATATGCCCCCAGGAACAGGCGATGCGCAACTCACGCTAGCCCAAGCTGTGCCTTTGAGTGCAGGAATCACCGTTACGACGCCTCAAATAGTGAGTTTAGATGACGCTAAACGGAGTTTGGACATGTTTAAGAAACTACACATTCCTATTGCGGGCATTGTAGAAAATATGGGGAGTTTTGTGTGTGAGCATTGCAAGAAAGAGAGCGAGATTTTTGGCTCAAATTCCATGAATGAGTTGCTAGAAGCTTACCACACGCAGATTTTAGCCAAGCTCCCTTTAGAGCCTAAAGTGCGTTTAGGGGGGGATAAGGGCGAACCGATTGTGATTTCTCACCCTGATAGCGTGAGCGCTAAGATTTTTGAAAAAATGGCAAAGGATTTGAGCACTTTTTTAGACAAAGTGGAAAAGGAAAAACTAGCCGATAATAAGGATATTCAGCCCACGCAAACGCATGCTTGCTCGCATTAGTTTTGAAAGGGGTTTTAAAAAACCCTTTTAAAAAACCCTTTTAACCAATCGCTTTACTTTTTGTTTGGCTTTAAAAAGCAAAAATTCTACAAGGAGTTTAGAAGAAAGCCTAGGCAAAAGAAATTCAAAAGAATGCCGTTTGTCTGAAAAAGACAGGATTTTATTAAGAGCGTGGATTTCTTGGGTTTCTTTATCCCTATTTTGAAGGGATTCAAAGAGGTGATCTAAAAAAGAAGCGTTAAAATAGGCGTCTTTAAAAGGCGTTTGAATCAACGCTTCATGCCATTTTTTCGCGCCAATGACGCTTAAGAGTTTCCAGGGTTTATCGCCCCAAAAATGCAGCATGCGTGCTTCTTTAATGCTAGGGAATGAGGGCGTATCAAGGAAACTGGGGTGGGCATTGTATGAATAAGGCAATTCTAAAATCCTACCACGGCACACAAAACACAAAGCGTCTTGATCGCTAAATAAAAGTTTTTCATTTTTCAAAAGGAAAAATCCAATCAATTGGTTTTCAAGATTTTCTTTACGCCATGATTTTAAATTTAAGGCTAAAAACCCAGCGTTAAAGTAGTTGTCAAAAAGGATTTGCGCTTCTTCTAAGTTAGGGAAAGCGTCAGCGACACCGATAGATTTTGCGTGCATTTGGCGTAATTCGTATAAATCCTTAGCCGAATTCCTGTTCATAGCGATCAAATCTTTTTCCCTCACAGCCCCAAAATAATGCGATTCAAGGGGGATAAAAAAGCTCTCGCTCATATCATCCACAAACAAAGTGTCCACATCAAACATGATCATCTTTTCATATTGAGGGAAAAGGGAGGCAAAAAAGAAACGGCACATGATCATTTTAGAAAAGCGTTTTTGCGAAAAAGCATTGAGTTTTAAATACAATTTTTTAATTTCACTCGCTATTAAAGCGTCAAGCTTGTAATAATTGTGGCGTGGTTCTAATTCTTCATCGGTAATATCCAAAAACTCTATGCTAGAAAAAGCGCTAAAAGGAGCGATTGTTTCTTCTAATTTGGCCACATTCTCTGGGCTTAAACCCTCCACCAAACAATGGATTTTATAAAAGAGTTTTACTCTCTCTCTCGTTTGGCGTTTGCTAGCATGGAAAATAAGCTCACGCCAGCAGGGATACAATAATTGTTATCAAAAGCCACAACAATAGGGACAATCTCTTGCATGCATAATCCTTAAATCTTTAAATTGAACCCGCTTTTTTGTAAAAAGGGGGATTTTTGTCATTTTATCGTTTTTTTTTTTTTTTCAAAACAACAATAAGCGAGCGGCTTGCGAGTTTGTTTCATGGCATAATATTAGAATTCAATAGAAAAGGTGTTTAGTAAAAGGGTGCTTAATCAAAAAGTTTGGCTAGGGTTTTTAGCTTTGAATGGGGTTTTTCTCAACGCTTTTGAGTATCAAATCAGCGCAAGAGTGGGATCATTTTCACGCATCGCTTTCAACCAGTCGGTTATCAATTCAAAAAAAGGGATTTATCCTACAGGGAGTTATGTAACCACTACCGGGGCTTTACAAGTTGATGTTAGTTTGCTCCCTAAAGGGATTGAAAACCACAAACTGGGTTTTGGGGTGGGGGGCGAAATAGGATCGTTAGCTTATGATTCCACGAAGTTTTTGATTGATGAAGCCAACCCTAAGGCAGGGTTTCAGCCGGCGAACTGGTATTACATGGGGCGATGGGAGGGCTATTTGATGCAACACAGCCAAAATTGGACCAGAGAGCAAAAGGCTCAAAACGCTAGGCCTTATGTGTTATACAATTTGTATTTAGATTATCAATATAAGGACATTTTTGGGATTAAACTAGGGCGTTACCCCTCTAAGGCTTTGTTTTTGAGCGGGTTTAATCAAGGGTTTGAGCTTTTTTACCGGTGGAAAAAGTTTAGGGTAGAGTGGTTTAGCACCTTTGGAAGGGCTTTAGCCAATGAACAATACATTAGGGATTTTTACGCCCCTGTCAATTACAAGCAAAAAACCAACTACGGCATGCACAATTTCAACCTCATTTACGAAAATAAATACATTAGGATCGCGCCTTTTATTTGGTTTTACCCTAAAAATTTTAACGCTCCTGGATTTGAAATCACCCATGACACAAAATCTTATTGGAAATCTCTTTGGCGCATCCAAACGACTTTTTACGCATGGTTTCCTCTCTATAGCGATTATTTGTCTAAAGATTATTACAGAGCCGCTTTAGTGGGTAAAAAAAGCGCGAGTTTGTTTGTGTTTCAAAGGATCAATTTCCGCTCTTATCGTTTTGGCTGGAGCGTGTATAAGAATTTTGGGAACGCGAGCGTTCAATTAGGCTGGAATGGCTCGCCAGCGGATCCTTTTTATGACACGAAAGACGACACCCCTTATGAAGACGCTTATTCCAATTTTTACAACGCTAATTCCATAACCATTAACGCTTTTGTAGGGAAGAGCGTTAAGAATCTTTTGGTGCAATTGTATGGGAAATTGACCTATTCCCCAAGGGCTGATTCGCAAAGCTTAGGGGTTACTTTTAAATACAACCTTAAAAAACATATCTATTTAATGCTAATGTTTAATGGCTATCAAATCACGATGCATAAGGGTTATAAGGTAGGGTTTTTTACAGGCGGTTATAACCCTGATTTCGCTCAAACCATTCAAGATAGAAGCTATTTTATGAGCTCTATGAGTTATCGTTTTTAAGAAATTAACCATTCTTTCATGTTATTTTTTTAGCCATAGCATACCCCTTTAAAGCGCGCTTTTATTGTATAATCTTAAAAATTTTATTAAAGGAAAAGATCAATGTCTAATCAAGAATACACCTTCCAAACTGAAATCAACCAGCTTTTGGATTTGATGATCCACTCTTTGTATTCTAATAAAGAGATTTTTTTAAGAGAGTTGATTTCTAACGCGAGCGACGCTTTGGACAAGCTGAATTATTTGATGCTAACCGATGAGAAATTAAAAGGGCTGAATATCACGCCTAGCATTTATTTGAGTTTTGATAGCCAGAAAAAGACCTTAACGATTAAAGATAATGGTATAGGCATGGATAAAAGCGATCTCATTGAGCATCTAGGCACGATCGCTAAATCAGGCACGAAGAGCTTTTTGAGCGCTTTGAGCGGGGATAAGAAAAAAGATAGCGCACTGATTGGCCAGTTTGGCGTGGGCTTTTATTCGGCGTTCATGGTAGCGAGTAAGATTGTCGTTCAAACCAAGAAAGTTACCAGTCATCAAGCTTATGTATGGGTGAGCGATGGTAAGGGCAAGTTTGAAATCAGCGAATGCGTTAAAGAGGAGCAAGGCACAGAAATCACCCTCTTTTTAAAAGAAGAAGATTCTCATTTTGCGAGCCGTTGGGAGATTGATAGCATTGTTAAAAAGTATTCTGAGCATATCCCTTTCCCTATTTTTCTAACTTACACCGATACGAAATTTGAGGGCGAAGGGGATCATCAAAAAGAAATTAAAGAAGAAAAATGCGAGCAGATCAATCAAGCGAGCGCTTTATGGAAAATGAATAAGAGCGAATTAAAAGACAAAGATTACAAAGAGTTTTACCAATCGTTTGTGCATGACAACAGCGAACCTTTGAGCTATATCCATAATAAAGTGGAAGGCTCTTTAGAATACACAACGCTTTTTTACATCCCTAGCAAAGCACCCTTTGATTTGTTTAGGGTGGATTATAAAAGCGGGGTCAAACTTTATGTTAAAAGGGTGTTTATCACTGATGATGACAAAGAATTGTTGCCCTCTTATTTGAGGTTTGTTAAAGGCGTGATTGACAGCGAAGATTTGCCCTTGAACGTGAGCCGTGAAATCTTACAGCAGAATAAGATTTTAGCCAATATCCGTTCGGCTTCAGTGAAAAAGATTTTAAGCGAGATTGAACGCTTGAGCAAGGATGAAAAAAATTACCATAAATTCTATGAGCCTTTCGGGAAAGTGTTAAAAGAAGGCTTGTATGGGGATTTTGAAAACAAAGAAAAACTTTTAGAATTGTTAAGATTCTATTCTAAAGACAAAGGAGAATTGATTTCTTTAAAAGAATACAAAGAAAATTTAAAAGAAAATCAAAAAAGCATTTACTACCTTTTAGGCGAAAATTTAGACTTACTAAAGGCGTCCCCGCTTTTAGAAAAATACGCTCAAAAAGGCTATGATGTTTTGTTATTGAGCGATGAAATTGATGCGTTTGTGATGCCAGGCGTGAATGAATACGATAAAACGCCCTTTAAAGACGCTAGCCATAGCGAGAGCCTGAAAGAGCTTGGTTTGGAAGAAATCAACGATGAGGTAAAAGAGCGGTTTAAAGATTTAATGAAAGCGTTTGAAGAAAATCTTAAAGATGAGATTAGGGGCGTAGAGCTTTCTAATCATCTCACTTCAGCGGTGGCTTTAATAGGCGATGAACCAAATGCGATGATGGCTAATTTTATGCGTCAAATGGGTCAAAGCGTGCCTGAAAGCAAGAAAACTTTAGAATTAAACCCTAACCATGCGATTTTGCAAAAACTCTTAAAATGCGAAGATAAAGAGCAGTTGAGCGCTTTTATCTGGTTGCTTTATGATGGGGCGAAACTTCTAGAAAAAGGGGCTTTAAAAGACGCTAAAAGCTTTAACGAGCGTTTAAATAGCGTGCTATTGAAGGTGTTGTAAGGAGATAAAACCCTTTTAAGGGTTTGAATAAAAATGCTTAAATCTTTCAAACACTAATAGAAAAAGGGGCTTTGAAAGACGCTAAAAGCTTTAACGAACGCCTAAATAGCGTGCTATTGAAAGTGTTGTAGGGGTTAAAAACCCTTTTTAAGGGTTTGAACAAACTCGCTTTAACCTTTCAAGCACCAATCTCAAAACGGCGTTTGGAATGAACGGATTCGATAAAAGTCTTTTATGATCATTAAAAGATTGGTTCGTGGGGTTCGTGTTTTTCATTAAAACATTAAAAAGCGTAAAAGCCAGCTAAACATGGCGTTTAGCTTAACTTTATTAAAACTAAAGTTCTATTTTCAATTCCTTGAGAGCGTCGCATGCTTCTTTAACGCCTGATTTGCAACCTTTTTTAAAGTTTTCTACCGCTTGCTTTTCGTCCTTTGCCGTGCCTTGAGCGTTGTATTGCATAACCCCTAAATTATAACACCCCCTACCATCGTTCAACTCGCATGCTTTAGAATAACGAACGATAGCCTCCTTAAAATTCTTTGTTACACTATATATGTATCCTGCATTAATGCACCCGGGACTGTCTTTTAAATCGCAAGCTTTTTCATACAAATCAAGAGCCTTTCTTAAATCCTTAGGCGTGCCTACGCCATAATGGTGTAAGCTTCCTAATACCATACACCCTTCAGCATGGTTTAAGTCGCAAGCTTTAGAGTAATATTGTGAGGCTTTTTTAGAGTCTTTAGACACGCCTTGTCCGTTATAGTATAAATTGCCTAACAGGTTACACCCATAACCATCATTTAATTCACAACCTTTAGTGTAAAATTGGATGGCTTTTTTCAAGTCTTTTCCCACTCCTTTCCCTTCTTCATAGAACGCCCCTAAAAAAACACACCCAAAGCCATTTTTTAACTCACAAGCTTTTTCAAAATGCGTTTTAGCTTGAGCGAAATCTTGCTTCTTTGCACTCTCTATGCCTAAATTCACAAGCTCTTTAGCGTCTGGCTCTGCCATTAACCATCTCAAACACAATGCGCCCAAACACAAGACCCCAAAAAGGGTTTTTTTAACGCTTCCTAGCATGATATATCTCCTATAAAAAAATGCGATCCTTTATAATTGTAACCAAATATTGACGATTAAAGCTTTATTGAAGCTTTATTGATGAGATGAATAAAAAAATTATTTTTCTTTTAACTGCGTGTTGTTTGAGTTTAATTGCTATGCTAAAAGGGATGCTTCTGAAGATAGGGCTTAAAAGAGTTTGTTTTAAAAAGTTGGTTGAGCCACCCCTTTAAGAGTGGTTTGGTAAGAGCTTTAAAGTAATTAAAGTAATTAAAGTAATTAAAGTAATCTAAAAAAAGGAGAAGAACATTATAAAGCTTTGGTTACTTTGTCAAGCATTCCACACTCTTATAGACCATGATAAATGGATACTGGCATGCTAAAGCTTGAGTTGGTTTAGTGGTTTTTATCAGCGAAAAAGGCGTTGGTATTAAAAGCAAAAACCCTTACACCAAAACTATTATTATACACCCCTTTATTTCTCGTTTAAATCCTCTAAAACCCCCAAAAACACTTTTTCTAAAAGCTCTAATTCTTTCAAGCTCACTCTTTCATCAATGGCATGGATCCTGTCATTAATAACGCCAAATTCCACCACTTCTATACCATAAGCGCTAAAAAATCGCGCATCGCTCGTGCCGCCTTTGGTGTTTAAAAGGGGGGTGGTGTGGCATGTTTTTAAAATATTTTCTTTTAAAACGCTGGTAAGCTTTGAATGAGAAGCCGTGATGAAAGGCGAACTGCTTGACTCTAATTCTAAAATGTGAGGCAAATCTTTTAAAACTTTTTCTAAATATTCTTTCAAACTTTCTTTGGTGGTTTTTAAAGAATGGCGCGCATTAAAGGTAATTTCTACGCTTGCTGGAGTCACATTGTTAGCCCCTAACCCTGCGTGCAAGTTGGTGATGACTAATTTTGAAGGGTCAAAACACTCATCGCCATTGTCTAAATGAACTCCTGAAATCAAAGGCAAAACCGAAGCGAGCGTATCAATAGGGTTTTGGCATTTTTGCGGGTAAGCCACATGCCCTTGAACGCCTTTTAAAATGAGTTTGCCATTAATGGAGCCTCTTCGGCCAATTTTGATGCTATCGCCTAGGACTTTTTCGCAAGTGGGTTCAGCCACAATCGCCATATGGGGCAACAAATCTTTTTCTTTGAGTTTTTCTAACATGAGCCTAGTGCCAAAAATCCCTGGCCCTTCTTCATCGCTCGTGAGTAAAATAGAAAGCAAAAAAGGGGTTTTAGGGTTAAAATTTAAACTCGCGCTCAAAAACGCCCCCACGCCCCCTTTCATGTCTTGCGCCCCACGGCCGTATAAAAACCCTTCTTTAATAATGGGTTTAAAGGGATCGCTTTGCCAATTATCTCCAGGAGGCACGACATCAATATGCCCTGCAAAGCAAAAATGCAAGGGCTTAACATTTTCTTTTATATGTTCTTTTTCTGCATGCTTTTCTTCTGCATGCTCTTTGGGGGGGTTAAAAATGCGGTATAAAAAAAGGTTTTTCACGCCATTTTCCCCATACTCTAGGGTTTTAAAAGCAGGAAAAAGCGATTTAATGTATTCAAAAATACCGCATTCTTTAGGCGTAATGGTGGGGTAGCTGATGAGTTTTTGGGTGATTTCTAAAGCGTTCATTAAAAATCCTTTAAGAGTTTTTTCTCAAATGGATGTATAAATGCAAAACATCTAAATTCGCCGGGGTGATCCCGCTGATTTCTGAGGCTTCAAAAAGGCTTTTGGGGCGGAATTTTTCTAATTTTTCTACCGCTTCTAAGCTAAGGCCTGGAATGCCTTTAAACACAAAATCTTTAGGGATAGACACTTTGAGCATGCTATCCATTTTAGCGATATTTTCGTGTTGTTTTTCAATATAAATATTATACTTGCATTCAATTTTAATCTGCTCTAAAACCCGCTCATTCAAGGGGGCTAAAAAGCTAAAAAAGGAGCGCATTTTTTCTATATTAAAACTATCGCGCGCTAAAAGGCTAACGCCATCAACCTTGTCATTGATAGGGTTTTCATCTAATTCACTCAAGCGTTTTAGTGCTTCTTTGCTAGGGGTAAGGACGCATTCTTTAAGGCGTTTCAAGTTTTCTTGTATTGCTTGTTTGTCTTCTTCTAATTCCTCATAAAAATCCTGTTCCATAAGCCCTAAACGATAGGCATGCTCGCCTAACCTAAAAAGCGTGTTGTCTTCTCTTAAAAGCAAGCGGTATTCGGCCCGGCTAGTAAACATTCTGTAAGGCTCATTCGTGCCTTTAGTAACCAAATCATCAATCAAAACGCCGATATAGGCTTCATTGCGCTTTAAAATAAAGGGGGCTTGATTCTTTAGAGCCAATACCGCATTAATCCCAGCCATAAGCCCTTGAGCCGCCGCTTCTTCATAGCCGGTAGTCCCATTGATTTGCCCGGCCAAATAAAGCCCTTTGATTTTTTTGGTTTCTAAAGTGTGGGTTAATTCTGTAGGCTGGATAAAATCATACTCTATCGCATAGCCATAGCGCGTGATGAGGGCATTTTCTAATCCTTTGATAGAATGAATGACTTTTTCTTGCACATCTAGGGGCAAAGAGGTGCTTAAGCCGTTGATATAATATTCGCTTTTGTGAATGGTTTGAGGCTCTAAAAACAGCTGGTGGCGTTCTTTTTCGCTGAAGCGGTTGATTTTATCTTCAATGCTAGGGCAATACCTTGGGCCTATGCCTTCAATTTGACCGCTAAATAGGGGGGCTCGGTGGAAATTATCCCTAATGATTTGGTGGGTAATGGGGTTAGTGTAAGTGATAAAACATGAGAGTTGGGTGGGGTTAAAATCTTTGGTTTTATAGCTGAAATAGGGAGGGTTTGCATCCCCAAAATGCTCCTCTAAGCCTTCAAAGTTAATGCTATTGCCTGCCACTCTTGGGCAAGTGCCGGTTTTTAACCTCTCCACCTTAAAGCCAAGCTCCCTTAAATTCAAGGCTAAAGAATTAGAAGCGTTTTCCCCAAAGCGCCCGTTTTGGTTTTGGTGCTCGCCAATATGCACCACTCCTTTTAAAAAAGTGCCTGTGGTGATGATCACTTTTTTAGCTCTATAAGTGTTGTTAATGTTCGTGGTTACGCCCACTACCTCATCGTTTTCAAGGATTAAACTTTCGGTCATTTCTTGAGAGACGCTCAAATTAGGGGTGTTTAAAACAAGGTTTCTTGCCAAAATGCGGTAAGTATCCATATCAATTTGCGCTCTAGTCCCCCTAACCGCCGGCCCTTTAGAAGCGTTTAACACACGATATTGCAAACCGCTATGATCCGTAATAATCCCCATAGCCCCCCCTAAAACATCCACTTCTTTAGTCAAATGCCCTTTACCCAAGCCCCCAATGGCTGGATTACAGCTCGCTAAACCGATCGTGTCTATGAGCATGGTGATTAAATGCACTCTAACCCCCATTTTGGCTGCAATCAAGCTCGCTTCAACGCCTGCATGCCCCCCACCAACCACTAAAATATCACTTTCTTTTACCACTCTTTTTCCTGTTTTGATTTTATTTTTCTAAAACCCTAGTTTTAAAAAAGTTTTATTGTAGCATGTAGGTTAGTAATTTTAAAGGGTAAAACACCATGGAAAATCATTCGCATGCCAATACGCATACCGATACGAACGCTGATGATAAAAGCACCAAGATCGTTCGTTTGTTGGGTCTCATAGGGGGGGCGTTAATCGCGCTTATTATCTATTACGCTTTAGACGCTCAAATGCCTCATATTGTAGAAGAAATCCCCAAGCTCAGTTCTTTGAATTATAAGGCGATGCCTGTTGTGGCTGGGGTGGCTGTTTTAATGGGGATATGGTGGATGACTGAAGCCATTGACTTGCCCGCAACCGCGCTTTTACCTTTGGTGCTTTTTAGCGTCTTTAGCGTGGATCAATTCTCTAGCGTTAGCGCTTCTTACGCATCGCCCATTATCTTTCTTTTTATGGGAGGGTTTATTTTAGCTTTAAGCATGCAAAAATGGAACTTGCACACCCGCATCGCTTTAAGCATTATTTTATTAGTAGGCACAAGCCCTAGGAGGTTGATTTTAGGTTTCATGATAGCCACAGGCTTTTTGTCTATGTGGGTGAGTAATACCGCAACGGCGGTGATGATGTTTCCTGTTGGCATGAGCGTTTTGCAATTAGTCGCTAAACTGGTGGGTAAAGAAAACGCCTCTAATGCATTCTATCAAAAAGAAGAAATCACCAAAGCGCATGGGGGTATTATGAGTAATATCGTGCATAAGGGCAAAGACATTACCCAAGTCATTCAAGAAAAGACTACTATCTATCGCACGAATTTCAGTATTTGCTTGATGCTTGGCATCGCTTATGCGGCTTCTATTGGCTCTTTAGGCACTTTGATTGGCACGCCGCCTAACGCTTTATTGGCCGGCTATATGAAAACCGCTTTCAATATTGAAATTGATTTCGCTCAGTGGATGGTGTTTGGAACACCATTAGCCTTCATCATGCTCATTTTATCGTGGCTCTTGCTCACTTATGTGATTTTCCCTTTAAAGATTAAAGAAATCCCAGGGGGTAAGGAAGTCGTTAAATCAGAGTTAAACAAACTAGGCCGTTTGAGTCAGGCGGAAATCTCGGTGGGGATTCTTTTTATATTAGCGTCTTTAGGGTGGATTTTCTTAGATACGATTTTAAAATCTTGGGGCATTAAGATAGATAAGATTGATTCAGTGATCGCTATGGGGGTTTCTGCGCTTTTATTTATTTTGCCCGCTAACAATCAGGGCGATAGGCTCATTGATTGGGGTGTTGCTAAAAAACTCCCTTGGGATGTGCTGCTTTTATTTGGCGGTGGGTTAGCTTTGAGCACGCAATTTTCTAAAACCGGGTTGAGTTTGTGGATCGGGCATTTGGTTTCTGGCTTTTCGCATTTACCGATTTTATTCATCATTGTCATGGTTACTTTAATGGTCATCTTCTTAACCGAAATCACTTCTAACACCGCCACCGCTGCGGCGTTTTTGCCGGTGATTGGAGGGGTGGCGGTAGGCATGGGTTATGAAAACCACCAAAGCTTGTTATTGACTATTCCTGTGGCCTTGAGCGCGACTTGCGCGTTCATGCTCCCTGTGGCCACCCCACCGAATGCGATAGCTTATGGCTCTGGGTATGTTAAAATAACGGATATGATTAAAGCCGGCTTGTGGCTTAATTTAGTGGGCGTTGTTTTGATTAGCGCGTTTAGCTATTTTTTAGTTTCGTTAATATTTAATTGATTAAGGAAAAAAGTGAAAGAAGAGTTATTTAAAGAAAAGTCTCGTTACATTACAGGGGTTGTTTTAATCGTTGTGGCGGGCTTGATTTTGTATGCGGACAATTTGTTGTTGTTTTGGGCGGTTTTAGGAGGGATTTATGCGGTAGGGTTTTCTGAAGCGTTAAGGTTGTTCCAGGTCAAAGCGAGCTTTAGCTTGTATTTCATTTTGGTGTTGTCATGGGTGGCGGCGTATTTTAACGGGCATCCTGTAGAATGCGCTCTTATTAGTGCCATGGTCATGGCTAGCGTCATCGCTTATCAAAAAGCGCACCACAGCGAAGCCATTTTACCCTTTTTGTATCCGGGCGTTGGGTTTTTTGCGCTTTTTGGGGTTTATAAGGATTTTGGCGCGGTAGCGATCATTTGGCTTTTAGTAGTGGTGGTCGCAAGCGATGTGGGGGCGTTTTTTGGAGGCAAGCTTTTAGGCAAAATCCCTTTCACGCCCACTTCGCCGAATAAAACCTTAGAGGGTGCGTTGATTGGCGTTGTTTTGGCGAGCGTTTTAGGATCGTTTGTGGGCATGGGGAAATTGAGCGGAGGCTTTTTTATGGCGCTCTTTTTTAGTTTTTTAATCGCTCTTATGGCGGTGTTTGGGGATTTGTATGAAAGCTATTTGAAAAGAAAGGTCGGGATCAAAGACAGCGGTAAGATTTTACCCGGGCATGGGGGCGTTTTAGACCGATTGGATTCCATGCTTTTTGGGGCTTTGAGCTTGCATGCGTTGTTGTATTTTTTAGAAGTTTGGAAAGAAACGGCGGTGTTTTTAGGGGATTGAATGGTTGTTTTAGGAAGCACCGGCTCTATTGGGAAAAACGCCCTAAAAATCGCAAAAAAATTTGGCGTAGAAATAGAGGCCTTAAGCTGTGGGAAAAATATCGCTTTAATCAATGAACAAATCAAAGTTTTCAAACCCAAGAAAGTGGCAATCTTAGATCCTAACGATTTAAATGATTTAGAGCCTTTGGGCGCGGAAGTGTTTGTGGGGTTAGACGGCATTGATGCGATGATAGAGGAGTGTGTTTCCAATTTAGTCCTTAACGCCATTGTGGGCGTAGCCGGATTGAAAGCGAGCTTTAAAAGCTTACAAAGGAACAAAAAACTAGCCCTAGCGAATAAAGAGAGTTTAGTGAGCGCGGGGCATTTATTAGACATTTCACAAATCACGCCCATTGATAGCGAGCATTTTGGTTTGTGGGCGTTGTTGCAAAACAAGACTTTAAAGCCTAAATCTTTAATCATTAGCGCGAGTGGGGGGGCTTTTAGGGACACGCCCTTAGATCTTATCGCTATTCAAAACGCGCAAAACGCACTCAAGCACCCTAATTGGAGCATGGGGGATAAAATCACCATTGATTCAGCGAGCATGGTCAATAAACTTTTTGAAATTTTAGAAACTTATTGGCTTTTTGGCGCGTCTTTAAAGATTGATGCGCTGATTGAAAGAAGTTCTATCGTGCATGCTTTGGTGGAGTTTGAAGACAACTCTGTCATCGCACATTTAGCGAGCGCGGACATGCAATTACCCATAAGTTACGCCATTAACCCTAAATTCGCTTCTTTGAGTGCTTCCATTAAGCCCTTAGATTTATACGCTTTAAGCGCGATTAAATTCGAACCCATTAGCGTGGAGCGCTACACTTTGTGGCGTTATAAAGATTTGTTGTTAGAAAGCCCAAAGCTTGGCGTGGTGCTGAACGCGAGCAATGAAGTGGCGATGAAGAAATTTTTAAATCAAGAAATCGCTTTTGGTGGCTTTATTCAAATTATTTCTCAAGCCTTAGAATTGTATGCTAAAACGCCTTTCAAGCTTTCTAATTTAGATGAAGTGCTAGAATTAGACAAAGAAGTTAGGGAGCGTTTTGGAAGTGTAGCGAGAGTGTAGTATAATGAAAGTTTTGCTTTTAATAGCGTTTTATTTCAATTAGGAGTTTTTATGGGGTTAAAAAATACAATCAAGGGTTTTATTAAAGAGAGGATGCCCTTTGTGGTGAGACGCGTTCGTAGTTTTAAGGGGGCTAAGAACGCTTATTGTGAAATCAATCATGAAATTAAAGAAATGTTAGAGGCTAAAAAACTTCGTTCTCTTCAAGAAGAAGCTTTATTCAACCATGACCATCAAGAAAGCGTGTTTTTAGCTATCGCTTCTTTAAACAATGAAAGTTTCATTGAATACAACAAGAGTATTTA
>NZ_SFZZ01000046.1:0-2783 GCF_011140715.1 Helicobacter pylori | reverse complement strand
CACTAAGCTAGAATACCGAAGGCTTTATAGCGTGTATCTCAATTATGTGTTTGCTTATTGAAAACCCTCTTTTTTAAGGGGGTTTAGAAAAATCGCAACATCAAAGCTTTTATCGTTGGTGATAAAATCTACAAAACCAACGGCGCGACAACAAACCCTAACGCTACGCTCAAAAACACGACTAAAACCCCAGGGATCAAAAACGCATGATCAAACACATAACGGCCCATTTTAGTGGTGCCGGTGTTATCCATAGCGATCGCTCCTAGTAAAGTGGGGTAAGTGGGTAACACAAACAACGCCGAAACGCTCGCAAAAGAAGCCACAATAATATACAAATGCTCCGTATGGTTAGCGCTAATGCCTAAGGCTGTGATCACGCTTGGGATGAGCGCTTTAGAGGTGGCAGCTTGAGAATACAAAAGCATGGAAGCCAAAAAGAGCGCTACGGCTAATAAAAACGGGTAATCAGCGATCAAAAAAGAAGCGTATCGTTTGATTTCATCTATATGGTTGCTCACAAAAGTATCGCCTAACCACGCCACGCCTAACACGCACACGCACGCTTGCATGCCGGATTTGAACACACTTGAATGGGCGATTTCATTAGCGTTGATCTTGCAAAAAATCACAATTAGAGTCGCCACACTCAGCATGAAAGACACGATCGCTTGATCTCTGCCTAAAACCACCGGGCTAATCAAAGCGATATTTTTGGAAATCGCGCTCGCATAAAACACGATCGCCACAACCCCACCGATAAAAATCCATAGCGATAATTTCGCGCTTTTTGAGGCTTCTTTTTCTTTTTTCATCATAGGGGGCGAAATTTTGCCCGCTTTCAAGCGTTCTAAATAATTCGGGTCGCTGTCTAACTTTAAATTAGTAAAACCCATAATAAACGCCGTGAGCATGCATGCTAAAAAAGTCGTAGGGATCCAAACCATTAAAAGGGTGAGATAATTTGCTCCTAAAGGCTCTAAAATACCGCTCATAAACACCACCGCTGCGCTCACCGGGCTTGCAGTAATAGCGACTTGACTAGAAACAACTGCTAAGCTTAAGGGTGCTTTGGGTTTGATGTTTTGGCTCTGGCTCACTTCCACAATCACTGGGATCAAAGAAAAAACCGTATGCCCAGTGCCGGCTAGTATCGTTAAAAAATACGCCACGCTTGGCGCTAAATAGTTGATTTGCTTGGGGTGTTTCCTTAAAATTTTTTCAGCGATTTGGACTAAATAATCCAAGCCCCCCGCTTTTTGCATCGCACTGATAGCGCTAATGACTGCCATGATGATTAAAATCACATCAAAAGGGATTTTGCCCGGGTTTAGCCCCAAAAATAAGCATAAAACAAGCACGCCCAAACCCCCCGCATAGCCCACTCCCAAGCCCCCTAGCCTTGCCCCTAAAAAAAGCGAAAAAAGTAACACGATAATTTGAAAAAAGGCATCCACCATTAACCCTTTTTAAATTTATTTTAACGATGTTTTACTATACTATAAAATCTTTTAAATTTCAAAAGGTAGTCTATAATGAGAATGTTTTTGAAATTTTTGATTCTTTTATTTTGTTTGAAGGGGCAAGTCATGGCTCAAAATTTACCTACCATTGCTTTACTAGCGACAGGGGGGACGATTGCAGGGAGTGGTGCAAGCGCGAGTTTGGGTAGTTATAAGAGCGGTGAGTTGGGTGTCAAAGAGCTTCTTAAGGCTATCCCCAGTCTCAACAAGATCGCTCGCATTCAAGGGGAACAGATTTCTAACATCGGCTCACAAGACATGACTGAAGAGGTATGGTTCAAGCTCGCCAAACGCACCCAAGAATTGCTAGACGATAGCCGTATTCAAGGCGTGGTCATCACGCATGGCACGGACACTTTAGAAGAGAGCGCGTATTTTTTAAACTTGGTTTTACACTCCACAAAACCGGTCGTGCTAGTGGGAGCGATGCGTAACGCTGCTTCTTTGAGCGCGGATGGGGCTTTGAATTTGTATAACGCGCTGAGCGTAGCGGTTAATGAAAAAAGCGCGAATAAGGGCGTGTTGGTGGTCATGGACGATACTATTTTTAGCGCTAGAGAGGTGGTTAAAACGCACACCACCCACACTTCCACCTTTAAAGCCTTAAACAGCGGCACGATAGGGAGCGTGTATTATGGTAAAGTGCGTTATTACATGCAGCCTTTGAGAAAACACACCACAGAGAGCGAATTTTCCCTTTTAGAGCTCAAAACCCCCTTACCTAAAGTGGATATTATTTACACGCATGCCGGCATGACCCCTGATTTATTCCAAGCGAGCCTAAACTCGCATGCAAAAGGCGTTGTGATAGCCGGGGTGGGTAATGGGAATGTGAGCGCTGGGTTTTTAAAAGCGATGCAAGAAGCGAGCGAAATGGGGGTGGTTATCGTTCGTTCTAGCAGGGTAGGTAGCGGTGAAATTACTTCAGGCGAGATTGATGACAAGGCCTTTATCACAAGCGATAACTTAAACCCTCAAAAAGCTAGGGTGCTTTTACAACTCGCTTTAACCAAAACGAATGATAAGGCAAAAATCCAAGAAATGTTTGAAGAGTATTGAACGATTCTATTAGATCACCCGATTATCAAAGATAATTGGGTGATTTGGTTTATTTTGTTTTTGACTTTATTTTCATCAAATATTGATAACTATCAAAATAGATTTGATGAAGCTCCCCCTTTTTTTTAAAAAGAGAGCTTTCAATAAGCAAACACATAATTGAGATACACGCTATAAAGCCTTCGGTATTCTAGCTTAGTG
>NZ_SFZZ01000045.1:0-804 GCF_011140715.1 Helicobacter pylori | reverse complement strand
TTAAACCAATACAATTACCTTAACTCTTTAGTCAATCTAGCCAGCACACCGAGCGCGATTACCAGTGCGATTGATAATTTAAGCTCAAGCGCCATTAATCTCACTAGCGCTACCACCACTTCCCCCGCCTATCAAGCTGTGGCTTTAGCGCTCAATGCCGCTGTGGGCATGTGGCAAGTCATAGCCCTTTTTATTGGCTGCGGCCCTGGCCCTACCAATAATCAAAGCTACCAATCGTTTGGTAACACGCCAGCCCTTAATGGGACCACCACCACTTGCAATCAAGCGTATGGGACAGGCCCTAATGGCATCCTATCCATTGACGAATACCAAAAACTCAACCAAGCTTATCAAATTATCCAAACCGCTTTAAACCAAAACCAAGGAGGCGGGATGCCTGCCTTGAATGACACCACCAAAACAGGGGTAGTCAACATACAACAAACCAATTATAGGACCACTGCACAAAACAATATCATAGAGCATTATTATACAGAGAATGGGAAAGAGATCCCAACCTCTTATTCAGGCGGATCATCACTCCCACTCTCAATACGATTCACATACAACAATAGCGCTGAATACCTTTTGCAACAAGCCGCTACTATCATGCAAGTCCTTACCACTCAAAACCCCCATGTGCAAACGAGCAATGGCGGTAAAGCATGGGGGTTGAGTTCTACGCCTGGGAATGTAGTGGATATTTTTGGCCCTTCTTTTAACGCTATTAACGAAATGATTAAAAACGCTCAAGCCGTTTTAGAAAAAACCAAACAGCTCAACGCTAATGAAAACACCCAAATC
>NZ_SFZZ01000044.1:0-552 GCF_011140715.1 Helicobacter pylori | reverse complement strand
AATAACCCCTTTAAAAAAGTGGGCATGATCAGCTCTCAAAACAATAACGGCGCAATGAATGGGCTTGGCGTGCAAGTGGGCTACAAGCAATTCTTTGGCGAAAGCAAAAGATGGGGATTAAGGTATTATGGCTTCTTTGATTACAACCACGGCTATATCAAATCCAGCTTTTTTAATTCGTCTTCTGATATATGGACTTATGGCGGTGGGAGCGATTTGTTAGTGAATATTATCAACGATAGTATCACAAGAAAGAATAACAAGCTTTCTGTGGGTCTTTTTGGAGGTATCCAACTAGCAGGGACTACATGGCTTAATTCTCAATACGTGAATTTGACAGCGTTCAATAACCCTTACAGTGCGAAAGTCAATACTTCTAATTTCCAATTCTTGTTCAATCTCGGCTTGAGGACGAATCTCGCTACAGCTAAGAAAAAAGACAGCGAACATTCCGCGCAACATGGCATTGAACTAGGCATTAAAATCCCCACCATTAACACGAATTACTATTCTTTTTTAGGCACTAAGCTAGAATACCGAAGGCTTTATAGC
>NZ_SFZZ01000043.1:0-1271 GCF_011140715.1 Helicobacter pylori | reverse complement strand
CAGCGATGTTTTCGGCTTGCTGTATTTGCTGTTCTTGAGTGCCAAAATGGGCGATGCTGTTTTTAAGATTTGTTATCGTTTGTCCTACATACGCACAGCCTGCCCCCCAAGTGTTAGAAGTCGTCTGGCCCGGATTGGTGCCACGACGCTCGCCACCTTGCATTTCATAACACACCCCTAAAGAGTCATTTACAAAGGCTGTAGGGATTTTTTCAAAGTTTTTCACCACTTGTTCGGCTTGGTTTAAAATCTCTGCTTGGGCTTGAGCGTTTTTGAGCATGCTTTCAGCAAAACTTGCATCTGTGTAAGGGTTGAATGGTTTTCCAGTGTCTAGGTTGTTTTGATTTTGCGCATTTTCACTAACGATTTTGCTTTGCGCGACAGCTTCTTGCGCGTTAGCGATCATGCCTTGGATAGCGCTGATTTCATTCTTAAACATCCCACACATTGTCCCATTGCCGCTTATCCCTTGCCAATAACCGCTACCACCATTCTGAAAGTTTGGGCATGCCTCATTTAGGGTAGTGATAATGATGCTCGCTTGTTTTAAAAGCTCTTGAGCGTTGTTGGTTGTGTTGATGTTTTCTGTTGTGCTTGTTGTTTGTGTTGTATTCCACGAGGTTGAAATAGCTTTCCCATGACTCCATGAATATACTAAAGGGGTATTTGGTTTGCCACCCGTTCTTTTGTCTCCTTGAATAGTGAAATCAAGTTTTGTAGTGGTATTGCTTAAAACGGGGACTCCATCTCCATTAGATCCATTGGCTGTCAAAGCCTTTTGAATGATTTGATAGGCCTTGTTAATGATCGCATAATTTTCAGTGGATATAGGCCCACCATGTCCTGGCTCATAATACGAATTGCAAGTGATGGTCGTCGTATTTTGTCCTGGCACATTATTAAAAGTTTGGATACCTCCATTCGCGCTCTCGTTACTGCCAGGACCACAAGCAGTAAAAGCGTAGCTTGTAACTTGCCACAACCCCACTGCAGCGTTCAACGCTAAAAGCACGGCTTGATAAGCGGGGGAATTGGTTTTGACATCAAGCAAATTCCTAGAGCTTGAGCCTAGATTATCCCTTGCGTCGTTAATCGCGCTCGGATCAGCGGACAATTTGATCAGGGTGTTTAGGGTGCTGTAATTATTCAAAAGATTGTTCAGCTTTTCATAATTGTCTGAAAGTTCTTGAATGCCTTTGGTGTTTTTCACCATTTGAGCGGCTTCACCGATTTGATAGCCTACGCTTGTGTAAAAGCCGTCGTCTTCAGCG
>NZ_SFZZ01000042.1:0-234 GCF_011140715.1 Helicobacter pylori | reverse complement strand
CTTTCTTCTTCATTTCTAGCTTGAGAGAGGCAGTCTTTATAAGCCTTAAGACTCTCTTTAGCTAAAACATTTTCCTGTAAGTCTTTAGGGAGATTTTTAAGACATGCTTTTCTTTCTTCTTCATTTCCAGCTTTTTCCAAACAATTTAGCACTTGCTTCGCTAAAAATTTCCTCGCTTCAGGGGTGAGTAATTTCTCGCATTCCTGTTTTTCTTTTTCATTCCTAGCTCTTGAT
>NZ_SFZZ01000041.1:0-4933 GCF_011140715.1 Helicobacter pylori | reverse complement strand
CTTCCAAACTCCCATGATTTGAAAGTTCTTGCGTCTATTTCATTGTTTTCTAAAGCGGTGTTTAAAGCTTGTTCTTCGTTTGCATTTAAAGGCTGTAGTATTTCTTTTTCTTTTTTAGGGATTTTAAGTTTTTTGGCAATATTTTCATTAAAAATCCCCAATGAATGATTATAAGTTCTAACTAAAAAGCTTTCTGTTTTATTGATGGGCAAGTGTGCGACATTTTTTCTAATGGCATACTCAGTGGTCTTATTGATATTTTTATTGTGCAAAACCGCTTCTATTAGGCATTCTTGTAAAAATTCCTTATGACTAGGTCTTAGATTACCTTTTTTGTTGTTGATCATCAATAAAAGCACTTGCATTTCTTCATTAGTCATGCTGTTTTTAGCTCTGTCTTTTAGGAATTTTTTAAATTCCTTATCGCTAAATCGCTTGTTAGAGCCTTTTTCTTTTTCATTAAATATGATTTTTAGCTTCTTCAATGCGACTTTTTAAAACACTAACGCCTAAAGAGTGGTTAAAACCCAGTGTTTCTTTTGGTTCTTTTTCCTTGCTTTCCAGTTCTTCTTCTTTTGAAGCTTCTTTTTTGTCAAGGGGAACAAGTTCGCCGTTTTCCTTGTGGTCTTCATTGTTTTGCAATCCGCTTTCTCTTTTTTGATCTCTAATAGGAATAATCTCTTGTTTTTCTAAGTTTTCTAAAGATCTAGTGAATGCGTCTAATAATTCGCTTGAGTTTTCATCATTGTCAAGGCTGGGATCATAATCTCTATTGGTTTGATAAAATTCTAGTTGCTCTTTAAAAGAGAGACTGTTTAACTCTTGCATGAATTCTTTGACTAACTCGTTATCTTGGGCTTTTATCACCTCATTTCTATCTTTAGCGAAAGCCAAATCTTTTATAAAGGCTTTCATCATGTCTTTAGATTTATCATTAGAACCAAACATCTCATACCAATACAGAAAAATGCTTTTAAGGTCTTTGAGATTTTTTCTTGCTTTGTCTATCATGATGGGTTACCTTTCAATACCGCTAGAAGCTTTATTTTTCTTTTGATAGCTTTGAGATTGAGAGCGTGTTTGGGTTTGTTGCTTTGTTTCATTTGCTAATTGATTGTATTTTTCATTTTTAAGCAGAGTGTAGCTACGCATTCTTTCCAATAAAGCTTCATTCCTGTTATCTGGAGACAAATCTCTATGCAAATCTTCGTAAATAATGTTTGTCCTGTCTTTTCTTTCTTGCGAATAATCTTTTTGATGGAAGAGCCTAGTCTTATAGGCATAGTTTAAGAGCTTATCCAAGTTTAAAGGTTTGATTTTTTCCTTGTTAATGCTTGGAAACATTTCTACATTATAAACAAACTTGAATTGCGCTTGGGGTTCAATGTCTCTGTAAGCAGGTTTGAACACCTTTTGACCATTTTCAATGACAGCAAACTGCTTGTGTTTAGGTTTTTTAGTGTTTTTATCAATCACTAATTCGCCATTATTATCCACTAAAGGCACAGGCTCTTTGTTTTTAATAAACATCAAACGAACAGGCGAGATTTCTTTATTTTGAGTGGCTTTAAAAATCGCATCTCTTTCTTCTTTGCTCGCTCCAAGCATTTTAGCTTCCTCTAAACTCACCCATGCATTACTTTGAAACCCTAAGCGGTTTTTTTCCATATCTAAAAGCATGTCGTTAAGATTGTAATAAGGTTCGCCATTTAAAGCGTTATGCCCTCTTTCTTTGTTAGCTACTATTTCAGGCTTGTCCCAAAAAGGCGAGTTCTTTTCTTTCAAACCCTGAATGATCCTTGTTTTAACATAGTTGATTTGACCGGATTTAGCTTTAAGTAAAGCTTCTTTGCTTTCTGAATTCTCTTGGGTTGCTTGGGTTCTTTGCGCGTTAGTTTCTTCTAGATTGTGTGAATAGTTTGAATTTTGTGGTGGCTCTTGCTTAAGCCCTCCCCTTTCCATAAGTATGTTTTGCAAATAATCAATCATGCCATTGATTTGCGCATCGCTTAAGTTGTTAAGATTATTCATCTTCTTCTCCTTGTGGGTTAGATTTTGCAAAATCTCTTTGAGCGATGTATTCTTCGTGTTGGGTTTCTACGCTCAATTCATCGCAAAACCCAGCTTCATAGAAAGCGTCTTGTTCTAATGTGTTTTCATTTTCTTGCATAATAGCTCCTTAAAAATATTGATGAGGAAAAACTTGCCATAAGTAAGGTAAATGAAAAAAGGCACATGGATTTTAAAAAATGCTCTAATTTTGAAAAAAATGTGCGTTTCTTTATTTCTCAAATTTGGTTTTACTTATAAAAACCTACTCTAAAGGATTACACATGCAAAAAAAGAAACCCAAAAACCCACAACCGAATTTATTTAGCATCTTAGATAATGGCGATATTGCAACAAACAATCTTATTGAAGAATCAGACAAGGTCAATGAAACACAAGAGTCACTCCCTTATGTCGTAAAAACTCAAATCAATACAGCAAGAATGATTTCTAGAAATCCTATTGAATGGGCAAGGTATTTAAGCTTTGAAAGACGAGTGCATAAGGATAATAGTAGAGAAGATGTCAATTTCTTTGCTAATGGTGAGATAAAAGAAAGTCCTCGTGTTTATGAAGCGAATGAGGAAGGGTTTGAAAGGCACATAACTAAAAGATACGATCTGATTGATACCATAAGAAATAAAGAATTTTTTTCAAAAGAAATTGACATTTTAACCCACAAAAACAGCTTAGAAGAATTGAAAGAGCAAGGTTTAGAAATCCAATTGACCCACCACAATGAAACGCATAAGAAAACCTTAGAAAATGGCAATGAAATCGCTAAAGAATACGACTATCTTAAAGATATTTACCGAGAAGCAGAAACAACAAAAGATGGTAAATTGGTAAGAGAAATAATCCCCAGTATTTCTAGCGATGAGTATTTTAAGCTCTATAACAAACTGCCTTTTGAATCAATAAACAATGAAAATACCAAATTGAATACTAATAACACTATTAAAAATACAATAGAGACTAATACTTCTAACAATATTATTAAAAATAATGATAATAATCATCCAAATTTAAGCTTGGCTGATTTAGAATTAGAGCGACAAAATTTAGGAGAACCAAATGGAGAAGAAAGAACAAATCGCGCAGATGAGCCGAATAGAACTAGAGCAGGAATTCCGCAAGAAATTCACCGCAGAAGCGAACATGGAGGACGACAAGAGGGAGTGGAGCGATCGAGTGATGAAGAACTTTTACACCAAGACTCTAGTTTATTTATTGAGCCTAGAGAGCAGGGAGGAACAAGAGGAGTTTATAGATCTAGCGACCAACAGGCAGTTTCAGAAAAACCCCATAGAGAGCGAGATAGATTACATGAACATGTATTTGGAGGAGATAGAGTATCAGCAAGAGCGGATGGCAATGGCGCATCAAGTCAAGCAAGCCGAATGGAAAATGGAGCAAGAAGCGAAGAAAAAGGGGATAATCCCCCAAATGAGAGAGGAATACCACAGACACCGCAATCCCCATCTCATCAACAAAATAGCTCCAGAGATTTGGGGCTTTCTCTCTCTAGAGAACAGCCAGGACAGACTGGACGCTTACGCCTTTTTGATCATGGACAGGTGGGCTCATTATTTCCCACAGACCATGAAAACCAAAGATCGCAGAACGATAACGAGCTTGATAAAAGCAGTGATAGAGCAAACGAAAATGGAGACAGAAGCCCTAGACAGAATGGGAGCGCAAATCAAGAGGGCGCAAGGAGTGAGCGATTTGGAATTGCTCAAGGAAGCTCAAATCAATCAGTATTATTACCTGCTCAAAGCCGATCACATCTTGCAGGACTCAGCGCACCAAATGGACTTAGAGACCTTGAAAAAAACAGGGATCAAGAGGGAAGACTTTTATCAAATTTAAACCATTTAGAAAGCTTGCTTAACGCTATTAGAAACAACACCATAGCGAGTGAGCCTGATTTTAGATCCAGGCTCTTAGAAGCTATTTACCACAACGAGCCTTTAAAGGATAGTATTGTAGGAACACAACTCCTTAAAGACCCTACGACTAAAATCTTCTATGATAAATTCCAATTAAAAATCAGCCCTAAAAAAGTCTTAGAGATTTTAGAAAATCGCATTCAAAAATCCATTGAAACAGCGAACGAAGCCTTAAACGCATTCAACATGCTGGATAGTCAAGCTATTGATAAAAACGCTATCTCTAATAATAGCGTAGGATTAAATCCCACACAAGAGAACCACATAACAGACAAGAGCGCAGAGTTGAATAACACACAAGAACAAACCACACAAGAACAAACCGCGCAATCCACGCTAGCCATCCCCCTTAATCCTAAAATGGATTTTAAACCGAGCGAAGAAGTTTTAATCAAGGGGGCTAAAACCCGCTATAAGGCTAACATTGAAGCCATTAGGCTTTTAAAAGAATTGCAAGCCAAACAAGAGATCTTAAAAGGCGATTATTACGCCACTTTAAAAGAGCAAGAAATCCTAGCGCAATTTAGCGGATGGGGCGCTTTAGAGAGCTACTTTAAAAAAGATCAACGCCCTAAAGAATTTGAAGAATTAAAAGCCTTACTCACTAAAGATGAATTCAGAAGAGCTTATTCAAGCACAAGAGACGCTTACTACACCCCTAAATTGGTTATTGATAGCATTTATCAGGCTTTAGATCAATTAGGGTTTAATCAAAATAACCATCCAAAAGAAATCTTTGAACCCAGTTTAGGCACAGGCAAATTCATCGCTCATGCGCCAAGCGATAAGAATTACCGCTTTATGGGAACAGAATTAGATCCTATTAGCGCTAATATTTCTCAATTCCTCTACCCTAATCAAGTCATCCAAAACACCGCTTTAGAAAACAATGAAATAGACGCAAGAACTTTCAAATCATGGGAGTTTGGAAG
>NZ_SFZZ01000040.1:0-2851 GCF_011140715.1 Helicobacter pylori | reverse complement strand
TAACTTTTGCAAAAACCCGCTTAAAAATCCCCTATTTTTTATTCTTCCTCTTTTCATTAACCCGCACCATATTTTTAAAAAATTTGATTCAATAAGCCCCATTTTTCAATCAGTGGAGCTTACAGAGTTAAATTCAAAGGAGAGATGATGGCTCAGTTAGAAGATTTGAAAGCGCATGAAAAATACAATTTGTTGTTGTGCTTATTCAAAAGTGATTATTACAACGATCCAAGAAATACGGATTTAGAAGGCAAGCCTTTCAAACAAGCTTGTGAGGAATGCACTTTGACTTTTTTTCGCCCAAGAAGGGATAAAGTGGCTCAAGAAGAGGATTTTCAAAAGGTGCGTAAAGCAGATTATGCTGTTGCTATTGTGTATGAGAAATCAGAGATTGAAGGGGTTAAAATCCAACGCAGTGTTTTTGCTCTAAAAATCGATCGCTTTGAAGTTGATGATGGGGGATCGTTAGGGATTTATGGCGTTTGCGCTCAAAAAGGGAGCCAGGAATACGAAGAATTAGTCAATAAAAATGCATATTGTTTTACAAATTCCACACGACTTTTCAACTCAATGAAATTAATTGAGCGAAAAAAATGAAGGGTTATGGATTTTTACCCATAAACTTAAGAAAGGATTTTAATGGAATTGTTGGATTTAGACGGAGTGATTGAAAAAGGCGTGTTTGAAATCCCCAGCTATCAAAGGGGGTATGCATGGCAGAAAGAACAATTAAAGGATTTTTGGAACGATTTAGAGCATGTGTCCAAACTGGGAGATAAATTCCACTACATGCACAGCTTAACCTTAAGAGAGACTGAAAATGAGCTTGAAAGTAGCGCTTTTGAAATCATAGACGGCCAGCAACGATTGGCTACAAGCCTGATCTTACTGGGCCTTTTAGCAAAAACCACCCAAAACAAAGACCCAAAGTATTCTTTAATCAACCTTGAACCCATTTTATCCTATAAGTATTATGGTTTGAGTGAAGCTTTTAGGGCGATCATTAAAGAAGAAAAGGATTTGGAAGCGTTCAAAACTTCTTTTTACGCTAAAAATCTTATTGAGGCTTACGAATTTTTTCAAAAAGAGATCCGCAATCTCCCTAACACAACGCTTAACAAGCTACTTGACGCCCTCACCAAGAAGATGCTTTTTAGCGTGGTGGAATTGAACGATAACCGGATCGATCCCTTCAGCTCTTTTGAAACGATTAACAATCGTGGTAAGGATCTATCCACTCTGGAATTGCTAAAAAACCGCTTGCATTTTGTGGCGCACAAGATTTGCGATGAAGAATATTTAGAAAATCTTCAACAAGAAATCAATGACACCTACACCAGGATTTATCACGATTTGAGATTCTTTGAAGACGATCGTTTAGAGGATTTTTTAAAACATTTTGTGGAGTATTATTATGGCGAGAAAAGGGATTTTAAAGAGAGATTATTGGATACAGCATTTGACGCCCATAAAAAATACGACGACCTATATGACGAATATGAAAAAATAAATGATTTGTTATTGCATCTTTCTTATTCTTCTAAGGTTTGGTATTTCTTGCACACGCTTGATGATGAAGAGCTTAGGATTGAAATCACGCCTAAAATGCGTGGCTTGTTAGACAAGATGCGGCGCCTAAACGCTTTGAGCAATAACGCTTTTCTGCCCCTATTGCTCTCTCTTTTAACCATACAGCTTGCTGTAAGAAGTGGCAGTGAACGGCATTACACGACCAAAGAGTTGGAAGACCTATTAGAATATTTAGAGCGTTTCGGGTTTTTAATCTATGGGGTTGCTGACAAGAACACGGCTAAAAATGAATGGATTGAATTAGCCTTCAAAGCGATTCAAGCGTATAGATTTTGGGAAGATAAAATAACCATTGAAAATCTTCCAACGCTAGAAGAGAATTTTTTCAAGGGAGAGTATAGCGGTTTGGAATTGCTTGAAGAGTATATCCATTCTAAAAAGAATGCTGAAAAAAAATGGTATGGGGTCAAGGCGCTGAATTACTTGCTGTATGAATACGAGTTGCACCATAACCCTGAAACGACTCTGAAATTTGATGGCAGTATAGAAAGCATTGAGCATATCTTGCCCCAAAATCCCGATCAAGGCTATAGCGCTAAAGAAAAAAATTGGGCTAAAAACCCTAACATCGTGCATGCTCTAGGGAACTTGCTCTTAATCCCTAAAAACGCTAACAGCTCTTTAAGCAACAAGCCTTTTGATGAAAAAAGAAAGGCATACCTTAAAGGCTCTTATAGTGAAAAAGAAGTGGCCAAAAACGCTTCTTTTGGGGTCGAGCAAATCAAAGAAAGGAGCGAAAAATTATTAGACTTTTTAATCACGCATTATCGTATCGCTGAGTTAGTGGGTGAAAGCGCCATTAAAGCTTTTAAAAACGCTTCTTTAAAGGACATTAAATGATGCGATCGCTCAAAAATAAAGGGTTTGTTTTTAGCGCTTCAAACCACAACAAGGAGGAATAACGCCATGCTGGAAAGATAAAGAGCATTGAGCGGATGATTATAGCGGATTTTTAAAATTTAAAATTGCAAGGAGCAAAAAATGGGTTTTCAAAACGAAAATCAGTTAAAAGTAGGCGCGTTGGTCAAAGCCACAATCAACAACAAAGTGGTGGAGGCTAAAGTCATTAGTATTGGGTTTAATCGTGTAACCTTAAGGAGCGAAAAAGGCAACGAAGCCACTTATATTTTCAATAGCGACAAGTTCTTAAAATGGTTCAATAAAGTTCCATTGACCGAGCATATGAGACTTCACGCTGAAAAAAGCGGAGAGGATTTGTTAAAAGGTCTTAAAATTGTAACTAGCGGACCGAGTGTTAAGG
>NZ_SFZZ01000039.1:0-40313 GCF_011140715.1 Helicobacter pylori | reverse complement strand
TTAGAAAACAATGAAATAGACGCAAGAACTTTCAAATCATGGGAGTTTGGAAGCAAAGAAGCAGGCAAAGAAAACGCCTCTATGAGTTAAGAATTAACACAAAATAATTCTAAATTATCTCATTTTAATGAAAATAGCATCGCTCAAAATAGTGTAGGACAAAATAATGTAAAAGAGCCTAACACTAAATCTAATAATTCTAAACAAAATCATTTGCTTTCAAATTCGGATCTAACTTCAAATACCGATTACAACAAGCTTGTAGCGGATATGTTTGAAAATCAAATGGACGCTAATGGCAATTATGTTGGCAAAAAATTTAGTACACAAGCTTACGACAACAAAACTCCCTATAAAGTCGCTACCGGTAATGCTAGTGAGCATAGTGCTTATTTGTATTCAAAAAAAACTAAATCCAAAGATGTTGGAATGGAGCGCTAATGAAAAATCAACACAAAAATCCCCCAACAAAAGCTTTTTTAAATAATGTCAAATGGCGTGATTTACGCTTGATGATGCAAGTTAATCAAGCGTTTAAAGTTTTTAGTGGAATTGAAATAAAGGAGCAAAAACAAATGAAAACTTATCCATATAACCATTTTTTATTTTTCTGCTTTATTCTAGGAGCGTTTTTATTAGGTTTGCTTAGTCCAGCCTATGCTTTAAGCATTATCACCACTAAAGAAATTGACGCTAATTTGCCTAATGGGGCGATAGAAAGCAGAGTGGTGTTAGGCAAGAGGGTGTTTAAAGTAGAAGCTCATGGTTTTATTTTAGAAACAATGCAACTAACAGCATAGATATAGAAATCACCAGTCTTTTAAGAGACAATCAATCGTTTCCTTTGACTAGCAGCGCTAAAACCAGTTTAAAAATACCTCCTAACGCCAAGATTAAAAAATCCACTATCCTTGTTTTAAAAGGTGAGAATGCTGAAGAAGTGGCTAAGATTTTAGGTATTAGCAAAGAAGAATACCAAAAGCTAGAAAACATCGCTCAAACTAACGCTACCAATGACCCTATGTATGCTAACACGCCTTTTAGTAATGGCTCTGATAGTTCCGCTTACGATAACAATCGCCCTAGCAATAACGCTATCAATGGTAAAGATGGCGCAAATGGGAGTAATGGCTATGGGATAAATGGCAACGATGGGATAAATGGGAGCAGTGGGAGTAATGGTGCAAATGGAAATAATTCAAATAATAATGCAGTAGGCAGTGGTATTGATACAGATGGCGTGTTAGGGGTGGATGGGGTGAATGGATCTAACTCTTCAAGCGGCGGCTCTGTAGGGGGTTATGAGAATAATTTCACTAATCATGGCTCTACTAACAATAACACAGGAGGGTATGACAATTTTAATAATGGCAGCTCAAGTGGTGGGGGGTTAGGGAATGGGGGGCTTTTCCCTATTCCTTTTGGTAATGGAGACACAAACAATTCCAATAATCCTACTAACAGCCCAACTAATGGCAGTAGTTCTAATAATGCTACTAATCCTAACTCGCAAGAAAACAATTACTCCAGCCAGTATTGTAAAGCGCCTGAATTAAGCCCCAACAACACGATGAAACTAGATGTTATCGCTAAAGATGGCTCTTGTATTTCTATGAACGCTTTAAGAGATGACACTAAATGCGCTTATAGATACGATTTTGAAGCCGGTAAAGCCATCAAGCAAACGCAATACTACTATGTAGATAGGGAAAATAAAATGCAAAATATCGGTGGTTGTGTGGATTTACAAGGCGCTCAATACGCCATGCAACTTTACAAAGATGACAGCAAATGCGCCTTACAAACCACGAGCGATAAAGGTTATGGTATGGGGAAAACTCAAACCTTTCAAACTGAAATCGTGTTTCGTGGGATGGATAATTTAATCCATGTCGCTGTGCCTTGCAGCGATTATGCAAGGGTTCAAGACAGGATTGTTAGGTATGAAAAAAATGATAAAACCCAAACCTTAACGCCCATAATAGATCAGTATTACAATGATCCCAGTAACCCTAACAAGCAAGAGATTTTAAATCGTGGGATTGCCACCCAATTAAGCTCACAATATCAAGAATTTGCATGCGGTCAATGGGAATACAATGACGCTAAATTAGAAGCCAAAAGACCTACAATGCTAAAAAGCTATAACAAGCTTAATGGCGAATGGGTAGAAGTTACGCCCTGTAATTTTGAAGCAGGGATTAAAAGCGGTGCGGTTGTTAGCCCTTATGTGATGGGCGTGTCTAGCTCCAAAGTCTTAAGCGATATTACTACAAGCCATTATTTTAGGATAGAAAGGAAAAATTATGGTGAGAGGGAACAATGCCAAAAACCTTATGGAGTTAATCGTTGCCAACCGCAATATTTCCATACTAATCCTAGTATCACCGATTGGAATGCCACTTACAAAACCACTACCACTCAAACCACTCAACCTTATTTACGCCCAGCCCAAGATAATGAAACCCCCACAACCTATAATCTTATCACCACTCAAACCACCATCAACAGGACTCAAAGCGTTTTGAAAAACGAATTGCATTTGAGTAATGATTATTTGAAGTATGTAGAAATCCATCAAGGCTATTACAAAGATAATGATCTTAAACAATCGCAAGGCTATATTGATTGGACTAATTACTACCTCAATCAAAGTGAAGGCTTTTGCTCTCAATATAACATTTGGAGTGAAAGCACAAAAATTGGTAAGAATTGGTATCATTGGCATGACAATAAAATCTCTTGCGCTCAAAGACTGATTTACAGGCCTTTTCAAGGATAGGGCATGAAAGCGTTAAAGACTTTTTTAAAAAAATCCCTTATTCTGTTACTAGTAATTGCCTTAAACCACTTAAACGCTATGGCTATGATTGTGGATAATCCTACGCAGAACGCTTGGAATGGTGCTAAAAGAGCATGGGATGAAAGCAAGTGGGCTAAACATTTAGCCACTATCACTGAAAGGATCAAGCTCGCTCAAGACACATTAGATAGGTCTAATCAGACGCTTAATTCTATCAACAAAGTGAATGATGTTTTGAACAAAACCAATCAATTTCTAACAGGCAGTATTTTAAGCGTCCCCAATCCCATGCAGTATGTGGAAAAAATCCAAAGTTTTGCCAAACAAGTTCAAGCCAATGCTGAAAGGATCAAAGAAAATGCACAAAACTATGATATACGCAATCAAATTGCAGCCAAACGAATCTCTGAAAAATGCCCTGAACTCAATTGGGATGTCAGTCAGGACGCAAGCCCTACAGAGAAAAACTTACACCAATTTTTCACGAGCAAGGGGAAAGAAAGTGCTGACACAAAGGCTCTAAAGGATTTTGCTAACGCCATAGGCAACACTCAAATTGGCACGGCGACCGATTTAGGAGCCGGACTTAAAGGCAGAGCCTTATTAGAATACATTTGCATTCAAAAAGGCAATTTAGAAGCGGCTAAAAAAATCCAATTATTAGACAGCCAAATGACTTTAGTTCTACTCAATAACGACTATACGGCTTATGAAAAACTTAGAGCTGAAAAAGAAGAATTAAAAAGACAAATCGCTTCAAATGTGTATGCTAAAGTCAAACAGCTTGCTGTAGCTTCCCAAGATAGAGCGTTTAGTCAAATGGATAATGAGTTGGGTGTTAAAACTTTTGGGTTTAACGATGAGAATGTTAAAAAAGGTTATTGCAAAAAAGAAAACAGAAATGGCAAAAGCGAGTGCATCCCTAATATGCTCAATGTTAATCGCTTAAAAATGCAATTTGATGAGCTTAATTTAGATTATAGTAGGGATATTGCTGGTAAAAAAGGTGAAGCAGCCGCTAAAGTGTTCAATGACTACAAACACCGATTCCAGCAATTAAGCGTAGAAACTGCTTTAGAAATCGCTCAAAATTTAAGCTTCATGAATAAGACACTAGGTTTGATGGTGCAAATGCAAAGCTATGCATTCAAGCAACAAATGGGCTATTTTGAAGATATTATTCCTACTGACGCTCTAAAAGATAACAAAGAGCATCAAGAAAATCTTAAACAAAAACAACAAGAAATAGAAAAAGTCTATAGGGCTAAATTGGACGCTTATGGTTTCCCTAATGGTAGTGTAGGAAAGGCAAGTGGCGTGAATTCAAATAGTAATAATGAAGCTCCAAGCTCTGATAATATTCAGTCGTTTAATCCGTATTGAAATAAGGGTTATTGTGTTAAAATTAGTCAAATATTTTAAAAAGGATTTTGTATGTTTAAAAGCAGATTAAATTCATGGATTTTGTTAGGGATTTTTGGGCTTTTAGTGGTGGTTTTTTGGGATGTTATAAAATACAAAATAGAAGATTTGCAACATGATCATTATCTATCACAAGTGAAAGAAAGGGAAGAATATTATAAAAACCATATAGAAGAAGCTTTGAAAAAGGATAGCGAATGCTTTGAAAAAGGAGGTGATAAAGTGGATTGCTCGGCTGCTATGAGAATAGCTGCTGGTGAAAGAAATAGAAGAATGTTGGAGATTAAATAACATGGCCCCCCCACTACTTGCCTTGCCGTTTCTTTCTAATCCTTTAGTGCTTGGCGCTTTAGCTATCATAGGAACGGGTGCTTACTTACTTTACAATAAGCAAGATTCTTTAGTTGTGCAAGCAGATGGGCTTTACAGCGAGATTCTTGGGTTTTTTATTTCGTTTTCTAACAAGATCTTGAAGGGAATTGGCGAGCCTTTAGCCAATGTTGTCCAACCTTTTGGTATGGTCTTAGGGGTGCTTTTGATCCTTTTGTATTCCTTTAAACGCTATCAAAACAATGATTTATTTGAAATCAAAACCTTTTTAATGCTTTTTGTATTTGTTGGATACCTTTCTTTATATCATTACGCTTTTAAATCTGATGGTTCTAGTAGCGGTAATGGTCGCTCTAGTTTTGCCTTTCAAAATCATGTAACAGAAATTTTTGACACGCCTGCTAACTTGCTAAATGCTGGGATTTCTAATGTGGTTAAGGAATATCAAACAAATAGTGCAGGAGAATATAAGAAGATAGACGCACGCCACAGCATCACTAACGCTAACATTTTATTCCATGTCAGACAAATTTTAATTAGTTTGAATAAGCTATATGAAGACTTCACAATTAATAATGGGCTATCACCAAAAACTCTTATTGCAGCTGTTTTGTTATTAACTATTTTAGGATTAGAATTGTTTTTGTTATTCAAAGTTTTCTGTTATGTTTTTATGACTTATTTAGAAAAAATTATTTACTTGTCTTTAGTTATTTTTATGTTACCGCTAGGTTTTTTTCAGCAGACTAGAGGTTTTTTAGTGTCTTATGTGAAAAAGATTATCTCATTGACTTTTTATATGCCTCTATTATTGCTATTAGTGTTATTCAACTCTTTTGCATTACAATACGCAATCAAAGTGGGAGGGAGCAATGAAATAGTGGCTAAATTTGGCATTATTGTAGTAATAGGAATTTCACTGACATTCATTCAAAAAGTCCCCGAAATGATTAACGCTATCTTTGGCACACAAGGTGGTCTAACGGATGCTAAAAGCTTTGTATATCAGGGGGTGCAAATGGCTAGTGCTGGAGCTGGAGCCGTAGCTGGAAGTCTTAAGAGTGTGGGTCGTTCAGCGTTTGGCAGAACGCTAGAAGCTTATAAAGACGCAAAATCTACAATAAACAGCACCACGGCTAACATGAGAGACATGCCAGGACATCCTGGTGTTAGAGTGGGTGTGGAAACGATTGAACTTCCCAAGTCTCACAGAGCTAGTAAATGATAAAGGTCATTTTAGGGCAATTTTTGAAAATTATTTTTAGTGATAATTTTTCAAAAAACCTTAAGAGGAATCATGTTAGATTTACAACATTTCAAAAATGATATTGCACTCATTTTATCTAGAGAAAGATTAGATACTTATGACAGCCTAGAGCAATACAAAGAAAATTTAAAACTTATTTCTTTCATCACGCCTAAAATCTCTAGCTTAGAAATTTATTTACGCAACGCTTTAGATTATTGTTTAACCCAAATCAAAGGGAGTGATTGGGTATTTAGTGAAGATTCTTTAACAAATTTAATTAACGAGCAAAAAGAAAAAAAGAAAGAAATCACGCATTCTTTGATTTTATCTAAAATGCCTTTAGGGGCGGTGATTAAGCTTATTTTTTGTTATAAATTAGAGGGGGTAATATTAGATTTAAAGCACATCAATTTCAAATCCTATTACCCCAATAATAAAAATGCATTATTTATCAACAATAAAAAAAATCCATTATCTAGTGCCTCAAAGGTTCATATTGCTTTAAACTTACTATGGACAATTAGAAATCGTGCGTATCATTGGGAAAACTTACTCAAAACCAAACCAAACAACCGCCCACGCATTACGACTTATTTCACTGGGTTAAAAGACAATGATAGGGCAAAAATGTCTATGAATATAAGTGTAGAACCAAGTAAAATCGTCTTGTTTTTAGATGATTTAATTAAAAGCATTGGGAATAAAGACTTGGAAAATTTGAGTAGTTTGTAAAAAAAGGTGGGCTTCGGTTAGCCCATTGAATGTAAATGCATTATAACTCAAAAATCAAAATAAATCAAATTTCTTAAAAACCTACTCGCTTTTTTCATTTCTTAATAACCCCCCTAACACAAGAGCCACTCTTTTATTGTGTTCTTGAGTGGTATGGATATAGATTTTAGTAGAAAGCAAAGAACTATGCCCTAACGCTCTTGAAGTTAAAACCAAATCCTGTGTTTCATCATAAATAAAAGTGGCAAAACTATGCCTAAAAAGATGCAAACCTAATCCATAAGATTTTACATCAACATTAGAGAGCTTAAAAATTTTAGCGATAAAGCCCTTTAAAGAGCAAGTTTTTTGTGTGGTGTTGTTTTTTGCTTTCTTAAACACAAAACGCCCCTTAAAACTCTTTAATCGTTTAGTATCGATTAGCCACGCATTCAAAGGAACTTGCAAAAACTCTTTTTCAATATAAGCGTATCTCTCTTTGTTGTTTTTGCCTTTGATTAAAAGGCGGTAGTGGTTATTTTCTAAAGCAATGTTTTTTAGCTCCAAATCTAAGGCTTCAAACTTCCTTAACCCCCCTAATGTAATAAGCAGTAAAATACACTGATTGCGTTTTTCAAAACTGGTTTTGGGATGGTATTTTAGAAGAGCTTGGACAAAAGCCTTAAAATCATTTTTATTCAAATGTTTAGGCAAATGCATTTCTTTCTTGGCAAACGATAGATTTTTAAGTTCAAAATCAAAGCTATAGTTTCTTTTTCTGTCTAAATAATCAAAGAATTGTCTTAAAACCATCACATATTTAGCCATAGAGCTTGGTTTCCTGTTTTTGGCTAATCCAAATAAGAAGTCTATAACCTGTTCTTCTGCTAGATTGCGCAAGGATTTGAGCTTAATCTTATTATCAAAATATTCAAAGAACAAAAACAAGCCTTGCATCATAATCGTATGCCTAACGCCTTGATTATAAAGCTTGTGATTGAGCTCTTTCAATGCGATAAGACTTTGGCACTCTAAAACTCTATCTTGCCATTTTAAGATCAATTCCAAATCATTCACGCTTTGAATGCGTATCATTGTTTTAAGATTATAGTGCAAAAATGACTTAATATTATCAAACAATTCCCTACTAACCCTACTCATTTTACAACATCTTTCTCCCTTAATTATTTTTAATCAATAAAAATTATCTTGTAAGATTAAGAATGAGACTTTTTTCGCAACAATAACGAATTAAATAGCCTAAAAATTTAAGATTATTTTAAGCTTTTGAGCTCCCATGAATACGATGATTAAACAGAAAGCGGAAAAAATTTTCCGCATAATTATATTGTAATAAAGGGAAAGAAGTTTTTGTTTTTTTGATGAGTAATATTAGATCATGTAGTTATTAGTGCTTTCAAAAAAAAGAAAGGATAAAGGAAAAATAGAAAAAAGAATGTGAGCTTTAATGGAAAATAAAACATTCTTTAAGATTAGTTTTGTAGATTTTTGGTACAATAACAGAGTAATTATCTTGTAGATTAGATTTAGTTTAAAAATTGCATTCTTGAAATAAAGAGATAAATTTTCTCCATAATAAGGCTCTGCAACGATTAAATCATCGTATTGTTCTAAGCAAAACAACTTAGTTTGATGCACAAAATCCTTTTCTCTGATAACTTGATCTAAAATTTCTATAAATTCTTGGTTGTGGGTAGTCATAAACACTTGCAAATTACCATCTTTGTTGTCGTTGATAAAATCAATAACACACCTTAATAATAATTTCATGCGAGAAAAGTGTAAGCCATTCTCCACTTCATCAATATAAATCGTTTTTGCGTTATCAGCCATAAAAGCGCTTACAATATGCAAATATTTCTTCAAACCATCACCAAATACAGATAATGGGACTTTTTCTTTGATATTTTTCACTTTTAATTTGAGTTGGTTGTTGGTGTTAAAGCTAATAGATTGGATATTGTTATCAAATTGATTAAGATGTTTATTTAATTCTTCTTCTAATTGGTTGTTACTGCAAATTTTACTCACCGCTTGAATCATATGAGCTTGCCTGTAAGCAGCATCGCTAGGTATTATGACAGTGCTTTCAAAGGGTAAAAGTTTTTGCAATTGATTAGGATCAAAATTCTTAAATTGCCTCTTGTAGCCTAACTGATTAGGAATTTCAGCAATATTTAAGTGATCGTTATAGATTTCTTCATTATTTTTTTAAGAGTGAAATTGAGCTGAGAGGGCATTTGAGTTTGTTCTGCTGTGGGTATTATTTGCGACTCTATTACCTTTTGGTCTTCACTGGCTATGAATTTTATTTGCAAATCCAAGGTCTGATTGTTGTCTAAAGTTATAACAATTTGTATTTCTTCCTTAGTGTCCAAACCATAAAACATCAAGTTCTTTGATTCTGTTTTTAAAGGCTCTTTGCGTATATTGTCATAAATTTCTGTTAGATTAGCGCATGGGTGCATGGATTTTCCCACTAAACAATACAACGCTTCTAACAAATTGGATTTACCCACATTGTTCCCACCAGTAATAATGTTGAGTTTGGTAAAACCATCAATTTGAGTTTCCTTAAAATTCTTAAAGTTTTTAATGCGAACAGACTGAATCATTGAACCCCTTTATCCAAACAAAAATTGATGCTAAATTTTCATATTATAACGCATGCGATTACGAAAAAATTAATAAGAAATAAATAAGAAATCATAAAAATAAAAGCATTATATAAATTATCCTATTTGGATTAGTTTTTCCCACCCAAAAATTTGACCCATTCGTCTCTATCAATCAAAAGCACTTCGTTAGCTTGAGCCAATTTTTGAGCGGCTTGCGTGAAATAGCTGTTGGTGATCACGCAAGCTTTTTCGCAAGCGTAATAAGCTTTAGAAGAGACCACCTCTTGAATAGCTTTGGGCGAAACTTTATGCGAGTAGCGTTTGGCTTGAACCGCCCATTTGACGCCATCTTTTTCTACAATCAAATCCGCTCCATAATCGCCGCTTTTTTGAGTGATTGTAACTTCAAAACCCTTTGAAGTGAAAAAGACTTTGGAATATTCTTCAAATTCAAAGCCGTTCATGGCGTCTATTTTTTGCAAAATGCGTTTGAGTTGGCGCTTCTTATACGAAGAGATAACGCCTTGAAAAAGCACTAACATGGAAAAAACGCCAAGAAGCGCGAACAATTTTAAAAGCAAATCGTTAGCCGAGGTTACTAATTTCAATTCTAGGGCTTTTTCCAATAAAACATTCCATGCTAAATAGATCCCTACCGAAAACAAAACAACAAAAATAAAAAATGCAATCTTTTTCATGCCCTAAAGCCACTCTGCATTTTCTATAGCGTTCAAACGCTTTTCTAAACCCTCCATAAGAGAATAGTAAGCCTTATTAAGGGCTTTGATTAAAGCGTTATGATAGGTTTTATCCTCTTGAGAAAAAAGAGAGGGGTTATCGCCCAAACGATTAGCGTAATAAACAGGCACGCTAAAAGAGGTGGGGATTAAAAGGGTGTCAAACGGGCAAGTTGTTTGCGGGGTGCATTCTAAAATCAAGCTCGCTTGAAGGTTTAAAAAACGCATGACGGATTTTGGGTCAGCGTTAGGCTCAATCGTCTTTTTAAGCCTTTCTTTAATGGCTTTTAAATCTTTAGGACTCTCTTCAAAAGAAAAAAAAACATTGCCTGAAACATTGATGGTAAAAGCGCTTTTATCTTTTAAAAAATAAGCGATTTGTTGGATGATTGCTTTTTTAAATTCTTTTTGGTAAAAGGGCGGCACAAAACGGGCGTTAAAAAAGATTTTAGGGGGGGTTAAAGTGAAAGCGGTTTTTAAAGGGCTATTTTTGGGGTAATCTTTATATTTTAAATGGAGTGTCGTTTTATTGAAAAACTGACACCCTAGAAAAATAAAAACAACACCAACGCTTAAAACCCTTAGCATTCTATCAAACGCCCATGCTCTAATTTCACATGCTTAGTGGCTAATTTTAGCGTGCTTGGGTTGTGCGAGATGAGAATGATCAAACGATTTTGTTTCAATTCTAAAATGCTTTGTTTAACGCTCTCTTCTGTGTGATTGTCTAAAGCCGAAGTGGCTTCATCAAAGATTAAAACTTGAGCGTCTTTATATAAGGCTCTTGCAATGGCGATTCTTTGGCGTTGGCCACCGCTAAGGTTAGTGCCAAATTCATCTAAAACGCTCTCTATCCCATGAGGCATTTTTTCTACAAAATCTAAGGCTTGGGCTTTTTTTAGGCATTCTTTGATTTTTATTTCATCAATTTCTAAGCCATACGCCACATTTTCAGCCACGCTCCCGTTAAAAATAAACACCCTTTGAGTGACAACGCTAATCTTTTCCCTCAAGGATTTTTGAGTGATGCTTTCTATTTTTTGATCATTGATGAAAATTTCGCCCTTGCTTGGCTCATAAAGGCGTAAAATTAAATTCACTAACGAGCTTTTACCGCTCCCGCTTTCGCCTTTTAAAGCGATGATTTCATTTTGTTGGAATTTCAAACTAATATCGCTTAAAACATAGCGCTCTTGATTATCTAGTGCATAAGCCAACCATACCTTTTTAAATTCAATGGTGTGTATAGCGTTATTTAGCGTTAATTCCCCATCAACAATAGCCGGCTCTCTTTCTAAAATCTCATGGATCCTGTCGCTAGCGACTAAGGCTTCTTGAAAATTAGAAACGATCCTAGTTAAGCGTTTGATCGGCGTATAGAGCATAAAAAGGGCCGTGATGAAAGAAAAAAACGCCCCCACGCTAATATGACCTCTAATCACTTCATTCCCCCCTAAATAAATCACTAACGCTATAGCGATAGAGCCTAAAAACTCCATTAAAGGCGAAGAAATTTCAGCCACGGCGATGTTTTTGATACCGATTTTAAAAAATGCTTCATTTTCTTTCACAAAAGCCTTATGCTCTAATTTTTCGCCATTAGAGATTTTAATCGCTTCCACATTGTTAAAGACTTCACTCAAACGAGCGGTGATTTTGGCGTTACTCTCTTGATGGGATTTAGCGAGTTTTTTAACCTTACGAATGATTTTACTGATAGGAATGGCGGCTAGGGGCATGATCACTAGCCCCACTAACGCTAATTTAGGGCTTTGATAAACCACCACCCCCACTAACCCAACAACCGTTAACCCCTCTCTTATGCTCTCTGAAAGGTAATTGGACAAACTCGCTCTGATCAAACCTATATCATTGGTGATCCTTGCGATCAATTCGCCCTTTTTCGTCCTGTTAAAAAAATCCATTTCCATTTTGAGAAGGCTTTCTAGCATGGTGTTGCGTATTTTTTTGACAATATCAAGCCCGATAAAGTTAGTGAAATAAGTGCCTAAATACATGCCCCCACTCTTGCCTAAATACGCCAAAATCACCAAAAAAGGTAGGATTTTAAGCATTTGAGTGTCTTTATTGATAAAAATTTCATCTAAGGTGGGCTTGACCAAATAAGTCCCCCAAGCCGTGCTTAAAGCCACCACTAAAGAAGAAAATAAAACCACTATAAAACTTTTATAATGCTCTTTAAGATATTTAGAATAACGCCTGAAAAAGAATTTCAAATGTTTAACCTTATGGATTTGATGAAACTCGTATTATAGTGTTTTTATTAAGGGATTTTTAACGCTTTAATAAACAGCTTAAAGCGCTTGATTAAAATTTAGCGCTAAGAGTTGTCATCAAATGGCTCCTGTCTGAATAAAGCGCTTTAGAGCCGGGTGTGGGCTTATAACTCCCTACCGTAAAGCCTGCATGCGTCATCACGCCAAAATACTCTAATTTCACGCTCGCTGTCAAACTCTTACTGATCTTATAGCCCACATTAACAGCCGCGCTCGCTTCATTGGCTAAAGTGCCGCTAGTCCAACGCCATAAAGTCCCCCACAGCCACTTTTTATGCACGCCCCCACCAAAAACCCAGCCAGAGATGGCATCAGCGGTTACCACATGGCTTATCGCTTGCCCTATATCATAAACGCTATTGGTCCAAAAATCAATGCCTAAAGGGTTTCCTGTCGTGCCGATGTAAGCGTTTGCGTTTTTCCATACTTTATAAAACGCTCCTCCAAAATTGAATTCATTGTAATCAAATCGTTGTCTAATGAGCAAGCTTTGCCCGGCAGTGCCTGCTTTTATAGCGTAACGATAAGTATCCCTTTTTAAGGGGTCATGAACAGGGAGCAAAATATAGGCTTTTGTTTCTGATCTAAAGCCCACGCCATCAAAATTAGGGTTACTATCATAGCCTACAACCACCCCAGGGCTGTAATAAGTCCCAGGCGAAAATTGGAAAAAAGGGCTGACGCTAACCCCTTTTCTTTCATAAGTGTAGTTCACTAAATGGATACCATAATTTAGAGTGCGCCCGTTTTTAACCACGGTTCTTGGAGAGTAAAAATCATAAATCCACTCCCCATAAGCGAACGCCCTACCCCATGAGCTAAACCACCATAATTTGTGGCTTGCTTCATTTTTATCCTTAACTTTAGCGCTGATTTCAAAGCCTTGCGTGTAACCGCTCATATAAGGAGCATTAGATTGATAACGCCCTCCTTTAGCCGTAAAAATATCCTTATAGCGGTATTCTAAAAAAGCGTTATTCATCAAATAATTACGGCGGATTTTATTAGCCCTAGCGTTCCCGCATGCTATGGAATCAATCACTTTGCCATCAGATCCAAGCGCGCACTCATGGATACTCGTGCCATCAAGCAAGGCTCTTTTACCCCCTAAATAGCCATCCCAATAACCGATGTAGTTATAAATAACCGATCCGCCTTGATTGAATTTGGTGTCATCATAAGCGACCCCTCCTAGCGTGCCACCAACTTTTCCCTCTAAAACATGCCCTTGATCTTTAAGGTCTTTAGATAAAAAATCCGCATAAATATTGCCTTGACCTACAGCGGTTACAAAAGTCTCTGTAGGATAAATCCCCCTAGCTATATCAATCTTTTTTTTATTAAAGCCAACTTTAGAAAAGGACTCCGCCAAAACTTCAATTTTATAATCAAACGCTTGCAAAGAAGCGCTCAAACTCAAAACGTATAACCCACAAAAAACTTGATTCTTTAAAGGCGCGCTATTTCTCATTTTTTCCCTTTTAATATCCAATACATCTTAAAGACTACAATTCTTAACTGATCTAAAAAACAAAGAAGCATAATCAAGCTATTTATTTACTTTTAATTAACTCAACTGTTTTAGATTATAACGAAATTTTTTTAGTTTCATCATAAAATGAGATAGAGTAAATCAAAATTTAATCAAAGTGGGGTTTTTGTGCTGTTTTACAACCAAACCCATTTTTTTAAAAAATGCCAAAAAGTGTTTTTAAATTTGATAATCAATCTAATAGCAAAAACTCCAACACCGCCATGCGCATTGCCACGCCATTTTTGACTTGCTCTAAGACTTTAGATCGCTTGTCTTCTAACACCGCGCTTTCTATATCAATATCCCTATGCACCGGGCCTGGGTGTAAAATAATGACCTCTTTATTTTTAGCGTGATCCTCTAGGCGTTTTTGGGTGATGCAATAAGCGTTGCCGTAATCTTTCAAGCTCGCAAAAATGGGTGCGTTGTGCCGTTCGGTTTGGGTCCTCAAGCTCATTAAAATGTCAGCAAATCCTATCGCTTCTTCAACGTTGTGCGTCGTTTTTAAAGGAGTGCTAGGGAGCATGGAGCTTGGAGCGCACAGCATGATCTCAAGCCCTAGCCTTTGGAGTAATTTAATGTTGCTATTAGCCACTCTGGAATTTTTCACATCGCCTATGAAAGCGATTTTCTTCCCTTTTAGATTTTCTAAACTGCCAAAATGCCGATAAAGGGTGAGCAAGTCTAATAAGGCTTGGGTAGGGTGAGCGCTTGTGCCGCTTCCTGCGTTAATCAAGGGGCATTGTGAAAATTCAGCCAATTTAAAAGGCGCGCTTGAAAAAGCATGCCGTGTGATGATAGCGTCAGGCCGCATGGCATGGATATTTTTAAAAGTGTCTATCAGAGTTTCACCCTTTGAAGTGGAGCTCGTTTGCATGTTTAATTTCACTATTTTTGCCCCTAATCTCAAGCTTGCGATTTCAAAGCTAGACACCGTTCTGGTGGAATTTTCAAAAAATAAAGCCACGATGATTTTATCTTGCATTTTTTCTCTTGTCTCTAAAGACACGGCGTTAAAATCGTTCGCATAAACGCTCGCTTTGTTTAATAAAAGCTTGATTTCATCCAAGCTTAAATCGCTGGTTTGGAGCAAGTGTCGGCATTTTTTTGGCATAAAACCCCCTTTTAGTTATAATATCGGTTTTATTTTAGCTAAAAATGGTAGGGGTTTTAGCAAGGAATGGGCTTGAAAAATCTCTCAATACTTCTGGTGTTTTTATTCTTTTGTTTGGGGTGTGTGAGCAATTTTAATGAAGACACTTACACGCTAGACTTAGTTTTAGAAAAAAAGATCCAAGCTAGCAGGAAAGGCGAAATCACCCAAGATAATGTGCCTATCATCACGGCTATCGCTACGCATTTAAACGATGTGGATAGCGGTGCTTACTATGACCATGAGTATTTCTTAGTGGAGATTTTCACGCAAAATAACGATTGGATTGATGATGGCTATATTTCTTATGAACTTTTTGGCACAAAACCTATAGGAAAAGAGCCTTTATGGGTGCGAGAAATCACAAAAGATGAATTTGATGGCATTTTAGAAACCACGAATCGCTGGAGCAGAGCCTTTTTACTCGCTTTTGACAAATTGGATTATTTAGCGGTGCAAGAAGCCAAACTAGAGCTTGATGCCTATAGTTTAGGCAAGATTGTTTTTAATTTCGCTTATCAAGTCCCCCTACCTCAATTTTAATGCGCTTAGATTACGCTTTATTCAGTCAGCATTTAGTGAGCAGCAGAGAAAAAGCTAAAGCGTTGGTTTTAAAAAATCGGGTTTTAGTCAATAAAATAGTGATCTCTAAACCCTCTTTTATCGTTAAAGAGGGTGATCAAATTGAACTCATCGCTCCAAATCTATTCGTTAGCAGGGCTGGGGAAAAATTAGGGGCTTTTTTAGAAACCCATTTCGTGGATTTTAAGGGAAAGGTGGTTTTAGATGTGGGAGCGAGCAAGGGGGGCTTTAGTCAAGTGGCTCTTTTAAAAGGGGCTAAAAAGGTGCTTTGCGTGGATGTGGGGAAAATGCAATTAGATGAGGGTTTGAAACAAGACAAACGCATAGAATGTTATGAAGAATGCGATATTAGAGGGTTTAAAACGCCAGAAACAATTGATTTAGTGCTTTGTGATGTGAGCTTTATTTCTTTATATTGTATTTTGGAAGCGATTGTGCCTTTAAGCGGTGAATTTTTAGCGCTTTTCAAACCGCAATTTGAAGTGGGTAGAAAAATAAAACGCAATAAAAAGGGGGTGGTGGTGGATAAAGAAGCCATTTTAAACGCTTTAGAAAACTTTAAAAACCATTTAAAAACAAAGGATTTTCAAATCTTAAAGATCCAAGAAAGCTTAGTGAAAGGGAAAAACGGGAATGTTGAATTTTTTATCCATTTCAAGCGAGTCTGAGGTTAAAAGCTTAGCTATCGGTAAATTTGATGGCTTGCATCTAGGGCATCAAGCCCTTTTTAAAGAATTAAAAGACCCCAAAGCCCTTTTAATCATAGAAAAAAAACATTACACTAAAGGCTATTTAACCCCCCTAAAATACCGCGCTAAACTCGTGGGCATGCCTTTATTTTTTGTGTATTTAGAAGAGATCTCACAATTAAACGCCCTAGATTTTTTAGAGCTTTTAAAAAAGAAATTCCCCCATTTAGAACGCCTAGTGGTGGGCTATGATTTCAGGTTTGGGCATGGGAGGCAAAATGACGCTTTATTTTTAAAAGAGCGTTTTGAAAAAACCATTATTGTGTCTGAAGTGAAAATAAAAGAGATTAGCGTGCATTCTAAAACCATCAAATTAGCCCTAAGTCATGGCGACTTGCTTTTAGCTAACAAGCTCTTAGGCAGGCCTTATGAAGTGTGTGGGGAAGTCATTAGCGATCAAGGCTTAGGACATAAAGAATTAGCGCCCACTTTAAATATCAAAACTAAAGATTTTATCCTCCCTAGTTTTGGGGTGTATGCGAGTTTAGTGAAAATAAAAGATCCAATTTATCAAAAAAGCGTGAGTTTTATAGGCGATCGCTTGAGTACGGATCAACATTTCGCCATAGAATGCCATGTGCTTGATGCCATCATAGAAAACCCGCCCAAAGAAATCGCTTTGCGTTGGGTTCAAAAAATACGAGACAACATGCGTTTTTCTTCTTTAAAAGAGCTTAAAAATCAGATCCAACAAGACATCTTAAGAGCCAAAGAGATTTTGAGATAATTTGTGTTAAAATGGCTTTCAAAAACCTTAAAAATGGAAAAATTTGATGCGATTGAGTAACGCTGACTTAGAACGATTAAAAAGCATGGCGAACACGCTTCGTTTTTTATGTGCAGACATGATAGATAAGGCTAATAGCGGGCATCCGGGCGTGTGCTTGGGATTAGCCGATGTGATGGTGGTTTTAAGCTTGCACCTTAATATAAACCCCACCAACCCTAAATGGCTCAATAGGGACAGGTTGGTTTTTAGCGGAGGGCATGCGAGCGCATTAGCGTATAGTTTGTTGCATTTGTGGGGCTTTGATTTGAGTTTAGAAGATTTAAAGCGTTTCAGGCAATTACACTCTAAAACACCAGGACACCCCGAATTGCACCACACCGAAGGCATTGAGATCACCACAGGCCCTTTGGGGCAAGGTTTTGCTAACGCTGTGGGCTTTAGCATGGCGAGTCAATACGCTCAAAACCTTTTGGATAAACAAGCCATTTCTCATAAAGTCTATTGCTTGTGTGGGGATGGGGATTTGCAAGAAGGCATTAGTTATGAGAGCGCTTCTTTAGCCGGGCACCTCAACCTAAACAACCTCATTGTGATTTATGACAGCAACCAAATCAGCATTGAAGGCGCTATTAATATTAGTTTTAGCGAACAGGTTAAAACGCGTTTTTTAGCGCAAAATTGGGAAGTGCTAGAATGCGATGGGCATGACTATCAAGCGATTCATGATGTTTTAGAAGAAGCCAAAAAATCCCCTAAACCCACGCTTTTAATCGCTCATACGATCATTGGTAAGGGGGCTATTGGTTTAGAGGGAAGTGAAAAAACACATGGCTCGCCTTTAAATAAAGAAGTGTTGAAACAATCCAAAGAAAACGCTCAAATCAATCCTGATGAAAGCTTTATAATCAGCCCAAAAAACAAAATGCATTTTGAAGAAGTGAAAGTTAGGGGCGTTAGTTTAGAAGCCTTGTGGGAAAAATCCTTAAGCCCTAAAACAAAAGAAAAAATCCATGCGTTAAAGAATTTTGATTTTAACACCATCCATTACCCCGCCTTTAAAAAAGGCGAATCTCTAGCCACGAGAGTGAGTAACGGCATGATTTTAAACGCTATCGCTAAAGAATGCGAGGGCTTTTTAGGAGGGAGCGCGGATTTAGCCCCGTCTAATAACACGCAGTTAAAACATTCTGGCGATTTCCCTTTAGGGCAAAACCTGCATTTTGGGATCAGAGAGCATGCCATGGGGGCTATCACTAACGCTTTAGCGGCGTATGGCTTGTTTGTGCCTTTTTGCGCGACCTTTTTTGTGTTTAGCGATTATTTAATGCCAAGCATGCGTTTGAGTGCTTTAATGAAACTAAAAGCCCTTTTTATCTTCACGCATGACAGCATTGGCGTGGGCGAAGACGGGGCGACGCACCAACCCATAGAGCAATTGAGCCATTTACGCGCTTTGCCCAACTTCTATGCTTTCAGGCCTAGCGACGCTTTTGAAAATACGGCTTGCATGCAAATAGCGTTAAGTTTGAACGCTCCTAGCGCTCTTATTTTATCGCGCCAGAATTTACCCGTGCTTGATGAGGTTTCTAAAGAACAGGTTTTAAAAGGGGCGTATGTTAAACACCATTCTAAAGATCCCATTATCACGCTTGTTGCGAGCGGGAGCGAGGTCTCTTTAGCTTTAGAGAGCGCTAAAATTTTAGAGCGAGAAAATATCCAAACGCAAGTCATCAGCGCGCCATGCTTTGATTTATTGATAGAGCAAGATGAAAGCTATCTTAAAGAACTCTTTAAGGGCAAAGTCTTAGTCATTGAAGCGAGCCGTGCGATAGAGTGGTATCGTTTTGCGGATAAAATCATTGGCATGGATTCTTTTGGGAGCTCAGCAAAGGGCGATAAACTCTTTGAAAAATTTGGCTTTAGCGTTGAAAACATCACCGCTCAAGCTAAAAGGTTACTCAACGCATGAACTTAGAAAAACTTTTTTTAGAAAAATCCCCCTTGTTTGTTTTTAGCTCCACCAGGCGTTTAAAACATTTCTATTTAGAGCAAGGCGAAGGGTTTTTGCCTAACGCAATGAGCATGGGGAATTTTTTTGAACAGGCTTTTTATATCCCTAATAAAAAGAAAATCCCTAACAGCACGCGCCAAATTTTAATGATAGACACCATTAAGGCTATCGCTAAAGAAAAAAAATCCATTCTTGAAGGGCTTTTACTTTTTGAAAACAGCTTTTTAGGGTATTTGGAAAGCACTTCTTTTTTGTTTGATTTGTTTGATGAGTTAAGTTCTGCTTGTATCAAACTCAATGAACTTTCTTCTAAGGACATTTACTTGGATTATGAAAAGCATTTAGAAGTCTTAGAAATGATTTATGATCGTTACATTAAAAAGCTAGAAGAATTAGGCTTTTATGACAAAATCATGCAAGAAAAGCCCACCATTTTAAAAGAATTTTTTGAGCATTTTTCCTCCATTGAATGGCATTTAGACGGTTTTATGAGCGTTTTTGAAAGGCAATGCCTATTAGAAGTGACGGAGTTAGTGCCTATCACTTTACACTTATCTTGCGATAAATACAACCAAAAATTCTTGGAATTTTTGAATCTCAAGTTAGAGACGGATTGCGATTATTCCATTGATTTTAAAACCCAAAAGATCCTTTCTCAGACACCCAAGCGCCAAAAAATAGAGCCAAAGCTTTATGCTAACTCCAGTTATTTAAAACAAGGCGCTTTAGTTTTACAAACCATAGAAGAATATTTGCAAAAAGATAACGACCCTAATAAAATGGCGATCATCACGCCCAATGCGGATTTTTTACCTTTTTTAAAACTTTTAGACAAAAACAACAATTTGAATTTTGCGATGGGATTAGGGGCTAAAAACAGCCCTTATTATACAGAGCTTGTCAAAATCTTAGAAGATTTACAAAAAAGCGGTTTTGATTTGAGCGCATCGCCTTTATTGGATTTGGAAAACCTTACGCTCCCGCTTTTAGAACAACAAAGCTCTAAAGAAAAAGCACCCTTGAAAGAAGTGCATTCTCAAATCATGCACCAGTATCATCTTTTAAAAGACACGCTTAAAAACTACAGCCTTAAAGATTTATTGCATTTGTATTTGCAAGAATTTGAAGCCAATTTCCGCTTAGACGATTCTAGCGGGGGCAAAATACGAGTCATGGACACTTTAGAAACAAGGGGCATGCAATTTGATAAAATCGTTATTGTAGATTTCAATGAAACTTGTGTGCCAAGCCTTAAAGATTGCGATTTGTTTTTGAACTCTGCTTTAAGGAAATCGCTCAACCTCCCCACTTTATTGGATAAGAAAAATTTGCAAAAACACTATTACTACCAGCTCTTTAAAAACTCTAAAGAAATAACGCTTTCTTATATAGAGAGCGAAACTTCAAAAGCCTCTAACATGCTTTTGGAATTAAATTTGCATATAGAGCCTATCAAAGACGCTTACACGCTTTTTGCAACAGCCCCTTTAAAAGACTACCAAGAAGAAGAAATCAAAGCCGCTATCCCTAAAGATTTTAGCTTTAGCGCTAGCTCATTAAACGCTTTTTTAACTTGCAAGCGCCGTTTTTACTACCACTACATGAAGCGCTTTAAAGAAACTCCTAAAGACGAAAGCAATGGCACTGTGGGCAGTTTGCTCCATGAACTTTTAAAAGAAGCTTATGAAAAAGACAAAAACCCTTATGTATTAGAAGAGAGACTCATTTGGCTCTTAGAAACAAGAGAAAACATTACCCCTAAAGAGCGTTTAGACACTCTTGTAGCGCTCAAAAAAATCCAGGCTTTTTATCTTAAAGAAAAAGAACGCTTTAATACAGAAATCACCATTCTTGATCTTGAAAAAAGCTTTGAAACGATTATTCAAGGCGTTATGTTTAAAGGGCGCATAGACAGGATTGACAAAACGGCTGACAATGAGATTATTTTATTGGATTACAAATTCAAAAGCGATTTGAAATTAGACAACATGAGTAAAACACAAAGAGGAGGCTTAAGCCCCATAGAAATCGCTCAAATCAGCACCGATTACCAAATGGCCATCTATGCGTTTGCCCTTAAAAATCTGGGTTACAAAGAGCCTATAAAAGCCTTTTTTTATGATTTAAGAAAGGGCGAACTAGTAGAAGAAGACGAGCTTGTTTTGCAGGCTAAAATGGATCATTTGGAATTTTCTCTTATCCCCAAGCTCAAGCAAGAAATTGATTTTGAAAAAACTTTAGAGGTTAAAGATTGTGAATACTGCTCTTTTAAAGACATGTGCAACCGATGAAATCTAAAAAACTTTACTTGGCTTTAATCATAGGGGTTTTATTAGCGTTTTTAACCCTATCTTCATGGCTGGGTAATAGCGGTTTAGTGGGGCGTTTTGGGGTGTGGTTTGCCGCACTCAATAAAAAATATTTTGGGTATCTTTCATTCATCAACTTACCCTATTTAGCGTGGGTTTTATTCCTTTTATACAAGGCTAAAAACCCTTTTACAGAAATCGTTTTAGAAAAAACTTTAGGGCATCTATTAGGCATTTTATCTTTGCTCTTTTTGCAATCTAGCCTATTGAATCAAGGGGAAATCGGCAACAGCGCGCGTTTGTTTTTACGCCCTTTTATAGGGGACTTTGGGCTTTATGCGCTGATAATGCTTATGGTAGTTATTTCTTATTTGATTTTATTCAAACTGCCCCCTAAGAGCGTTTTTTATCCTTATATGAACAAAACACAAAACCTTTTAAAAGAGATTTACAAACAATGCTTACAGGCCTTTAACCCTAATTTTAGCCTGAAAAAAGAGGGTTTTGAAAACACCCCATCAGACACTCAAAAAAAAGAAACCAACAACGACAAAGAAAAAGAAAACCTCAAAGAAAACCCCATTAATGAAAACCACAAACCCCCTAACGAAGAATCGTTTTTAGCGATCCCTACCCCCTATAACACGACTTTAAACGATTCAGAACCGCAAGAAGGCTTGGTTCAAATTTCCCCACACCCCCCCACTCATTACACCATTTACCCTAAAAAAAACCGATTTGATGACTTGACTAACCCCACTTTAGAACCCCAACAAGAAACCAAAGAAAGAGAACCCACGCTAAAAAAAGAAACGCCCACCACACTCAAACCTATCATGCCCATATCCACACCCAACACAGAAAATGACAACAAAACACAAAACCCTAAAACCCCAAACCACCCCATAAAAGAAGAAAACCCACAAGAAAACCCACAAAAAGAAAATCTAAAAGAAAATATAGAAGAAAAAGAAAATCTAAAAGAAGAAAAAAGAGAAACAGAGAACGCTCCAAGCTTTAGCCCACTAACCCCCACAAGCGCTAAAAAACCCGTTATGGTTAAAGAATTGAGCGAAAATAAAGAGATATTAGACGGGTTAGATTATGGCGAAGTGCAAAAACCCAAAGATTATGAGCTTCCCACAACGCAATTATTGAATGCGGTTTGTTTGAAAGACACTTCTTTAGACGAAAACGAGATTGACCAAAAAATCCAGGATTTATTGAGCAAACTGCGCACCTTTAAAATTGATGGCGATATTATCCGCACTTATTCAGGCCCTATTGTAACCACTTTTGAATTCCGCCCAGCCCCTAGCGTTAAGGTGAGCCGTATTTTAGGCTTGAGCGATGATTTAGCGATGACTTTATGCGCTGAATCCATTCGCATTCAAGCCCCTATTAAAGGTAAAGATGTCGTTGGCATTGAAATCCCTAACAGCCAAAGCCAAATTATTTATTTAAGAGAAATTCTAGAGAGCGAATTGTTTCAAAAATCCAGCTCGCCTCTAACTCTAGCTTTAGGCAAAGACATTGTGGGTAACCCTTTCATCACGGATTTAAAAAAGCTCCCCCACTTGCTCATCGCCGGCACGACAGGAAGCGGTAAGAGCGTGGGCGTGAATGCGATGATTTTATCCTTACTTTATAAAAACCCCCCCGATCAACTCAAATTAGTGATGATCGATCCCAAAATGGTAGAATTTAGCATTTATGCGGACATCCCTCATTTACTCACGCCCATTATCACCGACCCTAAAAAAGCTATCGGGGCTTTGCAAAGCGTGGCTAAAGAAATGGAACGCCGATATTCTTTAATGAGCGAATACAAGGTTAAAACCATTGATTCCTATAACGAGCAAGCCCCAAATAACGGCGTTGAAGCGTTCCCCTATTTGATTGTGGTGATTGATGAATTAGCGGATTTGATGATGACAGGGGGCAAAGAAGCGGAGTTTCCTATCGCTAGAATCGCTCAAATGGGGCGAGCGAGCGGCTTGCACCTCATTGTAGCGACCCAACGCCCAAGCGTGGATGTCGTAACCGGCTTGATTAAAACCAACTTGCCTTCAAGGGTGAGTTTTAGGGTAGGCACTAAAATTGATTCTAAAGTGATTTTAGACACCGATGGGGCGCAAAGCTTGTTAGGAAGAGGCGATATGCTCTTTACTCCCCCAGGAACAAACGGGTTAGTGCGCTTGCATGCCCCCTTTGCCACTGAAGATGAAATCAAAAAAATCGTGGATTTTATTAAAGCCCAAAAAGAAGTACAATACGATAAAGATTTCTTGCTAGAAGAATCGCGCATGCCTTTAGATTCGTCTAATTATCAAGGCGATGACATTCTAGAAAGGGCTAAAGCGGTGATTTTGGAAAAAAAGATCACTTCTACGAGCTTTTTACAACGCCAATTAAAAATCGGCTACAACCAAGCCGCCACCATTACTGACGAATTAGAAGCTCAAGGCTTTCTATCCCCAAGAAACGCCAAAGGCAACAGAGAGATTTTGCAAAACTTTTAGGCTTTGTTTTCATTAAATGTTGGTAATAAAAATATTATTTTTAATTTTTAAAATTTTTTAAACTTTATTTAATAGTTTTATTTTAAAATTCATTTTCTTAAGGGGATAGAGGCTATTTTGAAATCATTCTCCCCTAAAAACCCCAACTAAGTCCCCTAAAAAACCGCTTTAAAAAGTTACCGCCTGCTTTTTGCAAGCTTTTTATGGTTGATTTTAAAAATGCCTTTGCGTATTTTTTAGATTTTATCACCAACGCTTCATTAAAAACAAAAACTTTTCTCAATGATACAAACGGCACCAACCTTTAACCCATTAATCAAATATTATCTGTGGTTTCCCTAACTCCTAGTAAAATTACCTAAAAATTTCATGTTCAAGGATAGCCATGAACCCCCAGATCCAACCAACCACTAAAAAACCCTTAAAATCCCTTTTAGCCGCTAGTTCAGGTAATTTAGTGGAATGGTATGACTTTTACGCTTATGCGTTCCTTGCCCCTTATTTCGCTAAGGAATTTACCCACACTAACGACCCCACTTTAGCGCTCATCTCAGCTTTTTTGGTTTTCATGCTAGGGTTTTTCATGCGCCCTTTGGGGAGTTTGTTTTTTGGTAAATTGGGGGATAAAAAGGGGCGTAAAACTTCTATGGTGTATTCCATTATCCTTATGGCGTTAGGCTCTTTCATGCTCGCATTGCTCCCCACTAAAGAAATCGTAGGGGAATGGGCGTTTTTGTTTTTATTGTTAGCCAGGCTTTTACAGGGCTTTAGCGTGGGAGGCGAATATGGCGTGGTCGCCACTTACCTCTCTGAATTAGGCAAGAATGGCAAAAAAGGTTTTTATGGCTCTTTTCAATATGTAACTTTAGTTGGAGGGCAACTCTTAGCTATTTTTTCGCTCTTTATCGTTGAAAACATTTACACGCATGAGCAAATCAGCGCGTTCGCTTGGCGTTATTTATTCGCTTTAGGGGGTATATTAGCCTTACTCTCGCTCTTTTTGAGAAATATCATGGAAGAAACTATGGATAATGAAGCGACTCCCCAAAAAGAGACTAATATAAATAATGTAAAAGAAACCCAAAGGGGCAGTTTAAAGGAATTGCTCCACCATAAAAAAGCCTTAATGATAGTCTTTGGGCTAACTATGGGAGGGAGTTTGTGTTTTTACACTTTTACGGTGTATTTAAAAATCTTTTTAACCAACAGCTCATCGTTTAGCCCTAAAGAAAGCAGTTTCATCATGCTTTTAGCACTCTCTTATTTCATCTTCTTACAACCCTTATGCGGGATGCTTGCGGATAAAATCAAACGCACCCAAATGCTGATGGTTTTTGCGATCACAGGGCTTATTGTAACGCCTGTTGTCTTTTATGGCATCAAGCATGCCACTGGCGTGTATGAAGCCCTATTTTATGAAATACTCGCATTGAGCGCGATGAGTTTTTACACTTGCATTGCTGGGGTTATTAAGGCGGAATTATTCCCTGAACATGTGCGAGCGCTTGGCGTGGGTCTAGCCTATGCGATCGCCAATGCGCTTTTTGGAGGGAGCGCGAGTTATGTAGCGTTGCAGTTCAAACAACATGGTTTTGAAGCGGGGTTTGTGGGCTATGTCATGTTGAGTATTGTTATCTTTATGGTTATGGTTATCATATTCCCTAAAAAAACCTATTTGGAGTAAATCTTAGTTTTCATTTGATTTTTGCTATAATTTTTCTTTTAAAAGGATTATTTGCATGCAAAATGGGTATTATGCGGCCACGGGAGCAATGGCGACACAATTTAACCGCTTGGATTTAACCTCTAATAATTTGGCCAACCTAAACACCAACGGCTTTAAAAGAGACGATGCGATTACAGGCGATTTTTTAAGGCTTTACCAAGAATACCGAGAGCAACTGCCCTTAGAAGATCAAACCAAAGCGAGCGCAAAGTATCTCAACCGCAATCTCAATCGTGTGCCTATCCTTTCAGAAATCTATACCGATAGGAGTCTTGGCGCGTTTGAAGGGACGAATAACCCCCTAGATTTTGCTCTAACAAGCCCTAACCTCTATTTTGCGATACAAACTAATGAGGGCGTCGCTTATACCAGAGACGGGCATTTCAGCGTTGATAAAGACGGCTTTTTGGTAACCCTTAATGGCTTTAAGGTGCTTTCACGCTCTGGCTTGAACGAAAAGGGAGGGATCATGCTCATGCCTAACGCTGAAATTGAAGTGGATCAAAATGGCGGAATCACTTTTAGGGATAATGAAGCCCAAATTCAAGCGGGTGCGTTGGCTTTAGTGAGTTTTAGCGAACCAAAAAACCTTAAAAAAATAGGGCAAAACCTTTATACCTATCAGGGCGAAGGCATCCATCAAGTCTCTGACTCTGGCGCGTTAAGGCAATCCATGCTAGAAAAAAGCAATGTCAATGCGGTGCGTGAAATGAGCGCTTTGATTGAAATCAACCGCTTTTTGGACATGTATTCTAAAGTGCTAAAAACCCATCAAGATGACATGAACGCTGAAGCGATCAACAAACTCGCTACAAAAGCTTAGACTTTTGGCGATTTTAAAATCCATAGGAGGGTTTTTACGATACCTTAACTCCCTAATGATGCTTTTTAAAAGCCTTGTTAATCTTTTTTGTATAGCATTAGTTTTAAAAGAGTTTAAAGAATTAAATGCCTTTTCTTTTGTAATCGCTTGCAAAGTAGACGGTAACGCAAGCTTCTCTTTATAGCCGCTAACTACTCAACAATGATTCAATTTTAATTATTTCGTTTGTTGTTTAAAACGCTCTTTATTGTGGTATTCTGTAAGCAAACGCCCCCATTTTTCTTGTTATGGCTCTTGCGTTTTAAGCTCGTTTGTGGCAGGATATTCTCATTAAGGTTTGAGACGCTATAGTTGGTGCCGTCTCCGTAATGATTAGAGAGTGTCGGCTTGGTTTCTAATTCCCTTAATGTTTTTATCGCCCCAATCAAGCTTTTTGATTACCCACTTGACTATCAGCGTCCATTTTAAGATAGAGCCATTTTAAAAGCTTGTAAAAATTTTCTTTCTGCTTCCACTAAATTAGGGTGTAAGAGCAAGTCATTCTTTAAAGCGCTGGTATAGGCGGTGTGTGAGCGAGAGCTTTTATTTTTTAAGTCCAATTTGATTTTATCTTTTTGGCATAACCAACACTATATCTAAAGAGATCTTTTTTCTTGTTTGTGAATGTAGTTTTATATTCTTACTCCAACGCCAAGTCAATCAAAATTTGCCAATTCTCTTTATAGTGTTGGAGTTGCGACAAGCTCTTTGTGTTGCCCCATTCTTGTGTGTCTTCAATAGGGATAATATAGCATTCGCTCGTGCGAGTGTCTATCCCTAAAATCAAATCGCAATCTTTTTTGGTGTATTTGTAAGTGCGTTTAGGGGCATTCCTATCAATTTGAACCCCACTCCTATAGCCCCCTGTAAAATTCAAAGTTATTTTATTTGCCCTATTAAATGGTATTCTAAAATGCTTTTTTGCTTTCTTTCACATGCCTTAAATTCTAAATGCTTTAAGGGGTTAGCGATAGATAAAAGATAGGGTTTTTCACTCAAATTCAATACCACTACAAGCACATAATCATGGCTATACGCTTGTGCTTGTTCGTATTCTTTTTGGGTCAATCTCAATGCCCCTTGCTTTTCTCTAATCCCCTTAACTTCCACTAAAAACGCCTGCTTGTTGGTTTGAATGTAGAAGTCATACCCATCGCCAAAAAGACGCATGTCTTTTAAACTCCCACAAGAAAACACTTCTATATTTTTATAGTGGTTTAAAAAATACAACTCTGCCTCTAAGCCTGTTTCTTGCATGCTTTTATAACGAGTTTTAAGGTAAGCGTTAGGGGTAATGTCTAGTTGAATGCCATATTGTTCTTGTAAAAATAATTTCACAATATGGCTAAAACCTTTAGCATCTTCATCTTTAAACAAGCTATCAATCCATAATTTTCTATGGATATATGCATCGCCTTTTTGCCACCAACCTTTGCGTTTGTTAGGAAAAAAATAATCAAATAAATCCATGCGATTTTTGATAACGCCAGTCGTTTCAGCCAAGCCGATTTGGACGCAATATTCAAAAAAAGCGTTTTTAGTAGAAAAACCAAATTCTTTAATAAAGTCATTATCAAATTTTGCCAAAGCATAGCCTATGAGATTTAAAATTTCATAATTTCTATGTTTTGCCATAGACTTAGCAACGCCCTAATCAATCTTTAATATCGCTAAAAACGCTTCTTGGGGAAGTTCCACCTTACCGATAGCTTTCATGCGTTTCTTACCCTCTTTTTGCTTTTCTAAAAGTTTTCTTTTTCGTGTAATATCGCCCCCATAGCACTTAGCCGTTACATTCTTACCGACAGATTTGATCGTCTCTCTGGCGATGATTTTATTGCCTACGCTCGCTTGGATAGCGACTTCAAAAAGCTGTCTTGGGATAAGCTCTTTCATCGTTTCCACTAAAGCTCGCCCCTTTTCATACGCCTTGTTTTTATCTATAATGATAGAAAGCGCATCCACCACATCGCCTGCTACCCTCACATCTAACTTCACCAAATGAGCCTCTCTGTTTTCTATCGGCTCATAATCAAAGCTCGCATACCCTTTCGTGCAAGATTTGAGCTTGTCATAAAAATCCATCACAATTTCATTGCTCGGCAAGGAATAAGTGAGCATGACACGAGATTGGTTTAAATATTCCATTTTTTCTTGAATGCCTCTTTTATTGTTCAATAACTGCATTAAATTACCCAAAAATTCACTCGGCGTGATGATTGTCGCCCTCACAAAAGGCTCTTTGATGCAAGCGATATAATTTTCAGGGGGCAATTCGCTAGGGTTTTGGACATATTTGATGCTATTATCCGTTAGATGCACTTCATACACCACCGTGGGAGCGGTAGCGATTAAATTAAGGCCAAATTCCCTTTCCAGCCTTTCTTTGATCACTTCCATGTGCAATAACCCTAAAAAGCCCACCCTAAAGCCAAAGCCAAGCGCCACAGAGCTTTCAGGCTCAAAATTTAAAGCGCAATCGTTAAGCTGGAGTTTCAATAGCGCTTCTCTTAAATCTTCAAACCGGTCCGTTTCTATAGGGTAAAGCCCCGCAAAAACAAAGGGTTTGGCCGGCATAAAGCCCTCAATGGGTTTAGGGGTAGGGTTTTTAGCGTCTGTGAGCGTATCACCCACTGCAATATCCGTAACGCTCTTTAGCCCCAAACTCACAATGCCAATCTCGCCGCATTCTAAACTCTTGGTGGGGATTTTTTTCAAAGGGTTAGGGTAGTATAGCCCTAAAACGCCATGTTTTTTACCCGTCCCCATCACTAAAATTTCTTGCTCGGTGTTGATGCTCCCATCCATGATACGCACTAGTGCTAACGCCCCTAAATAATTGTCAAACCATGAATCATAAATGAGCGCTTTTAAAGGATTATTAGGATCACCGCTAGGGGCAGGAATGGTGGTAATGATTTTTTCTAACAAATCTTTAATGCCAAGCTTAGCTTTAGCGCTCACTTCATTAGCATTAGAGCAATCAATCCCTATCGTGTCTTCTATATCCTGTTTGACTTCTAAAACATTCGCATTAGGCAAATCAATTTTATTGATCACCGGTAAAATCTCTAAATTGTTATCTAAAGCGATATAAGTGTTGGCAATGGTTTGCGCTTCCACGCCTTGAGTGGCATCCACCACCAATAACGCCCCTTCGCACGAACACAAAGAGCGAGACACTTCATAACTAAAATCCACATGCCCTGGGGTGTCAATGAGGTTTAAAACATAATTCTCCCCCTTAAAAGTGTAATTCAAGCGCACGCTTTGAGCCTTAATCGTAATGCCCCTTTCTTTTTCAATATCCATAGTGTCCATCACTTGGCTCTTCATTTCTCTGTTACTGATAGCGTTGCATTCAGCGATCAAACAATCCGCTAAAGTGCTTTTACCATGGTCAATGTGAGCGATAATGGAAAAATTACGGATATTTTTCATTGGCACTTTTGATTTCATCTCTCTTGTCCTAAATCTTTTAAAATAGCGTCAGTCAAACTCTCTGTGTCTAAGCCTAAGGATTTTTCCACTAAAGCGGTGTTCCCATGCATGATAAATTCATCCATGATTTCAAAGCTTTTAACAGGCTTTAAAATATTTTGTTCGCTCAAAAACTCTAAAATCGCACTAGCTACCCCCCCAAGCTTGTAATTATCGCTAAAAACATAGAGCTTTTGATAAGGGGCAATAATCGCGCTTAAATTTGGATCTAAGGGCTTTAAAAACCTGAGATCCAAGAGCGCGCATTCTATGTTTTTTTCTTTTAAAGCCAGTTGGACCAAATGCGCCCGTCCCACGCCATTACCATAGCCTATGAGTAAAATTTCGCCCTCTTTTTTCAGCAATTCGCTTTGCCCCAAAACAAAACCGCTAGGCTCAAAAACCCCCTCTTTTAGTGCAAACGACCCCCTAGGGTAGCGGAACGCGCAAGGGCTTGAATCATGCTCATTAGCAAAATACACGGCGTTTTTTAAAGTCTCATTGTCTCGTGGGGCAAAAATGACCATGTTAGGGATAGAGCGCAAATACGACACGTCTAAAAGCCCTTGGTGCGTCTCGCCATCTTCGCCCACAATCCCAGCCCTATCAATGGCTAATTTAATCGGTAGGCTAGAAATGCAAGCGTCATGCACAATGGAATCATAAGCCCTCTGTAAAAAAGTAGAATAGATACTCACAAAAGGTTTAAACCCCTCTTTAGCCATAGCGCTGCTAGAAGTTAGGGCGTGTTGTTCGGCGATAGCGACATCAAAAAAGCGCAAAGGGTAAGCGTCAATAAGTTTGTCTAACCCTGTGCCGCTAGGCATCGCCGCAGTTACGCCTACGATTTTTTCATCTTTCTTGGCTAATTCTAAAAGGGTGTTAGAATACGCTTCAGTGGGCGATAAAATCGCGCTTTTGGATTTTTTAGACAAGCCGGTATCCAAATCAAAAGGCCCCACCCCATGCCATTTTTCATAGCGCCCTTCAGCGATCTTATAGCCTTTGCCTTTTAAGGTTTGTGCATGGATTAGCACCGGTTCTTTAAGCTCTTTGGCTAATTTTAAGGTTTCAATAATCGCGCTCAAATCATGCCCATTAATAGGCCCTATATAGTTAATGCCCAATTCTTCAAAAAACACGCCTGGGGTGATGAGTTTGAAAGATTCTTCAAAGCGACTCGCTAAGTAATTCACGCTTTCAGGTAAGGTGCTTAAAATTTTTTTGACTTTAGAGCGGAAAGACTGATAAAACGGGCCCTTCATCAGCTGGCTAAGGGCTTTGGATAAAGCGCCAATAGGCGTGCTGATACTCATTTCATTATCGTTCAAAATCATGATCATGGGGTATTTCCTATCGCCCAGTTCGTTTAAGGCTTCATAAAAAATCCCCGCGCTAATGCTCCCATCGCCTAATAAAGCGATAGGCATGCCTAACGCCTGTTTCAAACAAAAAGCTTTAGCCACTCCCACGCCTATGGACACCGAAGTGGAACTATGCCCGGCGATGAAATAATCGTATGCGCTCTCGCTGGGTTTAGTAAAGCCGCTCAAACCTTGAAATTGCCTTAGAGTGCTAAAGCTTTCAAAGCGCCCGGTTAAAAGCTTGTGAGCGTAAGCTTGGTGCGAAGTGTCAAAAATGAAAGGGTTTTTTTGGCAATCAAATAAGGCATGCATGCCCACAATCAGCTCCACAGCCCCTAAAGAAGAGCTTAAATGCCCCCCATTAGCGCTCACCACCTCTAAAATACGACTCCGCAGCGTTTGACACACCAACTCCAAGCCTGCAATATCATTAGGGTTTAAATCAAAAGTTTTATTTTGCAAAATCACACCTTAAAATTTTCCAACACGCTTTCTTTGAGCGTTTTAAAGCGCTCCATCAAATTCCCATCAAGGCTCCCGTTAGAGCTAGTGATCATAACGCCTCCTTTAGAAATAGCCTCATTGCTCTCCAATTTGATTTTGGAAGCGTTTTGCAAACGCTCGTTTAAATAAGGGTAATCCAAGGGATTGACTTTTAAATGAATATCCGTTGCGTCTAAAACGTTTTTTAAAAGCTCTTCAGCCAAAGCAAGGGCCACTTTTTGGCTGTTGTCTTCCACTTCTTTAAGGATCACTTCTTTGGCAATATCTATCGCAATCGCGCTCAGTTCCTTTTCTAAGGCCATTAAATGATCTTCTGATTTTTTCATTTTTTCATCTAAAGCGGTGATCGCATGCAAAAGCTGGTTTTTTTCTTCATTCACGCTGTGAGTGAGTTCGTTACGCATTTTTTCTTCGCCCTCTTTAAAGCCGATTTTATAGCCATCGTTTTTAGCGTTTTCAATCAAAACTTTGCTCTCTTCTTGGGCTTTTTCAAATTGCATTTGCAATTTCACCAAATGGCTTGAAAGCTCGTCGGTTTTTTTTAATAAGCAATCAATTAAATCGTTTTCTATCGCTTTTTTTTCCAAAGGCTCTTGGGGGTGGTTAGGCGTTTCTAAAGACGCGCCATTAGGATTGGTTTTAGGGGGTAAGTTTGCCATGCTCTTAAATTCGTATTTTTGAATGTCATGCTTATTCAAATGGTCTTTTTGGATCAAGTTTTTACGGCTATTCAATGACATCTTCCTCTTCACCGGTTTGGATCACGCCTTTTTCTTGCAAGCTCTGCACGATTTCAATGATCTTTCTTTGGGCCACATCCACATCTTTGATTTTAACCGCCCCTAAATACTGCATTTCTTCCACAAATTGCTCTGCGGCCCTACTACTCATGTTGTTTAAGAATTTATCGGTTAAATCTTTCGTGGAAGTTTTTAAGGCTAAAGACAAGTCTTTTTTGTCCGCTACTTTCAAAATCTCTCTGATGGCGAAATTATCCAATTTCACAATGTCTTCAAAAGTGAACATCATTTCTTTAATCGCGCCGGCGAGCTTGTTATCCACGCTTTCAATGCGAGCGAGTGTGGTTTTAGCGCTCTTTTGGCCTAAGCGGTTAAAGATTTCAGCCACCGCTCTTAAGCCACCCACTTCAATTTTATAACTAGTGAGCGATTCTAGTTTGTTTTCTAACACCGTGGAAACCCTTTTAACCACTTGGGGCGATATTTCGCCTAAATTCGCCATTCTAATGGAGATTTCCGCTTTCATTTCATCAGGGAAATAGCTCAAAGTCTCAGCCGCATTAGGGGCTTCCATGTGGGCTAAAATCAAGGCAATGGTTTGAGGGTGTTCGTTAATGATGAAATCAGCGAGTTGTTGGGGCTTGATTTTGCCTAAATAAGCGAAGTTTTTTTGCGTTTGCAAGCTTTTAGTGAGCTTGTCCATCACTTTCCTGGCTTCTTCACTCCCTAAAGTCCTGGTTAAAAGCTCTCTAGCGTATTCTAAACCGCCGGTATTGATGTATTGGTTAGACTGAAAGATCGCAAAAAATTCCTCTAAAACCGCCGCGCCGATTTGCTTGTCCGTGCCGTTTAATTGCACGATTTGCTTAGAAATCTCTGTAATGGAGTCAATGTCTAAATGCCTTAAAATCTCGCCTGTGGTGTCTTCGCCCACTTGAATGAGTAAAATAGCGATTTTTTCACTCATGGAAAGTTCGTCTAATTGAGCCTTTTGTTTGGGGGTAAGCTTGGTTGCCATTTTTAACCTTCTATCTTTTAACCTTTCGTGCTGTCTGAAGAGATTTCATCTTTGATTAGGAGTTTAAAGAGCATGGCGATTTCATCAGGGCGTTCTTTAAGGGTCCCTCTAATCTTTTCTAAAATAATTTCGTATCTTACTTCTTCTTCGCTAAAGGTTGCATTAAGCCCTAATTGATCTTCTACTTTTTTCCTCAAATCGCCCAGTTTGTTCAATTCATCTTCTTCTTCATCCATTTCTTCAAACATGGATTTCACTTCCTTATCTTCATCAGGCACCACTTCTAGCATGCGTTCGCTGAAAGGCACAATCACTTTTTTATAGAAAATAAATAGCACTATAAACACTAAAATATACTTGATTAAAGGCGTGAATGAGCCTAAGATTTTTTGAGTTTTGTGCATGATTTTTTCGCTCAAAGTAGCGTTATCAATCATGGGCGCCATAGGGTTAAACTCAAAATTGCTCACCGCCACATCATCGCCTCTATTTTGATTATAGCCAATGGCTTGTTTCACTAGGGCGTTGATTTTTTTAAGCGATTCATCGCTCAAAGGCTCGTATTCTAAAGCGTTTGCCCCATCTTTAAGAGCGATTTTATACTTGCCATCCACCACAACCGCCGCATTCAAACGCACTAAAGTGCCAAACTCGCCCTTGATCTCGCTAATGGTTTTACCCACTTCATAATTGGTCGTGTTTTGAGACTTTTCGTATTTTTCTGGCTCTTTATTGTCCTTCAATCCTTGCACAGGCCCGATATTGCTCACAACTCCCGGCACGCCGCCGACTTGTTTTTTAGGAGTGCCTTCTTTTTTCTCTTCTAAATTTTGCTCGCTTCTTACGACATTATTGGGATCAAAAGTCTCTTTGGTGCTTTTCTTTTGGCTGAAATCAAACTCCGCATTGACCCTTGCGACCACCTTGTTTTTACCCCCCACAATAGGGGCTAAAATATTGACGATCTTATTTTCTAAAATGTTTTCAAAATTTTGTTTGTAATGCAATTGCTCTAGGGCCAATTCTTTGGAGTTTTCTAATATATCGCCTTCGCCTATTGATTCGCCGTTTTCATTCACGATTTTCACATTTTCTATCGTGAGTTTAGGCACAGCTGCAGCGATTAAATTTTTAATCCCTAAAATTTGAGTGGGTGAAAGCTTCATGTCAGGCTTGAGTTTGAGCATCACCGAAGCGCTAGGAGGGACTTCTTTAGCCACAAACACGCTGTCTTTAGGGATTGCAATATGCACATTGGCTTTCAAAATGGGGTTTAAACTTTCAATCGTGCGCGACAATTCCCCCTCAATGGCGCGAATGAGTTTGATATTTTGATCAAAATCAGTCGCCCCAAAGTCTTTAGTGTCAAAGATTTCAAAGCCCACTTTACTCGTTTTAGGGATCCCTTGAGAAGCCAAAGTGATCCTTTCTTCATACACTTTATCTTTAGGGATAAGAATGGTGTCGTCTTTGGAGACTTTATAAGGGATTTGGTTTTGCTGGAGGTGCTGCAAGATTAAAGCGTTATCGCTAGAATCCAATCTTTCAAATAAAACCCCATAACCCCCTTGCGCGTAGTCTTTTTCTTTAAAGGGATAGAGCAATAAAAACACAAGCAAAGCGGTGATCAAAACCCCCGCTGCGATCAGGGCGATTTTTTGCTTTTTATTGAGCTTGATGAAAAAATCAACAATCCGTTGCAATAATACCTTTAAATCCAATATTAAAACCTTGATAAAATTTTCATTCTTTTAAGCCGTTCGCTTAGATCTTTTGGAACACACTCAAATAAATCCCTATGGAAAAACAAGCCCCTAACGCCCCTAAACAAAACCCTCCTAAAACACTGCTAAAAGACACCCCTAAAACAATCAGCACTAAGCTTATTAAAAGAATCAAACCAAGCAAGCTATAAGAGAGAATGTTTTGAAATATTTGATGCGTGATCAAATGGGGTATCAATAAAACAAGCAACCCATAAAAAAGGGCTAAAGAAAGCACAATAGCACTAGGGAAATTAGCGCTGTGCGAAAGCCATTGAACAGAATGCAAAAAAAGGTGTTTTAAAGATTCTAAAAGGGCTTCAAATAAGATCACGCTTAGCACAAACCACACCCCAAGCACTAAATTTCTGCGATAAAGGCTTAAAAACACCCCCACCAACAAGCTCAAAGGCAACACGAATTGAGAAGAGCCTAAACGGGCGATATTTTGGAGGATTAGAGTTAAAATAGGGCTGGAATTAAAGGGGGTTGAACGCGCGAAATTAAAAATGGCATTATCCATTGAATTGGCGTAATCAAAAAAAACCAAGCCAGCAATAAGGATAAAAAATACACTAAAAATACCCCCTAAAAGAAACAGGGTTTTAACTGGTAATAAGAAAAATGGTTTGGGTTGTGTGGAAACATTTTTGAAAGAATTTTCAGCCATTATTTAAAACCCTTCTAGTAGTTAATTCAAAACTTATATTATACGCCAACGAATTTTAAAATCGCTCTTAAAAGTTTTAAGACAATGAAGTTTAAACGCATAAAAGCTTTTCATTTTAATCAAACCTAACTAATAAGAAACTGAAATTGTTTTTTTTTTTTTTTGAAATCGCTTTAATTTTTGCCCTCTTTTAAAGCTTTTTAACCCTTTTTAGACTACAATTTTAAGAAGTAAAAATCAAAGGAACGCAATAACTTATGGATAGAGCCAAATTTATATTCGTTACAGGGGGCGTGTTAAGCTCTCTAGGGAAAGGGATTTCATCTTCTTCAATCGCTACGCTTTTGCAGCATTGCAATTACCAGGTTTCTATTTTGAAGATTGATCCTTATATTAATATTGATCCAGGCACCATGAGTCCTTTAGAGCATGGGGAAGTGTTTGTTACTAGCGATGGCGCTGAAACGGATTTAGACATCGGGCATTATGAACGCTTTTTGAACAGGAATTTAACGAGGTTGAATAATTTCACCACCGGGCAGATTTTTTCAAGCGTGATAGAAAATGAAAGGAAAGGGGAATATTTAGGCAAAACCATTCAAATCGTCCCCCATGTAACCGATGAAATCAAAAGGCGCATTAAAAGCGCGGCTAAGGGGTTGGATTTTTTAATCGTGGAAGTGGGCGGAACCGTGGGCGATATGGAGGGCATGTTTTATTTGGAAGCGATCCGCCAGCTTAAACTGGAATTAGGGAATGAAAAAGTCATCAATGTGCATGTAACCTTGATCCCCTATATCCAAACCACTAACGAATTAAAAACCAAACCCACGCAACATTCCGTCCAGGAATTAAGGCGTCTTGGTGTAACCCCTCAAATCATTTTGGCGCGATCGCCTAAGCCTTTGGATAAAGAATTGAAAAAGAAAATCGCTTTGAGTTGCGATGTGGAGCAAGACAGCGTGATTGTGGCCACAGACACTAAAAGCATTTACGCATGCCCTATTCTTTTCTTGCAAGAAGGCATTTTAACCCCCATTGCCAGACGCTTTAATTTGAATAAACTACACCCCAAAATGGCGGCTTGGAACACTTTAGTAGAAAAGATTATCGCTCCTAAACACAAAGTCAAAATTGGTTTTGTGGGCAAGTATTTAAGCTTAAAAGAATCTTATAAATCCTTGATTGAAGCCCTAATCCATGCGGGGGCGCATTTGGATACGCAAGTCAATATTGAATGGCTGGATAGCGAGAATTTTAATGAAAAGACTGATTTAGAGGGCGTTGATGCGATTTTAGTGCCGGGGGGCTTTGGAGAAAGGGGGATTGAAGGAAAAATTTGCGCCATTCAAAGGGCTAGGTTAGAAAAACTCCCCTTTTTAGGGATTTGTTTGGGCATGCAATTAGCGATCGTTGAATTTTGCCGCAATGTTTTGGGTTTAAAAGGGGCTAACTCTACGGAGTTTAACCAACGCTGCGAATACCCTGTGGTGTATTTGATTGGAGATTTTATGGATCAAAACCACCAAAAACAGGTGCGTACCTATAATTCGCCTTTAGGAGGCACCATGCGATTAGGGGAATACGAATGCGAAATCATGCCTAATAGCTTGTTAGAAAAAGCTTATAAAAAGCCTAACATTAAAGAAAGACACCGCCATCGTTATGAAATCAACCCCAAATACCGCCAAGAATGGGAAAATAAGGGCTTGAAGGTGGTGGGTTTTGGAGCGAATCATTTGATTGAAGCGATTGAATTAGAAGATCACCCGTTCTTTGTGGGGGTGCAATTCCACCCGGAATTCACCTCCAGGTTGCAAAGCCCTAACCCTATTATTTTGGATTTCATTAAGAGCGCTCTTTCTAAATCCTAATCTAACAAATGAAACAAAAGCTTAAAGCTCAAATCAAAGAGCGCATGACTTCTATCGCCTATAATGAAAAAGGGTTTCCTAGCCCCTTTTTATTTAAAGACTTGAAAAAAGCCGCACTCAAAATCATAGAAGCCATGCGCGCAAACACAGAAATTTTAGTGGTGGGCGATTATGACGCTGACGGCGTGATTAGCTCTGCTATCATGGCAAAATTTTTTGAAAGCCTAAACTATAAGCATGTCCGCATTGCAATCCCTAATCGCTTCATGGATGGCTATGGGATTTCTAAAAAATTTTTAGAAAAACACCACGCCCCTTTAATCATCACGGTGGATAACGGGATTAACGCCTTTGAAGCCGCGCGATTTTGTAAAGAAAAAAACTACACCCTAATCATCACCGATCACCATTGCTTACACCATGATAAAATTCCAGACGCCTATGCGGTGATCAACTCCAAGCAACCGGATTGTGATTTTATCCAAAAGGAAGTGTGCGGGGCGTTGGTAGCGTTTTATCTATGCTATGGGATCCATCAGCTTTTAGGAAAAGAAAAAAGCCATTCTAGTGAGTTATTGTGCTTAGCGGGCGTGGCGACTATTGCTGATATGATGCCTTTGACTTTTTTTAACCGCTTTTTAGTTTCTAAAGCCTTGTATTTTTTGCAAAAAGAATCCTTAGGGGCGATGGGGTTTTTACGCCAAAGAGAAGTTTTTAGAAAACGCTCTTTAAAAGCGAGCGATATTTCTTTCAACATCGCCCCCTTAATCAACTCCGCAGGGCGCATGCAAGACGCTAAAATGGCTTTAGATTTTTTAAGCGCGAATAATTTTCAAGATAGCTATTCTTTGTATGAACGCTTGAAAGCATGCAATTTGAAGCGTAAAATGATCCAACAGCAGGTTTTTGAAGAAGCCTTTAAGCATGCGATGGTTGGAGAAAAAATTATCGTCGCTTTTAAAGATAATTGGCATGAGGGCGTGCTGGGGATCGTGGCTTCAAAATTAGTGGAAGCCACTCAAAAACCAAGCCTGGTTTTTACCTTTAAAGAAGGGGTGTATAAAGGGAGCGCTCGTAGCTCTCCAAATATTGACTTGATTGACGCTTTGAATGGGGTTTCTTCTTTATTGCTCGGCTATGGAGGGCATAGGCAAGCTTGCGGGCTGAGCGTTGGAAAAAACAATATCGTCTCGCTCTTTGAAACTTTAGAAAATTTTGATTTTAAAGTCTTGCCTTTTTGTGAAACAGAACCCCCTTTAACGCTCAAATTAAAAGACATTGACAGAGAGCTTTTAGAGATTATAGAGATGGGCGAACCTTATGGGCAAGAAAACCCTGAACCCCTATTCCAAGCAAAAAATTTAGAAGTCATAGAAGAAAAAATCATTAAAGAAAGCCACCAGGTTTTGCGTTTTAAGGATAAAGAATGCGTCAAAGAGGCGATTTATTTTAACGCTGAGCGGTTTTTGAAAGCGGGTGAAAAGGTGAGCGTGCTTTTTAGCGTGGAATTAGATGAGTGTTCTAATGAGCCTAAAATGTTTGTTAAAAGTTTGTTGTAGTGCCTTTTGTTGAAGAAGAATTTGAAATTTTAAAACCCACCAAAGCCTTGTTTTTGGTGCGCGATGTTTTAAAATGCTCTTTAAAAGAAGCCCAACGCCACCTTGACAAGCAACGCTTAAAACAAAACCAACAAGCCGTGCGTAAATCTCAAATGATTCAAGGGGTCGTTCGCTTGATTTATTTCAAGCCCAATGAAAAACAAGAAAAGCTTGTTTTTGAGACTAAGGATTTTGGCGCATTTGACAAACCCGCTCAAGTCTATACCCACCCTAAAGGCTATTTTTACCATGAAAGTTTATTAGATTGCATCCAATCTCATTTGGGCAAAAACGCCCACCCAGCCCACAGGCTAGACTATGAAACGAGCGGGTTGGTTTTAGCGGGCAAGACCTTACAAAGCACTAAGGATTTAAAAGTGCTTTTCATGCAAAAAAAAGTGAAAAAAACTTATTTAGCGCTAGCGCATGGGTTGGTTGAAAAAAGCATGAAAATAGACAAACCCATTCTAACGCCACAAAACATTCAAAAAGACTTGCGCATTCGATCTCAAATTTCTCCTTTAGGCAAGCCTTCAATCACGCTTGTTGAGCCTTTAAGCTATAACCCTTTTTTGGATATAAGCTTACTCAAAATCACCCCACTCACCGGGCGCACGCACCAGATCCGCTTGCATTTAAGCAGTATGAATCACAGGATCGTGGGTGAGGGGCTTTATGGGGTGGCAGATGAAAACGCTAGAGAATACCTTCAATTAAAGCGTGAAAATAACGCCCCAACCCTCATGCTCCATGCCGCTAGTTTAGAGTTTGAATTTAAAGGAGCGATCTATCAAATCGCTTCCCCAATGCCTGAACGCTTCATGCCCTTTTTAAAAGATTGACCCCCTTTTTTATTGATTATCCCCTGATTGCTTTTTTTGATTATTTTTTTGATTATTTTTTTGATTATTTTTTTGATTATTTTTTTGATTATTT
>NZ_SFZZ01000038.1:0-26522 GCF_011140715.1 Helicobacter pylori | reverse complement strand
GGGCTTTAAGCTCTCGGCGATCTTAGCGTCGTTTTTGAAAAGCTTATGAAAACCGCTCGCTATTGCTTGGAGTTTGTAAATTTAGGGGGTTTGTTAATGCAGGGGGAGTATTTAGGCAAGGCAAACAGAGCAAAGTTATAGCAAGCAATGTTTTTTGGCTAAAGTTTTTGGTAGAAAGCCACTTAGCCATGAAAAATGCAATATCTTTAATCTATCGCTTCAAATCAATTGTTCAAAAAAAACGCTACTTAGCATAAAATAAAAAAATCCTTGAATCAAGCCCAAGCTTGAGAGTCATCGGCTTGAAGTGTTCTTTTTCTTACAATTTTTATCAATGTCAAAATCGCATGCTTTTTGCATATATTCTTCAGCCTTTTGTTTATCCTTTTCCACGCCTAACCCATACCGATAAGACTCTGATAACCCTTCATAAGCTCTAGAAGAACTCATATCAGCCGCCATTTTATAATAGACAATCGCCTTATCTTTGTCCGGCTCAATACCCAATTGATCATTCCCATTATAATAAATATCCCCTAAAAGGATATAAGCTTCTACATTACCCTTATGCATCGCTTTTCTAAAGCACTCTGTCGCTTTCACATAGTTGCTTGGAACGCCCCTACCCTCCATATACATGATGCCTAAGTTGATATAAGCGTTAGTATAGCCTTTCTCTGTAGCTATTCTAAAATACTCCACGGCTTTCTTTTCATCTTTAGGCACGCCCCTACCCTCTTTATACATCACGCCTAAATTGTTATACCCTCTAGGTATATCGTTATCAACCGCTTCTTGAAAATATTCAGCCGCTTTCTTGTAATCTTTAGGCACACCCCTACCATTTTCATACATGATCCCTAAAAGAACATAAGCAAGCGGTTCGCCATTTTTAATAGCGCTCTTATAAAAAGAAGCCGCTCGCTCATATTCCTTATTATTATAAGCCTCCTCTCCCTTATAAATATAGTTCCCCTTTTGCTCAAGGTGTTCTGCACCAAGGGTGCTAAATAAACACAAACCTACCAAACAAATCTTTAAAGCTAATTTGCTTGTGTATCCCATTGCCACTCCTCTGCTATTAATAAGATCAAACATAATGCCATAGCTACCAATCTTAAAAAGAAACTGCGTGCATCCTAGAACTAACAAACATTCTCAAACTCCATTCTGCACACACCATTTTAGATCTAAAATCGTCTCTTGTAATGAGAAATTTTACACTATTTTTATGAATTTTAAAACTAAATTTAAGATTTTCTCGCTAAAAAAGTCCCCCTCCCAAAACAATAAGGCTAAATAGAATTAAAATTCTTTCCTTGGATCCGTTGATCCATAGAAAACGCTCCCTTTAGTTTTAGGCAAAACTTGGATCGCATTCACATCGCCCATGACCGGCTTAGTAACGATTTGATAGCCCATTTTAGTGAGGTTATCTTTCACATCAGCGGGCATGCCAAACTTTTCAATCCTTAATTCATCAGGGAGCCATTGCATGTGAAATCTTGGGGCTGAAACCGCTTCAGAAATATTCATGTTGTAATCAATGACATTAGAAATCACTTGCAACACCGTAGTGATAATCCTAGACCCTCCAGGGCTTCCCACCACCAAAAAAACCTTATTGTTTTTCAACACGATCGTAGGCGACATGGAGCTTAAAGGGCGTTTATTGGCTTCAATCGCATTCGCATCGCCCCCCACTAAACCATAAAGATTAGGGTTTCCTGGTTTTATGGAAAAATCATCCATTTCATTGTTTAATAAAAATCCTGCCCCATCAATACTAGCAGCGCTTCCATAAGAAGCGTTAATGGTGTAAGTAACGCTGACTGCATTCCCCCACCTGTCCGCTACAGAATAATGCGTGGTGTTACTCCCCTCATGCAACTGCCCCATTCCTGGCTTGATTTGAGAGCTTGGCGTGACCGTATCTGGCTGGATAGTGTCAAAAATCTTTTTGGCATACGCTTTATTAATCAATTTATCCACCGGCACCGAAACAAAATCAGCGTCTCCCATATAAACCGATCTATCCGCATAAGCCTGACGCATCGCTTCGGCAGCGATATGGATATTCTTAGAAGCCCCATACCCAAGGGCGCTTAAATCCGCATTCTCCATGACATTTAAAATCTGAATCAAATGCGTGCCTCCTGAACTTGGCGGCGACATAGAAATGATCTTATACCCACGATAACTCCCTATTACGGGTTTGCGCCATTTCACATTGTAACTGGCTAAATCTTCTTTAGTGATAATCCCCCCATTTTTTTTCATGTCTTTCTCAATAAGATCAGCGACCTGCCCTTGATAAAAGCCTTTAGCGCCTAGCGTTTTGATTTGATTCAAAGTCTTGGCTAGATCTTTTTGGACAAACAAATCCCCTTCTTGATAATCAAGGTGTCCTTTTTTAAAAAAATACTTTTTGCTAGAACTGTATTTTAAAAACCGCTCCCTTGCTTCCTTTAAGGTTTCTGCTTGTCTTTGTGAAATCGCATAACCATTTTCAGCCAATTTAATGGCAGGATCAATGAGTTGCGATAGTTTTTTGGTGCCGTATTTTTTCAACATCGCTTCCATGCCCGCTACCGTCCCAGGAACCCCAGCCGCCAAATAGCCATCTTCGCTGAGTTTAGGGACCACATTGCCTTGCTTGTCTAAAAACATGTTCTTAGTGGCTTTTAAGGGGGCTTTTTCTCTAAAATCTAAGGCAACATTTTCACCATTAGCCAAGTGGATAACCGCAAAACCGCCTCCACCAATATTGCCTGCTGCCGGATGGACGACTGCTAGCGCAAAACCTATCGCTACCGCCGCATCAATCGCATTACCCCCATCTTCTAAAACCTTTTGCCCGATTTCAGTGGCTAGCGGGTGGCTAGAAAGGGCTAACCCTACTTTAGTGTTTTTAATGGGCGGATAACTCGCTGCACTCAAAGGGCTTAACAAACCCAAAGAGAGCACTATCACGCCCAAGCCAATCGTCTTTAAAAAACTCCGTCTCATCTGTTTTCCTTTCAATCAACAATAATCGTTATTATAACACAAGCTTTACAAAACACCCTCTCGCCTATAGCTTGCATGATGCTATTAATTGTTTGAGAGTTGCTTATAAAGAAAGCTCAAAAAATGAGTTTTAAAATAAATAGAGTTTAAAAAATAAGTTAAATAAGGCTTATTTGATCAAAACGCTATGGGTAGAAAACTTATTGTTTAATCCCCAATAAAGTGTCTATCATCCGATCAATAGCGGTAATGACCTTAGCGTTAGCGGCATAACCGCTTTGAAACTTGATCAAATTCACCATTTCTTCATCCACGCTCACTTGCGAAATAGAGAGTTGCTCTTTTTTAATGGTCTCTAACATGCTCTTTTTAGTGTCCAAAATACGCCCTGATTTTTCAGCGTCCGTGTTGATTTTACCGGTTAAAAATTGATAAAACTCACTGATTTTCATTGGTTTAATGTCAAACTTGTCGTTATAAAAATCCACGCTGTCGTATTGCAATTGCTGCATCATGTTCGCCACATCAAAATTCCCGTTAATGGGAGCAAGCCATGGGCGGATAGTGGTAGGCTCTTTTTTATATTCTTTATTCAAGCTGATATTAGAAGCGTCATCGCCTTGAAAAAAAGGGTTGAGTTTTAACGCCCCCATAAAATTAGTGCCATCATCTTTCATGGAGACAAACAACCCTTGCGAAGCGTTTTTAGGCTGGATAACAAACTTTTTAGTCTCATTGTTAAAGCTCGCTGTGAAATAATCATCAAAATCGTTTTCGGTGTTATTGTCTTGATTGTCATCGGTGTTAGCGTTAATGGCTTGGATAATATCGTTCATGGTTGTAATGGGCGTGATAGCAATGGTTTTCCTGGCGATTTCCTTGCCATCGGTGTTGTAAGCGATTAAATCAAACGAGCCGTTTTTGATATTGTAATTAGTGTCTTTAAAGGCTTCATCGCTATTAAACTCCACAGGTTCGCCTTCAATATGATGGCTCGCGCTTTGAGCGTAAATCGCATTCGTGGATTCTATCAAGCCCCTAGCAAAAGAATCCAACAAATCAATATAATCTTGCAATTTGCCCTTTAAAGTCCCGTTAGATCCGTCATTATACACATTCAATAACGCCCCCACTTTCCCTTGATTGAGCTTGTCGGTAATATTAGTGAGCTTAAAATCATCGCTTTGAAAATAAACCTGGTTCAAACCCCCTTTATTTTCGGATTCTTTAATCACTAAGGGATGGAAAATAGAACCATCAATGATATTGAACCCATGCCCGATATTAAGGTTATAGCTCTCATCAAAATCCGCTGAGTCTTTATCTGTGAGCGAATGGGTTTTAATACTGCTCTTAAAAACATTCCCTCCTAAAAGCTCTCGCAAATGGAATTCCAACTCATCTCGCTTATCCCTTAATTCATTCGCATGCTTTAAACTCTTGTTGTTTTCCACTTCTTTAATGCGTTTATTGATCTCAGCGATTTGAGAACCCAAGCTATTGACTTCTTTGATAACGCTTTTTAATTCTTCGCTCGCTTTATGCTGTAAGGTCGTTAACCTCTCTCTGGTGTCTTTAATGTTGTGCGTTAAAGCTTCTGTTTTTTGAGCGAGAGCCTGTTTTTGAGCGGAGTCTTTGGCGTTTTTAGACAATTCTTTCCATGAGTTAAAATAATCTTGCAAATCCGTAAAAAGGCTCGCTTCATCAATGTCCGGAAAATACGCGCTCGCTTCTTTTAAATGCGAAAATTCTGTATCGTAATAAGTGTTTTCGTAATTAGCTTTCGTGTAACGAGCAAAAACAAACTCATCATGCACCCTTTCAATGGCTTCCACATCCACGCCCATATTCACGTTTTTAGTGCCATACATATAAGCCGCTTGGGGCTTTGCAATCACACGCTGACGGCTATAAAATTCATCGCTGGCGTTAGAAATATTATTCCCGGTAACATCCACCATGCTCTGATGGGCTTGCAAACCGGTGTAAGAAGTGTTGAGTGAAGATAAGATTCCGCCCATTTTACGCCTGCACTCTTAAAAAATGACTCCCCACATGCCTAGAGCCTTTATAATCGCAAGTGTCATGGGGAATGATTTGTTGGATGAGCGAAGAATAAAACTCAGAAACCGCAAACGCCATGCGCGAATAGATCAAGTTTTTTTCTTTCAAAACAAGCAAGGATTCTCGCATTTGGTTTAAAAAATCGCTCGTTTTTTCGTCTAATAATTCACTCATTTCTTTATCAGGGAATTGATTTTTTAAAGACAACATTTGCGCATCTATATTCGCTTTTTCTTTCTCAAAAGCTTGAATCGCTAGCTGTTTTTGATGGTTTCTTTCAAAAATTTCGGTGTGTTTAGCGAGCTTAATGTCTCTTATATCGCGCTCCGTTAAATCAATCAATTCTTTCAATTGGTTTAGCGCGTTTTCTAAATGAGAATGTAAAACGACCATAACAAATCCTTTAGCTCTTGTTTCAGCCATATTCAAGCAAATACTATGCCATTTTTAGTTTTATTATAAAACTCAATTCCTTAAGGGGATAGGGGGTATTTTGAAATCATTCTCCCTTTAAAGCTCCCTTATTAAATCGCCTTTAACATTTGTTTGGCGATAGTAGCAATCACATTCACGCTCATGGCATTCCCCGCTTGGGATAACAAATGGCTTTCTTTAAAGTTAGGGTTGTCTTTAATCTTAGCGATCAAATCTCTAGGAAACCCTTGTAAAAGCAGGCTTTCAATAGCGTTTAATCTTTTGATTTTGCCTTTTTGGGTATAAAACAAGCCATGCCGAGAAGTCCTTAAAGTAGGAAAAACATTAAAATACAACCTTAAATCAGATTGTCTTGTGTCTAAAACAGCGTTTTCTAAAGTTAAAATATTCTCTAAAAAAACCCGGTTATGGTTGTATGGGTTGCACAAGTATCTTTGAAATGCAGCGTTACTCACATCCAAATAACATTCATTATCAGCGTCTAAAAAATCGTTAAAACAATAATCATTGGCTAAACCTAAAGGGAAATTGAATGGGCATTTCAAATCCTTCCTAAACCCTACGATATAAAGGCGCTCTCTCTTTTGGGCTAATTGGAAATCAGTGCTGTTTAAAATTTGATAATGAGTTGTATAGCCCGCTTCTTGCAAGGCTTTGATAATGGTTTTAAAAGTTTCTTGTTGCTTATGATGGATCAAACCCTTAACGTTTTCAAGCAAGAAACATTTGGGCTGTTTAACCTTTAAGATACGAATAAGCCCATAAATAATAGTCCCTCTTTCATCTTCAAGCCCTTTCCTTTTGCCATTGATAGAAAAAGCCTGACAAGGAAACCCGCTAATGAGCGCATCAAAATCGGGTAAATCATTAGGGTCGATCCGCATCAAATCCCCAAAATTATGAGTATCCTTAAAAAATAGTTCATAAGTTCTAAGGGCTTCATGATTGATTTCTGCATGCCCTACGCATTTCAAATGACACCGCTCCAAGCCCAAACGGCCTCCACCAATGCCAGAGCAAAAATCCATAAAAGTTAAAATCCCCAATCAATCATTCCTAACACACGACTAAAACGCACCCTATTTAAAAGAGCGACAAACGCATTTTAAAACATAAAGAAACTAAACTTCAGTGAAAAACAAAACGACAGCGAGAATAACCCTCCTAGAAATGAAGCCCTTAAACCCCCTAGCTTATCCCCAACAAGTCCTGTGCCATTTTGTGAGAAGTCTCATGCAAGTTGATCTTATACTGGTTATTTTCAATAGCTTGCTTGATCTCAGCTACCCTATCAAGAGCGGCTTCATTGTTTTCAACTTTTTCATTCTTTTCCACACGCTTGTAATTCCCCAAAGATTGCACTGGAGTGAGCGAAGAGACGGCGTTAATCATCTTAAAATCCTTTAATCTAATATCCAATTCATTTGATTACAGCAAGTATCGGCAAAAAAGAAAAAAAGTTAATGGATTTTTGAAATCTGTTTTTGCAATTCCTTACCAAATTTCTTAGTGGTAGTAATGGGTTTTTTTCCGGTTTCTGCCACAGAGCCAAAAGATTGCGATTGTAAATTTTTAAACATAAAAAACATCAAAAAAATTAAAATATAACAAAATAAAAAAAAGCAAATAGTGGGGAATAGCCAATTCTTGAGGTTAGAGCTATTCATGACCTTGCCTTTTTAAACATGCCTATACCTCAACACTACCCATGCGAACATGAGCAACCACAACCCCCACCTTTTTTTCTGCCATGACCCCCATGACCGCCGCAGCAACCTGTTGCACTGTCATGGCGTGAAGCTAGAATCTCTTCTTCACTCACTTCCCTAAAACCTAAAACCTTGAAACGGAACGCTAAAGTTTTCCCGGCTAATGGGTGGTTATAATCCACCATCACATGCGTGTTGCTAAAGTCTTTGATAGTGGCTTGAATGGTTTGGTTGTCTTCAGTTTGCCCAAAAACGCTCATGCCTTTTTCTAATTCAATGCCTTCAAATTGATCTCTAGGGACTTCTTGCAAATAGCTGCTTTCATAAACCCCATAAGCCTCCTCTGGGGCGATAACAACCTCTTCCCACTCGCCAATTTGAGCCTTTAATACCGCCTTTTCTAACCCTACTATGATTTGATTAGCGCCTATGATAAACTCTAAAGGCTCTTTAGAAATATTGCCATCTAGCACAACGCTAGAGCCTTGCTCCCTCACTTCATATTCAATCAAAGCGGCTTGTTTGACTGATTCTAAATCATGGTTTTGCATGGTAGTGTTTCTCCTTGTTTTCTAAGATTTTTTGCGCCATTTTAGCTTGTTCGCTTGAAGGATACAAGCGTTGCAAAGTGTTTAAAAATTTATAATAGTTTTGATCGTCTTTGATTTTTTTAAACGACCATGCCGTATGCCACAAAAGCACAGGCATGTAAGACGCTTTTTGATTTAAAAGAGCGCTCTCTTTGTAATACTTGATCGCTTCTCTGTATCTCTTTTCCCCATAAGCCACTTCTCCAAGAACATAACGCACATAATAAAGTCTGTAACTATTGGCTTCTAACCACAACAAACGCTCTTTGGCTTCTGCATAGGATTTGTTTCTAAAAAAAGACAGAGCTTCTTGAAAGATCTCTTTTTGCTTGGACAAATCTTTATCAAACTCAACTTTCGCCTTTTCTTGAGTTTTTTTCTCTTGATTTTTTGGGGATTCGGCTTTCAAAGGGGGGTTTTTATTGGTCGGAACGCTTGATTTGAGCGGCTTTTCAGCTTTTTCCTGTTGTTCTTTGAGGGCTTTTTGGATTAAGGCGATTTGTGAAACCAGATCCTGGCTTAACTTGGTCAATAATTCACTCATCTCTTTGTTTTGCTTGTCTAACTGCTGGATAGCTTGCTGGTTAGCACGGATCTCATTCCTCAAATCCTCTAAAGTTTGCGATTGCTGCTTTAATGTGTTAGCTTGCACTTCTTGAGAGGCTTTTAAGGCTCGCAAGGATTCTTCTTGGGAAAGGATAGCGTTATTGAGATCTTTAATCTTATTAGCCTGCCCCTCATAAACGCTCCTTAGACCCTCTTGAGCTTGAGTGTTAGCCTCTACTTGCGAATGGATTTTGGTCAAAATATTGGAAAAATTCTTGCTATTGACTTGCAACTGCTTGAGTTCTTTTTTGGTCGCTCCGCTTTGCAAATCAAACGCTGAAGGCTCCCCATTGAGAAAAAAGGGAGTGACAAAAGGGATAAAAAAAAGCCTTTTCATCCTAAAATTACTTCACTAATTTGACATCCACTCTTCTGTTTTCTCTGTAACATTCTCTAGTTTTTTGGGTGCATTTGGGTTTGGTTTCGCCAAAACTGATGGTTTTGATCATATCTTTTTCTACCCCTTTAATGACTAAAGCGTTTTTCACGCTCAAAGTCCTTTTAACGCCAAGCGCTTGGTTGTATTCGCTAGAGCCAAATTCATCGGTATTGCCTTCCAAAAGCACTTGCATGTGGTTTTCTTTAGCTTTTTGCACGATCTCATCTAAAGTCTCTTGATCGGATTCTTTGATCTCATACTTGTCAAAATCAAAATAAACAGAGGCGATGATAGTCCCGCTTTCAATAGCCGGCTTTTCTTCAACCACTGGAGCTGGCTCTTGTTTAGGCTCTTCTTTCTCTGGAGCTGGTTCTGTAGTAACAGGCGCAGTCTGAACCGTTTTAGCGCTCACATCACCAGCCACAGCCTTATTATCCATTTTATGACTACAGCCAGCTACCAATAAAAAAGCTACCAAGAAACTAAATACAGAAGATCTCTTCATTATAAATTCTCCAAAAATAAAATTTCAATGAATGTAAATATTAACTCACATTCGCTTAATTTAACCTTACCAATCAAAGGCTTGTATTTTCACATTCTTTAAAGGGAATAAAAAACTCTGGTTATAGTCTAGCAAAATAAGCCCCATGGCGTATTCTTGAGACGTCTTTTTGATATACATGATATTTCTCCCATCCGTAGAAAAACGAGGCATCTGGTTAGAGCCATTCACGGTAAGCCTGCGGATATATTTGCTGTTTAGAGTGATCAAATTCAAATTAAACACCGTTTTGCCAAATTCATTAAGGTTTTCTCGGCTCACATACACGATACTATCTTTATAAGCGTCAATGGATTCATTGCTTCTTCCTTCATAAAGGAGTTGCTCCGCGCTCTCTTTTAACCCCAATTTCTTCATATAGATGTTAGGATAACCGGATCTATCTGAAACAAAAGCCATAGACTTGTCATCTTCTAAAAACACGCCTGAAACATCTATCCCCGGATAGCGCGTTATTTTGGTTTTAGTTTTTTTATGCGTGTCATACAAATAAACATCCGGTTGGCCATCAGGGGCTAAAGACATTAAAATTTTAGAGCCATCAGAACTCACGCTAGAGACCACAGCCATTCCTTGAGAGCTAGCGATATTCTCATGAGTGGCTTTTTGAATGTTGTATTTTAAAATCATGGGCGTTCTTTCGCCATACTGCGTGTAATAAAACTCCGTTTGCTCAGCGTTCGCCCATTTAGGGAAAATATTGAGTCGGTTGTTTTTGATGATTTCTTTTTGATAACGCATCGTATAATCCGCTAGTGCGATGTTTGTGATTCCTGGTCCAATGTATTTAGAGAAAACAATAAGGCGCTTCATCCAAGCGATAGAAGGGGCTTTTAAATAATCGTTCACCACAATGGCCATGTTGTGCGCTGCAAAAGGGTATAGATCTAAACTTACAATGGGGTAGTCAAAAGTCTTTTTGAGCGTTCCTGTATCCACATCATAAAGTTTTAATCGTGAAATTTTATTGCCGTTTTCTACCGCCACGCTCACAAGCGCTACAAGATGGACTTTTTTATCCTTGAGTTCTGCGTAATTGATAGCACCTTGATCCTTGTTTTGAGAAACATCAAAATGTTGGCTAGTCTTTAAATCGTTCGCTAAGACTTCATGCAATTTTAAAGCGTAATTGGCATCGTTGTCTATGGAGTAGCGCACTTCAATCTTAGGAAGTTTTTGAATGGTTTTAATAATATCTAGCGTTTTATCTGTTGCAAAAAGCCCTATAGCGTATATTAAAAAAAGCCATAAATACCTCATTGTTCTTCCTTAGTCGTAAAATTAACTTGAATAGAAATCATGTTTCCTCCAGGATATGGGGGGAAATCCACTTTTTTTAAATCATCTAAAAGGGTCATCACACTCTTGTTATAATCCTTAAAATCAGAGTAGCTAAGAATGGTATAATCAAACTCCCCATCTTTAGTGATCATAATCAGCGCGCTCACTGAAGCCTTGTGGTAAAAAACCCCTTTCCAACCTTTATATAAAATCTGATAGATTTGAGCGTACCACTCTTGGTAAGCCTTTTCATCAACCCCATCTTGTTTAGGAATTTGCAAATCTAAAGTTTTGTTTTTAACGCTTTCTAGTTTTTGCGCGAATTGATCCAAATTCTGTTGCAAACCTTTCAACATCTCTTGATTTTTTTGGTTTTTTCTTAAGCGTTGTTGTTCTTTTAAACGCCTTTGCTCTTCTTCTTGCTCATTTTTTTGCTCATCTTTTTGGGCGTTTGCGTCTGTCTTTTCTTGAAAATCATTGAGTGAAGAAAAAATATCTTCAAGGCTTTCTTCTTGCTCTTTAGGATCAATAAAATCGCCCTCCTTATCAGTTGCATTTTTTTCAACTACTTTTTCATCTTTTTTTTCTTCTGCTTTTTCAGCGATTTTTTCATCTTTTTTTTCATCGCTTGGAAAATCTTCTAAATTCAAATCAATGACTTGTTCGTTTTTTTTGCCCAAATCCAAAAGGATTTTCTCCGCTTCTTTATTGTGCCTTTCTAACAACAAGCCATACAACAACAAAGCATAGAGCAAGAACGCTAAAAAGCCAGAAACAACAAAGATCGCGCTCTTACTCATGCAAATTAGCCTTGCTTTTTAAGGACTTGTGATTAAAGAAACTTTTAAAAAACCCGCTTCTTTAATCGTTTTTAACAAATAGATCACTTTGTCATAAGTCAATCGCTTGTCCGCGCGGATACTAACCCTAGTATCTTTATCGTATTTCTTAGAAAGCAAGTTAAAAGTATCCGGGAAGGAGTTGTATTCATAGGTTTGACTATCTATATAGATTTTTGCGTCTTTATCCATGCGGATCTCTATCATTTTATCTTGAGTGGCTCTAGCAGTTTTTGAACCAGAAGGCAAAGCAATCTCTTCTTTATAAGTGAGAGTGGGCGTCGTTACCATAAGAATAGCCAATAAAACAAGCATCACATCCACTAAGGGCGTGATATTGAGTTCTGGTTTGTCCTCATCCCAATAGTTATCGTAATTCATAAAAACCTTCTAACTCCCTATTTAAGATATTTATAAAATCCCCTTAAAAGCTTTATTTTTTAGAAGACAAAATATCCACTTGCATCTGCACATAAACCGATAAATCATACACCTTGCGTTTTAAAATCAAGTAAAAAGAATAGGCTGGAATGGCTGCTAAAATACCTGCAGCGGTGGCGATAAGAGCCTTAGAAATAATGGGTGCGATCACCCCAAAAGAAGCTTGACCTAACGCGCCCAAATTGTTAAACGCTTCTAAAATTTCAACTACCGTCCCAAACAAACCAATAAAGGGGGCTGTAGAAGAGATGATGCTTAATACCACTAAACCCGTCGTGCTTTGCTTAAGAACTTGATGTTTCCAAGCCTGCAACAATTCATTAGAATACCTCTTGGTTTCATCATTTCTTTTTTTATTAAACATAAAATGCTCTGGAGCGTCTTGCGCTCCATTAAGAATGTTAGACAAAGATTGCATCTCGCGCTTGAGTTCAATCTTTAACACAATGCTTTTATACAAAAAGACCCATAAAGTCATCACCAAATAGAGCGAAATCCAAACTAAAACAAGCGTGGTAACAAACCCGCTCTTATTGAAAAAATAAACGATTGAATCGAACATGATTATCCCCTTAAAGAGACTCAATCTTAGCCAGCACGCTAGAGACCGCTAACCTGTCAGAGCTTGCGTCCTCTAAAAGCTTTTTAGCCCTAGAGATAGCATCATCTCTGTCGTCTGATTCTCTTTTAATAAAGACCGCCCCATCGGCTAAAATATCCACCCGTTCATTAGTAACTTCTGCATAGCCCCAATTGATCGCAATGTGCTCTTTTTGGTTTTCGGTTTCAATCTCAACCACTCCCGCCTGAAGCAAGGTGATCAAGTTGCTATGCCCATAAAGCACCCCAAATTCCCCTTCAACTCCTGGCAACACAACGCTTTTAACCTCTCCTGTATAAACTTCCCCCTCAGGAACTACCACACTAATTTTCAACAAAGCCATCACAAAACCCTTAGGAATTTTTCATGTTTTTAGCTTTTTCTAAAACCTCTTGAATGCTGCCCACCATGTAAAATGCGTTCTCGGGAATATGATCGTATTTACCTTCTAAAATCCCTCCAAAGCCATCTAAAGTCTCTTGGAGAGTCACATATTTACCGGGACTTCCCGTAAACACTTCAGCCACAAAAAACGGCTGGGATAAAAATTTCTCAATTTTTCTAGCCCTTTCAACCGTTTTTTTATCCTCTTCGCTCAATTCGTCCAATCCCAAAATCGCAATAATATCTTGCAAATCCTTGTATTTTTGCAAAACTTGCTGGATACCGGTAGCGATTTCATAGTGCTTCTCGCCGATCATTTGAGGGCTTAAAATCCTTGAAGTGGAATCCAAAGGATCCACTGCCGGATAAATCCCTTTTTCAGCGATCTTTCTGTTCAACACCGTAGTCGCATCTAAATGTGCAAAAACCGAAGCAGGGGCTGGGTCAGTCAAGTCATCTGCTGGCACATACACCGCTTGAACCGAAGTGATAGAGCCATTTTTAGTGGAAGCGATACGCTCTTGAAGTTTCCCCATTTCCCCGGCTAGCGTGGGCTGATACCCCACGGCTGAAGGGATACGGCCTAATAGCGCGCTCATTTCCGCACCGCTTTGAGCGTATCTAAAGATGTTGTCAATAAACATCAACACATCTAAGCCCTTTTCATCACGAAAATACTCTGCCATCGTCAAGCCGGTGAATGCGATGCGGTTTCTCGCGCCTGGCGGCTCATTCATTTGCCCATAGCACAGCGCGACCTTGTCTAAAACGCCCCCTTCTTTCATCTCAAAATACAGATCATTCCCTTCTCTGGTGCGCTCCCCCACGCCTGCAAACACCGAATACCCGTTATGCTTATAGGCCACATTATGGATAAGCTCCATAATGATCACCGTTTTGCCTACGCCAGCCCCACCAAACAAGCCTACTTTACCGCCCTTAGAATAAGGCGCGAGCAAGTCAATGACTTTAATACCGGTTTCAAACATTTCTGTTTTAGTGCTTTGTTGTTCAAAACTAGGGGCTTTTCTGTGAATGGGCCAAGTCAAGGACGGCTTAAGAGACTCTAAATTGTCAATGCTCTCGCCCACAACATTAAAAATACGCCCCAACACTTCTTCGCCCACAGGCACTTCAATCATTTTGCCACGAGCCTTGACAGCTTGGTTACGCACTAAGCCTTCTGTCATATCCATAGCAATCGCTCGCACCCGATTACCGCCCAAATGGGCTGCCACCTCTAAAACTAAAGATTTTTGAGTGTCATTGACTTCAAAATTAATGTCTAACGCTTCAAAAATCGCCGGCAGATAGGATTCAAATTCCACATCTACCACAGGGCCTAAAACCTGAATGATTTTACCTTCCATCGCTTTCATCGCTCCTTATTTTAATGTAATTTTTATTTTAGGGCTTCTACGCCCGCATTGATTTCTACTAGCTCGGTCGTAATCGCCTCTTGTCTGGCTTTATTATAAGAAATGGTTAAAGTCTTAACCAAGTCTTTAGCGTTATTCGTCGCTGTATCCATAGCCTGCATTCTAGCGCTATGCTCTGCGGCCAAAGAATCAATCAAAGCGTAGTATAAACTATACTCCACATATTTTTCTGCTAAAGAGTCTAAAATTTCATCTTCACTCCCGCTTGGCTCACTGGTAATGGTCTCTTGCGTCTCACTAGGCTGGGGGTTTTGGTGGATGATTTTATACCCAATAGGCAAAATTGTTTTGACTCTTATTTCTTGAGTGATCATGTTTTTAAAGCCATTATGAATGATGATCACCTTATCGGTTTTCCCACTCAAATAATCCTCTACCACTTTTTTCATGAATTCCTGCGCGCGTTCATAATTAGGCATAGAACTCAAATTATTGATCTTATCTAAAACCTCTATCCCGTTAAAGCTAAAATACTCATTACCCTTTTTACCAATACCGCGCAAACGCACTTTAATGTCTTTTTCTTTGTATTCATTCGTGCATGCTAAAACTTTTTTAATGGTATTGGTGTTAAAACCCCCACAAAGCCCCTTATCGGCTGTGATAAAAATAATATCCACTTTTTTGATTTCAAGTCTTTCTAGTTCCCTAAAATACTTGCTTTGAATGTCTTCAATCCCTTGATTTTTCATCTTAGATAGCACATCATCAAACACGGCGTCTAGTTTCAACGCATACGCTCTAGAATTTCTTGCAACTTCTTCAGCTTTTCTTAGCTTGGAAGTGGAAACGAGTTTCATCGCATGCGTGATTTTTTGCGTGTTTTTAACGCTTCCAATTTTCTTTCTAATATCTCTTAAATTCGCCATATTCTAGCCGTCTCCTACTCGCTATAAGTGAGCTTAAATTCCTCTAAGACTTTTCTTAGCATGGCTTCTAAATCCTTATCCAGCGCTTTTTTAGTGTGGATTTCTTCTAAAACTTGAGGGTATTTTGCTTCCAAGAAAGGGTGCAGTTGCTCTTCAAAATCCACGACTTTTTTCACGCTCACGCTATCTAAAAAGCCCTTAGCCCCAGCGTAAATAATGACCACTTGCTTTTCAATAGGCAAGGGCGAATAAGGGGCTTGTTTCAGCACTTCTACCATGCGTTGCCCCCTTTCTAATTGCTTTTTACTCGCTTCATCTAAATCAGAAGCGAATTGCGTGAAGGCTTGCAACTCTCTGTATTGCGCTAAATCCAAGCGCAAAGTCCCTGAAACCTGCTTGGTCGCTTTGATTTGAGCGGCCCCTCCAACCCTTGAAACCGATAAGCCCACATTGATAGCCGGGCGAATCCCTGAATAAAACAAATCCGTTTCTAAGAAAATTTGCCCGTCTGTAATAGAAATGATATTCGTAGGGATATAGGCTGAAACATCGCCCGCTTGAGTTTCTACAATAGGGAGTGCGGTCAAAGAGCCTGCACCTTTTTCATCGCAAAGTTTAGCCGCTCTTTCTAAAAGCCGTGAGTGGATATAAAACACATCTCCAGGAAAAGCCTCCCTACCTGGGGGTCTTCTCAAAATCAAAGAAATTTCTCTGTAAGCGACAGCATGCTTACTCAAATCGTCATAAATGATTAGGGCATGGCGGGCATGATCTCTAAAGTATTCCCCCATAGCCACACCTGAATAAGGGGCTAAATATTGCATCGCAGCTGAATCTGAAGCCGAAGCGTTGATCACGACACTGTATTCCATCGCTCCGTATTCTTCTAATTTGCGGACCACTTGCGCGACAGTGGATTCTTTTTGCCCAATAGCCACATAGATACAGATCACATTTTGCCCTTTTTGGTTAATGATCGCATCGATCGCTACGGTGGTTTTACCGGTTTGCTTGTCCCCAATGATCAATTCCCTTTGCCCGCGCCCAATAGGCACCAATGCATCAATGGCTTTAATGCCCGTTTGCAAAGGCTCATGCACCGATTTTCTGTCCATAATGCCCGGGGCTTTTTGCTCGATGAGGCTAAATTCATTCGTTTCTATCTCACCCTTGCCATCAATAGGCTCACCCAAAGCGTTCAACACACGCCCTACAACCGCATCGCCCACAGGAACTTTCATCAAACTCTTCGTGCACTTAACGCTAGTCCCCTCTTTAATATTGTTGCCAAAACCAAACACAATCACGCCAACGCTATCTTCTTCTAAGTTAGCCGCAACGCCTTTATCCCCTGTTTCAAACTCCAGCACTTCATACGACATCACACCATTTAAGCCATAAACCTTAGCCACACCATCAGCGTATGAAACGACTTTTCCTACTTCAGCCATATCGCAATCAAGTTCAAAATTCTTGATTTTTTCTTCAATAACTGAGCTGATTTCTTCCAATTTTAGTTGGGACATTATCTTTATCTCCTTAGATTGATTAAATAGATTGAATAACCTGTTTTTCTATTTTCTTTAAAATATCTTCTTTAGAAAAGCCTATTTCTAAATCCAGGCTTGAAACGCTCAAAGAAACCCCTTTTTTAGACCAAGTGTCTTGAGCGATTTCTACAGGAGCGTTAAAACGCGCTTGCAATTTTTGCTGCACGGCTTCTAGTTCATTATTTTCAAGCTTTTGTGGGACTAAAAGCGTGGCTTCTAAAGTCTTTTTAGAATCAAAAGACAGCTCTTGAGTGATCAATTCCAACATCTCAAGCCTGTTATTTTTTAACACCACTTCCATTACAGGCTTTAACACTGAACATGCTTTTGTGGAAGTTATTTTTTCTAAGATTTCAAACACAACCTCTTTTTTCACTTTTAAAGAAACATGGGCTAAAACCCGGTTGAGTTTGTGCAATTTTATGGCTTCTGCTACATTTTTAAGCCCCATAATGATTTCTTCCAATAACGCTAAATCGCCTTTAGTGTGGTTTTTCAACGCTTTAGTATAATGATTAGCGATCACTTTTAAATCTTGCATTTAAAGCCTTTGTTTCAAAATATTCACGCAATCTTGCGCATTGAAAGAGACTTTTTTGCTCTCTCTTAGATCTTTAAAAACGCTTTCAACCAGCTCTCTTTTGATCTTTTTAACTTCTAAATCCATCAACGCCTTAGAATTTTTGATCAAATTTTCCACATCCATTTTGGTTTGCAATTCGTATTTTTGCGTGATCGTGTAAGCTTCTTTATTCGCATCAGAAATGATCAATTCCGCTTTTTCTTTGGCTTGCTCCAATTCTTTTAAGAGTTTTTTCTTATTTTCTTTACTCACTTTAAGTTGGGCTTGAATCTCTTCTAAGCGTTTGGAGATTTCAAGGCTTTTGGAGTGCAAAAATGAACGCAGTTTTTTAGCCAAAAAATACCACAAAATCCCCGCAAATAAGAGAAAATTTAAAGAACGCTCTATAATATCTGTTTGTGAAATATCCAATCCAGTAGCGCACAAAGGGCTTAAAAGGATCAAAGACCCTAACACCATTTTAACTAAAAACATCCATCAACTCCCTAAACCCATAGCCACACGCTTGTTTAATGCGTCTTCAAATACCGGCATTTGCGCTTGCAACTGCTCTTTTAGCGCTTGCTTTTCATTTTGCAATTGCTTTGCAAACGCTTCAAACTCTTGATTGAGTTCGTTCTCTTTTTGCTTGATCACAGCGTCATAGGATTCTGTAGCTTTTTGAATCGCTTCTGCTATCATTTCCCTACGCTTTTCAGCCGCTTCTTTAAGAAGAGTCTCAATTTGATGGCGGATCTCCACGCTTTGGGTGTTATCCGTTTTGATTTTAGCCAAGCTATCCTTTATCTCTGCCTGTCTGTTATCCATAAAAGCCAACAAAGGCCTATACACCCAAACATTCATCGCCCACAGCAATAACACAAACACCACAAAAACGACCGCCATTAAATAGGGGTTAACCGATATATTCATAACCTATTTCTTTCCTAAAATCCTATAAAATATTTGAAACTTTGTTATAAAAACATTAACTCTATCTTAACAAAAAATCGCTTAAAATTTGAGAATATTCAAGCGTTAAGACATCATTTTTTTCATAAAAGCCTCTAAAAGAGAATTCTCATAACATCGTAAAACTATTTTTTTCCCTTTCAAAGCCGCTTTAAGCTTGTAACGATCCCACAAACTTTGATTAAAACGCTCTAATTCATCTTCAGCGATGAGCGTTTGGGTTTGCTTGAAACCATGTTTTTTATTGTCAAAATTTGCGTTTATTTTAAAATCACGCGCTAAATCTTCTGTCTGACGCACGCTGAGTTTCTGCCCTATAATGGAATTTAAGATTAATTCTTGTTTTTCTTCCTCCAAACCCACCAAGACTTTTGCATGCCCTGAAGTGATTTTTTCTTCTAAAAGAGCGTTTTGAACTTTAGAAGAAAGCGTCAATAAACGCATGATATTAGCCACATGAGCTCTAGATTTTTTAACGATTTTAGACAGCTCTTCTTGAGTCATTTGATAGCTTTCAAGCAATTCTTTATACGATCTAGCCAACTCTAGGGGATTCAAATCCTCTCGCTGGATATTTTCAATCAACGCCACTTCACGCATTTTTTCTTGCTCAATATCCACAACAATCGCTTTAATCGTGGGCATTTTAGCCAATTTGCTCGCTCTTAAGCGCCTTTCACCGGCGATCAAATGATAACGCCCGTTCTCACTCACCACTAAAACCGGCTGCAACAAACCATGTTCTTTAATGGATTGCGCTAATTCTTCTAAGGACTCTTCGCTAAAGATTTTTCTGGGCTGGTAAGGATTGGGCATCACCTCATCAATACCAAGCTCCACAACCCGATTCGCTCTTTCGTATAATCCTTGCTCATACACTTCATTAATTTCAGGGAAAATATCCGCTAAACCCCTACCCAACACTTTATTTTTTGCCATCACCACCCCTGAAGAATGCTTTGAGCTAATTTTTGATAAGCGATACTGCCATTAGATTTAATATCATAGAGCAAAATAGGCTTACCAAAACTAGGCGATTCCGCTAATTTCACGCTTTTAGGGATCATAATATACTCGCCTGTAACTGAATCTCTAAAAAATTCTGAGTCAAAATACTTAAACAATTCCGCTAAAACCCCTTTTGTCAAATTGAGTTGAGGGACATGCATAGTGGGTAAAAAACCTCTGATTTTGAGCTTAGGGTTCGTGCTTTTTTGCAGCATTCTAATGGTGTTAAGCAATAATTTAGTGCCTTCAAGGGCAAAAAATTCGCATTGGATAGGAATGATCACCGAATGGGCTGCTGAAAGCGAATTGATCGTGAGAGGCCCTAGAGCTGGCGGGGAATCAATAATGATATAATCATAAAGCCCTACCACGCTCTCTAAGGCGTTTTTGAGCATGAGTTCGCCTCGTTTATTCTCATCTTGGCTATCATAAAAGGTTTTTTCAAACCCAGCTAAACCCAAATTAGAAGGCACTAAATCCAAAAAAGGCATTTGGGTTTTTAAGATCACTTGAGAAATTTGCTTACGGCCAATCAACACATGATAAATATCATAATCAATTTTATCGCGCCTAAAACCCAAGCTTGAAGTGGCGTTGGCTTGAGGGTCAAAATCAATCAACAAGATTTTTTTTTCATGCACCGCTAAAGAAGCCGCTAAATTAACCGCTGTTGTCGTTTTGCCCACACCCCCTTTTTGATTAGCCACTGCAATGATTTCACTCATCATACTCACATCCTATCATAAATCTTACCTTTAATACAAATGCGGCCGTCTTCTAACAATTCCGCATCTTTCAAACTCATCGCTTCGCCCCAATCATTATGGAAGCTAAAAGAGTTGCTTCTATGAAATTCTAACGCATACTTACTTAAAACTTCCCCCCAAAAAAGATTTTCTTCTATTTTTTTTAAAAAGCCCTCTATAATCAAATCGTCGCTCGCGCCAATATCTAAACATGCCCATTTCTTTGAAACCCTATTCACGCCAATACCGCACACCCGCATGTCTTTATAAATATTAACCAACACGCCCCCTATTTTTTGACCCCCTAAATACAAATCGTTAGGCCATTTAAGCCAGGTTTGAGAGCCTAATTCTTTTAAAACTTCTTTGAATAAAAACCCCAAATACAAAGCGTTCGCTTGCACGGGTAAATCTTTAGGCAAATCGCTTGCGTTTAAAGCGAGTGAAAAAGTCAAAGCGCTTTCCACACCCTCCCAAATATTCCCCCTACTGCCTATCCCAGCGCTTTGGTTTTTAGCTAAGACTAAAACAGGGGCTTTGAGTTCATTGCTTTTAAGTTTTTCTAAAAGATAAATTTGCGTGGAAGGTAGGCTATCAAAAACCCTTTTTTCACATTTTCTCATGCCAAAATACCGCCCACTTTCAAACGCTTGCCATTCAAATAATCCTTCGCTTTCAAAGGCTTTTTACCCACCGCTTGCAACCTTGCTATACGCACGCTGCCTTTCAAACAACCTACAAGAACGCCTTTTTCATCAATTGCTAAAATCTCGCCTTCCTTGTGGCTCTTTTCATTTTCCACCAATTCTACATCTAAAAGCTTAAGACTGTTTTCTAAAAAGATTTCTGGCCAAGATTTAAACGCAAGCGATTTTAAAAACAAATTTTTAGCGTCTTTAAAACCCACTAAACCATCAGCTTTGGTGATTTTTTTACAAAAACTAGCCTGTATGTGATCTTGAGGCTTTCTTGTAACGGAATGAAAATTTTTGAGCGTTGAAAGAAGCAGAGTCGCTCCCATGCGCGCTAATTTTAAACTTAAAGCGTCTAAATCCAAATAATCTTCTCTCAAAAAAGAAGCGCTTTCTAAAATATCCCCGCTATCCAACTCCAAATCCATAAGCATGGTGCTTATGCCATAAATCTTATCATCATTGAGTATCATCTCATGAATGGGCGAAGCCCCCCTGTATTTAGGCAATAACGACGCATGCACATTAATGCAAGGAGCGATGGCTAAAACCTCTTTAGGCAAAATCTTACCATAAGCCACCACCACGATAAAATCAGGCTTCAAACCTTTTAAGATTTGGACTTCAGGCTCTTTCAAACTTTGCGGTTGGAAAATGGGGATATTTAAATGATTTTCTAAAATGTATGTTTTAGTCTCTGGGGCTTTCAATTCTTTTTTGCGCCCAAAAGGTTTGTCCCTTTGAGTGAATAGCCCCACCACTTCTATATGGTTATTTTTATTTTCAACCAACGCCCTTAAAATCACTTCAGCAAACCCCGGTGTTCCCATAAATACGATTCGCATGTCATTCCTTGTTTTTAATTTCTTTATCCACACTCCCCATATAAGATCGTGTTTGATAAGGATTTAAAATTTTCATAGCATTAATAGCTATTTTCGCAAATTCTTGGATATTTTCAAGTGAATTTTTATAAGGGTTAAAAAAATCCATAACGCTTCCATGACTATCTGAATGCAAGCCTTTCACAATACATAATAATTTCTCACAAAGCATCTCTTTATTTTCTATATTGCAATTATTATCCTTATTAAAAGGTAGCTTTGAAAAATTCAATTCAACTTCCCCATTTGCTGTTTTTATCAAAGATTTAATCCTGTCTTTCTTAAAAACACCATCATGTTTTTCTCCAAGAAACGAGTCAATAAAATTAATCTTTAAAAAACTTTCCAATAAAATCCTTACTTTGTTCCCATAATTTATAGCCTCTTTAAAATCATCTTGCACTTTTTCTTTTTTCGCAAATTCATACACTTCTTTAAATAAAAGCAAGTAGAAAGTGTCAAAATAACCAACGACTTCATTTTTACAAACAATTTTTAATTGATTTTGATTGCGTTCTAATTGGAAATAGCGAGCATGTTTGCCTACCATATTGATTAAACGCGCCATAAAAGTATGATTATGAGTTAAAACAAATACTTGCGCTTTATCTTCATCTTTCAATGCTTCCCCTGCTAGTTCTTGATTGATTTTTGCCACAATATAAGAAGTGTTATAAATCCTTTGCTCATCTAAACTGGATATAGGATCATCTATGATAACAACTAAATTTTTTAAATCCTCTTTTTTATAAAATAATTTTAAACGCGCTAAAAAATACGCAAACGCGAGCGTGGTTTTTTCGCCATCGCTTAAGATCATCTCAGCCACACTATTTTCTAAAGCATCAGAATTTAAAACAATTCTATAATCTTCATGCAAAGAATATTTAGGCAAATTTAAAGCTTTAAGATAACTATTAATAGCTTCAATATCAGGGCGTTTTTGTTCATATAGCTTTTTAAGTTTATTGTCAATTTTTTCTAAAAGGCGGTTTAGTCTCTCATGCCCACGATTTAAAACTGATAGTTTTCTCTCAGCTTCTCTTTTGCTCTTTTGCCAATCGTAACTATCATGTTTAACCTTTTTAATCCTTGCTTCTTTCAACTCGGTTTTTAATTTTTCTAATTTCTCTTTTTGTTTTTTCTTTTCGTTTAAAATCTTTCTAGTCTCATCAACATGTTGTTGGATATCTTTCTGAATTTCCAACAATTCTTTATCTATCTCTTGAAATTTTTCCTTATTTTTAGCTCCCTCTTTTTTATCCACTTCTTTTTGAAGTTTTTCTAATAAAACTTTTATTTGCTCTAACGCATTTTCTAAACTTTCCTTATTTTTTGAAAAGTCTTTCTTCATGAAAGGTTCAAATTTTTCAAATGATTGCAATATTTCCTTTATATTCCATTGGTCTAAAATATTTTTTAAAGTCCCACTCATTTCTAAAGAGCGTTGATTAAATGTTTCAACGCTCTTATTAAAGTAACTTGTATATTCTTGAATAATCTCATTAGGAATTTTTTGAGCGCAAAAAGGGCATGCATTATCAGGCATCTCTTTTTGTAATTTTATTCCTTTCTCAATAAATTCTCTTCCAACCTTGCTAATATGTTCTTTAATTTTCTCTGAAACTTGCCCCGCCTCTTTGTCTATATTAAAGGAAAATAAAAATTCTAACTTATCTTTTATTGTTTGATAATCTTTAGGCAATTTCATTTCTTTTAAACCATCAAATTTTTTCATGGCTTCATCCAATTCATTAAAATCTTTTTCCAGATCCTTTAATTTATCTTCTGGATATTTAAATTTATCCTTTGACACTTTATAGAAATTGTTTATTCCAATCTCATCTAGTGCTATTTGAATAGTCTTTGAAGTCATTTTTTTTCGTATTTTTTCTATTTCTTTATCATATTTTTTAATTTCACTTTCTTGCTTAGCGCTTAAGGTATTCTCAGAGTCGTTCTCGTCTTTAATTTTCTTTTGTCTTTTTTCTACTTTCTCTCTAAAATCTTTTAATTGATTGATTTCTTTCGTTTCTTCGCCTAGAACCGAGCCTTCTAAAATGATTGTGCCATCATCTAGTTTTTTAAGTCCAAACTCACTATTTAAAGGCGCGTTATTGTGCAGAAAATCACTATTATAGATTTTAACTTTAAAAGGCACTCCAATATCGCTATTTGGCTCTATTTTATAGCTTCCATTTTTGCATTCAAATTCAATGCTTGGGGATTTATCAGCAGAAATGGTGCGATACTTTTCAATGTGCTTATTTTTTGGAATCAGTAACTCAAAAGCCCTTGTCAAGCTTGTTTTTCCGCACCCATTATTTCCAAAAATGATATTATAGTGTTTAAATTCATCCATTTCAATCATGTCTAAACCACAAAACGCCTTAAGGGATTTTATCTTTTTGATATTGATCGCCATCTTTTTTCTCGTTTTTTCCTTTAACTTTTCTTATACAACTCAATTGGATACAAAATTATATCACTCTAAATCTTCCCCATCATACCCAAGCTCTAGTGCTTTCACTTGCCCTATCACATTACCTGCAATGCCCTTGATAGAGCCATACATGTTAATCGTACCCTCAAACACTTTTTCCATTTGCTTTTCCCTGCTTTTCCAAATCCTAGCCATCGCGCGTTTTTCGCTTTCTAGATCCGCTCTCAATTGCTCAAACCCCTCTATAATCGCATTCACTTGCATAGAAAATTCAGAGCTTGTCAAATAATGATAGAGCAGATTCACTTTATCGCCCTTATTTTCCTGACTTTTTTTAGCCAAACTCACTTGAATAACCCCCTCTCTTAACACCGCACTCAACCCCTTAAACTCTTCAAACGAACACACCCACACCCCTTCAAATAACCCCATCCTCTCCATCTCTTTAGGCAGTGCTTCACTCACAATAACCCCCATATCAGCCCCAATCTCTCGCATGTCGCTTTTAAGCTTTTCCACCCAAGTTTTTTGAAATTCTTTAGTGCGTTTGCTCTCATAATAAATTCTCCCGCAATTTTGAAATTCCCTAGTATGCACCACTTGAATGCAATCGCCCCCTCTTTGGCCTTTTTTGATTTCTTCAACACTATCTAGGGGGAATTTTTGTCTCAAAAACTCTTCAATCGCTAATTCCTGCACCTCGCCTTGGAATTGCTGCGAGCTTAACTCCGCCTTTCTTTGAGCGTTTTTCAACTCGTTTCTTAACATTTCTAATTGCTCTTCTTGCTGCTTGAATTTCAATTCATTTTTTTCATGCAAGGCTTTTTCTATTTTTTCCCTTTCCAGATCCAATTTTTCATTCAATTTTTTTTCATTTTCAGCTTTCAATCGGCTCTCTGCTTCGTTATTTTCTCTTTTGAGCCTTTCAATTTCTGCTTCTTTTTGGTGCAATTCTTGGACTTGTTTGGACTTCTCGTCTAATTCTTTTTGCAACAATTCCAAGCCCTTTTGCTGCTCTAAAAAAGCGTTTTTCCTGGCTTCTTCAATGATTTTAGCCCTTTCATCTTGCAAGACTAAAGCGCTCGCTTGTTTGACGGCATCATCAAATTGAGCCTGTTGCTCTTTTGCCCGCTCTTTTAGGGCCTCTTCTTTTTGCTCTAACATTTTAAGATGAGTGTGATACTGCGCTCTTTTTTCATTCACTTCTTTTTCAAACGCTTTCTGTTGGGCTAAAAACTTATTTTGATTTTCTTGCTCAATCTGTTTGTATAACGCTTCCCTCACATCAATGAGCGTTTGACACTTGGGGCATGTGATTTGATTTTCTTGCATGATTTTCCTTTAAGATTTGGTTTTTTATATTTTATAATAAAATGAGATCAATTTAACTTAAGTAGGTTTTATCCAATAAGTTCAGTAAATAGGGCTTTAAACAAGGTAAAAATACCCTTCGCATAAAAATTACATTATAGATGAAGAAAATGAAGCAATTGAGGTAATGATTGATCAGTTGCAAGTTGTCCCAAAAGTGCAAGTTTTAGAGAACAATAGGGTAGGAGGAAGTCTTGCATTAGCATTACAAAAGGCGTCTATCCCCAGACCCATATCGGTGCATAGAGTGCCACTCATCAATCATTTTTTAGAACAAGTTATTTTACAAAGCCAATCTGATGAAAACAAAAGTATAAAACCAATTGCTTTTGGAAGTCTTATCAAACTCAACCCACATAATGAAAATCCCCTATTAAAACCCTACAGCGTATTTATTGTGCTTTCTTGCGCTCAATTCCATTATTCAGGCATGCGCCTAGTTGCCCCCTATGAAAACGATTCTATTATTTTTGGATTATTGCATTGCATTGATTTTCAAGCACGCAATTTTGAACGCCAACAACTTGTTCAATTAGATCCGTAAGAAATTACAACCCAAATCCTTGAACGCCTAAAACCCTAGAAATACAGGGCATTAAAAATCAAAAATAACCCCCACCCCCTTATGAATTTCACTATAAAATAAAACTTAAAACTATAAAAATAAGACTTTAAACACCAATACTTGATAAGAACAGAATTTTCAAATCCAAACGCATTCATAATCAGCTCAGACCCACCAAAAACACCAAAAGCAAAAATCAAACATTAAGAAATAAGAAACAACAAAAACAACAAGCAAAAAACCATAAGCAGTAAAAATCCAAATCAAGCGATTAAAATCATTAAACATTAAACAACAAGAAGCAATAAATCTAAACAAAAGAATTAAGAAAGCTCAACGCTAAATCCAACACAAGCAAACTAAACACATTAAACATTAAATATAAAGACACTAACAACTAAAAATATAAGTATTAAGAAATAACAAACAATAAGCAAGCAAATATTAAAAACAATCAAGAAGTAAAAAAAGAAAGATTAAGCCCAATCTTTCAAAACTAAGCAACAAGAAGTTCTTTT
>NZ_SFZZ01000037.1:0-580 GCF_011140715.1 Helicobacter pylori | reverse complement strand
AAACCCCATAAAAATAATTCTCATCATTTTCTTTAATGTTTAAGAAATCAGCGCTAAATTCATTACAAAAGATAACGTCCACATCGCTCCACACCATTTTAGAATATTTGGGGAATAAATCCGCTAGAAAATACTTCACTAACACCATTTTAGAAAAACGCTTGGTGAAATCCTCATCAAAAGGGTTAGGGATAGTGTCTAAAAAAGGTTCAATATCTTTTACTTCTAAAGTAGCAAATTCTTTAAAAGGCTCTGTGATTTGATTAAGCTTTGCTTTATCTTCTTCATTCAAGCCTACCACTAAAGCGTGTAGGGTGTAACGGATTTTTTTATTAGCCTTAGCGATGCTCTCTAACAAGGAATAAAGACATGCGCCCGCAGGAATGAGATAATTCTTATCAAAAGCGAAAGCGATAGGAACATGAAAATCTTGTTCTTTAAATGAATGGCTTGAAGCTGAAGTCATAAAAAATGAAACACCCTTTTTTAAAGCTATTTTATCCAAAAAAAAAAAAAACCGAACTTGAAAGGGTTCTGTTTTTTGGTTTTTATGCTGTTTTTAAAGCAAATTAATTTAAAA
>NZ_SFZZ01000036.1:0-54744 GCF_011140715.1 Helicobacter pylori | reverse complement strand
CTTTCTTTTTTAAACCCTTTCTTTTTTAAACCCTTTCTTTTTTAAACCCTTTCTTTTTTAAACTCCCTTTTTGGGGGGGTTTTTTTAAACCCTTTGTTTGAACTTTCTTTTTTTTTTGAAACCTTTGTTTTGAAACCTTTGTTTTGAAACCTTTGTTTTGAAACCTTTGTTTTGGGGGGGGTTTGATGAAAAAATCCTTTTTAGCGTTTTTGATGGTTAGTTAGTGGGAAACTTGGCGTTAATTCAAGCGATAATCTCTTAAAAAAGCGCTTCTTTAGGGGGTTTAGTGGGGTTAAAAGGGGATAGTTATTCTAAAATACCCCTATATTCTCAAGAAAATAAAACAAACTCAATAAAATGATTTTTACAACAAAATGAGAGTTAGAACGATAAAACTAAAGTTTTAAAAACCCATTTTTTAAAAATGTTAAATTTAATAAAGCTTATGGTGGGAATAAAGCTAAAAGCAACCTAACGCTTTAACCTAAAATCAAGGTGTTAAGTCTAACTAATAAATCTAACCAAGCGATAAGCCAAAACGCCTTTTAAAAAGCGTTTTAGCGTGTTTTGATAAAGATGACTAAATCTTAAACATGATCGGATTTTTGCTTTTCTCTATACTCTATGATCATGCTGTGGATTTCATCTTTTAATTTTAATTTTTGTTTTTTCATGTGGCTGACTTCAGCATCGCTAGCGTTTTGTTGCTCGGCGGTTTTGATGTCGTCATCAAGCTGGTTGTGTTTCTCAAAAATCTTATCAAAATGCGGATTATTCGCTTTTAACACGCTGATTTCGTCTCTAAATTCATGGAACATGGTTTTCTCCTTTATTTTGGATGTTTAAAGTATAATAAACTATCTTTTTAAAAAAACAACTTAAAAGAGCTATAAAATAGCTTTAAAGCGCGCGATAAAACGACAAAAAGGAATACCCATGGACATTCGCAACGAATTTTTACAATTTTTTAAAAATAAAGGGCATGAGATTTATCCCAGCATGCCTTTAGTGCCTAATGATGCCACCTTGCTTTTTACCAATGCCGGCATGGTGCAATTTAAAGATATTTTTACTGGGATTGTGCCACGCCCTAGCATCCCTAGAGCGACAAGTTCGCAATTGTGCATGCGTGCAGGCGGCAAGCATAACGATTTAGAAAATGTCGGTTATACCGCAAGACACCACACGCTTTTTGAAATGCTAGGGAATTTCTCTTTTGGGGATTATTTCAAAGAAGAAGCGATCTTGTTTGCGTGGGAATTTGTAACCAAAAATTTAGGGTTTAAGCCTAAAGATTTATACATCAGCGTGCATGAGAAAGACGATGAAGCCGTTAAATTATGGGAAAAGTTTGTGCCTGTTGATAGGATTAAAAAAATGGGCGATAAAGATAATTTCTGGCAAATGGGCGATAGCGGGCCTTGCGGGCCTTGCAGCGAAATCTACATTGATCAAGGCGAAAAACACTTCAAGGGGAGTGAGGATTATTTTGGGGGCGAGGGCGATAGGTTTTTAGAAATTTGGAATCTGGTGTTCATGCAATACGAACGCTCTAGTAATGGCGTTTTATCCCCCTTGCCAAAGCCTAGCATTGATACGGGCATGGGCTTAGAAAGGGTGCAAGCGCTATTAGAACATAAGCTCAATAATTTTGATTCTTCATTATTTGCGCCCTTAATGGCAGAAATCAGCGAGCTTACAAGCTTAGATTATGCGAGCGAATTTAAACCAAGCTTTAGGGTAGTGGCCGATCACGCCAGGGCGGTGGCGTTCTTGCTCGCTCAAGGGGTGCATTTCAATAAAGAAGGCCGTGGCTATGTTTTAAGGCGTATTTTAAGGCGAGCCTTAAGGCATGGGTATTTAATGGGCTTGAAAGAAGCGTTTTTATACAAAGTCGTGGGCGTGGTGTGCGAGCAATTTGCTAACACGCATGCGTATTTGAAAGAATCTAAAGAAATAGTGATGAAAGAGTGCTTTGAAGAAGAAGAGCGCTTTTTAGAGACTTTGGAATCTGGCATGGAATTGTTTAACTTGTCTTTAAAGCATTTGAATGAAAATAAGATTTTTGATGGCAAGATCGCTTTCAAGCTTTATGACACTTTTGGTTTCCCTTTAGATTTAACGAACGACATGCTAAGAAGTCATGGGGCATGCGTGGATATGCAAGGCTTTGAAAATTGCATGCAAGAGCAAGTGAAACGCTCTAAAGCCTCATGGAAAGGCAAGCAAAACAACGCCGATTTTAGCGCTATTTTAAACGCTTATGCGCCCAATGAGTTTGTAGGGTATGAAACGACAGAATGTCCTGCCAAAGTTTTAGGGTTTTTTGATAGCGATTTTAAAGAAGTAACAGAAGTAAGCCCTAACCAAGAAGTCTGGGTCTTATTAGAAAAAACCCCTTTTTACGCAGAAGGTGGGGGGGCTATAGGCGATAAGGGCGCACTTTTAAAAGGTGATGAAGAAGCGGCTCTAGTGCTAGATACAAAAAACTTTTTTGGGCTTAATTTTTCGCTCCTTGAAATCAAAAAAGCGTTAAAAAAAGGCGATCAAGTGATCGCGCAAGTGAGCGATGAACGCTTTGAAATCGCCAAACACCATAGCGCGACGCATTTATTACAGAGCGCTTTAAGAGAAGTTTTAGGCTCGCATGTGAGTCAAGCAGGGAGTTTAGTGGAATCCAAACGATTGCGTTTTGATTTCTCGCATGCTAAAGCACTCAATGATGAAGAGTTAGAAAAAGTAGAAGATCTAGTCAACGCTCAAATTTTCAAGCACCTAAAAAGCCAGGTGGAGCATATGCCCTTAAATCAAGCCAAAGATAAGGGAGCGTTAGCGTTATTTAGCGAGAAATACGCTGAAAATGTGCGGGTGGTGAGCTTTAAGGAAGCGTCCATTGAATTGTGTGGGGGCATTCATGTGGAAAACACCGGGCTTATTGGGGGGTTTAGGATCCTTAAAGAAAGTGGGGTGAGTAGTGGGGTCAGACGCATTGAAGCGGTGTGCGGGAAGGCCTTTTACCAACTGGCTAAAGAAGAAAGTAAAGAGCTTAAAAACGCTAAGATTTTATTGAAAAATAACGATGTGATAGCCGGTATCAACAAGCTTAAAGAAAGCGTGAAAAACAGCCAAAAAGCTCCCGTTCCTATGGATTTACCGGTTGAAAAAATCCATGGCGTGAGTTTGGTGGTGGGCGTAGTGGAAAATGGCGATATTAAAGAAATGATTGACCGATTGAAAAATAAGCATGAAAAATTGCTCGCTATGGTGTTTAAAAAAGAAAATGAGCGCATAAATCTCGCATGCGGGGTGAAAAACGCTCCCATAAAAGCGAACGCATGGGCTAATGAAGTGGCGCAAATTTTAGGGGGCAAAGGGGGCGGGAGAGACGATTTTGCGAGCGCTGGGGGTAAGGATACAGAAAAATTGCAAGCCGCGCTCAATTTAGCGAAAAATACCGCCCTTAAAGCTTTAGAGGGATAGCATGGAGCTTATTTTAGGTTCTCAATCTAGCGCTAGGGCGAATCTTTTAAAAGAGCATGGGATTGAGTTTAAACAAAAAGCGTTGGATTTTGATGAAGAAAGCCTAAAAACCACAGACCCTAGGGAGTTTGTTTATTTGGCGTGCAAGGGGAAATTAGAAAAAGCTAAAGAATTGCTCACAAACCATTGCGCTATCGTGGTTGCTGATAGCGTGGTGAGCGTGGGTTGTCAAATGCAACGAAAAGCTCAAAACAAGCGAGAAGCCCTTGAATTTTTAAAACGCCAAAATGGTAATGAAATAGAGGTTTTAACCTGCTCGGCATTGATTTCTCCTAAATTAGAATGGCTGGATCTATCGGTTTTTAGAGCGCGTTTAAAGGCGTTTGATTGTAGCGAAATAGAAAAATACTTAGAGAGCGGTTTATGGCAAGAAAGCGCGGGCTGTGTGCGTTTAGAGGACTTTCATAGGCCTTATATTAAAAGCTCAAGCAAGAATTTAAGCGTGGGGTTGGGGCTGAATGTGGAAGGCTTGTTAGGGGCGCTACAATTAGGGGCTGAAATTGCATCGTTATAAACGCTATTATTTTATAAACATTAAAAACACTATTCACTGACTGATAAACCCCCTTGACAAACAAAAAAACGATACACTCCAGCATTTGATGTTTAAAGGGTTTCTCGCAACAATGGCGCATTTTATTTTTTCTGTTGTGGTGGTGCTTTTATGGTTGGTTGCGTGGGGCATATATCTCGTGTTTGGGAAGAACTTAAAAAGAGAGATGGAAGAGATAGAAAATTCTGATCCCAATCAAAACAATCCTTTCATTACTGCTGCTATGGGTATTGGAGGAGCGGCTATTAGTATTTTTTTCCCAGGTACTAAACCAATCGTTGATGGCATCAAGCCGTTGGCTGAGAAAGGTTTGCAAGAGGCGTTTAGAAAAGACAAGCTCACAGAAGGGCAAAAATTTCAATTTCTAGCTTAAGATTTTTGTCGTTATTTTGCATCGTTGTTGCAGCAATGATAGGCTTGTGTCTCATTTGGAGTTTCAATGGGTGGTCTTTTTGGAAAGTAACGGGTTATTTTCTCCTTTATGTGTTTCTTTGCTCCGCTTCAACATTTCCAAGTATATTTATTATTGATATATTAGATGACCGATAATTGGTTCATGATAAAAAGCAATGTTTCTAGGTTTATCCCTAAAAGATAAGCGTTAAAAATACTCTATCTAACTGATAAACCCCCTTGACAAACAAAAAAAACGATATACTCTAGCATTTGATGTTTAGGAGTTGTCATGGGGTCTTGGTCTCGTATTCTTTTATCAATCTTGGTGGTGGTTTTGGGATTAGCGCTTACTACCATGCTCATAAATTGGCATGTTTAGCGGGAATGATCTATTATGGCTATGGCATTATTACAGATTTTAGCACTCTATCATCTACAATGTGGTGGTGGTCTTTATCAAAAATAACATGGTTTTGCATAGGTTATATCGCTTTATGGGGGCTTACGCTTATTATAGGTCGTCTTACATGCTCTACAATAGAAGACTATTCGTAAAAATTGATTGAAAAAAATTAAAATAGGGGGGACGCTAGAACCTTTAAACAGATTCTAGCAAAGACATAAAGTTAGGGATTATTTCCCAAAACGCCCACCGGTGGTAGGGTAGCCATAAATAGAGCCATCTTTGATTTTCATGTGATCTTCCCAAGGCAATTTGTATTTACCGGCCGCTAAGTCTTTGATGTAGGTTAAGCCTGCGTCATGTTCTCCGCCCGGTTTAGCCACATACCCTCTATGGCCTAGGTTGTAAATGTTGTTTTCTAAGCCCCAACTTAAGCGAGCGTTGTCTGCCATTTTAGGATAGATTTCCCCAGTTACAATCTCCCAAGGGTTGCGGTGCCCTTGAACGAGAGTCGTGCCATCAAAGTTACAGATTTGCCCTTCGCCAAAGTAGTAAAAGACATTGTCATAGCCGGCTAAATTCACGCTCACGGTATACATCAAATTGTGCCATGCGTTGGAGCGGTTGGTCAAAATCCATTGATCATTGACTTGAGTGCTATAGCCTGAAATGCGGATATACACATTGCACCCTTTATAAGCCGCTTCTCTAGCGAGCTCTGGAATCATGCCGTCATGGCAAATGCACACAGCTAATTTTGATCCACCCGGCCCCTCGCACACAGGCATTCCTAAATCCCCAGGATACCATGGTTCAATGGGATTCCATGGGAATAGCTTGCGGTATTTTAAAATGATTTCACCTTGCGGATTAATGATAATGGCGGTGTTGTAGGGGTTTTTGTTAGAATCAGGATTGCGTTCCATGATTGAAAAAACACCATAAACTTTCGCCTCTTTACACGCTTGAGCGTATAACTCTGTCTCTTTACCCGGGACATCTAATAAAAACTCTTCACTAAGCCACTTAGCGGTATTCAAACCTTGCGTGCTGTATTCAGGGAAAATGATAAGCTCCACTCCCGGATACCCCGCTTTAGTCGCATGCAAGGTTCTAATAATGCTTTCAATGTTGTGATCAATATCCTTACGGCTATTGACAATTGGCACAGGAAACTGAATGGCTGCCACTAAAAACCCTTCAATAGGTTTGCCCATACTACCGATACTTCCCATAATAACTCCTTCTAAAAAGTTTTGTCGCAATAACAATAACAATTATTGCGAGAGAATGCTATTGCAAGAGAACTAATTTAGAGTAAATGCGAGATTTTTTGATAAAAAGATTTAAATCTATTTTTAAAGCGCTTTTCAGCCTCTACAGGTGCTGTTTTAAAACCCCCTAAAAGCCCTTTAACAATCCCACAAATTCTTTAAAAATATAATGGCTCTCTTTGGGGCCGGGGCTGCTTTCTGGGTGGTGCTGGACAGAGATGATGGGAGCGTTTTTATAGCGCACGCCCTCAATGGTGTTGTCAAAAAGATTGCGGTGCGTGATAACAGCGATTTCTTCAATTTCTTCAGGGACGCAATAGTTGTGGTTTTGCGCGGTGATTTCAACGGCGTTTGTTTTTAGGTTTTTAACGGGGTGGTTGCTCCCATGATGGCCAAATTTGAGCTTGTAGGTAGGATAACCTTGTGCGATAGAGAGCAATTGATGCCCTAAGCAAATGCCAAACATGGGGATTTTAGCGTCAATGAGTCGCTTGATTTCTCCAATTTCTTGCTGCAAGCTCAAAGGATCGCCTGGGCCGTTAGAGAGGAAAATCCCGCTAATTTCTTTTTTTTCATAGGCTTTAATCAGATCGCTAGCTTTAGTATGGTGCGGATAAATAAGGGCTTTTAACCCCACATTTTGAAGCTCGTTTAAAATGTTGCCCTTAGCCCCAAAGTCTAGCACGGCGATAATTTTATGAGAGGTTTTTTCATCAAAAGGCTTGTAATCTAGGGTGTTGAAATCAAAAGTAGTGCGTTGGTGCGTGATTATTTTTGGCGTGGAAACGCTAGACACTAAGGGGGAGTGAGAAATTTTAGGAGCGTTTTTTAAAATCTCTTCAAGCTTGTTTTTGTCATGCTCTATCGTGGAAGCTACTATCATCAAGCACCCATAATGGCGTAAGGTTTTGATCAAACTCCTGGTATCAATGCCACAAATCCCTAAAACGCCACGCTTTTTTAAATAAACGCTCAAGCTAGAATCCGCCCTTGAATTAGAAAAAAATTCGTTGTAATGGCGCGCTAAAACCCCTGTGCATGAAAAAAAGGATTCATCATCTTTAGAATTAGCACCCACAACCCCAATTTCAGGCATGCTAAAAACCACAAATTGCCCCTTATAGCTAGGGTCGCTGATGACTTCTTGATAGCCGCTCATGGAAGTGTTAAAAACAAGCTCGCCCACTTGCGTGCCACTAGCCCCAAAACTTTGCGCTTGCAAAAAAAGCCCGTTTTCTAAATAGAGAGAAACCATTATAAAAAGCCCTTGCGCCTTAATTCTTCTTCATAGAGCCTTTCAAACACCAACTCGTATTCATCGCTCCCTACGGGGAGTTTGCGTTTGTAATGCTTGATTTTTTCATGCACTTCATTTTCAATGCTTTCATACGCTTTAGAATAGGTGTCAATGGATTTGTAAATCAAGTTTCTTATCAAATTCTCTGACACGCTAAATATGATCAAATCCTCATCTAAGATTTTGTTCAAAATCTGGTGCGATAAATCGTTGCACCTTTCTTCCCAAAACAAATGAAAGCCCTCTTTTTGAGCGATCTGTCTTTTAATCATCCAAAAAAGCTGCCTTTCATCCATCCGCATGAATTCTATTTCATCGGTGTTTTCTTCTAAAAGCTCTCTGGCTTGCTCATCAATGGCGTTTTCTTTTTTAACGCTTTTTTCTAAAATCCCTTCTATCAATTCACACAATAATTCCCTAGGGGCTTTTAATTCTAATAGTTTTGAATGGATAAAGTCGTTAGCAATCTTATGGCTTATATGGGTGATATGGGTTAGTTTGAGTCTCATGATTTTTCTCGCGTATTTTATTTATTTTTAGAGTGCATTTTATCGTTTTTTAGATAAAACGCTTTTTAAAGAATGGATTTAATGGCGTACCAAACTATAGGATTGTAGAATTTTATCAGCGTAGATGATTGTAATATCAGGGCGTTTTTTAGAAATCTTAGTGTTAATGAGCCTTAACCTCCCCCCTTCTTTAATGCCATAAAATTGGAGCCTTAAAGCGAGCTGTTTATCGTTAGTGCGGATTTGATGAATGCCTCTTAGTTGCAAGGCTGTAGCGACTTCTTTGGCTAAGAAATGCCGGTTTAATAATTTTTCATTAGCGCCAGAAATCTTACTCCCCCATAAAAAGAGCGTTTCAGTGAGCATTAAAAGATACAAACTAAAAACGCGCAAATAATACTGCCCCCTAAATTCCTTTAAACGCACCCTAAGGCTATTTAAAACGCTTTTAATGAACAAGGGTAAGCCGATTAACGCTAAGGGGGCGAAAGTTTTTAAATCTATCTCTTGGCGCATGCTCAAAAGCAAAGGGAAAAGCCAGCCGCTCGCGCTCATAAAGGATAGTAACGATGGCTTTTTATCCAAAAGGGCTTTATAGAGCGTATAAGGGTAGTAGAGGAACAATAAGGGCGAATACAAAAGCATGAGTTCTAAGCAAGTGTCTATAAAATACCCGCTAGGCAAGCCTTTATTAAAATCCCCACTAAAAAGAGCGATATTTACGCCTAAACCTACCAAAGCAAAGATCGCGCTCTTAAAATAGCGTCTTCTTAAAGCGTAGGCAAAAACCCCTAGTAAAAGCGGGATGAACGCGCCGTCTAAAAACGCGCAAGCGCTAAGGATCAAATAAGGGATTTTTTGGGTTTTGATATACAAATAGCTAATCAAAAGCCCAAGGCTTAACACCAGCACGCTTTTAGCTAGTAAAATCGCAAAGAGATTCACCCCAGGCAATAAAGCGTAAGTCAATACCACATAAAGAGCGTCTTTAGGCTTTTTTAAAATCTTTCGCCCTATGATGTAGAATAAAAACATGTTGATGACGTGAGCGATCAAAAAAGGCAATCTCAAAGCCAAATCGTTTTGGCCTAAAATGGCGGTGCTTTTTTGAGCGATTTGAACAAACCACACATCGCTATAAAAAAAGTCCTTCGCTTCATTGTAACTGATAGAAATTTCTTCGCTCATCAACAGCCCCAAAGCCAGGACTAAAAAAACCATGACGATAAAGACTAAATCGCTTAAATCAAAGCTTCTTGTTTTTTTCTCTGGATAAATAAAGTAGCTAAAGTATAACAGAGCGCTTTGTAAGGGACTTAGCTGCATGGCTTAAATTTTTTTTAATTCTTTTAAAAGAGCGGGCAAGGCAATGAGTAATCCTGAACATAAAATCAAAGCCACCCCCAAAGAGCTTTTAAGATCCAAAAATGTATCGCCTAAATACAGCCCAAACAACAGCCCCCAAACAATGCGGGTGTATTCAATCGGGGCAATGATCCCAGCGGGCGCGTTCATGTAAGCATAAGTTAAGAAATACTGCCCTAAAGTCCCGCTAATCCCTATTAAAGAAATCCATAAAATATCCTCTTTTCTAGGGATATGAATGCCTGTGGATAAAAAAGGAATATCAACAAACATGCCCGCTAATCCAAGAAGGCTCATGCCAAAGGCGAACGCTAAAATCACGGCTTGCTTGTCATAATATTCCCTCAAATCCCTTAAAGTGATATACGCTAAAGACACAAAGATCCCGCTCAATATACCCATAAAAATTTCAACCGGCCCCACATTTTCCACACTAGGATCTGAAATCAACACCACCCCCACTAGCCCGATGCATGCAGAAATTAACGCGCTTCTTTTGAGTTTTTCTTTCAAAAGAAAAGGGGAAAGAAGCACCGTATAAATAGGCGCACATTGCGAGAAAGCCGTCGCTGTAGCGAGCGAAATTTTTTCAATATTATAAAAAAACGCTAGCATGGCCAAGCCCCCTACAACGACCCTAAAAGCGAGCTTTTTAAAACCGCCTTGTTTGTAACTCTTCAAGCGGTAGGGTTTGAAAGGATAAACGAGCAAGAGTAAAAGCGTCATGGTAATGGAGCGGTAAAACACGTTTTCCATAGGGGAAAAATAATCCGCTGTGATTTTAACAAACGCGCTCATGATCCCAAAGCATAAATTCGCCAAGAGTATCATTGAAACGCCAAACAAAATGGTATTACGCATGCTTTTTGCTCATAGATTAAAGATTTTTAGGGTAGTTTAACCTAAAATCTCTAATTAAGACTTAAAGTTTTTAAGCTCTAAACGCATAAAAGTTGCATCGATTGATAAAATCATGGTATAACAATGCTCTAGGAGTTTTACCTTTTGTTTATCCATTTTAAGCTCCTTATAGAAATATGAAAACATAAAAACACGAATCCTTTTTGAAAATAAACTCCTAGACCCTTTTTAAAGGGTTTGAACGCCATCATTAGGAAACTTTTTTAAGCTTTTTGAATTTTTTAGTCTCATTAGGGAATGGATTTTGCTTAATATCAGCGTAAAATTCAATTATAGGAAATTCACATGGCTGTTTCTTCTATCAATCAGTTTGATTCTAACCTCTATGGGCTTTTAAACGCTAAAAGCACTCCTAAAGAAGACCTAGCTCCTATTGAAAACACAGAAAAAATAGAGCGAGAAAAAAAGGACGCTCCAACAGAAAACCTCCCCTTTAACCCTGACAAGAGGGAAACTTACGGCTTTTTGGTTTTAGAATTGATGAGCGATAGAGAATATGAGGCTTTTTTAAGAGCTACAGCCGGAATGGATGAGAGTCAAAAACGCTTGGCCGCTCAGTCGCTCTATAGTTTGACGGATTTTTATAACGGGAAATTCTCTAAAGAAGTGGAAAACGCCCCCAAACAACCGATAAATGGCTTGCACAAAAAAGCCCTACAAACCTTTAACGCTACCAACCATAACGCTTTTTTGCAACGCTACCAAAACGCTTATAACAACCCTTCAACGATGGATGTGATTCTTTAAAGATTAATCAAGGATTGATTATCAAAAACGCTTTTGAGCGTTTTGATGATAACCAACGCCCAGTGGGATCAAAATCAAAAATTGGGTTCAATCCGTTTCTTCCAAACTCTTAAACACCTTGATTAAATCTATATGCTCATCAATGTCATGTGCTCTTAAAATACTCGCTCCATTTTGCAGCGCCATTAAATGCAAACTCAAAGTGCCAGCGAGCCGGTTTTGAACTTCACGCCCAGTGATAAGCCCGATCGTGTTTTTACGACTCGCTCCCACCAATAAGGGTTTTTTGAACTTAAGAAAATGGCTTAAATGCTTGATTAAGGCTAAATTATGCTCTTTTAATTTAGCGAATCCAAACCCAATATCTAAAATAACATCTTGAAGCGCGTATTTTTCTAAAACCTCTAGTTTTTCCTTAAAGAAGCGATCCATTTCATCAAATAAATTGTGGTAAAAAACATTTTCTTGCATGTCTTTGGGGGTTTTTTGAGCGTGCATTAAAATGCAAGTGGGCTTGTAATCTCTGGCGACTTCTAGCATTTCAATGCTATTAAAACCGCTCACATCATTAAGGATGGAAAAATAATGCTCCAAAGCCATTTGGGCGGTTTGGGCATGGTAGGTGTCTATGCTGAATTTAGCGCATTGGTAGAGTTTTTGGGATTTGATTTCTAATAAAATTTCTTTTAAGCGATCTTGCTCTGTTTTTGGATCAATGATTTCACTCTCTGGCCTTGAACTGGCCGCGCCTATATCAATGAGCGTGATACCCTTTTCTAGCCATTGATAGATTTCTTCAAGCGCTTTTTTGCTACTAAACCGGCTCTTTTCATAGAAACTATCCGGCGTGAGATTCAAGATTGCCATGATCTGTGGGGCGTTAGGTTTTTTAGCTTTGAGGTGGCTTTTTAATTCTTGCGCTAAATGTTTAAGCCCAAAGGGTTGGGAGTGGCACTTAACAATCAGGCGTTCTAATTGGCTAGCGCTCGCAACCAACACCCCATCATAAAAAGGCTCTTTAGCCAAAATACAATCTCTTGGCGTGGCAAAATCGCCCCCAACGCTTATGGCTTCTTGTTTTAAAATGAGCGTTGCACTTAAGGGCAGATGCTGGATTTCAAAAACAAAGCTAACGCCTTTTTTGTGCATATGGGTTTGAGCGGATTTTTCTGATCCGGTTTTTAAAAGGGCGTTTTTGAGCACATCAGGGTTAAGGCGTTTTACAATCATGGCGTTTTCTTTTTAGATAAAAGGCTTAAAAGCAGTGGTAAAAGATTATAGCTGAGCTTGTAATAAGAGCTGTTAGCCTTGATCGCTAAATCAAAGGCTTGCAATTCTTGCTCATTTAAACAGATTTGGTGTCTGTGGATACTCTCTAACAGGCTTTCAATCCTTTCCCTCTGATTTTCTCTGGAATCAAAATTTTCTTTGTCTAAATTTTTTAAAAACGCATAAATATCTTTCAAATCTAGCTTGGATAAATCCAAATCTAAAGGTTTTAGGGGGATTTTTTGGCGTTTGTCTTCTTTGATTAAGCGGGATTTAATGGTGGCTAACACATGGTTTGGGCTTTTAGCGAACATGATAAAACAAACATTATTTGGGGGTTCTTCTAAGATTTTTAAAAGCGCGTTTTGGGCTTCTGTGCCATAACTGGGCGCAGCGATTAAAAAAGCGTTCAGTTCGCTGTGTTTGAGATTGGCTTTGGATAGGACTTCTTTGGCATGCTCTATTTTAAAATCCTTGTTGAAAGTTTTGATCACCTTTTTGTCTTTTTCAATAATCTCGGTGTAGAATTTAATGTGGTGTTCAAAAAGGCTTGCGGTCTCTTCTAGGCTCTCTTCAAGATTGTCCGTATAAATAAGGCGGTTGAGGTTTTTCACAGAGTAACCTTATTGTATAGCACGCTAAAAAGCGCGTTTTCAAAGAGTTTGAAGAGTTGCAATAATTTATAATCCAATAAGATGTCATGCTCTTTTAAAAGCAAGCAATCTTCTTTAAGCTCTTCAAAAAGCCATAAAAAACTAGGGATTTTACTCAGCAGTATCGTTTTCAAGCCTTCATTTTCAACCCTCCCAACATGCCAAAACATGGGGTTTTGATAAGTCATCTCTATGGTGGCTAGAGAGAGATTCGCATCGTTTTTGGGGTAGAAAGAAGAAGCGTTAAAATCAATGACGGACAATAAGGGGCGCTCTTTTAAATCTTTAGGGTTTAAGTTAGAAAGAATGTAATTTAAAAACCAGTGTCTAGAAGAATCCGCGCTCACTAACAGCGATCCGCCATTAAGCACATGCGAGATGGTTTGCGCGATGAGTTTGGCATAACTTGATCGTTCTAATTCCAACCACCCGCTTTGCTGGGCGATAAATTCCCCCTGATCACGCACAAATTCCTTGATCCAGTCGTAGAAATTTTTCATTGATCTAATTGATACACCGCATGCAAAGTTCTAACGGCTAATTCAGCGTATTTAATGTCAATCAAAACCGAAATTTTAATCTCGCTTGTGGAAATCATCATGATGTTGATATTGTCTTTGGCTAGGGCTTTAAAAGCGATACTCGCCACCCCAGAATGCGACTTCATGCCCACGCCCACTATGGAAACTTTAGCGATATTTTCATCATAATCAATGGAATCCGTTTGCGCTAAAAAAGGCTTTAAGGCCTGCTTGGTTTCTTCTATTTGGGTTTTAACAATCGTAAAATCCAAATCGGTTTTGCCGTCTCTGCCGATCGTTTGGACTATCATATCCACATTAATGCGATACTCCGCTAAAGCGCCAAAGATTTCAGCGGCAATGCCTGGCCGATCTTCCACGCCCTCCATGCTCACACGAGCCTGATTCTTATCCAATGCAATCCCACTCACTATAGGGGTTTCCATGCGTTCTCCTTTAAAGTCTTTTTCAGCCACAATGAGCGTGCCTTCGCTATGGTTAAACGAATTGCGAGTCACTAACTTCACGCTGAGTTTTTTGGCCAATTCCACCGAGCGGTTTAATAAAACCTTAGCCCCCATAGAAGCCAGTTCAAGCATTTCATCATAGCTGATTTGCGCGATTTTTTGAGCCTTTTCTTCAATGCGCGGATCGGTGGTATAAACGCCATCCACATCCGTATAAATTTCGCACAGATCCGCTTTTAAAGCCCCGGCCAAAGCGACCGCACTCAAATCGCTCCCTCCGCGCCCTAAAGTCGTTGTTTCGCCTTGAATGTCAGCGCCTTGAAACCCAGCGATCACTACGATGTAGTTTTTTTCTAAAAGCTCTGTGATGCGTTTAGTGTCAATAGATTGGATCACGGCGTTTTGAAAGTGCGAGCTGGTTAAAATGCCCGCTTCTTTCCCGCTCAAGGAAATGGCTCTATGCCCGTATCTTTCTAACGCCATGCTCAAAGCCGCGCTTGAAATCCATTCCCCAGCGCTGACAATCCTATCCATTTCCCGCTTGTTAGGGTTATGGCTAAAATTCTTGCCAAATTCTAAAAGCCTATCGGTTTCGCCACTCATCGCAGAAACCACCACCACGACTTGATGCCCTAATTTAACGCTTTCTAAAACCCTTTGAGCGACATTGTGGATCCTTTCTATGCTGCCCATGCTCGTGCCGCCGTATTTTTGAACGATTAACACCCTATAAATACCCCTCTTTTCTAAAATAAGCGATGACTTGGCGGTACACTTGACGCTTAAAGGGAACGATTTTTTTAAGCAAATCCTTAAGATGGATGAATTGATAAGCTCTAAATTCTGGCGTGTGCTTGTTCAAATCAATGTTGTTCGCATGCTTTAGGCGCACTAAAAAATAGCGCTGCTTTTGCCCGTCAAACGCATAGAATTTATGCTCCATATTGCTTGGGAAATCATAGGCGATCCATCTGGGGTATTGCGCTAAAATCTCTATTTCATTCGTGCCAATTTCTTCTAATAATTCTCTATAAAGTGCTTCTAAAGGGGTTTCGCCCTCATCAATGCCCCCTTGGGGGAATTGCCACGCCCCTTCAATATCTATGCGCTCAGCGATAAAAACTTCGCATGTATTAGGGTAGTCTGGCGACATGATAATGGCCGCAACGTTAGGACGATATTTTTTATGTAGCATAGGTCTTTATTCTAGCTCTTTCTTAATGTGATTAAGATCGTATTATAGTGTATGCTGGCTTTAAGTAGGGTTAAGAGCACCATTAAAATCAAAAATTAAAAAAAGGGTTTGAAACTCATTTTAATAGCGTCCGAATAACGCTATTAAAAAATGAGAGAGTTTATTTGAGAGTGGGGATGTATTTGGCTAAAGCTTTGATGTCTTCATCGCTTAATTTTTTAGCCTGCGCGGTCATGACAGGATTCTTATTAGCACCGCTTTTAAAATCCATAAGATCTTTTTCAATTTCTGCTGCACTCATCATGTTGACGATTTTGCTTTTGCCTAAAGCTTTCTTTTCAAACTTGACCCCATGGCAAGCGGCACAACCTTTTGCAAGAGCTTTAACATCGGTTGCCATTAAAGCGTTTGCGAACGCCAAAACGCCTAAAGCCACAATAACCTTTTTCATCGTCTGTCTCCTTACTTATCAAAATGATCTTAAAATGATACAATTACAAGTTTAAGCTTTGCTTAAAATGAAGTGAAAATGAGAGAAATAAATATGATTTTATACATTCATATCCCCTTTTGTGAAAATAAATGCGGTTATTGCGCTTTCAATTCCTATGAAAATAAGCATGGGCTAAAAGAAGAATACACTCAAGCGTTATGCCTGGATTTAAAGCATGCCTTAAGTCAAACTGATGAACCAATTGAAAGTATTTTTATTGGCGGCGGCACACCCAACACTTTAAGCGTGAAGGCTTTTGAAAGGATTTTTGAAAGCATTCATCAACATGCACGCTTGAGCATGGAATGTGAGATCACCACTGAAGCTAACCCCGAATTGATTTCTAAAGCTTGGTGTCAAGGCTTAAAAGATTTAGGGATCAACCGCTTGAGTTTAGGGGTGCAAAGTTTTAGGGAGGATAAATTGTTGTTTTTAGAGCGCCAACATTCCAAAAATATCGCCCCCGTGATAGAAATTATTTTTAAAAGCGGGATTGAAAATGTCAGCATTGATTTGATTTATAACACCCCATTAGATAATGAAAACTCTTTAAAAGAAGAACTAAAACTCGCTAAAGAACTCCCTATCAACCATTTGAGCGCTTACGCTTTGAGCGTTGAAAAAAACACGAATTTGGAAAAAAACGCCAAAAAACCCTCATGCGCTCATTTTGACAATGTGGTGAGAGAGATTTTAGAGGGCTTTTCTTTCAAGCAATACGAAGTGTCTAATTACGCTAGAAATTACCAAGTCAAACACAACTTAGCTTACTGGGGGGCTAAAGATTATTTAGGGTGTGGGGCTGGGGCTGTGGGCTGCGTGGCGAATGAGCGCTTTTATGCGAAAAAACTCATAGAAAACTACATCAAAGACCCCCTACAACGCCAAGTTGAGACGCTTAATAAACAAGACAAGCGCTTAGAAAAATTGTTTTTAGGCTTGAGGTGTGAGCTGGGGGTTGAGCTTAGTTTGTTAGATGAAAATAAAGTAAAGTTTTTGATTGAAGAAAATAAGGCTTTCATTAAAGATAACCGATTGATAGCGAGCGATTTTTTCATGGCCGATGAAATAGCTTTGTGGCTGTTGTGATTGTAGGCTCTGCTTTAATCAAGCGTTAATAAAACGCTAGAAAGCGTTTTTTAATGAATGCCTACAAAATTTTTAGCCAAAAACCAACCGATAGCCACCCCAATAAGCCCTAAAATATTAGTGCCTAAGACATAAGAAATGGCTTCAAGGTATTGGGATTTTTGCAAGAGTTTTAAAGTGTCTAATCCATAAGAAGAAAAGGTTGTAAAACCCCCTAAAACCCCGGTTACAAAGAAAATCCCAAAATCATCACCAAAAACTTTTTTGGCGGCCAAATGCCCCATAAAGCCGATGACAAAACACCCTATGAGATTCACGCTAAAAGTCCCTAAAGGGAAACTTTCAAACATTAAAAATTTACTGGGCATTATTTTGCCCACAAAATACCTCAACGAACTCCCTATAGCCCCCCCTAAAGCGGCCCATAAAAAGACAAGATTCATGTATCATCCTTTAAAAATCAATGGAGAGCATTATAATAAGATATTTTTAATATTCCTTAACCCTCAAATTTAAAGCCAGTTCTAAACACGCTTCTAAGGAAGGCTTTTTAGCAATATAGCTTTGAATGCCTTTCTCTTGTAAATAATGAGCGGTCGTGTTGCCAATGCTTATAGCGGTGTAATTTTCTAAAAATTCAAAATAGTGTAAAAAGGCTTTTGCATGGCTTATAGCGGTAAAAATAAGAACGCTCTTTTCTTTGGGTTTTAGGGCGTTTTGTTCGCTTAAGGTCAAATGTTTGAGCTTGTTTTCATAAACAACGGCTTGCTTGAAATCAATGCCATGCTCTAAAAGAATGGTGTCCAAAGAAGAGGCAATCTCTTTTGCCCTGAGATACAAAACGCTTTTTTTTTCCAATAAAGGAAGGATTTCTTGAACAAACTCTTTGCCATGGGCTTTTTCCCCTATAAAGGCGGTTTTAAAATGGTGATCTTGTAAGGTTTTGGCGGTGGGTTCGCTCAAAGCGTAAGCAGGAATGTTTTGTAAAATTTTGAGTTTGGGGCTGTCTTTTAGGGTTTCTAGCAAGGAAAACACCGCATTTTTAGAAGTGAAAATCAGGGCGTTAAAAGGGGTTAAATCCAATTCTAAAGGATAGTAGCGCAATTCGTTTAAAATGAGAGTCTTATAAGGGGCGATTCTTTGAGAATGCACCCATACAATCTCCCTCATGCCTAGTTTTTTTTATCGCAAGTGTCATCATAGACCATTCTAAAGCCGTATTTTTCAAAATCATAGACATTGCCCTCTAAATAATAGGGCGTATAGCCTAATTCATGCATGCTTTTAGCCGCATCTAAAGCCCTGCGACCAGCCCTGCAGTGGAGCAATACTTTTTGATCTTTGTGTTGGGCTAAAAAATCAGCGAGCTTTTCTTGGTCATTGACGCTAATGAGCGTGGCGTTAGGCAAATGCAGTTCTTCATATTCGTCCAATTCGCGCACATCCACCACGATAAAATCATTGAAATTGACTTCTTCTAAACTGATTGCATAATATTCAAGCATGTTTATCCTTAATTATTAAAGTAAGGTTATGTTACAATGATTTGATAAATAGGAATGTTTAAGGAGTGCGTGTGGAAGAAAATTATCATGCTTTTTTTGCCGAAGCGAGCGGGTTTTTAAACGAGCGGATCTTTAAGGATTATTTACGCCGTTTGGCTTATGGCATTGATGCGTCATGTTATCGTTATATCCCTAAAATAGTCGCTTGGGTGAAAGATGAAGAAGAAGTCCAAAAGCTTTGTGCTTTAGCCAAAAAGCATGGCGTTTCATTGACTTTTAGAGCGGCTGGTAGCTCCTTATCAGGGCAGGCGATCTGTGATGGGGTGCTAGTGGTGGTGGCGCATTTTTTCAAAGACGCTCACATTTTAGACAACGCTCAAAGCATTCAGCTCTCATGCGGAGTCATAGGAAGCCATGCGAACGCTTTATTGAAACCTTACCATAAAAAAATAGGCCCGGATCCCGCTACGATAAACACCGCCATGATAGGGGGGATTGTCGCTAATAACGCTAGCGGGATGTGTTGCGGGGTGGAGCAAAATAGCTACAAAACCTTAAAATCCTTAAGAGTCATTTTAGCTGATGGCACGCTTTTAGACACGGCTAATCAAGAGAGCGTTGAGAGTCTCAAAAACGCGCGCAAGGATTTGATTGAAGGGGTTTTGAATTTAAGAAAAGAGATTTTAAAAGACAAAGAATTGCATGCCTTGATTAAGAAAAAATACGAGATCAAAAACACCACCGGCTATAGCTTAAACGCTCTCATTGATTTTGAAGATCCGATTGAAATCATCAGCCATTTATTCATAGGCTCTGAGGGGACTTTAGGCTTTATTTCAAGCGTGGGATTAGAATGCGTGAAAGACTACGCTTATAAAACTTGCGCGTTATTGTTTTATGAAAATTTAGAGCAATGCGCTAAAGCCGCTCAAATCTTAGCCGCTTTAAAAGCCAAACAACCTGAAATGATTTCTTCAGCAGAGCTTATGGATTATGCGTCTTTAAAGAGCGTGAAAGGTTTAGAGGGCATGCCTAGCGTGGTTTTAGAAGTCAAAGAGCCTAACGCATGCTTACTCATTCAAAGCGAAAGCGATGATCCTTTGATTTTAGAAAACAACATGCAAACGATTTTAAACGCTTTGAACGCGGTACCGGTCGTTTTAGATTCTCAAATCAGTAGTGATCCTGATATTTATCAATCGTGGTGGAAGATCAGAAAAGGCATTTTCCCTATCGCAGCGTCAAAAAGAAAAAGCCAAAGCTCTGTGATCATTGAAGACGTGTGCTTCAGCAAAGAGGATTTTGTAGAGGGGGCAAAAGCGATTGAAGGGCTTTTAAAAAAACATGGCTTTAAGGATAATGGCATTATTTTTGGGCATGCGTTAAGCGGGAATTTGCATTTTGTCGTTACGCCGATTTTAGAAAATGAAACCGAAAGAAAGGCGTTTGAAAATTTAGTTTCTGAGATGTTTTTAATGGTGAGTGAAAGCTCTGGCTCTATTAAAGCCGAACATGGCACAGGCAGAATGGTAGCCCCTTTTGTGGAAATGGAGTGGGGAGAAAAAGCCTATAAGATCCACAAACAAATCAAAGAATTGTTTGATCCTAATGGCCTTTTAAACCCTGATGTGATCATCACAAACGATAAAGAAATCCACACTAAAAATTTAAAGAGCATTTACCCTATTGAAGAGCATTTGGACATGTGCATGGAATGTGGGTTTTGTGAAAGGATTTGCCCCAGTAAAGATTTGTCTTTAACGCCACGACAACGCATCGTTATCCACAGAGAGATAGAGCGTTTAAAAGAAAGGGTAAGTCATGGTCATGATGAAGATCAGGTTTTATTAGATGAGCTTTTAAAAGAGTCTGAATACTTAGCCCACGCCACTTGCGCAGTGTGCCATATGTGCTCTATGCTATGCCCTTTAGAAATTGATACCGGAAAGATCGCTTTAAATTATTATCAAAAAAACCCTAAAGGCGAAAAGATCGCTTCAAAGATCCTTAATCACATGCAAATAACCACAAGCGCGGCTCGTTTTTCTTTAAAAAGCGCTTTCGTGGTTCAAAAACTCATAGGCCCTCACAACTTGGTGAGCCTAACCAAAGGGATTAAAAAATTCATCAAGCCCTTCCCTAAAGCCTTTCATTACATGCCCAAAAACAACGCCTACCCTTTAGAAAATAAAACGCATAAGAGCGAAGAAAAAGTCATTTATTTCAGCACCTGTATCAACCGCTCGTTCGCTCCATCAACCAAAATGGCGGATAAAAGATGCATTCAAGAAGTGTTTGAATCCTTATGCCAAAAAGCCAAAGTTTCGGTAATGTATCCTAATGGATTGAATGCGCTTTGCTGCGGGAAAGCCTTTATCAATTACACCGATTTAACCAAGCAAAACAACGAAAAAAACCATGCGATTTTTTTACAATTAAGCGATGAGGGAAAAATCCCCATTATTTTAGACCACAGCGCATGCTCGATGCATTTTTTCAAGCAAATGAAAGCTTATAAGGATTTGAAAGTTTATGATTTGAGCGTCTATATTGAAGAAGTTCTAAGCCCAAAATTAAAATTCAACCCCATTAACGAAGACATAGGGTTATACACGATGTGTGCTTTAAAGTTAGAGAATAAAGAAGAGTTGCTGTTCAATTTGGCTAAAAAATGCACTTTGGGCGAGATTGTTATCCATAAAGAGACGGGTTGTTGCGGTTTTGCGGGGAATAAGGGCTTTTTCACCCCTGAACTAAACGAGAGTGCTTTAAACGGCTTTCAAGAATTTTATCAATCCTATGATCTTAAAAGGGGCTTTTCCACTTCTAGCACTTGTGAAATTGGTTTGAGTGAAAAAACCCAATTTGCTTGGCAGCATATCGCTTATTTAGTGGATGCTTGCACGCTTTAATGGTGTATAATTAAGGACTTTCTTTAAAGGGTAAAGGCATTGGATAACGCTCTCAAACATCTTGCCATTATTATGGATGGTAATGGCAGGTGGGCTAAATTAAAGAATAAGGCTAGGGCTTATGGGCATAAAAAAGGCGTAAAAACCCTAAAAGACATTACGATCTGGTGCGCTAATCATAAGTTAGAATGCTTGACTTTATACGCTTTTTCTACGGAAAATTGGAAACGCCCTAAAAGTGAAGTGGATTTTTTGATGAAAATGCTTAAAAAATACCTTAAAGATGAGCGATCCACTTATTTAAATAATAACATACGCTTCAGGGCGATAGGGGATTTAGAGGGCTTTTCTAAAGAACTACGAGATACGATTTTACGGCTTGAAAACGATACCAGGCATTTTAAGGATTTTACGCAAGTTTTAGCCCTTAATTACGGATCTAAAAACGAGCTTTCAAGGGCGTTTAAAAGCTTATTAGAAAGCCCACCTAGCCATATAAATAATATAGAAAGCTTAGAAAATGAAATTTCCAATCGTTTAGACACGCATGATTTGCCGGAAGTGGATTTGTTGTTACGGACAGGGGGGGAAATGCGCTTGTCTAATTTTTTATTGTGGCAGTCCAGCTATGCGGAATTGTTTTTCACGCCGATTTTATGGCCTGATTTCACCCCTAAAGATTTAGAAAATATCATTAGCGATTTTTACAAAAGAGTGCGCAAATTCGGGGAATTAAAATGCTAGTAGAAATAGAGAATTTGACTAAAACTTATGGGAGTTTAAAAGCGTTAGACAATATCAATTTAAAACTACCCAAACAGCAATTTATAGGGCTTTTAGGGCCTAATGGGGCGGGTAAAACCACTCTGTTAAAGATTTTAGCCGGATTGAATTTGAACTATCAAGGGGAAGTGAAAATTTTAGATCAAAAGATCGGCATAGAGACTAAAAAAAGCGTGGCGTTTTTAAGCGATGGCGATTTTTTAGATCCTAAATTAACGCCTTTAAAAGCGATCGCTTTTTACAAGGATTTTTTTAGCGATTTTGATGAATCAAAAGCCCTAAATTTACTCAAACGCTTCAGCGTGCCTTTAAAAAGAGAGTTCAAAGCCCTTTCAAAAGGCATGAGGGAAAAATTGCAACTGATTTTAACCCTATCACGAAACGCTTCTTTGTATCTTTTTGATGAGCCGGTGGCTGGGATTGACCCTATTGCAAGAGAAGAGATTTTTGAGTTAATCGCTAAGGAGTTTAGCCAAAACGCAAGCTTGCTAGTCTCTACGCATTTGGTGGTGGATGTGGAAAAGTATTTAGACAGCGCGATTTTTTTAAAAGAAGCTAAAGTAGTGGCTTTTGGGGATGTGGGAGAATTGAAAAAAGGGTATAGCAGTTTGGAAGCGGCGTATAAAGAAAGGTTGAAATAAATCAGTCAGTTTCTCTTAAAGCGCCTAAACGCCAATTAAAACTATCACGGATCGCTTGAATATTTTTGCATGGAATTTCTTTAAAATTTAAGTATAATTGTAAGCATCGCCTGGGTGATTTGCGTTTCTTATTTGATGGCAAGTTCGTTGAAAAAATAAGTTAGGCTAAGGTAGTGGTTTTTGTGTGATGGCATTTTTTAAATCTGCCCCTAAGAAGATCCTCCTAGCCTTATTAGTGTAGGTTTGTTGAACTTATGCGCATGTAAAAGTAGCGGTCATCTGGGTTGAAAAACAACCACATTTTAGGGAAGACATGAAAGATAACAATAACTATAATGTTTTAATTGTGGGGAATAAGGGGCGAGAGTATGCTTTGGCTCAAAGGCTTCAGCAAGATGAGCGAGTGAATGCTTTGTATTTTTGTTTGGGTAATGGTGGCACTCAAGATTTAGGCGAAAATCTGGAATGCGAACATTACGAGCATATCGTGGAATTGGCCCTGAAAAAACAGATCCATTTAGCTATCATTTCAGAAGAAGAGCCTTTGATTTTAGGGCTTACAGAGATGCTAGAAAAAGCGGGTATTTTAGTGTTTGGGGCTTCTAAAGAAGCGGCGAAATTAGAGGCTTCCAAAAGCTACATGAAAGCTTTTGTTAAAGAGTGCGGTATCAAAAGCGCATCCTACTTTGAAACAAACGACTTAAAAGAAGCCCTCAATTACATTCAAAACGCTTCTTTCCCCTTAGTGATTAAGGCGTTGAATAAAAACACAAGCATTGTTCATCATCAAGAAGAAGCACTAAAAATCCTTGAAGACGCTTTCAAGCAAAGCAATGAGCCTGTGATCATAGAGCCTTTTTTAGAGGGGTTTGAGCTTTCAGTTACAGCGCTCATAGCCAATGATGATTTTATCTTGTTGCCCTTTTGCCAAAACTACAAACGCTTATTAGAGGGGGATAATGGGGTCAATACGGGGGGTATGGGGGCCATCGCTCCTGCAAACTTTTTCTCTAATGAATTAGAAGAGAAAATAAAAAATCATATCTTTAAACCCACTTTAGAGAAACTTCAGGCTGACAACACGCCTTTTAAAGGGGTTTTACTCGCTGAAATTGTAATCATAGAAGAAAAAGGCGTTTTAGAGCCGTATTTATTGGATTTTAGCGTGCGTTTTAAAGACATTGAATGCCAGACGATTTTACCCCTTTTAGAAAGCTCGCTTTTAGATTTGTGTTTGGCCACAGCCAAAGGGGAATTGCATTCTCTTGAATTGGTGTTTTCTAAAGAATTTGTGATGAGTGTGGCGCTTGTTTCTAGGAATTACCCCACTAGCTCTTCGCCCAAACAAACCCTTTATATTGATCCGGTTGATGAAAAAAAGGGTCATTTGATTTTAGGGGAGGTGGAGCAGGATAATGGCGTGTTTGAAAGCAGTGGGGGGAGGGTGATCTTTGCCATTGGTAGGGGAAAATCCTTATTAGAAGCCAGAAACCATGCTTATGAAATCGCTCAAAAGGTGCATTTTGAAGGCATGTTTTATCGCAAGGATATTGGTTTTAAGGTGTTAGATTTGAAAGAATATTCTTAAAGGTTAAAGTTTAAGACAAACCAAAGAGTTTGTCTTGTTTGTTTTTGAATGCGCTCTCCAAATTTAGAAAAAGAAGAAACCGAAATCATAGAAACACTCCTTATGCGTGAAAAAATGCGTTTATGCCCCTTGTATTGGCACATCTTAGCGTTTTTAACCGATGGTTTGTTGGTGGCGTTTTTATTGAGCGATCTTTTAGGGGCATGCACTTTTTTACATTCTTTATACTGGCTAGCTAACCCCATTTATTACAGCGTGTTTGTCATAGTGAGTTTTATCATCTTGTATGGCGTTTATGAAATCTTTTTTGTGTGTTTGTGTAAGATGAGTTTGGCTAAACTGGTTTTTAGGATTAAAATTATTGATATTTATTTAGCAGATTGCCCCAGTAGGGCTATTTTATTGAAGCGTTTAGGGTTAAAGATCGTGGTTTTTCTATGCCCCTTTTTATGGTTTGTAGTATTTAAAAACCCCTATCATAGGGCATGGCATGAAGAAAAAAGCAAAAGTCTTTTGGTGTTGTTTTAATCATGATTTATTGGTTGTATTTGGCGGTCTTTTTTTTGTTGAGTGCATTAGACGCTAAAGAAATCGCTATGCAACGATTTGACAAACAAAACCATAAGATTTTTGAAATCCTTGCGGATAAAGTGAGCGCTAAAGACAATGTGATAACCGCATCAGGGAATGCGATCTTATTGAATTATGATGTGTATATTCTAGCGGACAAGGTGCGTTATGACACTAAAACCAAAGAAGCGTTATTAGAGGGGAATATCAAGGTTTATAGGGGCGAGGGTTTGCTCGTTAAAACCGATTACGTGAAATTGAGTTTGAATGAAAAATATGAAATCATTTTCCCCTTTTATGTCCAAGACAGCGTGAGCGGGATTTGGGTGAGCGCGGATATTGCCAGCGGGAAGGATCAAAAATACAAGATTAAAAACATGAGCGCTTCAGGGTGCAGCATTGATAACCCCATTTGGCATGTCAATGCGACTTCAGGCTCATTTAATATGCAAAAATCGCATTTGTCTATGTGGAATCCTAAGATCTATGTCGGTGATATTCCTGTATTGTATTTGCCCTATATTTTCATGTCCACGAGCAATAAAAGAACTACCGGGTTTTTATACCCTGAGTTTGGTACTTCCAATTTAGACGGCTTTATTTATTTGCAACCCTTTTATTTAGCCCCCAAAAACTCATGGGATATGACCTTTACCCCACAAATCCGCTATAAAAGGGGTTTTGGCTTGAATTTTGAAGCGCGCTACATCAACTCTAAAGACGACAGGTTTTTATTCAACGCGCGCTATTTTAGGAATTACACCCAATACGTCAAACGCTATGATTTGAGGAATCAAAATATCTATGGTTTTGAATTTTTAAGCTCCAGTAGGGACACTTTACAAAAATACTTCCATCTTAAGTCTAATATTGACAACGGGCATTACATTGACTTTTTATACATGAACGATTTGGACTATGTGCGTTTTGAAAAGGTCAATAAGCGTATCACAGACGCCACGCACATGTCTAGGGCGAATTACTATTTGCAAACAGAAAATCATTATTACGGCTTGAATATCAAGTATTTTTTAAACCTGAATAAAATCAACAATAACCGCACTTTCCAATCTGTCCCTAATTTGCAATACCATAAATATTTAAATTCTTTGTATTTTAGGAATTTATTGTATTCGGTGGATTATCAGTTTAGAAACACCGCAAGAGAGATCGGCTATGGCTATGTGCAAAACGCTTTGAATGTGCCGGTGGGCTTGCAATTTTCTTTGTTTAAAAAGTATTTATCTTTAGGGCTTTGGAACGATCTCCAACTATCTAATGTGGCTTTAATGCAATCTAAAAATTCTTTCGTGCCTACGATCCCTAATGAATCAAGGGAATTTGGGAATTTTGTGTCTTCGAATTTTTCCATGTATGTCAATACGGATTTAGCCAGAGAATACAACAAGCTTTTCCACACGATCCAACTAGAAGCGATTTTCAACATCCCTTATTACACCTTTAAAAACGGCTTATTTTCTCAAAACATGTATGCTTTAAGCGCGCAAGCCTTAAACAGCTACACTTCGCCTTTATTGAGAGATTATGATTATCAAGGGCGTTTGTATGATTCTGTGTGGAATCCTAACAGCATTTTACCTAGCAATGCGAGCAATAAGACGGTGGATTTAACCCTAACGCAATACCTTTATGGCTTAAGAGGGCAAGAATTGTTGTATTTTAAAATATCGCAACTCATCAATCTTGACGATAAAGTTTCGCCCTTTAGAATGCCATTAGAGAGTAAGATCGGGTTTTCGCCCTTAACGGGATTGAATATTTTTGGGAATGTCTTTTATTCGTTTTATCAAAACCGCCTAGAAGAAATCTCCGTGAACGCCAATTACCAACGCAAGTTTTTAAGCTTTAACCTCTCTTACTTTTTAAAAAACAATTTTAGCAGTGGGATTAATAGCATTGTAGAAAATCCTGCGGATTATTTAAAGGCGGGTTTTAGCAACGACTTTGGCTATTTTTCCATGAGCGCGGATGTGGGTTATGATATTAGAAATAATGTGGTTTTAAATTGGAATGTGGGGATTTATAAAAAAATCCGTTGTTTTGGGATTGGCTTTCAATTCGTCAATCAAAGACGCCCTATCCTCACCGGCGATCCCAACCAACCTATAAGAGTGTTTGAAAATAACTATGTTAAGCTAGAATTAGACTTTTCACCGATCACTAAAACCAATGTAACTTACCGCTCTTTACAGCGTAAGTAAGAAAAGGAATGCATTTGAATACGGACTTTAGCCATATCACCGATATTGAGGGCATGCGTTTTATCAATGAAGAAGACGCTTTAAACAAATTGATTAATGAAATCCACACGCGCCACATTGATTTAAAAGATTCCATCATGCTCGCTTTGAGTTTTAACGCTCTGTATTTAGCTCACGCTTTAGCGCAAAAATTTGGAGCGACTTATGATATACTTTTTTTAGAACCTATCTTAGCCCCTTTAAACTCAAAATGCGAGATCGCTTTAGTGAGTGAAAGCATGGATATTGTGATGAATGAAAGTTTAATCAATTCCTTTGACATCGCTTTAGACTATGTTTATGGGGAAGCCAAGCGGGCTTATGAAGAAGATATTCTGTCTCGCATCTATCAGTATCGCAAAGGCAATGCGATCAAAAGCTTAAAAGATAAAAATATTTTTATCGTAGATAGGGGGATTGAAACCGGGTTTAGAGCAGGGTTAGGCGTGCAAACTTGCTTGAAAAAAGAATGCCAAGACATTTATATTTTAACCCCCATTCTCGCGCAAAATGTCGCTCAAGGCTTAGAAAGCTTGTGCGATGGGGTGATTAGCGTGTACCGCCCTGAATGTTTTGTCTCTGTGGAGCATCATTATAAAGAACTCAAGCGATTAAGCAATGAAGAAATTGAAAAATACTTGGGCGCTAACAACGCGCCTAATTTAAAAAAGGAACATTAAATATGGATTTTATCACCATCAACTCTGGTAACAGAACCGAAGAGTTCGCTCTCAAACAAGTGGCCAAACAAGCCACCAGCTCTCTAATGTATCGCTTAGGAAAAACCCTTATTTTAGCGAGCGTGTGTATAGAAAGAGAGCCTGTGAGTGAAGATTTTCTGCCTTTAGTGGTGCAGTTTTTAGAAAAATCTTATGCAGCCGGTAAAATCCCGGGCGGTTTTGTTAAAAGAGAAGGCAGGGCGCAAGATTTTGAAATCTTAACCTCTAGGCTCATAGACAGGACTTTACGCCCTTTATTCCCTAAAGACTACCGCTACCCTACACAGATCACTTTAATGGTTTTAAGCCATGATATTGAAAACGATTTGCAAGTCTCTGCTTTAAACGCCGCTTCAGCCGCTCTCTTTTTAGCCCATATCGCTCCTATTAAAAGCGTGAGCGCTTGCAGGATCGCTAGGGTGGATAACGAATTTATCATTAACCCTAACACAAGCCTTTTGAATCAATCCAGTTTGGATTTGTTCGTGTCCGGCACAAAAGAGAGTTTGAACATGATAGAAATGCGCTCTTTGGGGCAAAAATTAAACGCTTTAGAAGAGCCTTTAATGCTAAAAGCTTTAGAATTGGCTCAAAAAAGTTTGAAAGAAACTTGCACGCTTTATGAAGAGGTTTTCACGCCCCACCAAAACGAGCTGCTTTTTAAAGAAAGCCAAGGAATAATTTTTAATGAAAGGCTGTTAGATTTATTAACAAATCAGTATTTTGATGAAATCATCAAAGGCATTGAAAGTTCTGCTTTGAGCGAGCGAGAAAATGTTTTCAAAGAAGTGGCTAGAAAAATCAGCGAAGCCCACTCAGAATTCAGTTTAGAAGAAATTGAATGGTCTTTAGAGAAGGTGAAAAAAACCGAGATCAGACGCATGATTATTCAAGATAAAATCCGCCCAGATAAGCGCGCGTTAGAAGAAGTGCGGCCCATTTTGATAGAGAGTAACTTGCTCCCTATGGCGCATAGCTCCATTTTATTCACTAGGGGGCAAACGCAGAGCTTAGTGGTAGGGGTTTTAGGCACGGATAATGACGCTCAAACCCATGAGAGTTTGGAGCATAAAGCCCCTATTAAAGAGCGCTTCATGTTCCATTACAATTTCCCTCCTTTTTGCGTGGGCGAAGCGAGTTCTATTGGCGCGACTTCAAGGCGCGAATTAGGGCATGGGAATTTGGCTAAAAGAGCCTTAGAAACGAGCATTAAAAATAAAGAGCAGGTGATACGATTGGTTTCTGAGATTTTAGAAAGCAATGGTTCAAGCTCAATGGCGAGTGTGTGCGCAGGGTCTTTAGCCCTTTATGCAAGCGGTGTGGAAATTTATGATTTAGTCGCTGGGGTGGCTATGGGCATGGTGAGCGAAGGGCAAGATCACGCCATTTTAAGCGATATTAGCGGTTTAGAAGACGCCGAAGGCGATATGGATTTTAAGATTGCCGGGAATGTAGAAGGCATTACGGCTATGCAAATGGATACCAAAATGAGCGGTATCCAATTAGAGGTTTTATACCAAGCCTTACTCCAAGCCAAAAGAGCGCGAGAGCATATCTTAAAAATCATGCATGAAGCGAAAGAAAAGATTGTGATCAATTTTTCCCATTTGCCCACGACTGAAATTTTTAATGTCACGCCCGATAAAATTGTAGAAATTATCGGTCAAGGGGGGCGTGTGATTAAAGAGATAGTAGAAAGGTTTGAGGTTAAGATTGATTTGAACAAACCGAGCGGTGAAGTGAAAATCATGGGGAATAAAGAGCGCGTTTTAAAAACTAAAGAATTTATTTTAAACTATTTGCATTCTTTAGATCAAGAATTGGAGCGATACGCTATTGATGAGGTGCTAGAAGCTCAAGTGAAACGAATCGTGGATTTTGGGGCGTTTTTAAGCTTGCCTAAGGGAGGCGAAGGCTTGTTAAGAAAGCAAAACATGGACAGGTGTCAAGTGATCTTAAAAGAAGGCGATAGCATCAGGTGTAGGGTGATTAGTTTCAATAAGGGTAAAATCGCTTTGGATTTGGCTTAAAATTTTTAAAAAGCGTTTTTAAAAGAGATTTTAAGCAAATTTAGATTAAAATGAGTCCTTGCTTGTATTTTTGAAAGTAGAGGAACGATTCGAAATGAAAATCAAGCCTAATTTTTGAAACGGAGTGCGAAAATGAAATTTTTAGCGTTATTTTTTCTGGCTTTAGCGGGCGTTGCTTTCGCTCATGATGGTGGCATGGGTGGGATGGATATGATTAAATCTTATTCTATCTTAGGAGCGATGATCGGTCTAGGGATTGCCGCTTTTGGTGGGGCGATCGGCATGGGGAATGCGGCCGCAGCGACCATTACAGGCACAGCGAGAAACCCAGGAGTGGGCGGTAAATTGCTCACAACCATGTTCGTGGCCATGGCGATGATTGAAGCGCAAGTGATTTATACTCTAGTGTTTGCTATTATCGCTATTTATAGTAACCCATTCTTAAGTTAAGGGTTTTTGATGAGCTAAATTATTGCTTAAAAAGCATGATTTAGCTATAATATTTGTTTTAGATTTTTAGCACTGGTGGTGGAATTGGTAGACACGCCATCTTGAGGGGGTGGTGGGAGCAATCTCGTGCGAGTTCGAGTCTCGCCCAGTGCACCATTAAGTTTCTTTAAGGAATAAGTGGGTATAATCTCACTCTTTACTCTATGATACGCCGAAGTGGTGGAATTGGTAGACACGCTAGACTCAAAATCTGGTGGGAGCAATCCCGTGTCGGTTCGAGTCCGACCTTCGGCACCACTACTAGTAATTTTTTTCAATCTGCTTTTTATTTTTTCGTTTAAAATAGTTTTATTCCAAATAAATGCCAAATCAATGATGGATTAGCGGGTTTTTTTAAGCCTTTTTAAAGGATTGTTTAAGCGAATTTGAAGGGATTAAAAGAGAGAGCGTTTTTACTCCCTTAAAAGGAGTGTGAGTTTAGGTATAATGGCAAGAAAAATTTGCATCAAGTTTTATTGGAATGGATGAGAAAAATCTGCTCATGTTGATCCAAATATATTTTAACCGGAGACTCTGTCATGCTAGATCTGTCTTATAGCCTGGAGCGTGTCTTGCAAGAAGACCCGGCAGCCAGGAATAAGTGGGAGGTTCTTTTGCTTTATCCGGGCATTCATGCGTTGCTTTGTTACCGCCTAGCGCATGCGTTGCACAAGCGGAGGTTTTACTTCATTGCGCGCGCGCTTTCTCAGTTGGCGCGTTTTATCACTGGGATAGAAATCCACCCGGGCGCTAAGATTGGGAGAGGGCTTTTTATTGATCATGGCATGGGTGTGGTGATTGGCGAGACCACAGAGATTGGAGATGATGTTACCATTTATCATGGCGTAACTCTGGGGGGTACGGGCAAGTTTAAGGGCAAGCGCCACCCTACTTTAGGCAACCGAGTGGTAGTTGGGGCAGGGGCTAAGGTCTTGGGTGCGATTTGCGTGGGCGATGATGTGAGGATTGGGGCTAATGCGGTGGTGCTTTCAGATTTACCCACGGGTTCTACGGCTGTAGGCGCTAAAGCTAAAACCATCACAAAGGATCGTTAATTTTAAATAAGCGGTTGAGCTAATTTGAGCGATGCGGGTTATTTTGAGGTAAATTGATTAGAATTTTTTATAGAGAGGTTTTTTAAAATGAGTAAAAGTAAAAAAGAGTTATTTTTGGAACTCGCACAACCTGATGAAAATGGGGTGAGTCGTTGGGTAAGCGTTAGAGAATTTGTAGGAAAATACCAAGGATTACAGCTAGGTAATGGGGGAGTTGGTAGGAATAACTCATCTTTAGCTAAAGAATTTAATTTGGAGTTTGATAAGGGGCAAACTCTAGGGAATTTTATTGATAGAATACGCTTGAATGGCTATAATACCGAATGTGTTTTTAACCAAAGTATCTGTCAAGACATTAAAAACCACTATAAGCAACAATGTTGTGCGATGTGCGGTGCGCGCGGCAACTCTGAAAACACTCAAATAGAGATGGATCATAAAGACGACCGCAAAAATGATTCAAGAGTTTCTGATTCAAACGCACAGACTTTTGATGATTTTCAGGCTTTATGCAAAGCTTGTAATGATAAGAAACGCCAGATTTGTAAAGAATGCAAAGAGACTGGCTATAGATTTGATGCAAGAAAAATTCCTGGCAATCATTATCCTTTTTATGAAGGGGAGGCTGAATATGACGGCTGTGTGGGTTGCTATCAATATGACCCCATACAATACAGGAAAACTTGTAATGATAGGATATACAATGAAAGGTATCAAAAAGGCTATGGTGATGGGTATCAAATTGGATACCATCAAAAAACTACTTTATAGCGGTTGCAATGAACTACATCGGCTCTAAATACAAGCTCATTCCCTTTATTAAGGAAAATATCCATGCGGTTGCGGGCAATGATCTCTCTGGCGCGATTTTTTGTGATCTGTTCGCTGGGACGGGCATTGTGGGGCGTGTGTTTAAAAAAGCTGTTAATAAGGTTATTTCTAATGATTTGGAGTATTATAGCTTTGTTTTGAATCAAAATTATATCGGCAACATTCAAGAAATCCCTAATCAAGAAGAGCTTATTAATGGGCTCAATAGCGTTGCTTTAAAAAAGGGCTTTATCTATTCGTATTATTCTTTAGGGGGGAGTTCAAGGCAGTATTTTAGCGAAACAAACGCTCAAAAAATTGATGCGATGCGTTTAAAAATTGAAGAGCTTAAGCTTTCTCAAAACATTGATAATTGCGCGTATTATTTTTTGCTCGCATCGCTATTAGAGAGTGCGGACAAGGTGGCTAACACCGCTTCAGTTTATGGGGCTTTTTTAAAACGCCTTAAAAAAAGCGCTCAAAAAGAACTTATCTTAAAAGGTGCTCATTTTGATGTGAGTTTAAACGCTAATGAAGTGTACCAGCAAGACGCTAGCGAGTTGATCGGAAAGATTTCAGGGGATATCTTGTATTTAGACCCTCCTTACAATGCGAGGCAATACGGGGCGAATTACCATTTATTGAACACGATTGCTGCTTATACGCCCTTTGCTCCAAAAGGCAAAACCGGCTTGCCCAGTTACCAGAAATCCTCTTTTTGCTCTCGTTCTCAAATCTTAAACGCTTTTGAAAACTTGATCAAAAAAGCGCAATTCAAATATATTTTTTTAAGCTATAACAATGAAGGGCTTATGAGTGAGACAGAGATTAAAAATATCTTAAAAAAATACGGCACTTACTCCCTAATTACCAAAACTTACATGCGTTTTAAAGCGGATAACAAACGCACCCATAAAGCCGTGCACACCAAAGAGTGTTTGCATATTCTTATCAAATAAGAGTCAAAACAACCCAACCTTTAAAAACGAGCTTTAAGTTAAAAGTCTAAAGAGCGTTAGAGTTTTAAATGAGGCTTTAGCGGGCGGTATTTGATTAAAACCAATCCAAGATACTCCAATAATGATAAAAATAATCGCTTAAATACCGCTTAAATAAGGTAAAATGAAACCAAAATAAGCCTATAAAAAAGGGGAAATCATGGCACTTGAAGTGGTTTTATGGGATTTTGATGGCGTGATTTTTGACAGCATGCATTTAAAATATGAAGGGTTTAAGGCGTTGTTTCAAAAGCATGGCAACGATAGTAAAGAGAGTTTGAAACAATTTGAAGTTTATCATTATCAAAGTGGGGGGATTTCAAGGAATGAAAAAATCCAATATTTTTATAATGAGATTTTAAAAACTCCTATCGCTCAAGAAGAAGTGGATGCATTAGCCCTAGAGTTTGGCGCTATCATAGAACAAAAGCTTTTTGATAGGGGGCATTTGAATAGCGAAGTGATGGCGTTTATTGATAAGCATTATCAAAATTACATTTTCCATATCGCTTCAGCGGTCTTGCATAGCGAATTGCAAGTGTTGTGCGAGTTTTTAGGGATTACTAAGTATTTTAAGAGCGTTGAAGGGAGTCCTCCCAATAAACCTAAAATCATTGCTAATATCATTCAAAAATATGCCTATAACCCAAGCCGCATGCTAATGATAGGCGATAGCGTCAATGACTATGAAAGCGCTAAGGCTAATGAAGTGGCGTTTTTGGGTTACAACAGCAAGGTTTTGAAAAATTTAGTGGGGCAAGATGGCTATCAAGGGAAGTATTTGGAGGGCTTTAAGGGGTTTGATTTGCAAAACTTTATAAAAGAGTGAAGCCAACTTTAGACAAGATTGTCTTTGTGTTGGCTCATATCAATGATGACTTCACAGCGTTCGATCGTGCTTAAGCGGTGGGCGATAACGATTAGGGTTTTATTTTTAGCGATTTGATAGATTTCATCCATGATTTTACTCTCGGTTTCATTGTCTAGGGCTGAAGTGGCTTCATCTAAAACCAAAATTTCAGGGTTATCGTATAAGGCTCTTGCAATGCCTATGCGCTGTTTTTGACCGCCGCTAAGCTTAGCGCCCCCTTCGCCCACTTGGGTTTTAAGGCCCTCATGCTCGCATAAAAAATCATAAATATGAGCCATTTTACACACCTTAATCAAGCGTTTTTCATCTATAGCGCTCCCAAAAGCGATATTATCCCCCACAGTGCCATCAAAAAGGTAAATATTTTGGGGGATATAGCCTATTTTTTTACGCCATGAGCGCCTGTTTTCGTTGGTTAAAAGGGTGTTATCAATAAAAATTTCCCCGCTTTTAGGGTAAGTAAGCCCCATAATAATATCCGCCAGCGTGGATTTTCCGCACCCGCTATGGCCTATGAGAGCGATTTTCTGGCCTTTTTGAATGGTGAGATTAAAATTCTTTAAAACCGGGTGTTTTGACTTATAAGCGAATGAGATGTTTTGGAGAGTGATTTTTTTATTAAAGTCTAAAGGGACTAAATCCTCTTCAACGATGGTTTTAGTAAGGCTTTTAAAAACAATGTTAGTCGCAAGCTGGTTGTAAGCGATTTCATTGTATTGATTCAAAACGCCAGTAACAGAAGGGAGCGTGCGATAAAGCGCTAAAGCATACATAGAAATGGTAGGAAGCACCATTTTAGCTTCGCCGTATTTGAATAAAATGTAAGCGACCGCTAAAATCAACAAACTAAAACCCACCGTTTCTAATGAATACCTGGGGACTACTTGTAAAGTGGCGTAAATGATCTCGGTGTCATGGGCTTTACGGCTATTTTCTCCAAAAAGCTTGTGGGCTTCTTCGTGGTTGTCTTTGAGTTTAGTGATTTTGAAATTGCTGAAAAATTTGGAAAAAACTTTAAGCGTTTGCGCCCTAGATTTTGCCGCTATCTCGCCCTTTTTTTGGATAAGAACGGTGATTTTTTTAGTGATGATAAAAATTTGTATAGAGATGATTAGAGTGAATACAAGCGTTAACTTCCAGTTAGTGATTAATAGCGTGGAATAGAAAAAAACGATCACGGTTAATTCGGTGAGTAGATTCAAAAAAGCGTTAAAGCTCATAAACATGCCATCCGCTTTATTATTGATAATATCTCTTAAAGAATCCAAGTTGTGGTTAAGGTGGGAGAGGTAGTTGCTTTTAATGTGCTGTAAAAAAAGTTGTTGCTTGATTTGATAAGCTTTTTTATTGGAAAAACGCCCTTTCAAATAAGTGAAAGACACCCCATAAAACATCCTGAACAAATAAATCCCTACTAAGCAAAAACTAAAGAAATACATAAGACGAACGGGAGATGAAAAATGGAAAAAATCATAAACCATTTTCCAATCTTTATCGTCTAAAGCCCTATTAGGATCGGAAGCGAGAGTGATAAAAGGCATTAGGAGAGTTAGAGACATCACTTCCACAAAGGAAGAAAAAACAGCCATCAACACAAGCAAGAAAAAAACCATTTTTTCCTTGAAAGTGATGAGCATGTAGATTTGCTTTAAAGAGCGCAAAAAGTATTTTAAAGTAGAAATTTTATGTTTTTTTTTCGCCATAATTTAAGTGTCCATAAATTCTTTTATATATTAATGAGCTTTGAGCTGTGTTAAGCCAAATTGAGCTAGATTATAGCTAAAATTTTAACCATGCTCTGTGCCATACGAATAATTCAGCTTTCTGTCATCATTTCTTGACAAGTTAAGCGTAAAACTGCTATAATCCCAAGTCTTTAATTTGTTTAATTTGTTGCTGGCTTAGCTCAGTTGGTAGAGCAGCTGCCTTGTAAGCAGCAGGTCGGGGGTTCAAGTCCCTTAGCCAGCTCCAGTTGAAATGTTATTTTGCAAAGTTTTTGGTGAGATACTCAAGTGGCCAACGAGGGCAGACTGTAAATCTGCTGACTATGTCTTCCGTGGTTCGAATCCACGTCTCACCACCATTTTGTTTTATAGATGCGGGAATAGCTCAGTTGGCTAGAGCATCAGCCTTCCAAGCTGAGGGTCGCGGGTTCGAGTCCCGTTTCCCGCTCCATTTTTAGGATAACATTTTAGTTTTTGAGACGCCTATATAGCTCAGAGGCAGAGCACTTCCTTGGTAAGGAAGAGGTCGGCGGTTCAATTCCGCTTATAGGCTCCAGTTTATAATCTCTTGAATGGCGATAAGACAGAAATGTCTTAAATTTTGTGGTAGCATTTAGGAATACTTAGGATTTTGTTTAGTATAATTCTAAAATCCATTTCAAAAAATTAAGGAGAAATACAAATGGCAAAAGAAAAGTTTAATAGAACTAAGCCGCATGTTAATATTGGAACCATTGGGCATGTAGACCATGGTAAAACGACTTTGAGTGCAGCGATTTCAGCGGTGCTTTCTTTGAAAGGTCTTGCAGAAATGAAAGACTATGATAATATTGATAACGCCCCTGAAGAAAAAGAAAGAGGGATCACTATCGCTACTTCTCACATTGAATATGAGACTGAAAACAGACACTATGCGCATGTGGATTGCCCAGGACACGCTGACTATGTAAAAAACATGATCACCGGTGCGGCGCAAATGGACGGAGCGATTTTGGTTGTTTCTGCAGCTGATGGTCCTATGCCTCAAACCAGGGAGCATATCTTATTGTCTCGTCAAGTAGGCGTGCCTCACATCGTTGTTTTCTTAAACAAACAAGACATGGTAGATGACCAAGAATTGTTAGAGTTGGTAGAAATGGAAGTGCGCGAATTGTTGAGCGCGTATGAATTTCCTGGCGATGACACTCCTATCGTAGCGGGTTCAGCTTTAAGAGCTTTAGAAGAAGCAAAAGCTGGCAATGTGGGTGAATGGGGCGAAAAAGTGCTTAAGCTCATGGCTGAAGTGGATGCTTATATCCCTACTCCAGAAAGAGACACTGAAAAAACTTTCTTGATGCCGGTTGAAGATGTGTTCTCTATTGCGGGTAGAGGAACTGTGGTTACAGGCAGGATTGAAAGAGGTGTGGTGAAAGTGGGCGATGAAGTGGAAATCGTTGGTATCAGAGCTACACAAAAAACGACTGTAACCGGTGTGGAAATGTTTAGAAAAGAGTTAGAAAAAGGTGAAGCCGGCGATAATGTGGGCGTGCTTTTGAGAGGAACTAAAAAAGAAGAAGTAGAGCGCGGTATGGTTCTATGCAAACCAGGTTCTATCACTCCGCACAAGAAATTTGAGGGAGAAATTTATGTCCTTTCTAAAGAAGAAGGCGGGAGACACACTCCATTCTTCACCAACTACCGCCCGCAATTCTATGTGCGCACGACTGATGTGACTGGCTCTATCACCCTTCCTGAAGGCGTAGAAATGGTTATGCCTGGCGATAATGTGAAAATCACTGTAGAATTGATTAGCCCTGTTGCGTTAGAGTTGGGAACTAAATTTGCGATTCGTGAAGGCGGTAGGACCGTTGGTGCTGGTGTTGTGAGCAATATTATTGAATAATATTAGCAAAAAGAGTTACCATAAAGGGTCATTATGAAAGTTAAAATAGGGTTGAAGTGTTCTGATTGTGAAGACATCAATTACAGCACAACCAAGAACGCTAAAACTAACACTGAAAAACTGGAGCTTAAGAAGTTCTGCCCAAGAGAAAACAAACACACTCTTCATAAAGAAATCAAATTGAAGAGCTAGTTCTTTCTTTTGTGTTGTGATTGAAAAGGAGGGGAGGTTAGGTCAGTAGCTCCAATGGTAGAGCGTCGGTCTCCAAAACCGGTTGTTGGGGGTTCGAGTCCCTCCTGGCCTGCCATCTACTAATTTATTCTATCAAATTTTTGTTTCAATTGGATTGTTTTTAATTTTTTAATTTTAGTTTAAGCTATTTTGGATAAAATTGAAAATTCTTTTAATGTATAAATGTATGAAGTTTAAGTGAGGGCGAAAAGAAACTATGGATAAATGGCTCATGCAATATAAATTAGCTAGAGAAGAGCTTTCTAAAGTGATATTTCCTATTAAGGAGCAGATACGCAACGCGCTTGTTTCTGTTTTGGTGGTGGTGAGTGCTATCACGCTGTTTTTAGCTTTGTTGGATTTTTTTCTGGGGGCTTTTGTCTCTAGTGTTCTATAGGTTGGTGGCTTTAAATTAAGGAGAATAATGATGGATTGGTATGCTATACAAACTTATTCAGGGAGCGAGCAGTCCGTTAAGAAAGCGATTGAGAATCTAGCGAATGACCATAGTATAAGAGATAGGATACAAGAGATCATTGTGCCTACTGAAGATATTATAGAGGTTTCTAAAAAAAGCAAGACGAAAGTAACGGAACGAAGCCTTTATCCTGGATATGTTTTTATTAAGGTGGATTTAGATACGGTTTTGTGGCATAAGATACAATCTTTGCCAAGAGTGAGCCGTTTTATTGGAGAAAATAAAAAGCCAACCCCATTGAGTGAAGCGGATATTGGGCATATTTTAGAAAAAATGAATAACCGAGCAGCCCCCAAGCCTAAAATCTTTTTTGAGCAAGGCGAAGTGGTGCGCGTGGTGGAAGGCCCTTTTGCGAACTTTACCGCTACGGTGGAAGAGTATGATGTGGAACACCGCAAGCTCAAGCTCAATGTTTCTATTTTTGGTAGGAACACTCCAATAGAGATTTTGCATTCGCAAGTGGAAAAAATTATATAACTTTTTAAGGAGAAAACATGGCTAAAAAAGTAGTCGGAGAAATCAAACTTCAAATCCCTGCCGGTAAGGCAAACCCTTCACCTCCCGTAGGGCCAGCGTTGGGTCAAAGAGGGGTTAATATCATGGAATTTTGTAAGGCTTTTAACGAGAGAACTAAAGACATGGGGAGTTTTAATATCCCGGTCATTATCACGGTTTATCAAGATAAGAGTTTCACCTTTATCACTAAAAAGCCTCCGGTAACCGATTTGATCAAAAAAGCTTCTGGGGTTGAAAAAGGTTCTGACAACCCGCTTAAAAATAAGATCGCAAAGCTCACCCACAAGCAAGTGGAAGAGATTGCGCAATTGAAAATGGAAGATTTAAACACAAGCACCATGGAAGCGGCCAAAAAAATCGTTATGGGCAGCGCTAGGAGCATGGGCGTAGAAGTTGTGGATTGATTGGGTTTTGTTGGAATTGAAAGAAATTTTTAAGGATTAGAATCGTGGCAAAAAAAGTATTTAAAAGATTGGAAAAACTTTTTTCTAAAATTCAAAACGATAAAGCGTATGGCGTAGAGCAAGGCGTAGAGGTGGTTAAATCCCTCGCTTCAGCCAAATTTGATGAAACCGTGGAAGTAGCGTTAAGACTAGGGGTTGATCCAAGGCATGCGGATCAAATGGTGCGCGGTGCGGTGGTGCTTCCTCATGGAACAGGGAAAAAAGTGAGAGTGGCTGTTTTTGCAAAAGACATTAAACAAGATGAAGCCAAGAACGCTGGGGCTGATGTCGTTGGCGGAGACGATTTGGCTGAAGAAATCAAAAATGGTCGCATTGATTTTGACATGGTGATTGCAACGCCTGATATGATGGCGGTTGTCGGTAAAGTGGGTAGGATTTTAGGCCCTAAAGGTTTGATGCCAAACCCCAAAACCGGAACCGTTACGATGGATATTGCTAAAGCGGTTACTAACGCTAAAAGCGGTCAAGTGAATTTTAGGGTGGATAAAAAGGGTAATGTTCATGCCCCTATTGGCAAGGCGAGTTTTCCTGAAGAAAAAATCAAAGAAAACATGCTTGAGTTGGTTAAAACGATCAACCGCCTAAAACCCAGTAGTGCGAAAGGCAAGTATATTAGAAACGCCGCTCTTTCGCTCACCATGTCGCCTTCAGTGAATTTGGACGCGCAGGAATTGATGGACATTAAATAGCGTTAGGAGTTTTTAATCTTAGGCTGAAGATCGTAAGAGCTAAAAAGCTTAAAATTTCTTTTTTAAAAAGATAATCTTGCAGAGGTCTAGTCTAGAAAGGAGGAAAAGATGCAAAAACAACATCAAAGGCAGCATAAAGTAGAGCTAGTCGCTAACTTAAAATCGCAATTTGCAGATGCCAAAGCCCTTTTAATTTGCGATTATAAGGGTCTTAGCGTGAAAAAGTTGGAAGCTTTAAGGAATAAGGCTCGCAATCAAGGCATTAAAGTGCAAGTGATTAAGAACACTCTCGCTCATATTGCCATGAAAGAGGCTGGCTATTCTGATTTGGATTTGAAAGAAACCAATGTGTTTTTGTGGGGCGGTGATCAAATCGCTCTCTCTAAACTCGTGTTTGATTTCCAAAAAGAGCATAAAGATCACTTTGTGTTGAAAGCGGGCTTGTTTGATAAAGAAAGTGTTAGCGTAGCTCATGTGGAAGCGGTTTCAAAACTCCCAAGCAAAGAAGAGCTTATGGGAATGTTGCTTTCTGTTTGGACGGCTCCGGCGCGTTATTTTGTGACCGGTTTAGACAATTTGCGTAAAGCGAAAGAAGAAAACTAAGAGCCTATGATGGCTTTAATTTAAAAAAATTTGAAGGATTGGATTATGGCAATTTCAAAAGAAGAAGTGTTAGAGTATATTGGTTCATTGAGCGTTTTAGAGCTTTCTGAATTGGTTAAAATGTTTGAGGAAAAATTTGGCGTGAGCGCGACTCCAACGGTCGTAGCGGGTGCGGCTGTAGCTGGCGGTGCAGCGGCTGAGAGCGAAGAAAAAACCGAATTTAATGTGATTTTGGCTGATAGTGGTGCTGAAAAAATCAAGGTGATTAAAGTGGTTCGTGAAATCACCGGACTTGGCCTGAAAGAAGCCAAAGACGCTACCGAAAAAACCCCTCATGTGCTTAAAGAAGGCGTGAATAAAGAAGAAGCTGAAACCATCAAGAAGAAACTTGAAGAAGTAGGTGCTAAGGTTGAAGTCAAGTAAGACTTAAAAACAGAAAGGCCTTTGCGCCTTTCTCTGCTCTAGCGTGGCAGATGATTTTGCTCCATGATTTTGTTTGTGAGCGTGTGGCCTAAAGTGGTTAGTATTGCAGGTGGGTTTTTGGTATTTTTATCATGGGTGGTTCTGAAGTTTAAAGATCCTTTTGCAATGCTTACTTGAATTAATGCATTAAATAACTCAAAATTTTTGATCAAAGGCTTGAAATATGTCAAAAAAAATTCCCCTAAAAAACCGCTTGAGAGCTGATTTTACAAAAACCCCGACAGATTTAGAAGTTCCTAATTTATTATTATTGCAACGAGACAGCTATGATTCTTTCTTGTATTCTAAAGAGGGTAAAGAGAGTGGGATTGAAAAGGTTTTTAAATCCATTTTCCCTATCCAAGATGAGCATAACCGCATCACTTTAGAATACGCGGGTTGCGAATTTGGCAAGTCTAAATACACTGTTAGAGAAGCGATGGAGAGAGGCATTACCTACTCTATCCCCCTCAAAATTAAAGTACGCTTAATCTTGTGGGAAAAAGATACCAAAAGTGGCGAAAAGAACGGCATTAAGGATATTAAAGAACAAAGCATTTTCATTCGTGAGATCCCTTTGATGACAGAACGCACTTCATTTATCATTAATGGGGTGGAGCGCGTGGTCGTCAATCAACTCCACAGAAGCCCCGGTGTGATTTTCAAAGAAGAAGAGTCCAGCACTTCTTTAAACAAGCTCATTTACACAGGGCAAATCATTCCTGATAGGGGTTCGTGGTTGTATTTTGAATACGATTCTAAAGATGTTTTGTACGCTCGTATCAACAAACGCCGTAAAGTGCCTGTTACCATTTTATTCAGGGCGATGGATTATCAAAAACAAGACATTATCAAAATGTTCTACCCGCTTGTGAAAGTGCGTTATGAAAACGATAAATATTTGATCCCGTTTGCTTCATTAGACGCCAATCAAAGAATGGAATTTGACTTGAAAGATCCGCAAGGCAAGATCATTCTTTTAGCGGGTAAAAAGCTCACTTCAAGGAAAATTAAAGAGCTTAAAGACAACCATTTAGAATGGGTGGAATACCCTATGGATATTTTACTCAATCGTCATTTAGCTGAGCCTGTTATGGTAGGGAAAGAAGTTTTATTGGACATGCTCACTCAGCTAGATAAAAACAGATTGGAAAAAATCCACGATTTAGGCGTGCAAGAATTTGTGATCATTAACGATCTAGCGTTAGGGCATGACGCTTCCATTATCCATTCTTTCTCAGCCGATCATGAGTCTTTGAAATTGCTCAAGCAAACTGAAAAGATTGATGATGAAAACGCTCTAGCGGCGATTCGTATCCATAAGGTTATGAAACCAGGCGATCCTGTTACGACTGAAGTGGCTAAGCAATTTGTCAAGAAACTTTTCTTTGACCCTGAACGCTATGATTTGACCATGGTAGGGCGCATGAAAATGAATCACAAGTTAGGCTTGCATGTGCCTGATTACATCACGACTTTAACGCATGAAGATATTATCACCACCGTTAAATACCTCATGAAGATCAAAAACAATCAGGGCAAGATTGATGACAGGGATCACTTAGGCAATCGTAGGATCAGAGCCGTTGGGGAATTACTAGCCAATGAATTGCATTCAGGCTTAGTGAAAATGCAAAAGACCATTAAAGACAAACTCACCACCATGAGCGGGGCTTTTGATTCGCTCATGCCCCATGACTTGGTTAATTCTAAAATGATCACCAGCACCATCATGGAATTTTTCATGGGCGGTCAGCTCTCGCAATTTATGGATCAAACTAACCCCTTGAGTGAAGTTACACACAAGCGCCGCCTTTCAGCACTCGGTGAAGGGGGATTGGTGAAAGACAGGGTAGGGTTTGAAGCTAGGGATGTGCACCCCACGCATTATGGTCGAATTTGCCCCATTGAAACCCCAGAAGGTCAAAATATCGGTTTAATCAACACCCTTTCCACTTTCACAAGAGTGAATGATTTAGGCTTTATTGAAGCCCCTTATAAAAAGGTTGTGGATGGCAAGGTGTTAGGCGAGACGATTTATTTGACCGCTATTCAAGAAGACAACCACATCATCGCTCCCGCAAGCACCCCCATTGATGAAGAGGGTAATATTTTGGGCGATTTGATTGAAACGCGCGTGGAAGGCGAGATCGTTTTAAACGAAAAAAGCAAAGTAACCTTAATGGATTTAAGCTCTAGCATGCTAGTAGGGGTCGCCGCATCGCTCATTCCTTTCTTAGAGCATGATGACGCTAACCGTGCTCTAATGGGGACTAACATGCAGCGCCAAGCGGTGCCCTTATTAAGAAGCGACGCTCCCATTGTAGGCACAGGGATTGAAAAAATTATCGCTAGGGATTCTTGGGGAGCGATCAAAGCCAATCGCGCAGGCGTTGTAGAAAAAATTGATTCTAAAAATATTTATATTTTAGGCGAAGGCAAAGAAGAGGCCTATATTGATGCGTATTCTTTGCAAAAAAACTTGCGCACCAACCAAAACACCAGTTTCAATCAAGTCCCTATCGTTAAAGTGGGCGATAAAGTGAAAGCCGGGCAAATCATCGCTGATGGCCCTAGCATGGATAGAGGCGAGTTAGCGTTAGGGAAAAATGTGCGCGTGGCGTTCATGCCTTGGAATGGCTATAACTTTGAAGACGCTATCGTGGTGAGTGAGCGCATCACTAAAGACGATATTTTCACTTCCACCCACATTTATGAAAAAGAAGTGGATGCCAGAGAGCTTAAGCATGGCGTGGAAGAATTTACCGCTGATATTCCTGATGTGAAAGAAGAAGCGCTCGCTCATCTTGATGAAAGCGGGATCGTTAAAGTCGGCACTTATGTGAGTGCTGGCATGATTTTAGTGGGCAAGACTTCTCCTAAAGGCGAGATTAAAAGCACGCCTGAAGAAAGGCTCTTAAGGGCTATTTTTGGGGATAAAGCCGGGCATGTGGTCAATAAGAGTTTGTATTGCCCCCCCAGTTTGGAAGGCACGGTGATTGATGTGAAGGTCTTCACTAAAAAAGGCTATGAGAAAGACGCGCGGGTTTTGAGCGCGTATGAAGAAGAAAAAGCCAAGCTTGATATGGAGCATTTTGATCGCTTGACCATGCTCAATAGAGAAGAATTGTTGCGCGTTAGCTCGCTCCTTTCTCAAGCGATTTTAGAAGAGCCTTTCAGCCATAATGGTAAGGATTATAAAGAAGGCGATCAAATCCCTAAAGAAGAAATCGCTTCAATCAACCGCTTCACTTTGGCTAGTTTAGTCAAAAAGTATTCTAAAGAAGTGCAAAACCACTATGAAATCACTAAAAACAATTTCTTAGAGCAAAAGAAAGTTTTGGGTGAAGAGCATGAAGAAAAGCTCTCTATTTTAGAAAAAGATGATATTTTGCCTAATGGCGTGATCAAAAAAGTCAAGCTCTATATCGCTACAAAACGAAAGCTTAAAGTGGGCGATAAAATGGCAGGAAGGCATGGGAATAAAGGGATTGTGTCTAATATCGTGCCGGTTGCGGATATGCCTTATACCGCTGATGGCGAGCCTGTAGATATTGTCTTAAACCCTTTAGGCGTGCCAAGCCGCATGAATATCGGGCAGATTTTAGAAATGCATTTAGGCTTAGTGGGGAAAGAGTTTGGGAAACAAATCGCTCGCATGTTAGAGGATAAAACCAAAGATTTTGCCAAAGAATTGCGCGCTAAAATGCTAGAAATCGCTAACGCTATCAATGAAAAAGACCCCTTGACAATCCATGTCCTTGAAAATTGCTCTGATGAAGAGCTTTTGGAATACGCAAAAGATTGGAGCAAGGGCGTTAAGATGGCTATCCCTGTGTTTGAAGGCATCTCGCAAGAAAAATTTTATAAGCTGTTTGAATTAGCCAAGATCGCTATGGATGGCAAAATGGATCTGTATGACGGGCGCACAGGCGAAAAAATGAGAGAGCGCGTGAATGTGGGCTATATGTATATGATCAAACTCCACCACTTAGTGGATGAAAAAGTCCATGCTAGAAGCACAGGCCCTTATAGCCTAGTAACGCACCAACCTGTGGGGGGTAAAGCGCTCTTTGGGGGTCAAAGGTTTGGGGAAATGGAAGTATGGGCACTAGAAGCTTATGGTGCAGCGCACACTCTAAAAGAAATGCTTACCATTAAATCCGATGATATTAGAGGCAGAGAGAACGCTTATAGGGCTATCGCTAAAGGTGAGCAAGTGGGCGAGAGTGAAATCCCTGAGACTTTCTATGTCTTGACTAAAGAATTGCAATCGCTCGCTTTGGATATCAATATTTTTGGGGACGATGTGGATGAAGACGGAGCGCCTAAACCCATTGTCATTAAAGAAGATGACAGGCCTAAAGACTTTAGCTCTTTCCAGCTCACTCTAGCCAGCCCTGAAAAAATCCATTCTTGGAGTTATGGGGAAGTTAAAAAGCCAGAAACGATCAATTATCGCACTCTAAAACCTGAACGGGACGGCTTGTTTTGCATGAAAATCTTTGGCCCTACTAAAGATTATGAATGCTTGTGCGGTAAATACAAAAAGCCTCGCTTCAAAGACATTGGCACATGCGAAAAATGCGGCGTGGCGATTACGCACTCCAAAGTCAGGCGTTTTAGAATGGGGCATATTGAATTAGCCACTCCTGTAGCACACATCTGGTATGTCAATTCCTTACCTAGCCGTATCGGCACGCTTTTAGGCGTTAAGATGAAAGACTTAGAGCGTGTGTTGTATTATGAAGCTTATATCGTTAAAGAGCCAGGCGAAGCCACTTATGACAATGAAGGCACTAAGCTTGTGATGAAATACGATATTTTGAATGAAGAGCAGTATCAAAATATCTCACGAAGATACGAAGACAGGGGCTTTGTAGCGCAAATGGGCGGCGAAGCGATCAAGGATTTGCTAGAAGAAATTGATTTGATCACCTTATTGCAGAGTTTGAAAGAAGAAGTGAAAGACACTAATTCTGATGCGAAAAAGAAAAAACTCATTAAGCGTTTGAAAGTGGTAGAAAGCTTTTTAAATTCTGGTAACAGGCCTGAATGGATGATGCTCACGGTGTTACCGGTATTGCCACCGGATTTAAGGCCTTTAGTCGCGCTAGATGGCGGGAAGTTTGCGGTCAGCGATGTGAATGAATTGTATCGTCGTGTCATCAATCGTAACCAACGCTTGAAACGCCTAATGGAGCTTGGGGCGCCAGAAATCATTGTGCGTAATGAAAAAAGGATGTTGCAAGAAGCCGTGGATGTGCTTTTTGATAACGGCCGCAGCACCAATGCGGTTAAAGGGGCTAACAAGCGCCCTTTAAAATCGCTCAGTGAAATCATTAAAGGCAAGCAAGGGCGTTTCAGGCAAAACCTTTTAGGCAAGCGCGTGGATTTTTCAGGCAGAAGCGTGATTGTGGTTGGGCCAAACCTCAAAATGGATGAGTGCGGATTGCCTAAAAACATGGCGTTAGAACTCTTCAAACCGCATTTATTATCCAAGCTTGAAGAGAGAGGCTATGCCACCACGCTCAAACAAGCTAAACGCATGATTGAGCAAAAAAGCAATGAAGTGTGGGAGTGCTTGCAAGAAATCACAGAGGGGTATCCGGTGCTACTCAACCGCGCTCCTACCTTGCACAAACAATCCATTCAAGCGTTCCATCCAAAGCTGATTGACGGCAAAGCGATCCAGTTGCACCCGTTAGTGTGTTCAGCGTTCAACGCCGATTTTGACGGGGATCAAATGGCAGTGCATGTGCCTTTAAGCCAGGAAGCGATCGCTGAATGCAAGGTGCTTATGCTAAGCTCTATGAATATCCTTTTACCCGCTAGCGGTAAAGCCGTAGCCATTCCTAGCCAGGATATGGTTTTAGGGCTTTATTATCTTTCTTTAGAAAAGAGCGGGGTCAAGGGCGAGCATAAGCTTTTTTCTAGCGTGAATGAAATCATCACCGCTATTGACACGAAAGAATTAGACATCCACGCAAAGATTAGGGTTTTAGATCAAGGGAATATTATCGCTACGAGCGCGGGGCGCATGATCATCAAGTCCATTTTGCCTGATTTTATCCCTACGGATTTGTGGAACAGACCCATGAAGAAAAAAGATATTGGCGTGCTTGTGGATTATGTGCATAAAGTCGGCGGTATTGGCATTACCGCAACCTTTTTGGATAATTTAAAAACGCTTGGCTTTAGGTATGCGACTAAGGCTGGTATTTCTATCTCTATGGAGGATATTATCACGCCAAAAGACAAGCAAAAAATGGTGGAAAAAGCCAAAGTAGAGGTTAAAAAAATCCAACAACAATACGATCAAGGGTTGCTTACTGACCAAGAGCGTTACAATAAAATCATTGACACTTGGACTGAAGTCAATGACAAAATGAGTAAAGAAATGATGACCGCTATCGCAAAAGATAAAGAGGGCTTTAACTCTATTTATATGATGGCTGATAGCGGCGCAAGGGGTAGCGCGGCGCAAATCCGTCAGCTTTCAGCGATGAGAGGTCTTATGACAAAGCCGGACGGCAGCATCATTGAAACGCCCATTATTTCTAACTTTAAAGAGGGGTTGAATGTCTTAGAATACTTTAACTCCACGCATGGCGCTAGAAAGGGCTTAGCGGATACGGCGCTAAAAACCGCCAATGCGGGGTATTTGACAAGAAAGCTCATTGATGTTTCGCAAAATGTCAAGGTGGTGTCTGATGATTGCGGCACGCATGAAGGGATTGAAATCACGGATATTGCGGTGGGGAGTGAGCTGATTGAACCTTTAGAAGAGCGTATTTTTGGGCGCGTTTTATTAGAAGATGTGATCGATCCCATTACCAATGAAATCTTGCTTTATGCGGACACTTTGATTGATGAAGAGGGCGCTAAAAAGGTGGTTGAAGCTGGGATTAAATCCATTACGATCCGCACCCCAGTAACTTGTAAAGCGCCAAAGGGCGTGTGCGCGAAATGCTATGGCTTGAATTTAGGCGAAGGCAAGATGAGCTATCCGGGTGAGGCGGTAGGCGTGGTAGCCGCGCAATCTATCGGGGAGCCTGGAACGCAGCTCACTTTAAGGACTTTCCATGTGGGCGGGACAGCGAGCAGGAGTCAGGATGAGCGTGAAATCGTGGCGAGCAAAGAAGGTTTTGTGCGTTTTTACAACCTTAGGACTTACACGAATAAAGAGGGTAAAAACATTATCGCTAACCGCCGTAACGCTTCTATTTTAGTGGTAGAGCCTAAGATTAAAGCGCCTTTTGATGGGGAATTACGCATTGAAACGGTCTATGAAGAAGTCGTTGTGAGCGTGAAAAATGGCGATCAAGAAGCTAAATTTGTTTTAAGAAGAAGCGATATTGTCAAGCCAAGCGAATTAGCCGGCGTTGGCGGTAAGATTGAGGGGAAAGTGTATTTGCCTTATGCTAGCGGGCATAAGGTGCATAAGGGAGGAAGTATCGCTGATATTATCCAAGAGGGCTGGAATGTGCCTAATCGCATCCCTTATGCGAGCGAATTGCTAGTCAAGGATAATGACCCTATCGCACAAGATGTGTATGCAAAAGAAAAAGGCGTGATCAAATATTATGTTTTAGAGGCTAACCATTTAGAGCGCACCCATGGGATCAAAAAGGGCGATATTGTGAGTGAAAAAGGCTTGTTTGCGGTGGTAGCTGATGATAATGGTAGGGAAGCCGCTCGCCATTATATCGCTAGGGGTTCTGAGATCTTAATTGATGATAATAGTGAAGTAGGTGCTAATAGCGTGATCTCTAAACCCACGACTAACACTTTCAAAACGATTGCCACATGGGATCCTTACAACACCCCTATCATTGCGGACTTTAAAGGTAGGGTGAGTTTTGTGGATATTATCGCAGGGGTTACGGTCGCTGAAAAAGAAGACGAAAATACCGGTACCACAAGCTTAGTGGTGAATGATTACATTCCAAGCGGATACAAACCAAGCTTGTTTTTAGAGGGGGCTAATGGCGAAGAGGTGCGTTATTTCTTAGAGCCAAAAACTTCTATCGCTATTAGCGATGGCTCTAGCGTGGAGCAGGCTGAAGTGTTAGCGAAAATCCCTAAAGCGACCGTTAAATCCAGGGATATTACCGGGGGTCTCCCAAGGGTTTCGGAACTCTTTGAAGCGAGAAAACCCAAGCCTAAAGATGTGGCGATCCTTTCTGAAGTTGATGGGATTGTGAGTTTTGGCAAACCCATTCGCAATAAAGAACACATCATCGTAACCTCTAAAGATGGCCGTTCCATGGATTATTTTGTGGATAAGGGCAAGCAAATTTTAGTGCATGCTGATGAATTTGTGCATGCGGGAGAAGCGATGACGGATGGTGTGGTTTCAAGCCATGATATTTTAAGGATCAGCGGCGAAAAAGAGCTTTATAAATACATTGTGAGCGAAGTCCAGCAAGTGTATCGCAGGCAGGGGGTAAGCATTGCGGACAAGCACATTGAAATCATTGTTTCTCAAATGCTAAGGCAAGTGCGTATTTTAGACAGCGGGGATAGCAAGTTTATTGAAGGGGATTTGGTCAGTAAAAAACTCTTCAAAGAAGAAAACGCTCGTGTGATCGCTTTAAAAGGCGAGCCAGCGATTGCTGAACCGGTGCTTTTAGGGATCACCAGAGCGGCTATTGGGAGCGATAGCATCATCTCAGCGGCCTCTTTCCAAGAAACGACTAAAGTTTTAACAGAAGCCAGTATCGCTATGAAAAAAGACTTTTTAGAAGACTTGAAAGAGAATGTGGTGTTGGGGAGGATGATCCCTGTGGGAACGGGCATGTATAAGAATAAAAAAATCGTGCTAAGAACGCTTGAGGATAACTCTAAATTTTGATATAAAAAATCGGTTAAGATTTTTAAAAGAAAAATTAGGGTAAAATGGGGGAACTTTTAGTTTTAAATTTTTAGAATAAGGAAGAATAGTGCCTACTATCAATCAGTTGATTAGAAAAGAAAGGAAAAAGGTGGTTAAAAAAACCAAGTCACCTGCATTAGTGGAATGCCCTCAAAGGAGAGGGGTTTGTACTAGGGTTTATACGACTACCCCTAAAAAGCCTAACTCGGCTTTAAGAAAGGTCGCCAAAGTTCGTTTGACCAGTAAATTTGAAGTGATCAGTTACATCCCTGGTGAAGGGCATAACTTGCAAGAGCACTCCATTGTGTTAGTGCGTGGGGGTAGGGTTAAGGATTTACCCGGTGTGAAATACCACATTGTTCGTGGCGCTTTAGACACTGCAGGGGTCAATAAAAGAACGGTTTCACGCTCTAAATATGGGACTAAAAAAGCTAAAGCAACCGACAAGAAAGCAACCGACAACAAGAAAAAATAAGAGGAAAACAAAAACATGAGAAGAAGAAAAGCACCCGTTAGGGAGGTTTTGGGCGATCCTGTTTATGGGAACAAAGTGGTTACTAAGTTTATCAATAAGATGATGTATGACGGCAAGAAAAGCGTAGCGGAAAAAATCATCTACAAAGCTTTTAATAAGATTGAAGAAAAAAGCGGTGAAAAAGGGATTGAAGTGTTTGAAAAAGCCCTAGAAAGAGTGCGCCCTTTAGTGGAAGTGCGCAGCAGAAGAGTGGGTGGGGCTACCTATCAAGTGCCCGTAGAAGTGAGAGCGAGCCGCCAGCAGTCGCTATCTATCCGTTGGATTTTAGAAGCGACTAGAAAACGCAATGAAAGAATGATGGTGGATAGATTGGCTAACGAGCTTATGGATGCGGCTAGCGATAAGGGTGCGGCTTTTAAGAAAAAAGAAGATGTGCATAAAATGGCAGAAGCGAATAAAGCGTTCGCGCACTATCGCTGGTAATTGGAGTTAGAATGGCTAGAAAAACCCCATTAAATAGGATTAGGAATATCGGTATCGCCGCTCACATTGATGCCGGGAAAACCACCACTTCTGAAAGGATTTTATTCTATACAGGCGTGAGTCATAAGATTGGCGAAGTGCATGACGGCGCGGCGACAATGGATTGGATGGAGCAAGAAAAAGAAAGAGGGATCACGATCACTTCTGCGGCAACGACTTGCTTTTGGAAGGATCACCAAATCAATTTGATTGACACTCCAGGGCATGTGGATTTCACTATTGAAGTGGAACGATCCATGCGCGTGCTAGATGGTGCGGTTTCGGTGTTTTGCTCGGTTGGGGGCGTGCAGCCTCAAAGCGAGACCGTGTGGCGTCAAGCGAATAAATACGGCGTGCCTAGGATTGTTTTTGTCAATAAAATGGATAGGATTGGGGCGAATTTCTATAATGTAGAAAACCAGATCAAGCAACGCTTGAAAGCTAATCCTGTGCCTATTAATATCCCTATTGGGGCTGAAGACACTTTCATTGGCGTGATTGATTTAGTCCAAATGAAAGCGATTGTTTGGAATAATGAAACCATGGGAGCCAAATACGATGTGGAAGAAATCCCTAGCGATTTGTTAGAAAAGGCTAAACAATACCGAGAAAAGCTTGTAGAAGCCGTAGCCGAGCAAGATGAAGCCTTGATGGAAAAGTATTTAGGCGGTGAAGAATTGAGTATTGAAGAAATCAAAAAAGGCATTAAAACGGGTTGTTTGAACATGAGCCTTGTCCCTATGCTTTGTGGTTCTTCTTTTAAAAATAAAGGCGTGCAGACTTTATTAGACGCAGTCATTGATTACTTGCCAGCGCCTACGGAGGTTGTGGATATTAAGGGGATTGATCCAAAAACTGAAGAAGAGGTTTTTGTGAAATCCAGCGATGATGGCGAGTTTGCCGGTTTGGCGTTTAAAATCATGACGGATCCTTTTGTGGGCCAACTCACTTTTGTGCGCGTGTATCGTGGCAAGCTAGAGTCCGGTAGCTATGTGTATAACTCCACCAAAGACAAAAAAGAGCGCGTGGGAAGACTCCTTAAAATGCACTCCAACAAGAGAGAAGACATTAAAGAAGTTTATGCGGGCGAGATTTGCGCGTTTGTGGGTTTAAAAGACACGCTGACTGGGGACACGCTTTGCGATGAAAAGAACGCCGTCGTTTTAGAAAGGATGGAATTTCCTGAGCCAGTCATTCACATCGCTGTGGAGCCTAAAACGAAAGCAGACCAAGAAAAAATGGGCGTAGCGTTAGGCAAGCTTGCTGAAGAAGATCCAAGCTTTAGGGTGATGACTCAAGAAGAAACCGGGCAAACCCTCATTGGTGGCATGGGTGAGTTGCACCTAGAAATCATCGTGGATAGGTTGAAGAGAGAATTTAAGGTGGAAGCTGAAATCGGTCAGCCGCAAGTCGCCTTTAGAGAGACTATCCGCTCAAGCGTGAGTAAAGAGCATAAATACGCTAAGCAAAGCGGTGGTCGTGGGCAATACGGGCATGTGTTTATCAAGCTTGAGCCTAAAGAGCCTGGCAGTGGGTATGAATTTGTGAATGAAATTTCTGGGGGCGTGATCCCTAAAGAATATATCCCTGCGGTGGATAAGGGTATCCAAGAAGCGATGCAAAATGGCGTTTTGGCAGGTTATCCAGTGGTGGATTTTAAAGTTACCCTTTATGATGGGAGTTACCATGATGTGGATTCTTCAGAAATGGCGTTTAAAATCGCTGGCTCTATGGCGTTTAAAGAAGCGAGTCGCGCGGCTAACCCGGTTTTACTAGAGCCTATGATGAAAGTGGAAGTGGAAGTCCCTGAAGAATACATGGGTGATGTGATTGGCGATTTGAATAGAAGAAGAGGGCAAATCAATTCTATGGATGACCGATTAGGCTTGAAAATCGTGAATGCTTTTGTGCCGTTGGTGGAAATGTTTGGTTATTCTACGGATTTACGATCAGCCACTCAAGGGCGTGGGACTTACTCCATGGAGTTTGATCATTATGGCGAAGTGCCTAGCAATATCGCTAAGGAAATTGTAGAAAAGCGTAAGGGCTGATTTGATTATAACGCTCTCTTATTTTAGGGGGTGTTATAGGCACTATTTAAACTTTTTCTCTTTTGGGTTTAAAAAGACTTCTTGAGTGTTTTTATCTCTTTTAATGACCTTTTTTAGTTTGCTATAAAATTATTTTTTGACTCTATTCTTGTCAAATAGGAGTAATTAAAACTTTTTAATTTTTTTAAAAATGGGGTTTTGGTTGCTTCGTTTAATCGTTTTAGATTTTATTTCATGGTGGAATTCGTTTTCTTAAGGGGTTAGGGGGTGTTTTGTAGCAATGCTCTTTAAAAATCCCCTAATTCATAGACCGCCTTACAAGAAATTCCGCTTGACTAACGACAAGCTCTTTTGTATTCAATCTTAAAAAACGCTTTTTGGTATTTTTCAAATTTTTATAATCAATTTTTTATTAAAACAAAGCCTTGTTAAAACGCCTTAAAAAGTTTGTTAGGGGGATAAAAACACACTGACCTCTTTTAAAAGAGCCAATGCAATTATAAATACCCAATACTTTTATCGATTCACCATTTCATTGATTCTTTCAGGGTAGCGGGCCCCTTCTATTTTGATTGCAGTCAATTCTTTTTGGAAAATCTCCAATTCTTTTTGACTCCAAGAAACCTGCAAAGCCCCTATATTTTCTATGAGCCTGGATTCTTTGGTGGTGCCAAAGAGAGGGACAATGATTTTTTGCGTGTGTAAAATCCATGAGAGAGCCAGTTGGGCTGGTGTAACGCCTTTAGCGTGTGCATGATCTTGGATTAATTCCACCAAGACGTAATTTTTGGCTAGATTTTCTTGATTAAACCTAGGAGAAACGCTTCTAAAATCCTCACTAGCGAAGGTGGCATTTTTTTCAAATTTCGCGCCTAAAAACCCCTTACCCAAAGGCGAAAAAGCGACAAAGCCAATTTTTTCTTTTTCTAAAAAACCTAAAATCTCTTTTTCAGGTTCGCGCCACCACAAGGAATATTCGCTCTGCAACGCACTTAAAGGGTAAATTTGATGGGCTTTTTGGATGCTAGATAACTCTGCCTCACTCATCCCCCAAGCTTTAATTTTTCCTTCTTTAATAAGAGCTTGCATAACTTCTGCCACTTCTTCTATGGGCGTGTTAGTATCCATGCGGTGTTGGTAGTATAAATCAATGCATTCTACTTTTAAGCGTTTCAAACTCCCTTCAATGGCACTCTTAATGCGGCTAGGACTAGAGTCTAAAAACATGGTTGCGTATTTGTCATTAGGATCTGCGTAGTAAATCCCAAACTTGCTCGCTACCACAACCTTGTCTTTAAAAGGCTTGATCGCTTCGCCTAAAAGCTTTTCATTATCTTCCCCATAAGCCTCTGCAGTGTCAAAAAAGTTAATACCCAATTCCAAAGCCTTATGGATAAGTTTAACCATCTGCTTTTTATCATGGACTTCCCCATACCCATAAGTCATGCCCATGCACCCTAGAGCTAATGCACCCACTTTTAAAGGGCCTAAATGACGCTGTTGCATACAAACTCCTTGATTTCATATTGTTTTTTAGCATAACCGTATCTTAATTTTTGTCAAACTTTCTAAAACCAAAGATAATTTATCAAGTTTTTTGTATTGTAGTTTTTTTTAAGGTAGCAAAACCACCAAACCAATCAAAAATTTGATTGGTTTCTATTCGTTTACTTTTGAGAAATATAATTCTCTCGCTTTTAAGATCATCACAAGGAGTTTCGTATGAAAAAGCAAATCTTGGCAAGTGTTTTATTATCAGTTTTGGCAGTGAGTTCTGCATACGCTCACAAAGATAAAAAAGACGCCAAAAAACCTGAGTTAAGCTCTCAATTAGTGGCTCACAAA
>NZ_SFZZ01000035.1:0-9619 GCF_011140715.1 Helicobacter pylori | reverse complement strand
TCAAAACATGACGCATTCCACTCAAAACCCTAATTCCCCAGAAGGTTTGCTCACTTATTCTTTAAATGCAGACAAATACAGCCAGCTCCAAACCATCACGCAAGAATTAGGCAAAAACCCCTTTAGGCGCATCGGCGTGATTGACTATCAAAACAATAACGGCGCGATGAATGGGATCGGCGTGCAAGTGGGTTACAAGCAATTCTTTGGCAAAAAAAGGAATTGGGGGTTAAGGTATTATGGTTTCTTTGATTATAACCATGCTTATATCAAATCTAATTTTTTTAACTCGGCTTCTGATGTGTGGACTTATGGGGTGGGTATGGACGCTCTTTATAACTTTATCAACGATAAAAACACCAACTTTTTAGGCAAAAATAACAAGCTTTCTGTGGGGCTTTTTGGTGGCTTTGCGCTAGCTGGGACTTCGTGGCTTAATTCCCAACAAGTGAATTTGACCATGATGAATGGCATTTATAACGCTAATGTCAGCGCTTCTAACTTCCAATTTTTGTTTGATTTAGGCTTGAGAATGAATCTCGCTAGGCCTAAGAAAAAAGACAGCGATCATGCGGCTCAGCATGGCATTGAACTAGGTTTTAAAATCCCTACGATCAACACCAACTATTATTCTTTCATGGGCGCTAAACTAGAATACAGAAGGATGTATAGCCTTTTCCTCAATTATGTGTTTGCTTACTAAAAACCCTCTTTAAAAAAGGGGTTTGTTTAAAAACGCTTAAAAGCCTTTTTAAAATTAAGCGGTAAAGAGCCTAGATAATCTCTTATAAATCGCTCCCAAGCGATAAAATTAAAGTAATCAAAACCCTATTTTTGCGATCATTAAAGAAAATTTTTTAAAGATTATCACTCTTTTTTGATAAAGTAATAATTTAGAATTTAGGGAGTTTTTTATGGAAGAATCAACAGCGTTTATTTTGGCTCTTGTGGGGCTATTCACCGGCATTACCGCCGGGTTTTTTGGTATTGGTGGGGGGGAGATTGTCGTCCCTAGCGCGATTTTTGCCCATTTTAGCTATAGCCATGCGGTGGGTATTTCGCTCATGCAAATGCTTTTTTCTTCAGTGGTCGGCTCTATCATCAATTACAAAAAGGGCTTGTTGGATTTGAGAGAAGGCTCATTTGCCGCGCTTGGAGGGCTAATGGGGGCGATTTTAGGGAGCTTTATCTTAAAAATCATTGATGATAAAATTTTAATGGGCGTGTTTGTGGTGGTGGTGTGCTACACCTTTATCAAATACGCTTTTTCTAGCAACAAAAAGCCAGAGCATTTTGAAGAAATGCATTTTGATTTGCATGCGAATAACAAAACGCCCGAAAAAAAGCGCCCAATCCCTTTTGTGTCTATGGATAGAACGCATGGGGTTTTGATGCTCGCTGGTTTTGTTACCGGCATCTTTTCTATCCCGCTAGGCATGGGTGGGGGGATTTTAATGGTGCCATTTTTAGGCTATTTTTTGAAATACGATTCTAAAAAAATCGTGCCTTTGGGGCTATTTTTTGTGGTGTTCGCTTCTTTATCTGGGGTCATCTCTCTTTATAACGGGAAGGTTCTTGATAATATAAGCGTTCAAGCGGGGGTGATTACCGGTATTGGAGCGTTTTTAGGGGTGGGCATTGGCATTAAGCTTATTGCTTTGGCTAATGAAAAGGTACATAAAATCCTATTGCTCCTCATTTATGCTTTAAGCATTTTAGCGACTTTACACAAGCTCATTATGGGGTAAAAATTTAAAAATAAATCAAGGGCATTTTTTAAAGATGAAATAGCAAAGAGCTTGATTTTTAACAAGCGATAGTTTCTTGTAATGCGTTCTTAGGGGGTTAAGGAGATTATAGAGAAAATGATTTCAAAATACCCCCCTATCCTCATTAAGGAAATAAGTTTTTGCCATAAAACAATGAAAATAAAGCAACCAAAACCCCATTTTTTAAAAAAGTTAAAAAGCTTTAGTTATTGATATTTTAAGAACAAAGCCATAAAGCTTAAAAGAGGGCGTTTTCAAAGCAGGGGTATTAGAAATAAACCACTTAAGGCGGTTTCTAGTGGTTTTTAGCGGTCCTTAGGATAACCCAAACGCTTAAATTCCCCACTTTAACCCCCCAACATTAGGAGGCTTAGTCATACCCCCTTAATGCGACTTTTTGTCATTGATGTATTTTTTCAATTCACCCTTTTTGATATAAGGGATAAACTCGCCATAGCCCTCTTTTTCCATGTCTTTTAAGGGGATAAACCTTAAAGCCGCGCTATTGATACAATACCTTAAGCCTCCCAATTCCTTAGGCCCATCGTTAAACACATGCCCTAAATGCGCCTTACCAATACGGCTTAATACTTCAATGCGTTTCCTATTAAGGCTCTCATCGTCTTCGTATTTCACCACATCTTTATTGATAGGCTTAGAAAAGCTTGGCCACCCGCAACCGGAGTCGTATTTATCCGCTGAAGAAAATAACGGCTCACCTGTGGTAATATCCACATAAATGCCCTCTTCTTCTTTGTTGTAATACTCATTTTCAAAAGGTTTCTCAGTGTGTTTGTTTTGAGTCACCTCATACTGGAGTTTGGTGAGTTTTTTCTTTAAAACTTCATCGCTTGGTTTGGTGTATTTATCGTCATCCACAATCACTTCATCCGCCTTTTTCAAATCAATATGGCAATAACCACCAGGGTGTTTTTTCAAATAATCCTGGTGGTATTCTTCAGCCCTCACATAATTTTTTAACGGCTCTACCTCAATGGCGATTTTGCCTTTCACTTCTTTTTGTAACGCTTTTAAGGCGTTGTCTATCACTTCTTTATCCGCGCTATTGACATAGTAAATCCCTGTGCGATACTGCCTGCCCACATCATTACCCTGCTTGTTCACGCTCACCGGATCAATCACCTTAAAATAATAGCGTAGCAACTTGTCCAAACTGATTTTTTTAGGATCATAAACCACTTTCACGCTTTCAGCATGATCGCTCTCATGCAACTTTTCATAATTCGTGCTTGAAGTCTTGCCATTAGCGTAACCAGAGCTTGCGTCTATAACGCCATAAATCCTCTCCATATACGCCTCTAGCCCCCAAAAGCACCCCCCAGCCAAGTAAATCACTCTTTCATCGGTTTTAGGGTGTTTAGCCCCCATGCTTTCATTCGCTTGCATAATCGCTCCTATTAGTAGAAAAAGATAAAATTTTTTCAAATAAGATAATATTTTCATTGACAACCTTTGTTTTAATTTTAATGGTGTCCGCCATTATAACTAAAAAAGATGGTAATTGTTCTTTAAATTGAGTTTAAATTTCAATAAGGCGTTGTTCTACTAGGTAACAAAAGTTCCAATCACATCCACTCAACAATCTTACCCACCACATTGGCTTCATAGCATTTGATAGAGGTTTTTTGACTGGGTTTTTTGGGCAAAATAGCTTTTAAAAAGCCGTAATTTTCCATTTCTTTCAATCTGGCGTTCAAATTAGGGGATTCTAAAATCCTGCCATTCAAACTCACTTCGCCCAAAAACGCCGTTTTATTGTCAATTTTTCTGTTTTTAAAGCTTGAAAGGATACTGGCAATGACCGCTAAATCGCAAGCCGGCTCGCTAATCTTAATGCCTCCGCTCACATTAATGAACACATCATGGCGGTTTAAGGGGATTTCTAGCTTTTTTTCCAATAAAGCGATGAGCATGTTAAGGCGGTTAGTATCAAACCCGTTCGCCAATCGTTTGGGCGCCCCAAAACTGCACTCGCTCACCAACGCCTGAATCTCTAAAATCAACGCCCTTGATCCTTCTAAAGTGATGGTAATCGCGCTCCCCTCCATAGGCTCTTCTTTAGAAAAAAACAAGCTTGAAGCCTCTTTAGCGCTCACCAAACCCTGCTCTTTCATCTCAAACAAGCCGATTTCACTCGTAGGGCCAAAGCGGTTTTTAAAACTCCTTAAAATCCTTAATTCCCTACTGGGATCGCCCTCAAAATACAGCACGCTATCTACCATATGCTCTAGTACTCTAGGGCCTGCGATGCTCCCTTCTTTAGTGATATGGCCGATGATAAAAATAGCAATATCTCTTGTTTTGGCCAAACGCATGAGCTCAAAAGTGATCTCTCGCACTTGCGAAATAGAGCCGGGCGCTGAAGAAATCTCTGGCGAATAAAGCGTTTGAATGGAATCAATCACGCAAGCAAAATAATTTTCGCTTTCTATATTAGCTTTAATCACAGGCCAATTGATTTCATTGAGCAGATACAATTCTTTTTCTATGCAATCCAATCTAGTGGCGCGCATTTTAATCTGGCTCAAGCTCTCTTCCCCACTCACATACAAAACCTTTTGCTGGTTTTTGGCTAAGCCAGAAGCCACTTTTAAAAGCAGAGTGGATTTCCCCACCCCAGGACTCCCCCCCACTAAATACAGCCCCCCTTTAGCGATCCCCCCACCTAAGACAATATCCAACTCGCTTTGAGTGGAAGAAAACTTGATGACTTCTTCATGCTCAATTTCAGCGATAGAAACGCTTTTTTGTGCTTGTGAGAGCGGTTTTTTAAGCGCGTGTAAAACTTCCTTTTGAGCTTGGTTCAATTCTATAAAACTCTCCCATGCGTTGCACTGAACGCACTTTCCTAGCCATTTAGGGCTTGTAAAACCGCAATGCTGACACTCAAATAAAGAAGTTTTTTTAGCCAAAATATCTCTCTTTTTAAAATCACACAGCTAAAGACCAGATAAAAATGGGGTTTTGGTTTTGGTTTCTAGCAAAACTCGTAAAGCTAAACTAAAAACAAGTTAAAAAGTTATCAAGGGCCATTTTGCTCTATTTTTCTTAAAGCCTTCAAAATATAGCGTTTGATATAAGATCCCACGCTTTCTTCTTCTTCGTTAGCCATTTTCTCTAGTTTTTGGTATTGCTCATCAGAAAAATACAAGCTTACCGCGCAAGTTTTTTTATTAGCGTCTGCTTTTGGTTTGCGTCCTAGTTTATTTTTAGTTTCCCTTAAGTGAGTTTCATCTGTGTTTTCTGTCGTTTTCATCAAGTTCCTTCAATCATCATCGCAAATCGCTTTAAACGAAAATAGCATGTTAGCATAAAAGTAGCGTATAACGAACAATGTTGCAAGCGCTAATCATTCCTTATCTTAAGTTTATTAGCACTCGCTTGAAAAAGGCTTCACCCCCTAAAAATATCAAAACAAATCAAATCGGTAACACCCTGATACTGCGATCCAATAATTCCTGCAAAGCGTTTTCAATGGCAAATAATGTCCCGGTAGTCGCGCTCATGCACCCATCGCATGCCCCCATGTAGCGGATATACACATCAATGTAATCATCGCTTTCTTTAATGTCTAAAATCTCTAAATCCCCCCCATCCATCATAAGCATAGCACGGATATTTTCATCAATGACTTTATCCACCGCTTTAATCTTTTGAACCATAGTCATTTCCCTGAAAGCCAATTCCCCATTTTGGGATTTATTCGCAGCGGCTTTAAGTTTTTCAGCTTCCATTTCTTCGCGCACTTCTTTAAGAATATCCACCAGGTAATAATCCCTTTTTTCATGCCCACCCGGTCTCACACAGCTTTTACAAAACGCACCGGCTTTGGTGTAATTAGTGATTTCTTCAACGCTTTTTAAATCATTAAGCCTAATCACTTCCTTAATCGTGCCTAAACTCACCCTAGCGCACTCGCACACGATGATTTCTTCTTCAAAATCTTCAGCGTTTTTCCCTAAATACATGCCGGCAGCTTTTTTGATCACATCATACGCCATCACCGAGCAGTGCATTTTTTGCCCAGGAACCGCCGGCGTGTCCGGATCGTCTCTTAAGCCTCTTTCCACATCTAAATTCGTGATTTTTACCGCATCTTGGACTCTTTTATTCAAACATAATTCTACCATCATGTCTGAGCTTGCGATCGCTGTCCCGCAACCAAAGCTTTTAAACTTCGCGTCAATAATCGTGTCCGTGCTTTCATCTACAAGCCAATACAATCTCACCGCATCACCGCATGCTTCTGCGCCATAATCCGCCACAATGAGCTTAGCGTTTTTAGCTTTAGCCTGCTCTTCGGTGATGACCCCTAAATGCGTGGGGTTGTCCATGCGCCTTTGAACTTCTTTAGAATACGCATCCCAGAGAACCGAACCCACTAAATCATGTTTTGCCATTTTGATTCCTTTATATTCTTTTTAATAAGAGCTTGAAATGTTTCTCAATCTTATAGCCGCTTGAGAGAAAACTTCAATCGTTTTATCAATTTCAGCTTCCGTGTTAAAACGGCTCAATGAAAGCCTGATAGCGGTATGAGCCAATTCCTTACTCGCTCCAATCGCTACCATCACCGGATTAGCCTCTAAATCCTCACTCGCGCACGCGCTCCCTGTGGAAGCGGCGATATTGGAGCGGTTTAAATCCCACAGCATGGCCTCTCCTTCAATCCCTCTCACGCTGATTAAAGTCGTGTTAGGCACACGATGGACTCGATCCCCTACCACCATCACATCAGGGATTTTCAAAAGCGCTTCTTCTAATTTGTCGCGCAATTTCCCTACCACTTCTTTTTCATAGTCTAAATGCTCTACGGCTAATCTCATCGCTTCGCCCATTCCCACAATATAAGGCACATTCAAAGTCCCGCTGCGCCTGCCATTCATATGCTCCCCGCCATGGAAAAGAGGGGTCAATCCCACCCCACTTCTAATATACAACCCCCCAATGCCTTTAGGCCCATGAAACTTGTGCGCGCTAAAAGAAAGGAAATCCGCATTCGCCTTTAACACATCTACAGGGATTTTACCAATCGCTTGCACCGCATCGGTATGGAACAACACGCCCTTTTCTTTACAGATAGCCCCAATTTCTTCAACAGGGAAAATGAGACCGGTTTCATTATTCGCCCACATCACGCTCACTAAAGCGGTTTTTTCTGTGATCGCTTCTTTGACTTGCTCTGCGGTGATACTCCCATGCTCATTAATAGGCAAGTAAGTAACCTCCACCCCCAAGCTTTCTAAAAAATTGCAAGTGGATCGCACCGCCGGATGCTCTGCAACCGTGGTTACAATATGGTTTTTGCCTTTTTTCAAGCATTCATCAAAATACACGCCCTTTAACACCCAATTATTGCTCTCTGTCGCGCAAGAAGTGATGATCACATCGTCTATATCCCTAGCGTTAATGCCTTTATAGAGCTTATCCAATGCTTCTGCAATGGCCGGGTGGGTTTCTGTGCCAAACTGGTGCAACGAGCTAGGGTTCCCGTAATGATCCCTTAAAAAAGGATCCATGATTTCTTTGACTTTAGGGTCAATCCTAGTTGTAGCGTTATTGTCTAAATAAATTCGTTGTAACAAATGAGTGTTCTCCTTAAAAATTTTACATAGATTTCTTATCTAGGTCTAAATTATGATTAAATACAAGATATTTTCTTAATTTTAACTTAAAAATAAGATGAATTTTAAAAAACATTTTGAGAAACACAAATACCTCCATTAAAAACCAACATAGCCATTATCAACCCGCTTAAGGTTTTTTAAGGGGTCTCCCACGCCTGTCTTTTAAAGCGTCTATCCCCCCTTGTTGGTAACGCTTCTCCCACACATAGAGTTTTTGCAATTGTTTCGCTACTTCTTTTTTAGTGGGCTTAATGCCCCTAAGGTTATAAAGAGCGGTAATGATAAGGGGCTTTGGGATATTAAACCTTTGGATAAATTCCAAACAATCTTTTTTGAGTTGGGAGTCTTGCTTGTTTTTAGTAATATCCACATGGCTTAAATATTGCAACACATAAAGGCGTTTTTCTTCATCTTCTTGCGCGATTTCTGGGGCTAACTCCATCCCTTGACTAACGCCTTTAAAAAACTTATTTGAAGCCTCTTGTGGCGTGGAATAAACGCTCAAATAAGTTTCTAACAACGAAATCACTTTTTTTTGCTGTTCCAATAGTGCGTCTATTTTGGTGCTCAAACGATTTATTCTACTTTCCATGCGTTCAATGGTAACCACCAAAAATAAATAGCTATACAATCATTAAAAATAATTATTCTAATATCATGTTCCAAAGTAAGATGTGTTTTTATGATCATGCTACAATAAAGGAAAATGATTTCAAAGAAAAAGGGCTTAAAATGAAAACTTTTGAAGTGATGATTCAAACCGATTCGCAAGGGTATTTGGACGCTAAATTTGGCGGCAACGCCCCTAGAGGGTTTCTTAACCCAAACGGATTACCCACTTATTCGCCTAAAATCTCATGGCAAAAAGTGGAAGGCGCTAAAAGCTACGCTTTAGAATTAATAGATCATGACGCGCAAAAAGTGTGTGGCATGCCGTTTGTCCATTGGGTCGTGGGCAACATTTCTTACAATGTTTTAGAAGAAAACGCTTCCATGATGGATAAAAGGATTGTTCAAGGGGTCAATTCGCTCACTCAAGGCTTTATCCGTTCACCGCTCAATGAAAGCGAAAAACAACGCTCCAACCTCAATAACAGCGTCTATATCGGTCCCATGCCCCCTAATGGTGATCACCATTACTTAATTCAAGTGTATGCCCTAGACATTCCTAAATTGGAATTAAAAGCCCCTTTTTTCTTAGGCGATTTGCATGACAAAATGCGCAACCATATCATCGCCATAGGGAGAAAGGAATTTTTATACAAGCAGTTTGTAAGGAAATAAACTGCGTGTTTATTAGGTTTAATTAAACCTAAATAAACATTGGTTATTGAGCACCAAAACGAACTTAAGACAAGCGGAATTTTTGATACATCTCTAAAATCCTTTTTTCATCTAGCATGTTTTCTTCAATCCTTGTGCCTATCAAATCGGCATGGTGTTTTTTAAATTCTTTTAAAGGGATCAAATCGTCATAAACGATAGCGTTTCGCCTCTTTTTAGCTAAAGGGAAGTGCCATTGCACCATTTCCTTATCTCTAATATGGTGTTTGTCTTTAAGTTTTAGGACTTCATAACTCTCATCATTGTAGTGCCAAATTTCAAAAGGCTCGCAATCGTTATACAATAACCAATGATCCCCCCATGCGTCTAAAAAACCAAAATCCCCATCATTACGAACAAACACTTCAAAATCCTGCACCACAAAATTAATGCGCGAATACATCACAACCTCTTTAATGCTCTTAGGGATATAAAAACTTTCATAAAGCTTTTTAGCGTCATAGATATGATCACCATCAATTTTGACAACCCACTCATTTTTAGGGATAAAAGAAAGCGTATAATTAGAATAATGATAAAATTGGTGCCACAAACTCGGGCAATCCTTTAGTATGACTTCATAAGGATAACTGATAGGGATAAATGAGGGGAACTTTTTGCAAAACTCTAAGATCACTTCTTTAGAGCCATCATCGCAATCATTAAAACCAATGACCCCCCTTTGAATGTCAGGAAGCATGGAAAACAAACTCTCTTCTAAAGTAACGATTTCATTTTTGACTCTAATAAAAGCCCATGGGTTTAGAGGGCTTTTAGGGTTTTGATTTTTTTATCATAGTCAAAATAACCCGAATGCGTGGGATTGGGTAGAGTTAAAGTGGGATGGATAACCCTATCTTCTAAATGCCCCCCCCCCCC
>NZ_SFZZ01000034.1:0-3068 GCF_011140715.1 Helicobacter pylori | reverse complement strand
TCGTTGGCAAGAAGTTCCCTTATCGTTGGCAAGAAGTTCCCTTATCGTTGGCAAGAAGTTCCCATTTATTCATTTTCGCCACAAAAATGAGAAACCATACAGCTTCGTTATTTAGGCTATTCCAACCCCCAATCCCTCACGCGCGCGCATGCGAGTAAAACATGTAAAAACAGCATGCTGTTTAAAACATGTAATTAAAAACAACGCGCATGACGCGCTACATATTTTGGGGTTTTAGTTTTTAGAGGTTTTTTAGCCTAACGCCAGGTTTGCGCTATCTTGTTTGATTTTGCTAACGCAAAAACAGCTACGGCTAACGCCTACGCTTTCAAACTGCGATGCGCTTTTGTCCATGCTCGCTAACGCTTCGCTTGTTGGTGTTTGCTTGTCAGCAAACAATCGGTGCAAAACCGCTTGAATGCTCGCTAACGCTTCGCTAGGCGGTTTTGTAGGGGTTGGATTGCTAACACAAGATAGATGCGCTTTTAGATGCTAAACATGCTAGATTTGCTTTCTGTGAGCATTCACAAAGGAAATGAAGTTTTTTGAAGTCAATCAGGTTGTTTGGATTTTTTAGCTGTTTTTTGCTATCTAAAATCGCCTACAACCAACGCAAAGTAAAAAACCGACTAATGGAACTACCTAGCAGCTAAAAAACGCTTAAAACGAAAATATGAGCGAAAAAAGACCCATGACAACTCCCCCAAAACTAACATCAGACCTTTTAGTTCTTGTGTTTGGATTTTCAACTTTCAAAGTGTCAAACAAATATCTTTTCTAGTTTCTAAAAGCTTCAAATTCGTGTTTTTTTCAAAAATCTGATGACTAGGTTGGATTAGAATTGAAAATTCATTCTAGGCGATTTTAGGAAGAAATTTGTCTAAAACAACTCACTATGGCTACCTAACCTAAGCAACCAAAGAGTGTTATTTTTGACTATGTGAAACCGCCCCTTTCTAAAGCAAGGAGCTTCCTAACTAAAGCATTCCATTGAATGCTAACACGAAAGGCTTTGTTCTTTAAAGTCTGCATGGACATTTCCTGCCCCAAAAAGACTGGAGATATTATCGATAGTGTTTCTTGAACCAATTCTTCAAATGTTTCTCATCTTTAGCAATGAAAGGTTTTAGCAGTTTCTCAGGCTTATCCACATCTTGGACTGAAACACAGATCCGATTGTCATTCAGTTTCACAATCCTAGTGATTTTTAGGTAGTTGTTGATTCCCTCAGGGCATTGATCCACATTGTTGTTAGTGATATTGATCGTTTTGCCTATGTATTGTGCAAATTCCTTGATGGGTTCGTTGGTGATGGGGTGGATTTTAGGGGGATCAATTTCTTCTAGCAAATTGTCTTTTTTCAGGCTGTATCCATTAACAAACAGAAGTTCCAAAGCGAATGTCTTGTTGGATACAAGGAATTTTTGAGAATTTTTGTTAGTCAAAACATGCAAAAACATTTGATTCTTTTCAAAAGTGGCGTCGTTAATTTGCAAAATAGTCCCATTGTTGTGCCTGAACTGATAGCCGATCAAGGTTTTTAATTCAAGAAACCTAGCTTCTATAGTGGCTTTTGTGCTTCTTTTAGCGATTTGGTTGTGAATGTCCCACGCCACAAGCTTAATATCCCTTTGAGCGCGTTGCTTGTCGGCTTGTTTTTGTTTCTTATTTTCGCCTTCAGGCAATTGCTCAAAGTAAAAATCAATGTGGGTTACCTTGCGTTTGTCATGGCTTCTGCGTTCCTTTTTGTAGCTCAAGTGTTCAAAAGGGTAGATTTTATGGAGTTCTTTGATGGCTGGAGTTAAGACTTTTTGATCGATGTTTCGCATTTCATAGTCTTTTGGAATGTCTAAAAGCTCTTTAAATTGAGACCATTCCACGCTTAAAATCCCTGTGCTTTTATATTGCTTGAGCAAGCGATAGAGCGTTTTAGCGTATTTGCCTCTCACTCTTTGAAATTCTAATAGATTGAAAGAAGTGTATTGACCCATGCCTAGATTGTTGAGCAAGTATTGGTAGTTATCGTTGAGTTGGATTTCTAAATACTTCAAATCTTTACTGGGTTTGTTCAATTCAATTTTACACCGACTAAAAAGCATGTAATTTTCTTGAATGATTGAAGTTTCTGTCTCGCTAATTTTCCAAAAATCAGCGGTTTTAATGCTATCCCATAGCTTAATAACAACTTCTGATAAGCGTTCATTAGAAATATCTATGTTTAGCATGCGTTTTAAATCTTGCGGTTCAAAACGAATAAGGGTATTCCCTTGATCTTTAAGCCTTTGAAAAATGGCGAATAAAAGATTGGCTTCCCTTTCGCTCAATTTCCCTAGATTGACCTTATTAGCGTTATTGTGGTAGGTGATATAGGTTTTATCTTTAGGGGTGCTAACCACTAAATCTTTGCATGGTGTGGGGGTGGTTTGTGGCTCTTTGAGTGGTGTGGGTTTTGGGGTTTCTTTTTCAAATTCATTTGGTAATTTTTCTGTAATTTCTTTGAATTTTTGATTAAAACCGCTCAAAATACTTGGAGTGATCTTGTCTATGTAAGTTTGTATCTTTTGTTTTTGCAGTTTAATTTGTGTGGTTTGTGGGAGCGTATCCAATTCTTCTAATAATTTTCGTAATTCCAATTCTTGTTTTCTAAGCTGTTCAAAATTCGTATTCATGGGCATTTGAGCACCTTTTAATGCTTATTTTTCAAAAGACGATATAATAACAGGAGTGAAACCCTTAAAAAAGTCTTGGCGGACTTATTAAGGGTTATTAAAACGCTAAGGTTTTAATATAGTGGCTGTGTTAAGATTACCACTAAAATCACTACTATCAAAAATGCTTTCATGGTGTGCCTCCTAACGGAGTGCCACCCGCTACAAACTCCCAACCCACTAGCTTTTAAAGCTAATTGCTCCAAATTTGTTAACACTAGGATTAGCAACCATGTTACACCGCCTTAGGTTGTTATTATAGCTAAAAATTGTTAATATGGTAACTATTAACTTTTTAAGTTCCCTTATCGTTGGCAAGAAGTTCCCTTATCGTTGGCAAGAAGTTCCCTTATCGTTGGC
>NZ_SFZZ01000033.1:0-1524 GCF_011140715.1 Helicobacter pylori | reverse complement strand
ACCATTTGAGCGGCTTCACCGATTTGATAGCCTACGCTTGTGTAAAAGCCGTCGTCTTCAGCGCTCAAAGTGGAAACTAAAAGCGAGCCTAAAGCTAATGAAAGGATGTGTTTTTTCATGTTTTTTCTCCTTTTTGGATTAAATTGGATTAGTATTAGGGATTTTATACATTGGAATGCATTTGCATTAGAATGCATTTGCATTGGAATGTATTTGGAGTATTATAGCATAAAGCGTTTTTTTTTTTTTTGTCATTTTGAGAAAATTTTGTGATTTTTTTACTTTTAGCGCTTTTTGTTTCGTTTGGTGGTGTTAGAATTGTTAAAGTCATGGTTAAAACTCGTTTTTTAATTTGGTGTCTTCATTTGAAATTCATTTTCTTCATTTGAAATTCATTTTCTTCATTTGAAATTCATTTTCTTCATTTGAAATTCGTTTTCTTAAGTTGAAATTCGTTTTCTTGCGTTAGTGTCTCATGCGAAGCTTATTTTTTAATTGAAAATTCATTTTCTTAAGGGGATAGGGGGGTATTTAATTAAGATTGGTTGCGGAGAATGGATTTGAACCACTGACCTTTGGGTTATGAGCCCAACGAGCTACCGGACTGCTCTACTCCGCGACACGCTAACAAGAACGCACTAAAAGGAAAAATGGCTGGGGTGCAAGGATTCGAACCTCGGAATGCCAGGACCAAAACCTGGTGCCTTACCGCTTGGCGACACCCCAACACAAAACGATAAAATAAAAGAAGCATTATACAAAAGCTTTTTAAAAAAGTCAAGCTAAAACGCTATAATTTGTTATGGAAAACAATTTTGACCCTCTCATCTATAAACGCTATTTGAAAAAGAAAGAAACCTTTTTGCTGTTTAAAAAGATCGGCCAAATGTCTGCGTTTAAAAATTTAAAGCTCCAGCTCAAGCGAAGAGAAGTGATCAATCGTTATGTGGCTGGAATTTTAGGGGATTTAAAGAAAGGGTTTAGATACGCTAAAATTGAACACCAAATCCTAAAAATCTATTTCACGCACCCGAGTTTCTTGAAAGCCTTTGAAACAGAAAAAGACCATTACACCAACCACTTAAAAACGCATTTTTTAGAAACGCAAAAAACCCTAAAAGCCCTAAATTACCCCTTTGATTTTAAAATAATCCAAGCGAGCGTGAGGAAAAGACCTTACCAAAAACCGGTTGTCAAAAAAGAAAACCCCCCTAAAAAACCGGTTAGCGTGAATGTCAATTGCGAGGGTTTGAGCGATTTCACCAAAAAGCAATTTTTAAAACTCAAACGCGCTTGTAACGATAATACGCCGCGCACGCCCCCTTGAGAGCTGACCATGCAACTGCCGATCGGATTTTGCGGGGTGCAAGTTGTGGCGAATAGTGAGCAGTCTAGGGGCTTAAAGCAATTTTCAAAACTCAAACGCGCTTGTAACGATAATACGCCGCGTACGCCCCCTTGAGAGCTGACCATGCAACTGCCGATCGGGTTTTGCGGGGTGCAAGTTGTGGCGAATAGCGAGCA
>NZ_SFZZ01000032.1:0-640 GCF_011140715.1 Helicobacter pylori | reverse complement strand
CTTATTTAATCTTATTTAATCTTATTTAATCTTATTTAATCTTATTTAATCTTATTTAATCTTGGCTTGGCTTTTATGGAGCGTTAGCGGTAAAAACGACAAAAATCCCCCTTAAAACCACCCAAGCAGAAATCCCAAATATCTCTAGTGTTTGGGCGCTTCATGACAAAATGAAAAAGCTTGATTTTAGCGGTGGTTTCTTAAGCGTCATTATTGAACTAGTGGGAATGTTATTTTAAAACACCCCCTTAAGAGTTTTACAGCCAAGTCTAAAACGATCCCACCAAGCAACTAAAACCCTATTTTTACCGCTATCCCTATTAAAACAAATTTTAAAACCTTTTTAATAATTGAGAATGGTTCCAAAACACCCCAAAAACCCTTTTTTTTTTTTTTTTTTGAAACAACAAAACGCCAAATTAGCGCAAAAATCTTATCAATCCATGCTATATTAACGAAATCTTGTGATAAGATCTTATCCTTTTAAAAGACTTACCTAACCATTTTAATTTCAAGGAGAAAACATGAAAAAAACCCTTTTACTCTCTCTCTCTCTCTCTCTCTCGTTTTTGCTCCACGCTGAAGACGACGGCTTTTACACAAGCGTAGGCTATCAAATCGGTGAAGCCGCTCAAATGGT
>NZ_SFZZ01000031.1:0-298 GCF_011140715.1 Helicobacter pylori | reverse complement strand
AGCTTTAGAGCGTATTTTTAGATTTTCTTTTTGCCATTCTTCTGTAGCTTTAAAATCTCTAGGGTCTAGTTCTAAATAAGCGATAGAACTTGGTTTATAAAAATCCACTTGTTTAGCGATAGCTTTTTGTGAATAGGGCAGAGATTCCAGCTCTTTTTGCAAATAAGCTATAAGCTCTTGCGCTTTTGATCCTCTTTGAGAGCGGGGTTGTTTAGAGTTTGGGAGGTGTTTTGGCTGGATAGGGGTTTGATTGGTTTTTGTGGGTTTAGGGGTTTTGCATTCAGCTTCTACTTCTATA
>NZ_SFZZ01000030.1:0-1077 GCF_011140715.1 Helicobacter pylori | reverse complement strand
TTAAAAATTTCAATAACAATAATAATGGTCTCAAAAACAGCACAGAACCCATTTATGCTAAAGTTAATAAAAAGAAAACAGGACAAGTAGCTAGCCCTGAAGAACCCATTTATACTCAAGTTGCTAAAAAGGTGAATGCAAAAATTGACCGACTCAATCAAATAGCAAGTGGTTTGGGTGTTGTAGGGCAAGCAGTGGGCTTCCCTTTGAAAAGGCATGATAAAGTTGATGATCTCAGTAAGGTAGGGCGATCGGTTAGCCCTGAACCTATTTATGCTACAATTGATGATCTCGGCGGACCTTTCCCTTTGAAAAGGCATGATAAAGTTGATGATCTTAGTAAGGTAGGGATTTCAAGGGAGCAACAATTGGCTCAGAAAATTGACAATCTCAATCAAGCGGTATCAGAAGCTAAAGCAGGTTTTTTTGGCAATCTAGAGCAAACGATAGACAATCTCAAAGATTCTACAAAACACAATCCCATGAATCTATGGGTTGAAAGTGCAAAAAAAGTACCTGCTAGTTTGTCAGCGAAACTAGACAATTACGCTACTAACAGCCACACACGCATTAATAGCAATATCCAAAATGGAGAGATCAATGAAAAAGCGACCGGTATGCTAACACAAAAAAACCCTGAGTGGCTCAAGCTCGTGAATGATAAGATAGTTGCGCATAATGTAGGAAGCGTTCCTTTGTCAGAGTATGATAAAATTGGCTTCAACCAGAAGAATATGAAAGATTATTCTGATTCGTTCAAGTTTTCCACCAAGTTGAACAATGCTGTAAAAGATGTTAAGTCTGGCTTTACGCAATTTTTAGCCAATGCATTTTCTACAGGATATTACTGCTTGGCGGGAGAAAATGCAGAGCATGGAATCAAAAATGTTAATACAAAAGGTGGTTTCCAAAAATCTTAAAGGATTAAGGAATACCAAAAACGCAAAAACCACCCCTTGCTAAAAGCAAGGGGTTTTTTAACTTAAAATATCCCAACAGACACTAACGAAAGGTTTTGTTCTTTAAAGTCTGCATGGATATTTCCTACCCCAAAAAGACTTAACCCTTTGCTTAAAA
>NZ_SFZZ01000029.1:0-877 GCF_011140715.1 Helicobacter pylori | reverse complement strand
CCGAACTTGAAAGGGTTCTGTTTTTTGGTTTTTATGCTGTTTTTAAAGCAAATTAATTTAAAAAAGGTTTTAACCCCTTTACTCTAGCCCTTTTTCAAGAGCTTGAGTTTGATTAAGATTTTTTTAACAATCCCATGAAGCCCTAAAACTCTAAGGATCTTACTAACCACCCTTTTAGCTAACGCTTTAGGCATCAAAAACCCAAAATAAATAAGCTTATTGAAAAATTTTTTCACTAAATTACAAGTTAATTCAAAAACTCTTGAATGGATTTTCCTTTCTTTAAACACAACAAACAGATACGATTTGAAAAACAAATACGGAGTCTTAAAAACAATGTCTTTTGAAGGCGTTGTTGAAGAAAAATAATGCTGCTCAGCCATTTTTGTGGTGTAAAAGCTCTCATTGGTGTGCATTTTTTTAGTGTAATCGCTCATAAAAGGGGTTTTAGCCAAAGCGTTCAGCCACAAATCCGCTTTCAAACCAAAAGGATAGTCCCAAGGCTTCACCGCCCCCCACCAAGCGTCATAGTGGATAATAGTAGGGTTTTCTCGCGCCTCTAAAATGGTTTTCTTATAATTCTCGTTTAAATACGCGTTAGAAAAATCTTTAATGGTGTAATAATAAGGGAAAACGCAATACTCAATCCCTAAAGCTTTCATGTTAGGCCAACACCATTTCGTAAAATCCAACTCCCCTTTAGCCTCATTCCCCTTTAAAAGATCATGCATTCTTAAGGTGAAATTTTTCTTGCGTTGGTAATCTAAATTGCAAAACAAAAACCCTTCCATCATATGGTGCTTTTCAACTTCTAAAACCCCATAAAAATAATTCTCATCATTTTCTTTAATGTTTAAGAAATCAGCGCTAAATTCAT
>NZ_SFZZ01000028.1:0-515 GCF_011140715.1 Helicobacter pylori | reverse complement strand
GAAAAACACTTTAGGCTATAATGTCAAAAACAAGAGCGAGTTTTTAAGCCAATACAAATTCAACCTGTGTTTTGAAAACACTCAAGGCTATGGCTATGTAACTGAAAAAATCATTGACGCTTATTTCAGCCATACCATTCCTATTTATTGGGGGAGTCCTAGCGTGGCGAAAGATTTTAACCCTAAGAGTTTTGTGAACGTTTGTGATTTCAAAAACTTTGATGAAGCGATTGATTACGTGAGGTACTTGCACACGCACCCAAACGCTTATTTAGACATGCTCTATGAAAACCCTTTAAATGAAATTGATGGGAAAGTTGGTTTTTACCAAGATTTGAGTTTTAAAAAAATCCTTGATTTTTTTAAAACGATTTTAGAAAATGATACGATCTATCACAATAACCCTTTCATTTTCTATCGTGATTTGAATGAGCCTTTAGCGACTATTGATAATTTGAGAGCCGATTATAATCATTTGAGAGCCGATTATAATCATTTGAGAGCCGATTATAATC
>NZ_SFZZ01000027.1:0-510 GCF_011140715.1 Helicobacter pylori | reverse complement strand
GAAAAACACTTTAGGCTATAATGTCAAAAACAAGAGCGAGTTTTTAAGCCAATACAAATTCAATCTGTGTTTTGAAAACTCGCAAGGCTATGGCTATGTTACTGAAAAAATCATTGACGCTTATTTCAGCCATACCATCCCTATTTATTGGGGGAGTCCTAGCGTGGCGAAAGATTTTAACCCTAAGAGTTTTGTGAATGTCCATGATTTTAAAAACTTTGATGAAGCGATTGATTACGTGAGATACTTGCACACGCACCCAAACGCTTATTTAGACATGCTCTATGAAAACCCTTTAAACACCCTTGATGGGAAAGCTTACTTTTACCAAAATTTGAGTTTTAAAAAAATCCTAGATTTTTTTAAAACGATTTTAGAAAACGACACGATCTATCACAATAACCCTTTCATTTTCTATCGTGATTTGAATGAGCCGTTAGTATCCATTGATGATTTGAGGGTTAATTATGATGATTTGAGGGTTAATTATGATGATTTGAGGGTTAATTA
>NZ_SFZZ01000026.1:0-69422 GCF_011140715.1 Helicobacter pylori | reverse complement strand
GGTTAATTATGATGATTTGAGGGTTAATTATGATGATTTGAGGGTTAATTATGATGATTTGAGAATCAATTATGAGCGCCTTTTGCAAAACGCTTCACCTTTATTAGAACTCTCTCAAAACACCACTTTTAAAATCTATCGCAAAGCTTATCAAAAATCCTTACCTTTGTTGCGTGCTGTAAGAAAGTTGATTAAAAAATTGGGTTTGTAAAATTGGGGGTAATCAAACCCCTTGCGCTATCATCGCAGACGCCACTTTTCTAAAACCAGCGATATTAGCCCCTAAAACAAAATTAGTAGGGTCTTTAAACTCTTTAGCGGTTTGAGAAACATTCTTATAAATCTCTTTCATAATGTGGTGTAATTTCGCATCCACCACTTCAAAACTCCAAGGGTGCATGCTCGCGTTTTGCGCCATTTCCAAGCCGCTCACGCTCACCCCCCCAGCATTAGCCGCCTTGCCTATGCCATAAGAAATCTTAGCCTGCAAAAACAATTCAATCGCTTCATTGCTTGAGGGCATGTTCGCCCCTTCAGCCACGCATTTACACCCGTTAGAAAGGAGGGTTTTAGCGTCTAAAACGCTCAATTCATTCTCAGTCGCGCTAGGAAAAGCCGCAAAACAAGGCACATGCCATATGGCATTCCCCCCTTTGGGGTAATTTTCTGTTGGGGTGTATTTCGCGCTAGTTTTTTCTAAAGCGTATTCTTTGATCCTCCCACGACGCGCTTCTTTAATCTCTTTCAAAAGCTCTAAATCAATGCCGTCTTTATCATAAATCATGCCATTAGAATCGCTCGCCGTTACCGGTTTGGCTCCTATTTGAAGCAGTTTTTCAATGGTATAAATAGCGACATTACCGCTCCCAGAAACGCTGCAAACCTTGCCCTCTAAAGAGCTGTTCCTTTCTTGCAGCATTTCTTCTGCAAAATACACGCACCCATAGCCGGTGGCTTCTTTTCTGCACAAACTCCCCCCATAAGTGAGTCCCTTACCGGTCAATACGCCCTCAAAACGATTGACTAATTTTTTGTATTGCCCAAACAGATAGCCAATCTCTCTTTCGCCCACTCCAATATCCCCAGCTGGCACATCAGTTGTGGCCCCAATGTGGCGGTATAATTCGTTCATGAACGCCTGGCAAAAACGCATGATCTCATGCTCGCTCTTCCCTTTAGGGTCAAAATCGCTCCCCCCCTTAGCGCCCCCCATAGCCAAAGTGGTGAGCGAATTTTTCAACACTTGCTCAAAGCCTAAAAACTTGATCACGCTTTCATTCACGCTAGGGTGGAATCTCAAGCCCCCTTTATAAGGGCCAATGGCCGAATTGAATTCAACCCTACACCCCCGATTGACTTGGATTTGATGGTTATCATCTAGCCAACACACCCTAAAAAAAATCTCCCTTTCAGGCTCAATCAAACGCTCTAAAACCGCATGCTTTTCATAGCTTTTATCGCTGTCTAAAAGGGGTTTTAACGAAGTGATAGCCTCATAGACGGCTTGATGGAACTCTTTTTGATAAGGGTATTTTTTCTGTAAAGACTGGAGAATTTTTTCAACATACATGAGCGACATCCTTTATTGTTTTAAGTGTTTTTATTGTAACACTAAAAGGGTAATTAAGTTTTAATTTATCTTAAAAAACTTTTTAAAACGCCCACAAACCCTCTATCAAAGCCGCTCAAATCCTTGTAAAACTCTGCATCATAACCGCAAAATTCCAAGCATTCTTTCAAGCTTTTTAACTGGTCATACCCCATTTCACAAACCAAAAAAGGGATTTTTAATCCAGCGGCTAAAAAAACGATTTCTTTTAAGATTTCATCGCCTTTAACCCCCCCAAAAAGGGCTTCATGCGGTTCTTTGAGGACGGATTTTTCCAAAGGATAATCTCTAGCGATATAGGGCGGGTTAGAGACAAGCATTTCTATCGTTGGCATGCGATCCCAAAGGCGTGTTTGTTTTAAAAAAACACGCTCTTTTAAATTAAAGCGTTCAATGTTTTTTAACGCCACTTTTAAAGCTTTGGGTGAAATATCGCTCGCATAAATAGAGAGATTAGGGTTTTCTAAAGCCAAACTCACGGACACGCATCCGCTCCCTATGCCGATTTCACCTACCTCTTTTAAGTGGTATTGAGAAATAATATCAAGGGCTTTTTGGACTAAAAGCTCGGTTTCAGGCCGTGGGATTAAAACATGCTCATTCACAAAAAAAGAGCGCCCATAAAAATCACAGCTTCCTAATAAATACTCTATGGGGCAGTCATTCAAACGCTTTCCTACCAATTCAAAAAAGCGCACCTCTTTTTTGCGGCTTAATTCCAAATGCTCATGCGTGTGTAAAAAAACCCTTTCTTTTTGCAAGACAAAGCCTAATAGAATTTCAGACTCTAACTCTCCCCTAAAGCCTTTTGGCGATAATTCTTTTTTGGCTTTATTTAGGGCTTGTGAAAGGGTCATTCAATTTCATAATCCAAAGCTTTTAGGCGTTCTAATAGCGGCGGGTGCGTGAAATGCAAGAAAACATAAAAAGGGTGCGAATAGGGGAACGCCTTATTTTCATTCACAATGGACACTAACGCTTTGGCTAAAGTCTCTTTAGAGCTTAAACTCGCCCCAAACTTGTCCGCATTGTATTCGTTCTTTCGGCTAAAAAACCCGATCAAAGGCATGGCATAAAAGGAAAACACCGGCAAAAACAAGAGTAAAATCGTGATCAAACTCGCTGGCGTTTGCGAGACATTGAAGCCTTCAAAAACGATCGGTGGCAAATGAGCGATCAAAGCAAAAACAAGAGCGAGCAAGCCTCCCATAATCCCTAAACTTTTCAACAAATCCTTATTTTTAAAATGCCCTAATTCATGCCCTAAAATGGCTAAAAGCCCTTCTGTCCCAACTTTAGAGATCAAAGTGTCAAACAACACCACCCGCTTGTTTTTGCCCAAGCCTCCAAAATACGCATTCAAACGCCCATCCCTCTTGCTAGCGTCCATCACAAAAATGCCTTCGGATTTAAAACCCACCTTATCCATCATGCTCTCAATTTGACTCTCTAAATCCCTATTGTTCAAGGGGGTGAATTGGTTGAAAAGCTGGGCGATTTTAGGATAAAAAAGATTAGCTAATATCATAAAAACAAACACGACAAAAAACGAGCTAATCTCCCAATGCTCCACATGTTCAATGATCATAATGAGAGTGTAAATCAACAACAACCCCACGCTTAAAGTGAGCGATAACCCTTTGAAAAAATCCTTAAAAAACAACGACAAGCTCACCTTAGAAAAGCCAAATTCTTTATCCAAATGCATGGTGGTGTAGTAGCTAATGGGTAAAGCTAAAACGCTTTGAATCGCTAAAAACAACAAGGCAAACACCAAGTAGCCTAGCGTTTCAGGAAGATTTAAATAATGCGTTAAATCTTCTAAATGCGTCAAACCAAAAAAGACCCAACCAGCAAAGATGATCCCGTCTAAAATTTGAGAAATAATGGATAATTGCATTTTCCTAATGGCATAATTTCCCGCTTCTTCATAATCCTTTTGTGGGAGTAAAACAGGTTTTTCGCAGAGCTTTTGGCGGATAAATTTCAATTGCAAAATATCGCCTACAATGTAAGGAGTCGTAAAAAAGAGCAAATAAAAAATACAAATTATCATATCTATCCATACATCAAGCATGTTCCAAACTCCTTTCTCCATTGAATTTGCCAATATAAAGTATGGGAATTATAACAATTTTTCAAAAATTTACCATAAAATTAAATAAGTATGGTAGAAAAAAGGGGCTGTTTTTGAGTGTTTTTAATCCAATCATAAAAAAGCCGTGTTATCCAACCCGCTATCAATAAAAAGGTCCGTCATGCCCCATTCTTTTAAAAAGCGTTTTTTAATCGTTTATACTCTTTCTACCTTGCTTTTAGTGGGGGTTTTGTTAGCGTTATTTTTCTTTTATGCGAAAAATAACCTTTTAGAAAACACCCAAATACGCATGCAATACACCGCTGATGCGATCGCTAAAAGCCTTTTAGAATTAAATAATGTCTCTTCTTTAGAGCCTTTAAAAATCTTAGAAGAACGATTCAAAAACACCCCCTTTGTCTTATTAGATGAGGACAACAAAGTCAAGTTTTCTAATATCGGGGCGTTTGTGGCCTCTTTTAAAAATGACGCTTTGATCAAAACCCCTTATTTTGTGCTTAAAAGACAGGGCTTTTACCTCACAGACAGCGCCCCAACTAACCGCTTAGGGGTTTCTAAAATCATTATTGCAGAAGAAGAAATTCAAAAAAATTTTATCCCCCTTTATAAAATGATAGGCTATGCGTTTTTGGGCGCGAGTTTGTTTGTCGCGCTAATAGCCATGTGGCTTTATAAGATTCAATCAAACTAAGTAAAAATTACTTCTCTACCAACGCAGGCTTATTTTTAAAGCTTTTAGCCGCATTTTCAAGCTGTTTTAGGGCTTCTTCTTTGGTTTTATAAGGGCCAATCAAATAATGCGTGAGGGAGTCTTTTTTCTTTATTTGGTAAGGGAAAGTTTTGAGCGTTTGCAAAAAATCCTTACTGGGCGCGTTCAAAAAAGCCCCAATTTGCAAGTAATACCCTTTAGGGATACTCGCATCTTTTAAGCTGGGTTTTACTAAGCTTTTTTTGTTCTCGTTCTTGGGTGGCTCTTTTGTTAGGGGTTGGGATTGCTTAGTGGCAACCTCTTGCTTATGGGCTTTTTTGATTTTTCTTTTCACCTTTTTGCTTTCTATATAAAAATCATATAGATCATGGATTCTTTGCTTCACATAAGCTTCATAGCAATTCTTATAAATCGGGCTACTTTCAATAGAAGCCTTGGGGCTTATTAGCATGACCAACGCCACGCATTCTTCATGGGCGACTTTGAGCCATTCTTCTTCGCTTTGCTCCAGGATTTCTTTGATTTTAGGGAACTCATACTGCGTGCCTTTTTCCATATTTTCTAACATTTTGATAAGTTCTTCATGGACTTGATTGAGCCTTAATTGGATAGGGGGTAAATTTTTGGGCGTATTTTGAACGCTTTTAGGATCGGCTTTTTTATCTTCTAAACCAACAGCGTTTTTTAAAAAGAGGAAAACCAACAACAGAGTCATTTTTAATATATTTTTTTGCATTTATCACTCCCATGTCAAGCTTTCTATCTTGTTATTTTATGGTAATCAAAAATACCAAATACCACCATAAGAATGGTTTAAAACATGGGGTTTTAGTTACTTTATTTTATGGTAGAAGTCATTACCTTAAGGGGATAGGGGTATTTTGCGATAATTAAAGAGCTTTGATATAATAACTTTTAAAAACCATGAAAGGCTTACTATGCAATCTTTAAGTTTGTTAAACCAATTGGGCGCTAAAATTGATGAATTGATTGAAAAAATCCAAAAACAAGAAGAAGAGTTGAACGCTTTACGCCAAGCAAATACCACATTGAATGCGCAAAATGAAGAAAAAGACATTCAAATCGCTATTTTATACGATGAATTGAGCGCTAAAGATAAGGGCATTCAAGGTCTTTATGACAAAATCTCTGATTTATTGTCATAAACCATTAAAAACATGTCTTTAGAAAACGATAGCTTAGAAATCACTTATTTAGGAAAACGCTATAAAATCTCTCTCAATAACACCTTTAGCGATGAGATGAAACGCACCCTAAAGGAGCGTTTCCATAACCAAGAATTAAACGCCTTAGAGCTTTTGAAGAATTATTTGCATGAAAGTTGCCAGAACGAGTATTTGCATAATGAACTCCAAAAGCTTTTAGAAAAAATCTCATCATGTTCTATCACTTAATCGCTCCTTTAAAAAATAAAACCCCCCCTTTAACTTACTTTTCTAAAGAACGGCATAAAAAAGGAGCGTTAGTCAATATCCCTTTAAGGAATAAAACGCTTTTGGGCGTCGTTCTTGAAGAAGTTTCAAAACCCTCTTTTGAATGCCTAGAGTTAGAAAAAACCCCTTATTTTTTACTCCCTTTTCAAATGGAGCTAGCTATTTTTATCGCTCAATATTACTCGGCCAATCTTTCTTCAGTCTTAAGTCTTTTTGCCCCTTTTAAAGAATGCGATGGAGTGGGGTTAGAAAAAATTGAGCCTGTTCTTAATATATTAAGCCAAACGCAAACCAACGCTTTAAAAGAATTGCAAAAACATCCAGCAAGCTTGCTTTTTGGCGATACGGGCAGCGGGAAAACCGAAATTTATATGCATGCAATCGCTCAAACTTTAGGGCAAAAAAAAAGCGCTTTGTTGTTAGTGCCAGAAATCGCCCTCACCCCTCAAATGCAGCAACGCCTTAAAAAAGTCTTTAAAGAAAATTTAGGCTTGTGGCATAGCAAACTCTCTCAAAATCAAAAAAAACAATTTTTAGAAAAGCTTTATTCGCAAGAAATCAAATTAGTGGTAGGCACACGAAGCGCGTTGTTTTTACCCCTTAAGGAGTTGGGTTTAATCATTGTAGATGAAGAGCATGACTTTTCTTATAAGTCTCATCAAAGCCCTATGTATAACGCTAGGGATTTATGCTTGTATTTATCCCATAAATTCCCTATTCAAGTGGTTTTAGGCTCTGCTACGCCAAGTTTGAGTAGTTACCAACGCTTTAAAGATAAGGCTTTAGTGCGCTTAAAGGGGCGCTACACCCCTACGCAAAAAAACATTATTTTTGAAAAAACCGAGCGTTTTATCACGCCCAAACTCTTAGAAGCGTTGCAACAAGTGATAGACAAAAACGAGCAAGCCATTATTTTTGTGCCTACAAGGGCTAATTTCAAAACCTTGCTGTGTCAAAATTGCTACAAAAGCGTTCAATGCCCCTTTTGCAGCGTGAATATGAGTTTGCATTTAAAAACCAACAAACTCATGTGCCATTATTGCCATTTTTCAAGCCCTATCCCTAAAATTTGCAACGCATGTCAAAGCGAAGTTTTAGTGGGTAAAAGGATAGGCACCATGCAAGTGTTGAACGAGTTGGAAGGCCTTTTGAAAGGCGCTAAAATAGCGATTTTAGATAAAGATCACACCAGCACGCCAAAAAAACTCCACAATATTTTAAACGATTTCAACGCTCAAAAAACGAATATCTTAATCGGCACTCAAATGATAAGCAAAGGGCATGATTACGCTAAAGTGAGTTTAGCGGTTGTTTTAGGCATAGACAATATCATTAAATCTAATAGTTATAGGGCTTTAGAAGAAGGCGTGTCGTTACTTTATCAAATCGCTGGGAGGAGCGCTAGGCAAATTTCTGGCCAAGTGTTCATTCAAAGCACCGAAACGGATCTGTTAAAAAATTTCTTAGAAGATTATGAAGATTTTTTACAATACGAATTGCAAGAAAGGTGCGAACTCTACCCGCCTTTTTCAAGGCTGTGTTTGTTGGAGTTTAAGCATAAAAACGAAGAAAAAGCCCAACAATTGAGCCTAAAAGCCTCCCAAACCCTTTCTTTGTGTTTAGAAAAGGGCGTAACGCTCTCTAATTTCAAAGCGCCCATTGAAAAAATCGCCTCTTCTTATCGCTACCTTATTTTATTGCGTTCCAAAAACCCTTTAAGCCTAATCAAAAGCGTGCATGCATTTTTAAAAACCGCCCCCAATATCCCTTGCAGCGTGAACATGGACCCTATGGATATTTTTTAAAAACTCATGTTTTATATATTTATTGTTTCAAAAAACTCATGTTTTTCTAGCGACCAACAGCGTGAAATTCACCCATTTAAACAGCGCTTCTACATGCTTAAACCCCACGCTTTCTAAAAGCGCGATATTTTCTTTCAAGCTATAAGGCACAAGCACATTTTCTAACGCTTCTCTTTTGAAAGCGATTTCATTGTGGCTGTAGCCTTGATTTTGTTTATAAAGGTAGTATAGCTCTATCATTTGCTTGTCCAATATCCGATCTTCGCTCATGATCTTTTCACCCACCAATAAAACCCCATTCAACGCAAGGCTGTTATAAATCTTTTTGAGCAACACCTCTCTTTGCATGGGGCGGACAAATTGCAACACAAAAAGCAATGAAAACGCGCTCGCTTCTTTAAACTCAACCTCTAAAAAATCCATGCATTCAAAACGGACATTGTTAAAATCTTTTAATTTTTCTTGCGCTTTTTTGAGCATGGGCATGGAATTGTCAATCCCTACAAGCTCAATATCTTGTTGGATTTGTTGGTTAAGCGCGATAAAAAAGTTTCCGGTAGAACAGCCCAAATCATAAATCAAGGGTTTAGGATAGATATTTTCTTTTAAGTTTTGAGCGATAAAATACGCTCCCAAATCCAACATCTCATAATAATAGGGGATGGAACGCTCCAGCATGTCATCAAAAACATGGGCGACTTTCTCATCAAAACAAAAGCGTTTGTTTAGGGATTTGTTAAACAGAGTGTCTTTCATTCAAAAAAGAAGCGTGGTTTAAAAACCTTTAAACCACCCTATGCAAAATAACGCTTAAGCTTTTTTATGTACCAACTCATTGATGTAGTAATCCACTGAGCCTAAGCCTTCTTTTTTCGCCCACTCATAGCATTGAGAAACAAAATGCCAATTAATATGCCCATAGAATTTTTCCAAATACACAGGGCGTGCGTTTTTGTGGTCAATATAATAAGCATGCTCCCACACATCCACCACTAAAAGCGGCACTTTTTTATCCGTAACCGGGGTTTGAGCGTTGCTGGTTTGAATGATTTCAATTTTTTGAGTGTCTGAATTATACGCTGCCCAATTCCAACCAGAGCCAAACAAAGTGGTCGCGCTCTTAATGAAGTCTTCTTTAAATTTTTCCAACGATCCGAAATCTTTTTCTAAAGCCCCTTTTAACTCATCGCTTAAAGCAGTCGCTTTGGGGCTTAGGCAATCCCAATAAAAATCGTGGTTGTAAATTTGAGCGGCGTTATTGAACACGCCTCCGCTAGACTTCGTCAAAATATCAAACAAAGAACTTTTCTCAAAATCCGTGCCTTTGATGAGATTGTTCAAATTATTCACATAAGCTTGATGGTGTTTCCCATGGTGGAAATCAAACGCCACAGGGCTTAAAAAATCCCCCATGCTGTCTTTAGCAAAAGGCAACTCTCGTAATGTAAACATGTTTTCTCCTTGTGATCAGATAGCCGTATTGTAATCATTTTTTAATACTTTTTGGTAAATCTTTTCTTAAAAATTAAATCGTTATGCAAATTTTGTGGATTTTAAGGGGTTTTTTAAAATGAAAACGACTTTTTAAACAAATTCTTTTTAAATTTTTTAAAAGTTAATTTTAATTGACTATTATTCTAACGCAATATAGCAATTCATTAGAAAGGATTTAACCATGCAAAAAGTTACTTTTAAAGAAGAAACATATCAGTTAGAAGGGAAACCCTTAAAGGTGGGCGATAAAGCCCCTGATGTGAAATTGGTCAATGGCGATTTGCAAGAAGTCAATTTGTTGAAGCAGGGCGTGCGTTTTCAAGTCGTTAGCGCGCTTCCTAGTTTAACCGGATCGGTTTGCTTGCTCCAAGCCAAATACTTCAATGAGCAAGCCGGCAAACTGCCTTCTGTGAGTTTTAGCGTTATTTCTATGGATTTGCCTTTTTCTCAAGGACAAATTTGCGGCGCTGAAGGCATTAAGGACTTAAGAATCTTAAGCGATTTTAGGTATAAGGCTTTTGGGGAAAATTATGGCGTGCTGTTGGGCAAAGGCTCTTTGCAAGGCTTACTCGCTCGATCGGTGTTTGTTCTTGATGATAAGGGAGTGGTTATCTATAAAGAGATCGTTCAAAACATTTTAGAAGAGCCCAATTATGAAGCACTTTTAAAAGTGTTGGAATAGGAAATCCTTAAAAGGAGGGGGCTACAATCTAGTAAGTCTCAATGCAAAAGCCCCACTTGTTAAAAAGTGTTGGTAACAAAGACTAAAAATAAGGGGTTCTTTTTAATCCGTTTAAAAAAGTTTCACGCTACTTTTAAAAGAAAAGATTAAAAAAGACTCTGCTTTTAGCGCATTATAAGAGACGCTTGATTAAAAATCAAGCTTTTTAACGGAATAAGTCTTTCTCAAAGCCCATAGGGGCTATGGATAAACTAAAATTTTTAGAAGTCTTTTTTTAAGATTTCTTCCACTCTTAAAATGGTTACGAGTCTGTCGTTTTGTTTCCCAATGCCATAGGTTAAATTATTGTTATCGCTCAAAGTCTCTGGCACCGGGTCAATATCCGTTTGCTTGATGCGAATGGCTTCAGTTAAGCGATCAATGAAAAACCCAGCGATCTGATCATTATGGCGCACCACCAAATAACGAGTGTCTTTGTTTTGTTTTTCAGCTTTCAAGCCAAACTTTAAACGCAAGCTGATCAAAGGGAAGACATTACCTCTTAAATTGAACACACCAAGCACATAGTTTGGGGTTTCAGGGACTCGCGTGTAACCAATGGGTTTGACGATTTCTAAAATATTCAAAATAGGAATGGCGTATTCTTCATCGCCAATAATAAAGCCAATGAATTGCAAAATTTCTTCATTGTCTTCTTGTTTAGAACCTACACTAGCTTCTTTTTGTCTTTCAAATAAATCTTTTAATTGATTACTCACGATTCGCCTCCTTCTAATTTAATACTGCGCTTCACTACGGTGGTTAAATACTCACCGCTATAAGGTTTGGTGATGTATTCAGTCATGCCGGATTCAACGCCACGCATCCTATCGGTTTTAGTTACCCGACTGGTTACTGCGATCAAAGGCAGGTTTTTAAATTTATTGTATTTACGCACTTCAGAAGCGAAAGTGTAGCCGTCCATTTTAGGCATTTCAATATCCACTAAAATAGCGTCCGGAATCTTATCGCCATTTTTAAGCATTTCTAAGCCTTCTAACCCGTTAGTGGCCTCTAAAAGCGTGATGCCTAATGGTTTTAAACATTTGCGGATAATCGCTCTATCCGTGCTGCTGTCATCAATCGCTAAGACAATATAATCGCTAGGAGAATTTTTGCTCTTCGTGTTTTCTGATTCGTTCATCAGATTAGTGATATTGACTTTGATGCTTTTTGCCATATCCATCATCGCTCCCACATCTACAATAAGAGTGATTTTCCCATCGCCTCTCACCGTAGCGCCAGCAATGCCTCTAGTGTTTTTAAGATAGTAACCTAAAGATTTAATGACCACTTCTTCTTGACCGATCAAATAATCCACGATCACGCCAATTTTTTGATCGGCCAAGCCAATGATAACCACATACACATCAGAGTTGGACTCCAAAATAGCATCCACTTTAAAAATATCAGAAAGGCGCACCAAAGAAAGCACCTCATCTCTTAAGCGCAACACGCTTTTGCCATCAACGGTGTAAATTTCATCCTGGCTGATGCGCACGGTTTCTAAAACTGAAGAAAGCGGGATAGCGTAATATTCTTCTTGAACGCCCACGAGTAAAGCTTGAATGATGGCCAGAGTGAGAGGGATTTTAAGCTTTTGAGTCGTGCCTACCCCCACTTCTGAATCGATTTCAATGATCCCATTAAGCTTTTCAATATTGGTTTTTACCACATCCATGCCTACGCCTCTGCCTGAAACGTTGGAAACGACTTTTGCGGTAGAAAAGCCTGGCTTGAAAATGAGGTTAAACGCTTCCCTATCGCTCATGCTTTCAGCGTCTCTTTCGCTAATCACCCCTTTTTCAATCGCTTTTTCTTTAAGCATCACAGGGTCTAACCCTTTGCCATCATCAGAGATTTTAATCACAATGTGATTGCCCTCATTATACGCGCTCAATTGCACTTTACCGGTTTCAGGCTTGTTAAGCCTTTTTCTTTCTTCTAAAGGCTCAATCCCATGATCGCATGAGTTACGGATAATGTGGATGAGCGGATCGCCAATCTCTTCTACAATGGATTTATCAAGCTCGGTTTCTTCACCCTCAATGATCAATTCAATGCTTTTGCCTAATTCCCGGCTTAAATCCCTTACCATGCGAGGGAATTTATTGAACACCTTGCCCACTGGTTGCATCCGGGTTTTCATCACCGCAAGCTGCAAGTCTGTGGTTACCGCTGAAATAGAAGAGACTACCTGGTTTAATTCCTCTAAAAACTTTTCCCCATCATAGCGTTCTTCCACATCGCTATAGATTCTAATCAAGCGATTCTTCCCTAACACAAGCTCGCCGATTAGATTCATCAAGTGATCCAAGCGGCGCACATCTACCCTAACGGTTTGCTCCACGCCAATAGAGGGGGCTTTATTTTCTTCAGTATCTGCTTTAGCCTTAGCTTTAGTTTCTGTTTTAGGGGCTTTGGGGGTTTCTGTTTTGGGGGGTTCTTTTGCTGGGGTAACTTCTTGTTTAGGCTTGGCTTGATCTTCTTGCTTTTTTTGGGCTCTTCGTTCTTTATCGGCCTCTTGGCGCTTGTTAAGCAGCCGTTCAATTTCCGCTTCCACTTCTTCAGCGCTCATGTTGGAATAATCCAAATCCGGCTCATCGGCTAGTGGGTTATCGCTTGTAGGGTTTTCTGTAGTAGGGGCTTTTGTTCCTGTCTGATTTTCTTTTTTATTTTCTTTTTTTACTTCTTTTTCTGGGGCTTCTTTAGCCCCTAAAGTTTCTTTAGCGCCCTCTAAGTTTTGGCTCGTAATGGCTTGAAGCTTTTTGACTACTTCTTCAATCTCGTTTTCCTTGCCGTTATTAGTATCCGATCCGGTGTCTCTAATCGTTACGAGCAAAGTTTTCATCAAATCAATGGAGCGCAACACGACATCCATGATATCCGGCGTGATTTTGATTTCGCCCTTTCTGGCGCGATTCAGGACATCTTCCATGTTGTGCGTGAGGTGCGTGAGAATATTAAGATTCAAAAACGAGCTAGAGCCTTTAATGGTGTGGGCGACTCTAAAAATGCGATTGAGCAAGTCCAAATCTTCAGGGTTATGCTCTAATTCCACCAAATCCTGATCCAACTGCTCGTTCATTTCAAAGGCTTCAATCAAGAAGTCTTCCATTATTTCTTGCAAATCATCCATTTAAACCCCTTTTTAGCGTTTGAGATAAGAGTATTTTACAATTTTATAAAAAGAATTACGCATTCTTGTCTAAAATCTTAGAAATTTCTTCGGTGAATTTCTCTGCGTCAAACTTGACTAAATACGCTACAGCCCCCATTTCTTTAGCCCTTTCAGCGCTATAATTATCGCAAATAGAAGAATTAAAAATCACAGGAATATAAGCAAACCTAGGGTCTTTTTGGAGCTTGAATAAAAAATGATAGCCATCCATTTTAGGCATTTCAACATCTGAAATAATGAATTTCAAATGTTTTCTCAAATCGTCCCCGTATTTTTTGAATAACATTTCTAATTTGTTCAACCCGTCTTCCCCATCCACAGCTTCAGTGATGCTAAAACCCAATTTACTCAAATGGTTTTTTAAGGTTTTTCTTGCGGTCTTGCTATCGTCTAAAAACAATACTTCGCCTTCAAAATGCTGTTTAGGAGTATCTTTAGTGTTTTTAGCGTCTTCATTAAGCTTTAAATCGTCTAAAATGCTTTCTAAATCCAAAATGAGTAGGGTTTGATCGTTTTCAATGCGCGTGGTGCCGGTGATATTTTCTCTGTTGATGCTATTGGATGCGCTAAAGGACGCAGGCTCCACATCTTTCCAGCTAATGCGCCTGATACGCCTGGCTGAATGGACTAAAAAGCCCATTTTAATGTTGTTAAATTCAGTGATGATGACGATTCTTTCATTTTCCTTGCTTTTATCCGGGACAATCCCTATCCATTTAGCCAAATCAATAAGCGGAATGATCGTGGAACGCAAATCAAACACGCCGATAATGTAATCTAGATTCGTGGGGTATTCAAAAATGGTAGGCATGGGGATGATTTCTTGGACTTTAGCCACATTAATGCCATAAATCCCCTCATAAGGGACGCCCTCTTGCATGCCATAAATACGAAAATCCACGAGTTCTATCTCACTCAATTTTAAATCGTTAGCTGTTTTTTCTGCCATGATTTAGGCGTCCTTATCTTGAGATGGTTCTAAAAGGCTTGATGATACCTTAAAAAGGCTTTGTTCGTAATAAAAGGAAGGCAGTGGGCAGTAAATAGGCACGCTTAAGGGGATTTTTGCGCCGCTTTTGAGGTGAAAATGCCCCTCTATAATGCCGTCAATGCTGTCAATGTTAAGATCTTTAATGTAGTTTTGATAGGCTTTTAGGCGCTTTTCAATAAAGGCTTTTAATTCTTTTGGCTCTAATTCCCAAAGGCGGATGGGTTTTTGATAGATGCGTTTTTTCAAAAAAGGGTATAAGGTTTTAAAACTCGCAAAATTTAAAAAAGTTAGAAAAAATCTCGCCCAAGTGGAAGTGAGCTGCGTGATGTAAAATTCATACGCTTTAGTGGTGAATAAATCCCCATGGGCTAGCAAAAAGCGTTTGTTATCATACTGGAATAATACGGGTTGGTTTTGGCGCTCAAAAACAACCACTTTAGAACTCAACACCAAACGCATGGAAAAATCATGGTTGCCTTCAAAATAAAAGACTTGTGAAATTTCGCTTAACGCATGGATTAAATCAATGATTTTTTGCTGCTCTTTATCTAGGGGTAAATAGCCCACAAGAACATGGAAAATATCGCCCATGAAAAAGACTTGTGGAGGTTTGGCGCTTAAAAGTTCTTTAAGCGTATGGATTAAATGAGAGCTTTTAGGCAAAAAATGCGCATCAGAGATAAAAACAGCCCCATTTTTAAGCGCATAAGTTTCTAGCATCTTACTCTTTGAACAAAAAAGAACCAATCCTTAAAAGATTCGCCCCGCAAGCAATCGCTAATTCAAAATCACAACTCATGCCCATTGAAAGAACGCTCGCATTCTTTATTTGGTCAAAAAGCTTTTTGGTGGTGATAAAGGATTTTTCAATTTTCTTTTCATCATCAGCATGAGCGCCTATACACATCAGCCCCTTAAGCTTGAGGCGCTTGCAAGTTTCACTGATTTGAGAATAAATTTCTAGCGCTTCTTCAGGCACCACCCCGCTTTTACTTTTCTCATACGCGCTATTAACCTGTAAAAGAGCGTTTAAATTGACGCCCAATATTTCGCAACGCTTTTCTATTTTTAGGGCGAGTTTTAAAGAGTCTAAAGAATGCAAAAGGGCGGGTTTTAAACTCAAAAGCGCATTGATTTTATTTTCTTGTAAAGAGCCTATCATGTGCCATTCAAGGGGCAAATGCTCTAAAGAATGCATTTTAGTTTTTAAATCTTGAACTTTATTTTCTCCAAAAGCCCTTTGAGAGCAGTTGTAGTAATGTTGGATAGCTTCTGGGGAAGCGTTTTTTGAAATAGCCACGATTTTGACAATATGATGTCTTGAATAGGCGGTGCGAGCCTTTTCTATTTTGGTGATGAGAGCATCAATTTTTTGGCGATAATCTAACATAATCCTTCTTTATGGCTATTCTTTATAGATCTTCTTTGTGCGTGCTGAAAGAATGCGTGAGATGGAATTTTTGATTTAAAGTTTCAAAATCTTTTAAAAGCCCTTTCTTTTTCAAATTTTCTATGACTTCCATGGAGCAATTGGTTTCGGTGGGCCATTCTCTAAAATGTTTATCCATAACGCCCTTATTGGTAGCGTCTATAAAAAAACAATGTTTAGAGGTGAGAATATCACGCCTGGCGTCAATATTATTAACGATGCGCCATAACAGCATGTAAGGGTTGTTTAAATCGTTGCTGACATGCTCTACAAAGATGACGATGCGCAAATGCTCTTCAAAACCGAGCAAGTTTTTAGCCAATTCAATGACGCTTTTATCTTTCTTTTCCACGCTAATGACGCAAATGGGGTTACGAGTGTGTGGGTAATATTGCTTCAAAAGAACGATATTTTGCATTTTATCTTGTAAAAGCGCTAGTAGGGCGTTATCGTTTAAAAGCGTGGGGTAGGGGGTATTGCTTTTAGAGGTCGCATCAATACCGAGTTTCCCCCCCATAGCGTATTCAGGGCTTGCATGATCTAGCGCGTCGCACACGCCTTGAGAGATGAGCGCGTTTTCTTTAGAAAAATTTTCTAATATGTATTCAATGATAGCGTTGGTGTCCCTTAGATTAGGAGCGTCTTCATTGACAAAAATCGCATGCTTGACAAAACTCATCTGCCCCACGCCCCAAAAAGCATGCATGACTTGCTTGGCATGAGCGTTATAGCGCGTGTGTATTTTGGCTAAAATCAAATTATGAAACACCCCATTTTCTGGCATGTAATAATCTATGAGATTGGGGGCGTGCGTTTGAAGCAAGGGCAAAAACAGGCGTTCGGTCAAATACCCCATGTATTTGTCTTCTAAAGGAGGCTTACCCACCACAGTGGCTAAGTAAATGGAATCTTTTTTATAGCTAATGGTTTTGACTTCTAAAACAGGGTAAGGCTCAATAGGGGTGTAATAGCCAGTGTGATCCCCAAAAGGTCCTTCAAGCTCTAATTTCTCGCAATCCACAAACCCTTCTATCACAATATCGCAATCGCTTGGCACGCTTAAAGAGTTGCTTAGGCATGGCATTACGCGCGCTTTTTTCTCCCTAATAAACCCATAGAGCATGAGTTCATAAATGCCATAAGGTAAGGGGGCTGTCGCGCACCATGTGTAGAGCAAATCCCCACCAATAGCGATGCTGACAGGCATTTTGACTTTAGCCTTAGCGTATTCGTGGAAAAAGAGCTGGGAGTCTTTATGGATTTGCCAATGCAAGCCTAAATGGTTTTTATCATAAACTTGCAAACGATACATGCCTAAATTCTTTTTTTTATGATCTAGGCTTTGGGTATAGACTTGCCCCATAGTGATGAAAGCCCCGCCATCTTTTTCCCAAGTTTTTAAAACGGGTAGATCCCACAAATTGACTTCTTTATCTTGCTTGGTGATGAGGTCTTTAGGGCGAGCGGTTTTTTTAGGGAAAACGTGTCTTAAATCCCATAAATCTTTTAAAACTTTCAAACTCTCAGTGAAGTTTTTAGGGGTGTCAAAGCGCAAGAACGCTTGCATGCGTTGTTGCAGACTTTCTATAGGGGTTTTTAATAAAAGATCCAAGCGTTTGAAAGAGCCAAAAGCGTTCATCAAAACCGGCATGCCAAAGGTTTTGATCTGGTCATGCTCTTTTCTTATGGGTTGTGTGAATAAAAGGGCTTTGCCTCCATTAGGTTTTTTTGCTTCTATATAGGCTAGATGAGCGATTTCTAAATCCACTTCAAGGGGGGTGTCAATGATTTCTAATTCATTATGTTTTTTTAAAAGCTTTAAAAATTCTCGCATCCAACTACCTTAAATAACCACATAATGAACGCTTAAGCATGCAGGAATGTTTTTAAGCTCTTCTAAAACTTCCAAAGAAACTTCTTCATCTACAATGATGAGCGCTAGGGCTTCTTTTTGCGTGTTGCGTCCCAAACGAAAATCAGCGATATTAATGCCATGCCTAGCGAACGCATTCCCCACGCTCCCAATAACGCCTGGAATATCCGTATTCCTGAATAAAAGCATTTTACCCTTTGGCTCTATATCAATATGAAACCCATCGATCTCAGTGAGTTTTAAAATATCTTCTTCAAACACCGTGCCGCTCACGCTGATCGCGCCATTAGCCGCATTTAAAGTTAAAGAGAGCATGTTTTTATAGGGCGAAGCGCTTTCTTTAAGGCTAACCTTAATCTCAATGCCTCTTTCTTTAGCCACAAAGGGAGCGTTAATGTAATTGATTTTATCCCCTACAACGGGTTTTAACACCCCCACTAGCGTAAAAGCGACAAGGGCGTCTTTGAATTGGTTGATCTCCCCACAAAGACTGAGCTCAATTTTTTGGCACACGCCCTTATGGATTTGACTGGAAAAATAACCCAATTTTTGCGCTAAATTCAAGTAGGCTTTAGCGCTTGCATCAAAAGCTTGCATGGGTAGATTTAGAGCATGCGGGTGGCTTGAACCCCTTAAAGATTCCATAACCCCTTGAGCGGCTTGTTTGGAAATTTCTTCTTGGGATTCTAAAGTGTTCGCGCCAATATGGGGGGTCGCATACACATTAGGCAAGTCTAAAAGCTTATTATGAATGCCAGGCTCTTTAGAAAAGACATCAATGCCAAGCCAACGCACTTTTTTGGTTTCTAAAGCTTCATAAAGGGCGTCTTCATTATAAAGCCCCCCTCTAGCGCAATTGATCAAAATAACCCCTTTTTTCATGCGTTCAATCTCTTTAGCGCCTATCATGTTAATGGTCTCTTTACTTTTAGGGGTGTGGATAGTGATCATATCGCATTGTAAAATGTCTTCAAAATTCTTTGTGTAAATGACCCCTAAATCAGTGGCTTTTGAAGAAGGGATATAAGGATCATAGGCTAAAACTTCCATTTCAAAAGCTTTAGCCCTAATGCCCACCCTAGAGCCAATATTCCCAAAACCGATGATGCCTAGCTTTTTATTTTTCAATTCCGTGCCATACCAATCTTCTCTTTTCCATAACCTTTGGTGTTTGATTTGATCGTTCGCGCAAGGGAATGAGCGCACTGCATTAATCAAATGCGCCATGGTCAATTCCACAGCGGCAATCGTGTTAGCGGTAGGGATATTCATCACTACAATGCCTTTTTGAGAGCAACTTTCTAAATCAATATTATCCACTCCCACGCCCGCTCTCACAATGGATTTTAAGTGGGTTAAGGGCTTTAAAAAATCGCTTGTGATAGGGGTCATGCTGCGAGTGATGAGCGCATCCATGGGAGTGAGTTTTTCTAAAAGCTCCTTTTTGGGGCATTTGGAATAATCATGCAAGATAATGTCTTTTTGGGCTTCTAAAATTTGAATGCCTTTAGCATGGATGGGGTCGCAAATGGCTACTTGATACATTTTTATCCTTTGAATTTAAAAAACAGCATGATAGCGTATTTTATAATAGTCTAAATCAGCTAAAAAGCGTTCTTTTTTGTTTTTGTCTAAATAGATGATGAGATTGGATTGGTTTTTGGTGTTATCGTAAGCGTAATCAATTTGTTCTTTTTTGAGGATTTCTTTTAAACACCACCATTGATAGTCCTTTAAATCCTTAATGATAAGCTTTGAATATTCCCTTTTTTTTTCTTCAAAAGGGATTTCAAAATAATGTTCCACAACGGGGTAATTGATAGATTCTTGTGCATCAAGGTTTTGAGAAAGGGTGTTATTATGATCTTCTTCGTTATGGGAGGCTTTTTCATCGTTAGGGGTATTAGGATTATTAGGGCTTTCTTCTAGGTTGATTTCATGGCTTTTTTCATTGGTTTGAGAGGGGCTTTCATTGGCTTGAGAGATTGCATGTGTTTGAGAGATCGCATGAGAAGTAGCGGGCATTTCTTTTTTAACGCTTAAAAACAAATAGGCTAAAACGCCAAGAGCGACAGCTAGGGAAATAAAAGCAACAACACTCTTAAATCTCATGCCATTCTCATGTTTTTAAAATCGCTCTTTAGAGTTTTTCTTTAAGAATATCCCCTAAAGTCATTTTATCATCGCTCGTGTTAAAAGCTTGCAATTCTTCTTTTTCTTTTTTGCGCTCTAACCTATGCACAGAAGCGCGCACCTTGTTGTTAGATTTTTCAATCGCAACCACCACGCATGTGATTTCTTGCCCTATTTTGATTTCATCTTTTTTCAAGGGGTTCAAATCTTCATTTTTGATCAGCACATCAATGCCATCAGCATTAATGAAAACGCCAAAATCCTTAATACTCACCACTTTGCCTTGAATCACGCTATCTGTTTTATGCTTTTGAGCGAATTCTTCTGTAGGGGAAGTCACCAAGTGCTTCGCGCTCAAAGAAATCTTTTTATCTTTTTTGTTGATTTTAAGGATTTTCACTTTGATCACATCGCCAATTTTATAGTGGTCTTTGCACTTTTTATCTTTATCCCAAAAAGCATCGTGATTGTGGAGCAAACCATCCACCCCACCCAGATTCAAAAACGCCCCAAAATCCGTTAAAGTCGCCACTTTGCCCTCTACAATATCCCCCACTTGGTGTTTAGATTCAAAAACATCAAAAGGCCTGTTAGTGAGTTGTTTTAAAGAAACCCTTAAGCGGCGGTTTTTAGGATCAATGTCAATAATTTTCACATCGATCTCTTGCCCCACGCTCAAGTAATGGCTAGGGTGGCTGACATTTTTATCCCAAGAGATTTCAGAAACATGCAAAAAGCCTTCAATATCATTACCAATATCCACAAACACCCCGTAATGTTCAATATTGCTCACCACCACTTTAATGGCGTATCCGGGTTTTAGTTTGTCTTGGATCTCTTCCCATGGGTCTTCTATGGTCGCTTTTATGGAGAGTGAAAGGCGTCTTTTTTCTTCATCATAAGTGATAGCTTTGACATAGACTTCATCGCCTTCTTTGTAGTATTTCTCAGGGTTGACTGGCCCTTTATGGCTGATTTCAGAATAATGAACCAAGCCCTCAATCCCCTTAGCTTCTACAAAAATACCAAAAGGGGTGATCTGCCTTACGACCCCTAACACCGGCTCTGTAGCTTCTAACAATTCTTTAGAAACCTCAAGCTGCCGTTTGTCATTGACTTCAAAGAATCGTTTGCGAGAAATATTGATAGAGTGGTTTTCCTTATCCACACGAATGATACACGCTTTAATGCGTTTGCCGATGTGGTTTGCGTCATTCTTTAAAGAAGAGTGCGAGCGGGAGAGAAAATACTCCACGCCTTGAGACTCCACGATATAGCCCCCTTTATTCTTGCCTATAATCTTGCCCTCAATAATGGCGTTTTCATAGTTTTCGCCCAATTCTTCAATTTTAGCTTGAATCTTTTGTTGGGAGATGGCCTTTTTGTAGGAAACGCTAGGGTGTTCGCCTTTTTCGGACACATGCACGACAATGGGGTCATTTTTTTGATACATCAATTGCCCCTTTTCATCGGTGATCTCATTCAAAGCCAAACGACCTTCTGTCTTACCGCCCACGCTCACCATGGCATACCCATCATTCTCATTGATGGAAACGATTAACCCTTCTTTGATAGTGCCTTTTTCTAGAGTTTCTTCTTTTTCTAAGAGTTTTGCGAAGTCTTCCTCCTCGTCATTAAAATACTGATCGTCTGCTATCTTGCTCATTGACTGCCTTACTATAAAATAAATATAAAATTCCTTAGGGGAATTGTATCCTTTTTTGGCTTACAAAATCGTTTAAAAACTAACAATTAGCGGTTTTTTTAAAGAAAATTTTCAAAATGTGTTAAATCGTGCTGATTTTTTGCTTGACATTTTCTATAATCCAATCCGGCGTGGAAGCCCCAGCGGTAATCCCGCACAATCTTTTATCCTTAAACCACGCCAACTCTAATTCGTTTTCATCTTCTACCAAATAACTGTCTTTGCAATGCTGTTTGGCGATGCTTAAGAGCTGTTTGGTGTTTGAAGAAGTTTTACCGCCCACGACTATCATAATATCCACTTCCTTACTCAAATCCAAAGCGGCTTTTTGGTTGTAAGAAGTTGCGTTACAAATCGTGTTAAAAATACGCACTTCAGTGCATCTTTCTACTAAATAAGAAGCGATTTGCAAGAGTTTGGGGGTCTGTTTGGTGGTTTGGGAGACTAAAGCCACTTTCCGTTGGAGCTTTTTTTCTTGCAATTCTTCTAACGAATTGACGACTAAAGCTTGGTTAGTGGCATAGCTTATCACGCCCTTGACTTCAGGGTGGTTAATATCCCCAAAAAGCACGATTTGATACCCTTCTTTGCTCATGGACTCCACAATTTGTTGGGGCTTGATCACATACGGGCAAGTCGCATCGGTGATTTTGACCCCCTTGTTTTTCAAGTATTCTAAATCCTGCTTAGGAATGCCATGGGTTCTTATGATCACGCTTTTGTTTTTAGGGATTTTTTTAGGATCTTCTTCAATTTTCACATTGAAGTTTTTTTCCAAACGATTGATTTCTTTAGCGTTATGAATGAGCGAGCCAAAAATCAAGCTGTTTTGATTTTTTTCAGCGATTTGTATCGCTCTTTTGACGCCAAAGCAAAAACCATAATCCTTAGCCATTTTAATTTCCATTAAGACTCCCTTTTTTGAATTGATTGAGTAAGCGTTTGAATTGCGGGAAAGAAATGTTTGCGCATTCTAAATTATCAATTTCTAAAGGCAACGCTAAAGTTAAAACAGCGAAACTCATCGCAATCCTGTGATCATTGAAACTCTTGATAATAGGGGGTTTAATCCTAGAAAAGCGCTGCTTTAATGGGCTTATATCTCCTAATCCCTCTATATAAAACCCGTCTTCAAATTCTTCGCATTCAATCCCTAAAGCTTTGAAATTAGAAACAACCGCTTTAATCCTATCGCTTTCTTTGGCTCGTAAATCTTTAGCGTTTTTAACCATGCTTTTGCCTTTTGCAAAAAGCATAGCGATGCTTAAAGCGGGGATTTCATCAATAAGACTAGCGATATTTTGATCAATATTGATCGCTTTTAAAGGGGCATGTTCTATGTAAATATCGCCAATAACTTCTAAATCTTTGGATTGGATAACATATTCTATATGAGCGCCCATTTTTTTCAAAACTTCAAAAGCTTCTATGCGAGTGGGGTTGAGCAAGACATTTTTTAAAAGAAGGCTGCTTTTTGGCGTAATCGCGCAAGCGAGAGCGAAAAAAAACGCACTAGACGGATCATTGGCTATGGTAAAGTCAAAGGCTTCTAGGGGTTTTTCTAGGGGTGAAATTTTTAAAACGCCGTCTTGATTGTGAATGTTAGCCCCCAAACTTTTAAGCATGATTTCTGTGTGGTTACGGCTAATCTCGCTTTCTTTATAGGCGCTTGTGCCTTGAGCTTGCAAGGCGCTTAAAATAAAAGTGCTTTTGACTTGAGCTGAAGCGATAGGGCTTTCATAATCGCAAGCTTTTAACGGACTCCCTAAGATCACTAAGGGGGCGAAATGGTTATCCTCCCTCCCTAAAATCCTTGCCCCAAAAGCTTTCAAAGGTTCAATGATTCTTTTCATGGGGCGTGAGTTTAGGGAATTGTCCCCGCTTAAAACAAAAAGGCCTTTTTGAGCGCTTAAAAGCCCGCTGTATAAACGCATGCTAGTGCCAGAATTGTTGCAATTTAAAATCTTATTAGGCTCTTTTATAGTCTTTGGGGGTGTGATTTTAAAAGAATTTTTGGCGGTATTTTCCACTTTAGCCCCTAAATTTTGAGCGATTTCTAAAGAGCTTAAACAATCTTCTCCCATTAAAAAATTCCGCACGAAACAAGGCTTTTGAGCGAGCAAGCTAAAAATAACGGCTCTGTGTGAGAGCGATTTATCGCTGGCGTTAATGTCAAGCTCTATCACAATTATCCTTTATATTATCCCTTAAGGCGGGCGTTAAATTCTTTTTCTAAAATTTCAAGCGCTTTTTGCACGGCTGAATTGACCTCTTCATCATTTAAGGTTTTTTCTAAAGAATGGATCACGCAACGCACGCTTAAGGCTATGGCATTATCGCTTTCTTTAAAAACATCAAGGGGTAGAATCTCGCTTAAGTTAGGGATTTGAGCGTCCTTTAAGGCTTTTTTAATCTTGCTAAAAGCGGTATTTTCATCAATGATGAGAGTCAAATCCCTCACACTGCTAGGGTAAATGCTAAAGGGTTTTAACAGCATGGCATGGCGTTTGAGTTTAAAAGCGTCTATCTCAGCGTAATAGCTTTCAAACAAATCCAATTCCTGGATCACTTTAGGGTGGATTTTAGCGATTACGCCTATGATTTCATTGTTTTGAATGATTTTAGCGCTCTGGTAGGGGTGGTTAATGGGGGTTTGAGTGGTTAGTTTTTCCAAACTAAAATCCCCTATAACTTTTGAAACGCATTCGGCAAAAGAGTAGAAATCCCACGCCTTGCCTTTAGCGTAAGGGTAGCTCTCTTTCTTTTGTAAGCCGCTTATTAAAAAGCCTAGTTTTTGAATCTCTTCTCTTTTAGAGTTATACACGCTCCCTTTTTCATAAAGGGCGATGCTTTTAAACCCTAAATTTTTATTCCTTAAGCTGGCGTCTAAAAGCCCGCAAACAAGGCTCGTTCTCAGGGTGTTTAATTCCGTTGTGATAGGGTTTTGCAATTCTAGGGGATCTTCTAAAACTTCAAAGCCCAGTTTTTGCTGTTTTTCTTTAGAATAAAACACGTAATGAATGACTTCTTTAAAACCGCAAGCGAGAGCCTTGTGTTTAAGGTTTTCAAAAAAGCGGTGCGTGTCATAATGGGGGTTTGAATGTTTGCTACTGATGCTATCAAGGGGCTTTGAGATCAAATTATCAATCCCTACAAAGCGCAAGATTTCTTCAGCAATATCTTGGATCGTTTTAATGTCATGCCTGAAATTGGGAACGATAACCTCTAAAATTTGGGGTTTTGAGTTTGGCTCTTTTGCGCTAACTTTAAAACCCAAATTTTTTAAAATGCCTTGAATTTTTTCTGCTTCTATAACAAGCCCCAAAATTTCAGTAATGTCTTCAAGTTGGAATTTAAGGGCACGATCTTTTAAAGAATGCTTAGTTTGCTTGCTTTCTAAAATCGTGGCTTTCAAATGAGCACTTAAAAAATTCAGGCCGTCTGATAAATTAGGGTTGCTCCCCCTAGCGCTCCTATAAATAAGGGCGTTGTCTTTTTGAAGCGTTTTATCTTTTAGAGCGTGTAATTTTAAAGACAGGCTTACAGGATCAATATAACTTGCCTCTAAAAGCAAACACTCGCTCAAATCTTTTTGATCTTGATGTTTTATAGCGATGGTGGAGCGTTTTTGATGGTTGATATAAACGCTTTCAAGGTTGTTTTCATCGTTTTTCACGCTCAAATCAACAGGGGTTGTATTTAGGCTATAAGCGTTCATTATTACCCCACTAAAATGCGCGCTAAATTCTATGAAATTGTTCAGATCGTTCTCACTCAAGGTATTGTTATGAGCGAGCGAAAGCTTGATATTTAAAGGGGTTTTTAAAGAATGATTATAAATCAAATAATAAGCCAGATGCGATTCAATATTTTCACCCACACTAAGCGTGATCAAATCGCTTGTTGGCGTAAAATTTAAAGCTTTAATGGGTTTTAAGGGCGTGTGATAAAAGGTGCTAATCTCTCTGGCAATCCCTAAAACGCTCAAGCAATCCCCACGATTGGGGGTCAATGAAATTTCTAAAACATGCGTGTTGAAAGGGGCGTATTCGTTTAATTCCTTCCCCAAAACCAACTCCCCAACGCTCTCATCTAATTCCAAGATGCCATCATTGATTTTAGGGAAGCCTAATTCGCTGCTAGAGCAAATCATGCCATGGCTTTCAACCCCCCTAAGCTCGGTTTTAGCGATTGTGGTTGAGCCGATTAGCGCCCCGTTTAAAGCGACTGGCACGAATTGGTTTGGCGCGACATTTTTAGCCCCACACACGATTGGCAACACTTCCTTGCCCACATCCACTTGACACACGCTGAGTTTTTCAGCGTTTTTATGGGGGGCTTTTTCTAAAACCTTACCCACAACCACATTTTTAGGAGCGACACAAGGGATACAGCTTTCCACTTCTAAGCCTAAGCGGCTCAAATCCTCACAGAGTTTGGCTATATCTTTAGGCGCATTGACAAAAACATTCAAATCATTGACGCTCAGTTTCATTAAAAGCTCTCCAACACCCTCAAATCAGTTTCAAAGAAACTGCGCAAATCATTGATTTGACAAGTCAGCATGGCTAATCTTTCAATCCCCATGCCAAAAGCAAACCCGCTCACATTCTCATACCCTATGGCTTCAAACACTGCATTATTGACCATGCCACAACCCAACACTTCTAGCCAGCCTGTGTGCGAGCAAACCCTACAGCCTTCTTGCTTGCAAAACACGCAACTAATATCCACTTCAGCGCTTGGCTCTGTGAAAGGGAAAAAGCTAGAGCGCCACCTTAATTTCACGCCCCCAAAGAAATAATGCAAAAAGTCTTCGATCACACCTTTTAAATGTGTGAAACGGATATTCCCTTTTTGATCCACGACAAGCCCTTCAATTTGGTGGAACATGGGTGTGTGGGTCAAGTCATAATCGCGCCTAAAGGTTTCGCCTAAACAGATCATCTTAATGGGTGGGGTTTGTTCTTGCATGGTGTGGATTTGAACGGGCGAAGTGTGGGTCCTTAAAAGCTTGTGATCTTTAAAATAGAAAGTGTCTTGCATGTCTCTTGCAGGGTGGTAAGGGGGCAAGTTTAAAGCGCTGAAATTATGGAAATCATCTTCCACCAAAGAGCCGATTTCAAGCTTGTATCCTAATGGGGTAAAAAATTCAATGATTTTATTTTTAGTATAATTCAAAGGGTGAGAAGAACTTGTTTTGATAGCGTTAAACAAACTCACATCAATTTTTTCTTTTTTCAAGCGTTCTTCTAATTCAAGCTCCAAAATAGCCTTTTTTTTCCATTCAAAGGCCTTTTCAAACGCTTGTTTATAATGGTGGATTTCTTTAGCAAAGGCGTTTTTTTCTTCGCCGTTTAGATGTTTGAGTTGGTTGAATTTATCCGCAAAAACCCCCTTTTTACCCAAAGCATTCAAACGCGCTTCTTCTAACTCTTTGCTATTAGTAACCTTTTCTAATCGCTCTATCAAGGTGTGCAATAACGATCCTTATATTTTATTTTTAAAAAGCTATAATACAACTTTAATAAAAGAAAAACCTTAAAAGGGAGCAAAAAGAGCATGAATGTGTTTGAAAAAATAATCCAAGGCGAAATCCCTTGTTCTAAGATTTTAGAAAACGAGCGTTTTTTATCCTTTTATGACATTAACCCTAAAGCCAAAGTGCATGCGTTAGTGATCCCTAAACAAAGCATTCAGGATTTTAATGGCATCACTCCAGAGCTTATGGCGCAAATGACAAGTTTTATTTTTGAAGTGGTGGAAAAATTAGGCATCAAAGAAAAGGGTTACAAGCTTTTAACGAATGTGGGTAAAAACGCGGGGCAAGAGGTGATGCATTTGCATTTTCATATTTTAAGCGAGGATAAACATTAAAAGCGTTGGTGGTATTTCGTGCGAGCGTTTTTAAACAGGAGTTTTGCTCCCTTACTCAACCCTAACGAGAACCTTTTAGATCAAGTTAAGTCTAGCATTATTTTAAAAAAAGGGGTGTCTTATTTTGACTGGGGGGCTTCAGGCTTGGCGAGCGCTTTAGTGGAAAAGCGCGTGAAATCCTTACTGCCTTATTATGCGAACGCTCATTCTGTCGCTTCTAAACATGCGATTTTAATGGGCATGCTTTTAAAAGAGTGCCAAGAAAAGTTGAAGCGTTCTTTAAATTTGAGCGATGATCATTGCGTCTTGAGCGCGGGGTATGGGGCGAGCTCAGCGATTAAGAAATTTCAAGAAATTTTAGGGGTGTGTATCCCTTCAAAAACGAAGAAAAATTTAGAGCCGTATTTGAAAGATATGGCTTTAAAGCGTGTGATTGTAGGGCCTTATGAGCATCATTCTAATGAAATTAGTTGGCGTGAAGGCTTGTGTGAAGTGGTGCGTATCCCTTTAAATGAACATGGTTTGTTGGATTTAGAAATTTTAGAGCAAATTTTAAAAAAATCCCCCAATAGTTTGGTTTCTGTGAGCGCGGCTTCTAATGTAACGGGAATTCTTACGCCCTTAAAAGAAGTTTCATTGTTGTGTAAGAAATATAAGGCCGATTTGGCTTTGGATTTAGCGAATTTCAGCGCGCATGCTAACCCTAAAGATTGCGAGTACCAAACCGGTTTTTATGCGCCTCATAAGCTTTTAGGGGGTATTGGAGGGTGCGGTCTTTTAGGCATTGCTAAAGATTTGATTGACACGCAAATTGCCCCAAGTTTTAGTGCAGGGGGCGTGATTAAATACGCTAATCGCACACGGCATGAATTTATTGATGAATTGCCTTTGAGAGAAGAGTTTGGCACGCCAGGATTGTTGCAATTTTACAGGAGCGCTCTAGCGTATCAATTGAGAGATGAATGCGGTTTGGATTTTATCCACAAGAAAGAAAACAACCTTTTAAGAGTGCTTGTGCATGGCTTAAAAGACTTGCCCGCTATTAATATTTATGGGAATTTAACAGCGAGTCGTGTGGGGGTAGTGGCTTTTAATATTGGAGGGATTTCGCCCTATGATTTAGCGAGAATCTTAAGCTATGAATACGCTATTGAAACCCGGGCAGGTTGCTCTTGCGCGGGGCCTTATGGGCATGATTTATTGAATCTTAACGCTCAAAAGTCAAGCGATTTTAACGCTAAGCCCGGATGGCTTAGAGTGAGTTTACACTTCACGCATTCCATAAACGATATTGATTATTTGCTAGACAGCTTGAAAAAAGCGGTTAAAAAATTGCGTTAAGCTAAAACTATTTTTAAGGAAAAATTTGGATATTTTAGATTTGAACAAAGCGCAAGCGGTGCAACAAAATGAGCGAGAGGTAGAGGATAAAGAACAAGAGTCTAAAGAGCCGGTGGTTTTAGAGGATTTGAGCGCTTTAGCATGGCTTGAATTAGAAGAGTTCAGCCGCCTTTCAGAGCTTCCTAAAGAAAGGATTTTGGAATTAGTGAATCTTGGTAAGATTAAAAGCAAAATAAGCCACAACAAGCTTTTAATTGATGCGAGCAGCGGGACAAACGCTCTAATCAAAAAGGTAGAAAATAATTTGATTTCTATGGATATGAATGGGCGTTCTTTAGAGCCTGTGTTTGTGGAAAAGACCATTAACACGATTTTGAATTTGCATGATAAAGTCATTGGCGCTAAAGATGAAACGATTTCAGCCTTTAAAAATGAAAACATGTTTTTAAAAGACGCTTTAATCTCTATGCAAGAAGTCTATGAAGAAGATAAAAAAACCATTGATCTTTTGCGAGACGAACTCAATCAAGCGAGAGAAGAAATTGAATTTATGAAGAGGAAATACCGCTTGATGTGGGGGAAAGTCGCTGACATGAGCAGCGTGAATAAAAAGTAGTTTTAAATTAACACCCGGCTTTGAGGGCTTATTAGCGGTAATTTATGTGAATATATGTTAGAATTTGGGGTATTTTAAGCAAGCTTGAAGGAGAACCATGTCCATTTCACGCAGAAGTATCCTAACAAAAATCCCAATCGCGCTCGCTAGTGCTAATGTTTTAAAAGCTGTTGGTATTTTTGAAAAAGTAGAATCCATTCCGCATGCAACGCATTTTGGCCCCTTTATCGCAAAGGTTCAAAACGGAGTGATTAAAGATATTATCCCCCAAAAGAGCGATTATAACCCTACCATGATGTTAAAAGCGATGGTTGATAGGGTGTATTCAGATAGTAGGGTGAAGTATCCTTGCGTGCGTAAGAGCTTCTTAGAAAACAAAAAAAACCACAAAGAATTGCGCGGGAGAGAAGAGTTTGTGCGCGTGAGTTGGGATGTGGCGTTGGATTTGGCGGCTAAAAAGCTTAAAGAAATCCCTAAAGAAAACATCTATAACGCCAGTTATGGTGGCTGGGGGCATGCGGGCAGCTTGCATCGTTGTCATCATTTAGCATGGCGTTTTTTTAACACGACTTTAGGGGGGGCTATTGGCACTGATGGGGAATATGGCAATGGCGCGGCTGCAAGAATAAACCCTATGATTGTAGGGGATATGGAAGTTTATTCGCAACAAACCACGCATGAAGAGATGATTAAAAATTGTAAGGTGTATGTCATGTGGGGGGCGGATTTATTCAAGTGCAACCGCATTGATTATTTTGTGCCAAACCATGTCAATGACAGCTACTACCCTAAGTATAAAAGAGCCGGTATTAAATTCATTAGTATTGATCCCATTTATACCGAAACCGCTCAAGCCTTTAGCGCTGAATGGATACCCATTCGCCCTAACACTGATGTAGCGTTAATGTTAGGCATGATGCATTATCTTTATACAAGCAATCAATATGATAAAGCGTTTATCGCTAAATACACTGATGGTTTTGATAAATTTTTACCCTATTTGCTAGGAGAGAGCGATAATGCGCCTAAGAATTTAGAATGGGCGTCTCAAATCACTGGAGTGAGCACAGAAAAAATCAAAGAATTAGCGGATTTATTTGTCTCTAATCGCACTTTTTTAGCGGGTAATTGGGCCATGCAAAGAGTTCAGTATGGCGAGCAACCGGATTGGGCGTTAATTGTTTTGGCCAGTATGATTGGTCAAGTGGGCTTATCGGGTGGGGGCTTTGGCTTTTCTATGCATTATGGAGGAAACGCTCAAGCGAGCTCTGGGGCAAGAATTGTTCCTATGATTTCGCAAGGGCATAATTCTGTAAAAAGCGTTATTCCAGCATCTAGAATTTCTGAAGCGATTTTGAATCCGGATAAAGAAATTGATTTTATGGGCAAAAAACTCCAATTACCTAAAATCAAAATGATCTATAATTGCGGGGCGGATTTGTTGGGGCATGAAGCTGATACGAACGAGCTGATTCGCGCTTTAAGGACCTTAGATTGCGTGATCGTGCATGAGCCTTGGTGGACGCCTACGGCAAAATTTGCTGATATTGTCTTTGCTTCCACTAGCACTATGGAAAGAGATGATATTACTTTTGGAGGGAGTTATTCTAAGAATGTGGTTTATGCCATGCGTAAGGTGGTAGAGCCTGTTTATGAATCCAAAGACGATTATGAGATTTTCAGGCAGCTTGCTTTACGCATTGGGGGCAATGAAACGGAGCAGAAATTCACTGAATCTAAGAGTTACATGGAATGGATTAAGAGCCTTTATGAAAAAAGCGATGGCCCTACTTTGAAATCGTTTGATCAGTTTTGGAGGGATGGCTTTGTGGAGTTTGAAATCCCTGAAAACGCAAGAAAGTTTGTGCGTCATGCGAAATTCAGGCAAGACCCTATTAACAATAAGCTAGATACAGAGAGCGGGAAAATTCAAATTTTTTCTCAAAAATGCGCGGATTTTAAACTGGCTGATTTTAAAGGGCATCCCACTTGGTTTGAGCCAGCAGAGTGGCTAGGCTCTAAAATGGCTGAGATTTATCCGTTCCATTTAATCTCCCCACACCCCAAATATCGTGTCAATTCACAGCTTGATAACACTTGGGTTAGGAACGCGTATAAGATTCAAGGCAGAGAGCCTGTAATGATCAACGAACTAGACGCTAATAAATTAGGCATTAGGCATGGTGAAATTGTAGAAGTGTTTAACGCTAGGGGGAGGTTGTTAGCAGGGGCGTTTGTAACTAAGAATATCCGTCAAGGGGTTTTGAGTATCCAAAAAGGGGCGTGGTATGACCCAGAAGATGAGAGGGTTAGAAACCCACGATGCAATGCAGGGCATGTGAATACGCTCACTTCTTCGCGCCCTACAAGCAGCATGACGCAAGCCATTTCAGTCAATACGGCCTTAGTTAATATTAGAAGACTTAGAAGGTATGAATTAGTCAAACCCTATCATTCTATTTCAACACCAAGCATCATTGGGGCTTAAAAGGAGTGAAAATACTAGCATGAGAGTGTTTTTACCCAATAAAGACTTAATAACTAAAGACTTGACTACTAGCCAAGCCAAAGCGTGGGGTGATTCTCAATTTTTATATTATAATACTTTGCGTCATGTAGCCTGTAGTTATGCAACCGATGATAAGTCAAGGATTATAAAAGATGAGCGTTTTTCAAATGAGTTTGAAATGTTGCGTGGGGTTGGTTTTGTCTATGGGGGTCTTATTAGGGGATTTTAAAGCTTTTAAGGTTAGGGTGGATAAAAGTTTAGCTCTGCCCTTTTTGAATGTGCTTTCATTAGCTTTTAAACAAGACATGAGAAAAGAGATCGTTTTTGTTTTCACCAAAAGCAACAAGTTGAGTAAAAAAGTCCTTTGTGGTTTTGACGCTTTTTTATTGCCTGAATCTCTGATGAGCGGCATGCCTAAAAAAGCGCTATTCCATAAGGAATTTTTATTCCAATCTAAAGAAAGCAAGACGCTCTATGCGTTTTCGCTGATTGATTCTCAATATTGCTCAAAAGGTGGAAATTACAGATACGAACTAGAAAAATTAGAACGCTGGTTTGTGCAAAAAGCTCCTGAGTTAGCTGAGAGCCACAGAGTGGATTATAAGAGCCAGTATGATAAAACACAAACAAAAAAACAAAAATAAAGAATGAGCGATGATTTTAGTATTAGATTTTGGGAGTCAATACACACAGCTGATTGCTAGAAGATTGAGAGAGAGTGGGATTTATGCAGAAATAGTCCCTTTTTTTGAAAGCGTAGAAAACATTCAAAAAAAAGCCCCTAAAGGTTTGATTTTGAGTGGGGGGCCAGCGAGCGTGTACGCTAAAGACGCTTACAAGCCTAACGAGAAAATCTTTGATTTGAATGTGCCGATTTTAGGGATTTGCTACGGCATGCAATATTTGGTGGATTTTTTTGGGGGGGTAGTGGTTGGTGCGAATGAGCAAGAATTTGGTAAGGCTGTTTTAGAAATCGCTCAAAATTCTGTGATTTTTGAAGGCGTGAAGATTAAAAGCCTTGTGTGGATGAGCCATATGGATAAAGTCATAGAATTGCCTAAAGGCTTTACTACCCTTGCAAAAAGCCCTAATTCCCCCCATTGCGCGATTGAAAACGGCAAGATTTTTGGCTTGCAATTCCACCCAGAAGTCGTTCAAAGCGAAGAGGGGGGTAAGATTTTAGAAAATTTTGCCCTTTTGGTTTGCGGCTGTGAAAAAACTTGGGGGATGCAGCATTTCGCTCAAAGAGAAATCGCGCGGTTGAAAGAAAAAATCGCTGACGCTAATGTGTTGTGCGCGGTGAGTGGGGGCGTGGATTCTACGGTGGTCGCTACGCTATTACACAAAGCTATTAAAGATAATTTGATCGCTGTTTTTGTGGATCATGGCTTGTTGCGTAAAAATGAAAAAGAAAAAGTCCAAGCGATGTTTAAAGACTTGCAAATCCCTTTAAACACGATAGATGCTAAAGAAGTCTTTTTGTCTAAATTGAAGGGCGTGAGCGAGCCTGAGTTGAAGCGAAAAATCATCGGTGAAACCTTTATTGAAGTGTTTGAAAAAGAAGCCAAAAAGCACCATTTAAAAGGTAAAATTGAATTTTTAGCCCAAGGCACTTTATACCCTGATGTGATTGAATCTGTGAGCGTTAAAGGGCCTTCAAAAGTGATCAAAACGCACCATAATGTGGGCGGACTGCCTGAATGGATGGACTTTAAACTCATAGAGCCTTTAAGGGAATTGTTTAAAGATGAGGTGCGCTTATTGGGTAAAGAATTGGGCGTTAGCCAGGATTTTTTAATGCGCCACCCCTTTCCAGGGCCTGGGCTTGCTGTAAGGATTTTAGGCGAAGTCAGCGAGAGTAAGATCAAGTGCTTGCAAGAAGCGGATTTTATTTTTATAGAGGAGCTTAAAAAAGCCAATTTGTATGACAAGGTTTGGCAAGCTTTTTGCGTGCTGTTGAATGTCAATTCTGTGGGGGTGATGGGGGATAATCGCACTTATGAAAACGCTATTTGTTTAAGGGCGGTAAACGCGAGCGATGGCATGACGGCGAGTTTTTCATTTTTAGAGCATTCTTTTTTAGAAAAGGTTTCTAATCGTATCACTAATGAAGTGAATGGTATCAATAGGGTGGTGTATGATATTACTTCTAAGCCACCAGGAACGATTGAATGGGAATGATTATCTTAAAAAATAGCGCTAAAAGTGGGATTTTTTGGGTAAGATTAGGAATTGATTTTAAATAAAAAGAAAGAAAGGAATTTAATGAAAAAAGGTAGTTTGGCAATCGTTTTAGGATCGTTATTAGCGAGTGGGGCGTTTTATACGGCTCTAGCTGATGGAATGCCTATGAAGCAGCAGCACAATAACATGGGCGAGTCCGTGGATTTGCATTTCCACTATCCTATTAAAGGCAAGCAAGAGCCTAAAAATGGCCATTTAGTTGTCTTAATCGATCCTAAGATAGAGGCTAATAAAGTTATCCCTGAAAATTATCAAAAAGAGTTTGAGAAATCTTTGTTTCTCCAATTGAGTAGTTTTTTAGAGAGAAAAGGCTATAGCGTTTCGCAATTTAAAGATGCTAGCGAAATCCCTCAAGACATCAAAGAAAAAGCGTTGCTCGTTTTACGCATGGATGGGAATGTGGCTATCTTAGAAGATATTGTAGAAGAGAGCGATGCGCTCAATGAAGAAAAAGTGATAGACATGTCTTCAGGGTATTTGAATTTGAATTTTGTTGAGCCAAAAAGTGAAGACATTATCCATAGTTTTGGTATTGATGTTTCAAAGATTAAGGCTGTGATTGAAAGGGTGGAATTGCGGCGCACCAATTCTGGAGGTTTTGTCCCCAAAACTTTTGTGCATAGGATCAAGGAAACCGACCATGATCAAGCCATTAAAAAAATCATGAATCAAGCTTATCACAAAGTGATGGTGCAGATCACCAAAGAGTTAAGCAAAAAACACATGGAACATTATGAAAAAGTTTCTAGTGAAATGAAAAAACGAAAGTAGTTTTAAGAAACGAAAAGCTTAAAAATCATTTAGAGCTGTTTTTAAAAAAGCAGCTTTTAAAAGGGTGGGGGAGTTGGATTAGGTGTTTTTTGAGCGTCAATTTTGATTTTTAGCGGTATTTTTGAAAAATTACGCTCAAAAATTAGAAAATTCAGTTATAATAACGCTTCATGTGAAAATTTCGGGGCGTAGCGCAGTCTGGTTAGCGCACTTGGTTTGGGACCAAGGGGTCGAAGGTTCGAATCCTTTCGCCCCGACCACTTTTTCACATAATTTATTGTTCTGTTTAAGATTCTTTGGTAGAATATCGCTTCCTTTCATTGAATGGTGGGAGTAGCTCAGTCGGTTAGAGCATCAGATTGTGGTCCTGAGGGTCGTGGGTTCAATTCCCATCTTCCACCCCATCTCATTAAATAAGCGTTTTTACCAAGTTTTATGTTAGTCATTCCTTTATTTGAATTGTAAGCGTTCGTAGCTCAATTGGATAGAGCACCAGACTTCGGATCTGGGGGTTAGGGGTTCGACTCCCTTCGGGCGTACCACCTAACATTAATACCATTAATGCGCTTGTAGCTCAGCTGGATAGAGCAACAGCCTTCTAAGCCGTAGGTCGCAGGTTCGAGTCCTGCCAAGCGCACCACTTTTGACATTCTTTAAAGAGGAGTTATGGATTCTTTAGAGTGGGGATTACTCATTTTCTTAATTCTTGTTTTTCTTATAGGCATAGGATACTACATTTTTATGGTTCTTTCTTCTAAAGATTGATTATCAAATCCCTTTGTTTTAGCCGTATTTGAAGCCTAAAAGGTGTTTTTTAAAGAATGATGAGTGGTATCGCAAGCGCAAAAGCGAGATTGGATTACCCTTTTGCCCTATAGCCCAATTACAAAAGATAGGTTAGAAATCCCTAAAGCATGGATCTCACGCAAAAACATTTAACAAAAGCGATGATAAAATCTAAAGAATAATAAAGAATAAGAGATATATAAAAATGTGCACATTATCCGTGACTTCATTGCACCGAACAGGGAAAGCTTTTTGACTACGGCCTACGCAAAATCCTACTATAAAAATATTAAATAAAGCAAGAGTTTTTGTTAAAAATTTATTTTTTAAAAAAATACTCCAAGCATTGCATCAAGTGATATAGCGATCTGAAAAGAGGCTCACAATTGAGCTAAAGCCCGCTTTTTAGGGCTAAATAAAAAGCGTTTTCAAATTGCATGGGTAACTTTATGGGGCGAAGCGTTTCTAAATTTTGGTATAATCGCGAGGCATTTGCTAAAAATCATAGAAAGAAATTTTATTGTTTGAATGGGGTTTTATATGCGTTTATTATTGTGGTGGGTATTGGTATTATCGCTCTTTTTAAATCCTTTGAGAGCGGTTGAAGAGCATGAGACAGATGCGGTGGATTTGTTTTTGATTTTCAATCAAATCAACCAGCTCAATCAAGTCATTGAAACTTACAAAAAAAACCCTGAAAGAAGCGCTGAAATCTCTCTGTACAACACCCAAAAGAACGACTTGATTAAAAGTTTGACTTCTAAAGTGTTGAATGAAAGGGATAAGATCGGGATTGATATCAATCAAAATTTAAAAGAGCAGGAAAAAATCAAAAAGCGTTTGTCTAAAAGCATTAAGGGCGATGATTTCTACACTTTCATGAAAGATAGATTGTCTTTAGATATTTTATTGATAGATGAAATTTTGTATCGTTTTATAGATAAAATCAGGAGCAGTATTGATATTTTTAGCGAACAAAAAGACGTGGAAAGTATCAGCGATGCTTTCCTTTTGCGTTTAGGGCAATTCAAACTCTACACTTTCCCTAAAAATTTAGGCAATGTCAAAATGCATGAATTAGAGCAGATGTTTAGCGATTATGAATTGCGTTTGAACACTTACACTGAAGTTTTGCGTTACATTAAAAACCACCCTAAAGAAGTGCTTCCTAAAAACTTGATCATGGAAGTGAATATGGATTTTGTGTTAAACAAGATCAGCAAGGTTTTGCCTTTCACAGCCCATAGCTTGCAAGTGAGTAAGATCGCGCTGGCTTTGATGATTTTAGCCTTATTGTTAGGTTTAAGGAAATTGATCACTTGGCTTTTAGCCTTATTATTAGATCGTATTTTTGAAATCATGCAACGCAATAAAAAAATGCATGTCAATGTGCAAAGCAGCATTGTTTCGCCGGTTTCTGTCTTTTTAGCCCTATTCAGTTGCGATGTGGCTTTAGACATTTTCTACTACCCTAACGCATCGCCTCCTAAAGTTTCTATGTGGGTGGGCGCGGTGTATATCATGCTTTTAGCATGGTTAGTGATAGCGCTTTTTAAAGGCTATGGGGAAGCGTTGGTTACCAATATGGCTACCAAAAGCACGCACAATTTTAGAAAAGAAGTGATCAACTTGATTTTAAAAGTCGTGTATTTTTTGATTTTTATTGTCGCGCTTTTAGGGGTTTTGAAACAACTAGGGTTTAACGTTTCAGCCATCATCGCTTCTTTAGGGATTGGGGGGTTAGCGGTGGCTTTGGCGGTTAAAGATGTGTTGGCGAATTTTTTTGCTTCGGTCATTTTATTATTAGACAATTCGTTTTCTCAAGGGGATTGGATCGTGTGCGGTGAAGTGGAGGGAACGGTGGTGGAAATGGGGTTAAGGCGCACCACAATTAGGGCTTTTGATAACGCTCTTTTGTCCGTGCCTAATTCAGAATTAGCCGGAAAACCCATCAGGAATTGGAGCCGGCGTAAAGTGGGAAGGCGCATTAAAATGGAAATAGGCTTAACCTATAGCTCCAGTCAAAGTGCCTTACAGCTTTGCGTGAAAGACATTAAAGAAATGTTAGAAAACCACCCCAAAATCGCTAATGGAGCCGATAGCGCTTTGCAAAACGCGAGCGATTACCGCTACATGTTTAAAAAGGATATTGTTTCTATTGACGATTTTTTAGGGTATAAAAACAATCTGTTTGTCTTTTTAGACCAGTTTGCGGACAGCTCTATTAATATTTTAGTGTATTGTTTTTCTAAGACGGTGGTTTGGGAAGAGTGGCTAGAAGTCAAAGAAGACGTGATGCTAAAAATCATGGGGATCGTAGAAAAGCACCATTTGAGTTTTGCTTTCCCATCACAGAGTTTGTATGTGGAGAGTTTGCCAGAAGTTAGCCTGAAAGAAGGGGCTAAAATCTAAAACTTGCAATTATTGGTAGATGTATTCTTTGGTTAAGGGGAAAGTGTTATCCACGCTGTTGGTTAAAAGCAATTGGAATAAATCCGCGCTCCCCACCCTGAAAGCGGAAGCGCAAGTCCTTAAATACAGATCCCACATGCGGATAAAGCGTTCGTCATAGCCGAGTCTTTTCACTTTATCTAGATTGTGGTTGAAGTTGTCTCGCCAAATGTCTAAGGTCTTAGCGTAATGGATTCGTAAGCTTTCAGCCATGAGCAGGTGGAAGTCGCACTCGCTCATCACGCTCATCACTTCTCTTAAAGAGGGCAAGTAGCCGCCCGGGAAGATGTATTTATCCACCCATGCGTTAGTCTTGCCTTCAAAACAGCATAAAATGGAGTGGAGCAAAAACATCCCGCCTCTTTTTAACACTTCTTTAACTTTTTTGAAATAAAAGGGCAAATTATCCTTACCCACATGCTCAAACATGCCCACGCTCACCACCTTATCAAAGCGGTATAACCGCCCGTCTAAATCCTGGTAATTCAATAATTTGATCGTTACTTTATCCTCTAACCCTAGCTCTTGGACTCGTTTGTTAGCCTGTTTGTATTGCTCGCTAGAAATGGTGATCCCCATCACTTGCGCCCCATATTCTTGCGCGGCTTTTATAGAGAGATAGCCCCAGCCACAGCCTATATCCAGCAGTTTTTCGCCCGGCTTTAAATGGAGCTTTTTTAAAGTGTGATCCAATTTTTGGAGTTGGGCGGTGTGGAGAGTGTCATCATCTTTTTTGAAATAAGCACATGAATAGCTTAAGGTTTCATCTAACCAGATAGAATAAAAGTCATTCCCTAGATCGTAATGCTTAGAAATATTGGAGCTTTCTCTGATCGGTTTTTGGATAGCTTTAGCGTTGTCATGTTTGTGCAAATGCTCATAATTGGTTTGCAAATACAAAGAATGCATCACCTCATCCATAGAGCCTTCAATATCAATCACGCCGTCCATATAAGCCTCAGCAATCGTCAAAGACATGTCTTTTTTAATATCGCTAAATTTTAGGGGGCGGTGGATCTTAAGGGTGAATTTAGGCGAATGTTCGCCATTCCTATAAACGCTATTATCCCAAAAAACGACCTGATAATCGCCGTTTTTCCACTGCTTGAACATGCTTTTGAGCAAAAATTTTGAAATCATCTGTCTATTCCTTAACTCATTTTTTAATTTTTTGAGCGTTAATTATAATGAATTTTAAGCTAAAAACACCCCACAAATACGCATAAATTCAACCTCTATTCTCTAAATTTTTAAAAGCATGTTAAAATTAAGAGATTTCAAACAATTTTAAGGTAACACGATTATAAAGATGCAAAAATCACTGATCACAACCCCCATTTATTATGTGAATGATGTCCCCCATATTGGCCATGCTTATACGACTTTGATTGCGGACACTTTAAAGAAGTATTACACGCTCCAAGGCGAAGAAGTCTTTTTTTTAACCGGCACCGATGAGCATGGGCAAAAGATCGAACAAAGCGCGAGGTTGAGGAATCAAAGCCCCAAAGCTTACGCCGATAGCATTAGCACGATTTTTAAAAACCAGTGGGATTTTTTCAATTTGGATTATGATGGTTTTATCCGCACCACAGACAGCGAGCATCAAAAATGCGTGCAAAACGCCTTTGAAATCATGTTTGAAAAAGGGGACATTTATAAAGGCACTTATAGCGGGTATTATTGCGTGAGCTGTGAGAGTTATTGCACGATCTCTAAAACGGACAACACGAACGATAAAGTCCTATGCCCTGATTGCTTGAGGGAGACCACGCTTTTAGAAGAAGAGAGTTATTTTTTCAGATTGAGCGCGTATGAGAAGCCTTTATTGGAGTTTTACGCTAAAAACCCTGAAGCGATTTTGCCCATTTATCGTAAAAATGAGGTAACTTCTTTTATTGAGCAGGGTTTATTGGATCTGTCTATCACGCGCACGAGCTTTGAATGGGGCATTCCTTTACCTAAAAAAATGAACGATCCTAAACATGTGGTGTATGTTTGGCTGGACGCTTTATTGAATTATGCGAGCGCGTTAGGGTATTTGAATGGTTTAGACAATAAAATGGCGCATTTTGAACGCGCTAGGCATATTGTGGGTAAGGATATTTTACGCTTCCATGCCATTTATTGGCCAGCCTTTTTGATGAGTTTGAATTTGCCCTTATTCAAACAGCTTTGCGTGCATGGGTGGTGGACGATAGAGGGCGTGAAAATGAGTAAGAGCTTGGGTAATGTTTTAGACGCTCAAAAGCTCGCCATGGAGTATGGGATTGAAGAATTGCGTTATTTTTTATTGCGTGAGGTGCCTTTTGGGCAAGATGGGGATTTTTCTAAAAAAGCGTTAATAGAAAGGATCAATGCGAATTTGAATAACGATTTGGGGAATTTGTTGAATCGTTTGCTAGGCATGGCTAAAAAGTATTTCAATTATTCTCTAAAAAGCGCCAAAATCACGGCGTATTATCCTAAAGAGCTAGAAAAAGCGCATCAAATTTTAGATAACGCTAATTCTTTCGTGCCTAAAATGCAATTGCATAAAGCTTTAGAGGAATTGTTTAATGTTTATGATTTTTTAAACAAACTCATCGCTAAAGAAGAGCCATGGGTTTTGCACAAAAACAACGAATCAGAAAAACTAGAAGCTTTGTTGGGTTTGATCGCAAACGCGCTGTTACAATCAAGCTTCTTACTCTATGCGTTCATGCCAAAGAGTGCTATGAAATTAGCGAGCGCTTTTCGTGTAGAAATCACGCCCAATAATTATGAACGCTTTTTTAAAGCTAAAAAATTACAAGATATGATTTTACAAGACACCGAGCCTTTATTTTGTAAAATGGAAAAAGTGGAAAAAGCCCCACCAACACAAGCAGAAAAAGAAAAAGCCCCACCAACACAAGAAAACTATATCAGCATTGAGGATTTCAAGAAAGTAGAGATTAAAGTGGGGCTTATCAAGGAAGCTCAAAGGATTGAAAAATCCAATAAATTACTGCGCTTGAAAGTGGATTTAGGCGAAAATCGTTTGAGGCAGATCATCTCAGGGATCGCTTTGGATTATGAGCCTGAAAGTTTGGTGGGTCAAATGGTGTGCGTGGTGGCTAATTTAAAACCCGCCAAGCTCATGGGCGAAATGAGTGAGGGCATGATTTTAGCGGTGCGAGATAATGATAATCTGGCTTTAATCAGCCCTACCAAAGAAAAAATCGCAGGAAGTTTGATCAGTTAAATGCGATTAGGGGTGAATGAAGCCGTAGAATTGAGTTTGGGTGAATTGCAAAACACGCCCTCAATCAGCTATTTTAATTCCATTGTTTTGTCTTTAAATAAGGTACAAAAAGGCTCTTTATTTGCCGCTAAAGATCATGCTCTCATTCCTAAAGCTTTAGAGTTAGGGGCTTATGGGATTTTATACACAGGAGAGTATCCTTTAAGCGATAGGGATGTGGCATGGATCAAGCTTAAAGATATAGAGCATTCTTTGAACCATTTGTTTAAATTTTGCTTGTTGAACGAGCGCGTGGTTGGAGCGTTACTAAGCCCCATAGAATTAGAGATCGCTTCTAAAATCATCGTGAGCGATTTTGTGTGGTGCTTGAAAGAAAGCCTTGAAGATTTATTCATTATAGAGGGGTGTAAAATAGCCTTTTTTGATAAATTGGAGTGGCTTCATTTATTTTATAAGCAGGAGCGCTTGAGAGAAGATTTAAAGGAAGATTTAAAAGAAAGCCGTTTGATTGTTCTCAACCAATCCTTTTTTTGCAGCGCTTTAGTCTATGAAAAACAAGAATACGAATTAAAAATGCCATGCGTCTTTTTAGAGCCATTAAAAAGGGTCATTCAATTGTGCGAAAAATTACAAATTGAATTTGATTTGAATCTTTTAAGCAAGAAAGAACCTGCTTTAGATCATTGCAAACCCTTTTTTGTGAATAAAAATTTAGAAATAGCCCCCTATGGTGCAACGGCAAGGGTGGTTATTGCTGAGGCGTCAAAAGAATTGTTTGAAATGATGCTTCAAAAAGCCTTTGAGACTTTATCGTGGGGGAAAATTGTCGTGTTTTGTCGTAAAAACAGCACGGCTTTCTTTGAAAAAAATAACCCTTATTGTTACACCACCCAAAACAACTTAAAAGAGCAATTAAAAAATTTAGCGTTTAATTTCGCTTTTATTTATGGGATTAGCTCTTCTCATTTAGAATCCCTTTTAAACCCTCCTTTTTTTAAAAAAACCCCCACGCTATGGTAAGTCATGCTCATTTGTAACGATAAATTCAATCCAAAAACCCTTTTAGAAGAAATCATGGCGTTAAGGCCATGGCGTAAAGGCCCTTTTAAAATTTCTCAAATCAAGATTGATAGCGAATGGGATAGCTCTATTAAATGGGATCTAGTCAAAAACGCCACTCCTTTAAAAGATAGGGTTGTGGCTGATGTGGGTTGCAATAACGGCTATTACTTGTTTAAGATGCTAGAATATAAGCCTAAAAGCTTGGTGGGGTTTGATCCGGGCGTTTTAGTCAAAAAACAATTTGAATTTTTAGCCCCCTTTTTTGATAAAGAAAAAAAAATCATTTATGAGTCTTTGGGGGTAGAGGATTTGCATGAAAAATACCCTAACGCTTTTGATGTCATTTTTTGTTTAGGGGTGCTATACCACAGAAAAAGCCCGCTAGAGGCTTTAAAAGCCTTGTATCATGCTTTGAAAATAAAAGGGGAGTTGGTGTTGGATACCTTAATCATTGATTCGCCCCTAGACATCGCCCTTTGCCCTAAAAAAACTTACGCTAAAATGAAAAATGTTTATTTTATCCCTAGCGTTAGCGCACTAAAGGGGTGGTGCGAAAGGGTGGGGTTTGAAAATTTTGAGGTTCTTAGCGTTTTAAAGACCACGCCTAAAGAACAGCGTAAAACGGATTTTATTTTGGGGCAGAGTTTGGAAGATTTTTTGGATAAAACAGATCCCTTTAAAACTTTAGAGGGGTATGACGCTCCTTTGAGAGGGTATTTTAAAATGCTTAAACCAAGCAAGCGTTAAAATAAAGGATAAGATAGTGCAAGAATCAGTCGTTCATGTGGATTATGACTCTTTAGAGACTTGTAAGAATTTCAAACCAAGCGTTGGCACTGAATTGGTCGTTTTAGAAAAAGATATAGCCCATGCGCGTTTCAAGGGCAATGAAAGCATGGTGTATGAAGAAAATTTTGTGCATGCCGGGTTTGTGCTTATTGCGTGCAATTATGCGGCCTTATGCGCGTTGAATAAAAGACACAGCGTAGTAGTTTCTAATAACATCAATTTTTACGCCCCCCTAGAATTGAATCAAGAAGCGCTCATTAAAGCGCAAGTGATTCAAGATGGCGTGAAAAAAGCTGAAATAAAAATAGAGGCGTTTGTGTTAGACATTCAGGTTTTAGAGGGAATGATAGAAATCGTGGTGTTTGATAAAAAGCCTTTTAAATTCAATTTTAAAGAAGAGTAGTTAAATGGTTATTGTTTTAGTCGTGGATAGCTTTAAAGACACCAGTAATGGCACTTCTATGACAGCGTTTCGTTTTTTTGAAGCGCTGAAAAAAAGAGGGCATGTGATGAGAGTGGTCGCCCCTCATGTGGATAATTTAGGGAGTGAAGAAGAGGGGTATTACAACCTTAAAGAGCGCTACATCCCCCTAGTTACAGAAATTTCACACAAACAACACATTCTTTTTGCTAAACCGGATGAAAAAATCTTAAGAAAGGCTTTTAAGGGAGCGGATATGATCCATACTTATTTGCCTTTTTTGCTAGAAAAAACAGCCGTAAAAATCGCGCGAGAAATGCAAGTGCCTTACATTGGCTCTTTCCATTTACAGCCAGAGCATATTTCCTATAACATGAAATTGGGGCAATTTTCTTGGTTTAACATGACGCTTTTTTCGTGGTTTAAATCTTCGCATTACCGCTATATCCACCATATCCATTGCCCGTCAAAATTCATTGTAGAAGAATTAGAAAAATACAATTATGGAGGGAAAAAATACGCTATTTCTAACGGCTTTGATCCCATGTTTAAATGCGAACACCCACAAAAAAGCCTTTTTGACACCACGCCCTTTAAAATCGCTATGGTAGGGCGCTATTCTAATGAAAAAAATCAAAGCGTTCTCATTAAGGCGATTGCTTTAAGCCGATACAAACAAGATATTGTATTATTGCTCAAAGGCAAAGGGCCTGATGAGAAAAAAATCAAACTTTTAGCCCAAAAACTAGGCGTAAAAACGGAGTTTGGGTTTGTCAATTCTAATGAATTGTTAGAGATTTTAAAAACTTGCACCCTTTATGCGCACACAGCCAATGTGGAAAGCGAAGCGATTGCGTGTTTAGAGGCTATTAGCGTGGGGATTGTGCCTGTTATCGCTAATAGCCCTTTAAGCGCGACCAGGCAATTCGCGCTAGATGAACGATCGTTATTTGAGCCTAATAACGCTAAAGATTTGAGCGCTAAAATAGACTGGTGGTTAGAAAACAAGCTTGAAAGAGAAAGAATGCAAAACGAATACGCTAAAAGCGCTTTAAACTACACTTTAGAAAATTCAGTCATTCAAATTGAAAAGGTTTATGAAGAAGCGATCAAAGATTTTAAAAATAACCCCCATCTCTTTAAAACCTTATCGTGATAAAAGGATAAAAAATGCAAGAAGTCCATGATTATGGGATTAAATTTTGGAGCAATAACGAATTTAAGATAGAAAAAGGCTTGGTTAAAGTTTGTCATGGCAAAAACCCCTCGCTTTTAGAAATCGTTCAAAGCGTGCGCGATAAGGGCTATAGAGGGCCTTTGTTGGTGCGATTCCCCCATTTGGTACAAAAACAAATCAAAAGCCTGTTTGATGCGTTTTCTTCAGCGATTAAAGAGTATCAATACAGCGGGGCTTTTAAGGCGGTTTTCCCTTTAAAGGTCAATCAAATGCCCTCGTTTGTTTTGCCTTTAGTGCAAGGGGCTAAGGGTTTGGATTACGGGTTAGAAGCCGGGAGCAAGTCCGAACTCATCATTGCGATGAGCTACACGAACTCCACAGCCCCTATCACCGTGAATGGCTTTAAAGACAAGGAAATGATTGAGCTTGGCTTTATCGCTAAAAGCATGCAACATGAGATCACTTTAACGATTGAGGGTTTGAATGAGCTAAAAACCATTATCGCCGTGGCTAAACAAAACGATTTTGTAGCATGCCCTAAAATTGGCATTCGAATCCGTTTGCACAGCGCTGGCACTGGCGTTTGGGCAAAGAGCGGGGGGATCAATTCTAAATTTGGCCTTAGCAGCACGGAAGTTTTAGAAGCGATGCGCCTTTTAGAAGAAAACGACTTACTAGAGCATTTCCACATGATACATTTCCACATAGGCTCTCAAATCAGCGATATTTCGCCCTTAAAAAAGGCTTTAAGAGAAGCGGGTAACTTGTATGCAGAATTGCGTAAAATGGGCGCTAAAAATCTTAATAGCGTGAATATTGGAGGGGGGTTAGCCGTAGAATACACCCAACACAAGCACCACCAAGACAAGAACTACACTTTAGAGGAATTCAGCGCTGATGTGGTGTTTTTATTGAGGGAAATTGTGAAAAATAAGCAGGAAATCGAGCCGGATATTTTCATTGAATCAGGCCGTTACATTTCCGCTAACCATGCCGTTTTAGTGGCCCCGGTGTTAGAATTGTTTTCGCATGAATACAATGAAAAATCCCTAAAAATCAAAGAAAGTAATAACCCCCCTTTGATTGATGAAATGCTAGACTTGCTCGCTAATATCAATGAAAAAAACGCCATTGAATATTTGCATGATAGTTTTGATCACACCGAGTCGCTATTCACGCTTTTTGATTTGGGCTATATTGATTTGATTGACAGGAGCAACACTGAAGTTTTAGCCCATTTGATCGTCAAAAAAGCGGTGCAATTGCTTTATGTTAAGGATCACAACGATATTTTACGCATTCAAGAGCAGGTCCAAGAGCGCTATTTATTGAATTGCTCGTTTTTCCAAAGCTTGCCGGATTATTGGGGCTTGAAGCAGAATTTCCCGGTCATGCCCTTGAATAAATTAGACGAAAAGCCCACCAGGAGCGCGAGCTTGTGGGATATTACTTGCGATAGCGATGGGGAAATCGCTTTTGATTCCACGAAGCCCTTGTTTTTGCATGATATAGACATAGATGAAGAAGAATACTTTTTAGCGTTCTTTTTAGTGGGAGCGTATCAAGAAGTTTTAGGCATGAAACACAATTTATTCACACACCCTACGGAATTTAGCGTGGTTTTTGATGAAAAAGGCGATTATGAAGTGGAAGATATTTGTGAAGCCCAAACGATTTTAGATGTGTTAGACGATTTGGACTATGACACTAAAGAGATCGAGCGCCTTTTAAAACAAAAAATTGAAGACAACAACCAATTGGACATGGAAGAAAAGAAAGAAATCATGGGGCGCTTGTATGTCATGCTGAGCGAAAACGGGTATTTGCGCACGATTTCTTAAGAGAATGCTTATAAATGGATTATAGCTAAAATAAAGATACAAGAAACGCCAAGCAACATTTGAAAAATAAAGATACAAGAAAAATAAAAGAGAGATTAAAAAAAGGAGACCCCTCACAAGAGAGTAAGGGGGGGGGTTAGTTTTCTAAATTTTTAGCCTCGCTCTCGTTTTCATTTTCAGGCTCGATAACATTACTCTCATCATCATAGTCCTCATCTCGTAGTCCATAAGACCAAAGATTATCGGCTAATAAGTTAGCAGTTAAGCCCGCACAACTTAAATCATACTTATTGATACCACCATCGCATAAGAGTTGAGCGATAAACAACGCCTCCTCTTTATTAGTAGGTAACATTTCAGCCCAAATACCTCCTAAATCTTGCGCCTCCTCATCACCTCTCGCATACAACTTAATAAGCTTACAAAAGAGTGTCAAATTGCCTAAATTCATATTATCAAAAGTGTCGTAATAACAATTTTCAACATTACGATTTTCAAGCATTTTAGCCTACTCAAGGTCGCTATGCTTATTTAAGCCCTCCGCACACGATAAAGCGGTAAGAATGTAAGTTTTAAGTGTTCTCTAAGTTTCAATCTAAGTCAATTAAAAAATCATTGAAAATGTAGCATAAATTTTTTAAACAAAAGCTTAAAGAATAATTTCATTCCTTTAATATTGATTGTGAGTTCTTATGAAATGGGTTGGTAGTTCTTATATGAGTTGCTAGTAAGTTTTAATGGTGTTTTGCTCCTAGTTCTTAATCATACAAGCAACCTAGTTCATATCAATTAGAGCAGATAAGTTCTTAATCTATTTCCCCTTAGTTCTTTGCTTAATGTGAGCTATTAGGTTCTAACTTGTGGCTTTTAGTTTTTATCGTGTAGCCCTTAGTTCCCTAATTGTTGCTTACAAGTTCTTACTACTTGCTTGTCAGTTCATAGCATTTAGCTTGCAAGTTCTTATTGGTAGGCTGTAAGTTCTTTTGCTTGTGCTATAAAGTTTTCATTCTATAGGCTACTAAGTTCTTACCATATGGCTATCTAGTTCTTAATGTTTTGACTACAAGTTCTTTCAATAAAAATCTCTAAGTTTTTATAGCGTTTCTAACAAGCCCTTGCCTAAAAAATTGAGTAATGGGGTTAAAGCTTTTGAATGAAATTTTTCTCTCTTACTAGATTAAAAATTTAATTCATCTATCAAAGCACTTTTTAAAAACTTTTTAGGCAAAAAGTTAGCAAAAACCCTTATTTTTTAAAAATCTAGCTCCAAGTCCCTTGAATATGAAGTTTTAACCATATGTGTACGCACACATGGTGTTATCCTGCATTTTTTAGTTCTATAGTTCTAATTTCAATTCTTTGTGCTATGCTACAAAGAATTGAAAAATCGCTAGATTTAAAATCAAAAGTCTAGCTCTTAAATTAGCGTTAGCTTGAATAAAATTTGGGCGTTTTAAATGCCTTGTTAGTATAGGGAAAGAAGTTTAGCTTGAAAGTGTGCGAATTAGATAAAAATTTAGCAATGTTGTTAAGTCTTAAAGGGTTTGTATGCTAGATAGGGCTATATTAGATACTAAGCTAGATAGTCGCCCTATGGACCTATCTTTCTTAGATGATATTTTAAAGCATATGCAAAAGCCTAGATTTAGTGATAGCGATAAAGTAGATAAAAGATTGCTCATTAAGTTCAATCAATTTAACCCTAACTCAAAGTTTATTAAATCTAATCTAGTTGGCACAAAAAACAGCTAGTCCTGTGCTTATTAAAAACATAGGGCAAATGAAACGCTCCCACTTAGAAAATGCCCTAAATTATGCTTTAGAAAATAGCGAAACAGCTTACAATGAAATGTTTTTAGAATGCGATAAGCAATTCATCTTAGAGAGTTGGCTCAATGACTTTGATTTGACTAAAGATTATAACGAGACTATGCACTTAGTTTTTTCTATCAAAGATAAGCCAGATGAAGAGACAATGCAAGGGCTTTTACATTCTACTTGGGAGAGCTTAAAAATAAGATTGCCTGAATACAAGTTTGCCCTTGTGCCACACGCTCATCAAGACCATGCCCATATCCATTGTTTTATCAATAAGACTAATCAGCTCACACGAAGAAGACTGCGTTTTAAGGGGCATGAAGATTGTAAAGAATTTTTTAATGAATTAAGAAGTGAGTTTGCTTATAGGTTGAATGACCACTTATTGAGCGAAGAATACTTGTATGTCAATGAGCCAAAACTTAAAGAGCTAGACAATATCAAACAACAATTACAAGACTTGGAAAAAGAAGAAAAAGCCTTAGAACAAATCAAATCCCCACAAGATGAGTGGGACTTAAACAAGGCTTTACAAAGCGAGTATTTACAAGAACTCAAAGATAAAAACAAAGCAAAAGCCCTAGACATTCAAAATAACCACAGCACCCCTTTAAAACAAAAGATTTCTGAATTTAAAATCGCTCTGTTTAATCACAAAGACACAAGCGATGATGAAAAAGAACAGCTAGATATTGACAGGATAGATAAGAGAAAACCAGTAAGCGAACACTTAAAAAACACTAACAAACACGAGCTATACGAACTCTTAGGCTTTTATCAAAAAGAATTAGATAAAAAACAAAACCATTCAGCCTTTAAGAATTTTGCTATTCTCAATGGTTTAGACAGAGACTTTGAAAGAGAGACTAAGGGCTATTCTGTTTTAAAGAAAAAAGAAATGCTTTTAAATAAGCTTGAACACCTAGACAAACGCCTTTTAGATAAAAACTCACACTTACTATTAGCCCAGCTAAGAAATGAAGTTAAAACCAAGCAAAACACCCAATACAACACTCTAACTAATCCTATTCTTTTAGCCAAAGCATTAGAACTTTCTAAAGATAAACGCCCCACTCTCAAAACTTTTAAAAACGCTTATTTTAGTGCTAGAAAATATCAATTCATGCTAGAGAGCTTTAAAACTAAGCAAAATGACCCCACTTACAAGCTTAATGATAACACTTATGAGCTAGTGAGTAAGCAACTGCAAGACTATCAAAACACCATGCTTTTATTAGCCAAAGAGAGATTACTTTTTTTAGAACAAGATTTAAAACAAAAAGAAGAAGAGTTTGAAAGAGCCAAAGAACATTATGTGAAATCTTCAAAACATTATAGAGAAACTTCATTGTCTCCAAAAGAAAAACAAGGCTTTCTCAAACAAATTAAACAATTTTCTAAAATTTCTAAGGATATTCTCTATACTTGTAATGAAATCATAGGAGCTAATAGGTTTTTAACCCACTATGACAACCTAAACCTTGAAAAAGTCCTAGAACACGCTAAAGATACTAAGCTAGAGCAAAAAGAAATTCAAGCTATCACAAAAGAGCCTAATAACGATGAGCCTTGGATTGAGTTTGGTAAAAAAGAACAAGCTAGAGCTAAAGCACACTATCAAGCTATGCTAGAAAAAGAAAAAGCTAAAGAATTAGCTAAACAACAAGCTAACACCTTGCACTTTAATGATCTTGATGATGACCCTAAAGCTCATGCTGGATTAAAACAAAATGACAACACAAACTTTAAAGGGCGTAATAGATAATGCTCTCAAGCGATGATTGCCTTTAATGTTCTTAATAAAGAATATACCCTTTGATTAAAGGGGTTTATTCTTGTTCTTTTCACAAATTAGCTTATTTAAACAGATATACAAATAAAGCACTCTAAAATGCCCCACAATCAAAATAAAGCCATAAGATAAGACAACTCTATTAACCTAAAAACAAAAACGCTTTAAAACGCCTTATAGAGCTTAAATTTTTCTTAAGTAGCACGCAAAAATTTAAAACCTTAAAGTTTTCTTAAACATAATCATAAAGCAAGTTTAAACCTAACCCTTGAACCTACTATCAAATCAAACTTAACTCTTTTAATACTAAGAGCTAGAAACAAACCTTAACCCTACACACTCTAAACAAAAACCTTTCTAATCCTAAATAATAATGAAACAAACCGCTTACAACCTAACTTAAATAACACAAGCCTTGACTAATCATTCCTCCCACAACTAACATGTCATTGATAGGTAATTCCTATTTTTCTTTTATTTTGATTTTGTTCTTATTTTTACCAATAAAAGAAATTAAAAACTTTCCTTAAACTAAACCTAGCCACAACTAACTTCACGGCTCTTTCAGTCAGTTTGTCTCTTTTAATCAAAAGTTCTTTTTTTTGATTTTTCTTTTTTTCCTTTAGCAAGTTCCTAGTTGTCTAATTTAATCAAGTTTTTTAAAAAAAAGAAATCCCCCTCATGACATGATATTTACTAATAACATGTTTACTCAATAGGTTAGGAAAGAAAGGTAAACCTTTCTTTCCCTTAATATCTTTATAACTATACGGAACTTAAGTTCCGCTTTCATATCTAATACCCATAAACACGCACTTCTTAACCTTAAAAAGCGCTTAAAGCTTACTTTCAAAAACTATTTAATCGTTGATAAATTCAATTTTTGTATTTAGTGAGTAATGCAAATAACTATGTATTTGATTATTTACTTTTAAGGGGGCGAAATTTTGTTTTTATGTTTTAGTTAAAAGCGGAACTTTTTAAAAACTAAGATTTAAAGACGGAACTTAATAACTCTAATGGATAATGCGGAATTGTTTAAAAATACCGCTTTTAGAACCTAACAAACTAAAAAACATAAAACTCTCATTCTTTAAGATTTCTTTTTATATTTTAATAAGGGAGCAATATGCCACATAACAAACTCACTAAATCTCAGAGAGAACTCTTTTGTAATCTCAAAGCCTTTTTATACACTAAGGCTAAAAACTTCACGCCCATTCAAGATGTGAAGGATATGGCTTTAATCCTAGACACACAAGATAAAATCTTAAAATGTCATAATATAGAGCAATTAAAACAACTCTGTCATATTCTTTATAATCAAGGCATTAAACATACTATAATGATGCAAGGCTTGTTTTTATTCTTTAACTATTTTAAAGATAATCTCAAATTAAGAAGTTTTAGAATGCTTAGCGAAGAGCAAGTGATTAACTTTCTCTTTGAACTCGCTCAAAATAGAAAACCCAGCTCTATGGCTAAGTATGTGATGTATTTAAGACAATTCTTTGATTATTTGGATAGAAAAAGGCGTTATAGCTTTGATTTTACGCTTAAAAACCTAGCCTTTGCTAAGACCAAAGAAAGCTTACCCAGACATTTAAACGATAAAGACTTAAAGAGTTTTTTAAAAACACTCTTAGACTATAAGCCAGCTACAAGCTTTGAAAAACGCAATAAGTGTATTCTACTTATTGTAATACTTGGGGGACTTAGAAAATGCGAAGTGTTAAACATAGAATTAAAACACATTCAAGTAGAAGAGCAAAACTACTCTATTTTAATTCAAGGTAAAGGTAGAAAAGAGAGAAAAGCTTATATTAAAAAGAGTTTGTTAGAACCAAGCTTGAATGCTTGGCTTAGTGATGAATATAGACTAAAATATTTTAATGGGGCATATCTTTTTAAAAAAGACAAACAAAAAGCACAAAATTCTTTAACGCTTTATAAAATATTCTAAAAACAATGTAATTATAGATTATTGTTACTCATTAAGAATATATTTGATTAACAATACAAATAACTAAATTCTATTAAATACTGATAGATTAACTAAAGCTATTAAATACCTACTTAACAAGATTGTTTATCGCCTACGCTTAGGTGTGGGGGTGTATTCATTGGAATTGTCTAAATCATCTGCGTTGTCATGGGAATTTGAGTAAGTCGCTGTTTTAATTTGGTCTATTTTGTCTATTAAAAAATCATAAGCACTTAAAGAAAGGTCTTTATAGTGTGAAATGGGTTCTACCATATCTATTTCTATGCTATAACGCTTTTTATCTAACTCTTGCAAAGAATTTTGAAGAGTTAGTAAGTCTTGCTTAGTTATTTTTTGAGAACTTAAAAGCTTGTCAAATAAATTATTGTCATTATGCAAAGCCACTGCTATATCAAAAATATCTCTTGTTTTATTATCAGTTTTTCTAAAAGTAATCTTTTTAGCAATAATATTTTCTAAACTTTCTATATAAATATCAAAAGCAAAAATCTTTTTAGAATTATCTACATATCCCTCATTTCTAGCATAATCCACTAAAACATCTATTTTAATGTTGTCTTTATTCGTTACGCCTATATGATTATGTTGGTCTATGTATCTTGTGCTATCAAAATGACTGCAATTATCTATCCATAATTTAGGGCTAAAAAATCCCAAACATTGAGCATCATTGACAAACAAATCAATATCAAAGCTTAATCTATGCTGGAAGTAATACATGCTCAAAGCTGTGCCTCCTCCAAACTTAATACTACTAGGATTAAGCCCTAAATTCAAAGCATTTTTAATAATGGGATAAAATTGTTCTAGGGCTTGAATTTGAGCTTGAAAGTTGTTTTTGATAAAACTAAGGCTCTTTTCATTGATAGGGATTGATAGAAAGGACATGTAAAATATTCTCCATAGGAATATGATAGTCTTGCGAAAACCATTCTATTTCTTGCTCTAGTGCCTCTGTTTGAATTGTGCCTATAATATACTTGTCAGTATTGCTTAGATTAGTTGTTTTTTTATCCATAAAAAGCCCTATAAGATACTCTAAACTCACATGCTTATCTTTATTGCCAATAGAGTTATTGATTGTAGCTAATAACATAGGGGCAAATGACATTTTTATCCTCCCTAAATTGATTTGATTGTAGTTTAGCAAATTTTGTGTTGGTTTTGGTTTGAATTATAATGATTGTTTAGCTATAATACGCCTACATTCTTAGGGCTGACCGAAGCCCACTTTCTTATAGCTTATAGACTACTTAGTTTTTCCAAGTCTTTGTTTCCAATACTTTTGATTAAATCATCTAAAAATGAAACAATTTTGTTAGGCATGATACTAAAGTTGAAACTTTTACTTGTAGGCTTTTCTAATTCTCTGATAAAGCGTGTTGTAATGCGTGGGCGGTTGTTTGCCCTTAGCTTTAGTAAATTTTCCCAATGATACGCACGATTTCTAATTGTCCATAGTAAGTTTAAAGCAATATTAGGCTTTAGCATAATTAGAAAGATGTTGTTTTCTACCCTTAATAAGCAAAGTATCCTTATTATCTTTGTAATAAGCCTTAAGACTATAGGCTCTCAAATCTAATGCTAACCCCTCTAATTTGTAAAAAAAGATAAGCTTAATCACCGCTTCTAAAGACATTTTAGACAAGACCAAAGAATGCGTGATTTCTTTTTTCTTGTCTTTCAATTCTTCTATTAAGGGGATTAAAGAAACTTCATCAAACACCCACTCATTCCCTTTAATTTGAGTTAGGCAATAATCTAGTGCGTTGCGTAAATAAATCTCTAAATTAGAGATTTTAGGTGTGATTAGACTAATGAGCTTTAAATTTTCTTTGTATTGCTCTAGGTTGTCATAAGTCTCTAGTCTGTCTTTGGATAGAATGAGTGTAATATCATTCTTGAAATGTTGTAAATCTTGCATAGTGTCTCTTAAAATAATTGTTGAACCAAATTATAACACAAACAAAATTAGTTATAAAAGATTGTTATTGCTTGTTAAGATAATATATAGTGAGTAATTAAAATAACCAAATTCTACTAAATACATACAAAATAACTTAATATTTAATTATTATTAATATTTCTTTAAATTTCTATGCTATAATGATTACAATTCAAGTTAAGTTAAAAGGAATAGAAAAATGATTAAATTAAATGATTTGAATAAAACTTTAAAAACAAGCTTATTAGCTAGGGTTTTACTAGGTGCTACTGCTCCCTTAATGGCAAAGCCTTTATTAAGCGATGAAGACTTATTGAAACGAGTAAAACTACACAATATCAAAGAAGATACGCTGACTAGCTGTAATGCTAAGGTGGACGGCTCTCAATACTTGAATAGTGGTTGGAATTTATCTAAAGAATTTCCGCAAGAATATAGAGAAAAGATTTTTGAATGCGTAGAAGAAGAAAAACATAAACAAGCCCTTAATTTAATCAATAAAGAAGACACTAAAGATAAAGAAGAACTTGCAAAAAAAATCAAAGAAATTAAAGAAAAAGCTAAAGTTTTAAGGCAAAAATTTATGGCTTTTGAAATGAAAGAACACTCTAAAGAATTCCCAAATAAAAAGCAACTTCAAACCATGCTTGAGAACGCTTTTGATAATGGAGCTGAAAGTTTTATTGATGATTGGCACGAACGCTTTGGGGGTATAAGTAGAGAGAATACTTATAAAGCACTTGGCATTAAAGAATATAGTGATGAAGGAAAGATATTAGCCTTTGGTGAAAGAAGTTATATCAGACAATATAAAAAAGATTTTGAAGAAAGCACTTATGATACTAGGCAAACCTTATCTGCTATGGCTAATATGAATGGCGAAAACGATTATAAAATTACTTGGTTAAAACCCAAATATCAGCTCCATAGTTCAAATAATATTAAACCCTTAATGTCAAACACAGAGTTGTTAAATATGATAGAGCTAACCAATATCAAAAAAGAATATGTTATGGGCTGTAATATGGAAATAGATGGTTCTAAATATCCCATTCATAAAGATTGGGGATTTTTTGGTAAGGCAAAAGTCCCAGAAACTTGGAGAAATAAGATTTGGGAATGTATTAAGAATAAAGTAAAGTCCTATGACAACACTACCGCTGAAATAGCAATAGTTTGGAAAAAAAATACTTATTCTATCTCTCATCACTAAATCCTTAATCCCATATACTAAAAATGGGAAAACCAAATTGGTCAAATTTAACATTAGGGTTTTGAAAGTATCTTCCAACTCTTTCTCTTTCGTTTATTCTTTTTTGCGTTAATTGTTTGTCTATATGGTTTTCTTCTTTCCCAAAGCCATCATTATTTTGCCTAAAATAATCATCTGCCATAATCTCGCTTTGCATTGCCATTGTTTGATTTAAAAAGAGCATTTGATTGGTAATTTCTTTTAAATATTTTAGAGTAAGTAATTTAATCCTTTGGTTGAAATTTGCGTAGGCTTGGCTTTGAGCGTCTTTATTGGGGGCTTTGGTTAAATCAAGCGTGAGCGTTTGGATTTCTTGTTCTAATTCGTTATCTAATCGAGTTGTCCTAAATACATTTTTAATAGGGTCGCATTTACCTGTCTCTTTATTTTCTGTGCAATAATGTATCCCTTGCTTATTATGGTTAGCTGTAGGGTCAGTTACACCAAACTCAGTTTGTAGGACATCAAGTCTTTTTAGAAATGGGTCAAGTTTCTCTTTTAACTGCCTATTATCATTAACCTTTTTCTTTACTCTAAGCAAAAATCTTTGTTTTTGCTCTTCTGAGCTATTGCCTGTTGCTAAAAGAGCTTGCTCGCTTTCATAATTACTATCGTTTACCATTTTACACAACATTTCCCCCCACGCTCTACCACTCAATTCCCCAGCAAGTGATTGCATGTTTTTATGGCCACTGCTACTTAGAGATTGGATTAAATTTTGCGCATCTCTTGCGGTTTGGGTTTGTTCGCCATTTTTGGTGATTAGGTTATTGAGATTTTTAAGATTGTCAATCTTATTGTTAGTAAGAGCATTGACATTAAGCCAAGGGCATTGTTGCGATAAATACTTGTTTCTTAGCAAATTTTGTGTGTTCCAATTTTCTATGCTTTGCTTTAAATTCTCATAGTTGTATCTAATGCTTTGAAGTTGATACTGAGCGTTTTGTAAAACTTGCATAGGATTGGCTAAAGTGATAGCACTACTACTAATCAAAGAATTAGTCGTATTTATCATGTTATTGACTTTTTGTAACTGATTGACTTGAGCTTGAGCCTTAGAAATAATCTCTTCGTATCTTTTGATACTATCTACCATTTTGCCTATGATAGTGGCTTGACTTACATGGGTTTCTGGGTCATTGACAATCAAAGGAGTTTCCCCCTCTGCAAAGACACTTTTGCAACATAAAAGAGCGCTAAAAAGCGCACTAAAAATTGATTTTTTCATTTTTAAACCTTTCATTTGTTATTTTTATCATTATCAAATCCAAAGCCACTTTTAACACTTGCTACAAAGTGTCTCACACCAGCTTTAGCACTTCTTGCATTTACAGCATTTGCCCCTCCACTTAGTCCAGCAAGTCCAAGAGCTTTAGCTCCAGCTTGAAGTCCTGCTAGTCCGCCCCCAGCACTCTGATAGGCTTGCTTAACTTGATTAGCAACCATAACTGCACTACCCCCAAATATAGCTCCGCCTATTGTCATGCCAATTTTTTGCATCATTTCTGTTACTGCCCCCACGCCTCCACTTGTGCCAAAGATATTATTGATAAAATCAGGCACTCGTTTGACTAGAAAGAAACAAATCACAGAACCTAAAACAATAATGGTTAAAAAGCCTACAATAGAACTATGGGCTATATAAGAGTTCCAATCTCCTTTTAAGACATTGCCAAAGGCATCAATAATTTTTCCCTCATTTGCCATTTTATCCGCATTGCCATAAAAGCCTTGTGCGACTTCGTGTTTAGTGGGGATTAAAGCATTGGCTTTATAGATTATTCCATAATTAAAAAAAGCTACTAACATCATACAAGGTTTATAAAGAGTAAGGGAAATGAGCTTTTTAAGATAGCTAAATAACATGCCTTTGGTTTGGGGGATTAAACCTAAAGGCAATACAATTAAACCTAATGCTGACCACATAAAAATTTCTGCTGTAACTAATAACACAATAATAAGCAATAAGCCTAAAAACAATAATTCCCCTAAAATCACTAAAAAAAACATGATTATTTTAGGTATCATTGTGAGCCAATTAAACATGTTAATACCATCAAAAGCATTATCCCACAGATTAACTATCATTGCATAAGCACTTGAAACTAGATTGCCTATATTAAAGGTTTCACTAGGACTAACATTAGCATTGGTAGGAATTTCTAAGCCATCATTTAAGCTTTGAGCGATAAGTATAGCAAGCTTTTCAGCTGGATAAAATATCGTGTTAATGAAATAGGTGTTAAAATCATTAGGATTTCTAATCCCCCAATTGATAAACCCCACAAACACGATGAATACAACCACTCCCATAGCGGTTTTAAACTCAAACATATCGCCCTCTTTCACACGCTTATACGCCCATATCATAAATAAAATAGTAATAATGGTGTTTAAAATGAGTTGTGCATGAAAAAAGCTACCCACATGTTCAGCAAGACTTTTGGCTACTTTTTGAGATGGCTCAACAAACATGCCCATAATGGTGTCAAAAAGATTCATCGCCCCCTCCCTTTAACACAACTTTGTGCTTGTAAATTTTCTTTAGCATTTTCTAAAATGCCCTTAAGCCTTTCATTAAAGGGCTTAATGCTATCAATTTGTTCTAATTTATCCATGATATTTTCCTTTTCTTGTGTTGAAGTGTAGTTGTCTTTTAATTTTTCTAAAGAGCTTTCTAAAAACTCCGCCATAGTGTCAATGTTAATCGCCTTATTTTCTATAATGTGTGCTAATTTCAAATCATCGTTACAATCTTTTGAAAAAGGCGTATAGATAGTGGGGAATTGCTGTGTAAGAGCATATAAAATACCCTCGCATTTTTCTTTGTATCCTTTACCCTTAATATCATTATCAAAGGCTAAGATGACATTAAAACTATCTTGTGGCTTATTAACAGGCTTAGGCTTTCTGTATTCTCTAGTTCTTTCAACTTGCTTGTTATAAATAAGAGCATTTTTTTCTCTTTGATAATTTTTAATAATGTCAGTGTAAGTCTCTACTACCACGCTATTAAAATCATCACTAGCCCTGCCTTGTCTCACTAATTCTTGCCATTGTTCTTCTTGTTTTAGATAATGGTTATACGCTCCTTGTTGTCGCCCTTTTAATTGCTTAAAAAAACTTTTTAAAAAGAGTTCTAATTTTTGTGCATTAAATTGCCCTGCGGTGCTAATTAAAACGCTCTCTTTAGGCTCTAAACCTTGTAACTCTAAATAAGCTAGACTATCAAAGATATTTTCAGTAACAATGACATTTTTAACTAAGCTTAAATTATTAGGGAACAAGACTTCTATGCCTTTACTTCCTTGTGCGATAGATTTTAATGGCTTGTCTCTTATGTTGCCCTCTTTGTCTGTGCTTAAGGGAGTATTTAGGCGTTTGTTAATCCCACACTGATGAATGGGTATGACATTAAGATTTTTATTCTCAAAAGCTAAATGGTAGCAAGGATAAGATTATTAAAATTGTCCGTTTTTAAATGCTCTTTATAAGGCTCTAACAGCTTTGTATCAATGCCACGCTTTTTAATGAGTGTAGCGTTTTGTAAATCATAGGGTTTAAGGTTTTTAAACTCATTGATGATTTTTTGAATTTCTTCGTTATTTTCGCTAGAGTTATCCCTTGCTTGTAGAGTATCTTTTTTATTGCGATAGCCTTCTAACTTCCCAGCGAGTAAGTCTTCAACGCTGATATTTCTATCCTTACAAAAAGTAATGATATTACCGACCTTATCGGTATGAGTTTCTTTGTAGGTGTAACTAATTGAGCCATCTTTATTTTGATTTTTAAAGATGACTAAACTTCCCTCTTCGTTTTCATGCTTTAAGCAAGGGTTATTCTTGCTATGCTTATTTTTGTTGATAACATAGCCATTATCTAATAAAATCTCATGCAAAGGCAAGGCAGTGAGATTAGGGATATAACTCATAGGATTTTCCTAACGCCTTCTGCTCTTAGAGAGCGTATTTTGTGTGTAGCCATAATCTATAGTTGGCATTTCTTTTTTCACTTCTTTTTGAGCGTTATTTTGCTCTTTAGCTAATTCTTTAGCTTTTTCTCTTTCTAAACAAGCTTGATAATGCGCTTTGGCTTTTTCTTGCATGCGTTTGCCATGCTCTATCCAAGGCTCATCGCTGTTATTACTCTGTGCTTTCTCTTGGATTTCTTCTTTTTGGCGTTCTTGTAAGCATTTGTGAGCTTTAGGGTCATAATCTAGCCATGGTTCATCAGGATGCAAGGTTTTCTTTGGCTCTTTTGCTTGAGTAGTGCCATTTTGCTCTATAGCTTGGTTTTGTTTTGTGTTTTCTTGTTGTGTAGCGGTGCTATTAGTTTGAGCGTTAGTAGTCTCTTGTCTTGGCTCATTTTGTGAGTTTTTAGGTTGCTCTGAATTTTTATTAGCCTTATTTTGCTCTTTAATAGCATTTACCCCCACACTTTGAGTGGCACTATCTAAATTTTTGAGTGTTTTTGCTTGTTGCTTGTCTAAATGCTTTCGCATCACTTCATACACTCTATTATCCATAGGCTCTAAGCTATCTTTAGATTTAGCTAAATAATCTTTTAAGACTTCGTGGTGTTCTTTTTCTAATTGGTGTCCCAAGATAGACTTAACGCTTAATTGCAAGCCCTTATCTTGCATGTGCTTATTACCATGCGCTTGTTCTAAGCAATCCTTAATCAAATTAATATGCTCTTTAGTGAGCTTGGTTGGCTCTTTTTGGCTTACCACTAATAAGACTTTCAATTCATCTTCATTCATGTGGTTTTTAGCGTAATTTAAAAAGCTCTCTTTAAAATCAAGCTTAGTCTTAATGCGTTTTTGCTTAATATCAAGCTCGGTTTGTTTAAAGAAACTATGCAAACTAGCGTATTTGTCTTTAAGGTCTATATCATTGCTAGGTGTTTTCTTTTCTTGCTCTTTTTGTGCGTATTCGCCTTGTTCTTGTGTGTTAGGCTCTTTTTCATTAAGCTTATTGCTTTCTTCTAAAGCAATAGAAGCGATTTTACTTGCAGTATTTTCTCCTGTAGGTCTTAGCAATTCAAGCTCATTAGGATTTAAAAAAGTGATAACTTCGTTTGTTTCATCTCTTATAACTTGCAAACTCTCTAAAAGTGTTGCACTTTCATTATCCAAACCTTGCTTGGTATTATTATCTCTTAATGTCTCTAATTCTAAGTCTTGCTGGTTTAAAAGCTCTTTTTCTTGCTCTTGAAAAACTTGTTGCTCATAGAGAGTATCAGGGTTTTGGCTCTCATAATATTGCTCTAGGGCTTTATTTTCGCCCTCTAGGGCGTATCTTTCTAGCTCTTCTTTTTCAAGCTTATTTTCATGCTCTGCAATACTAATTTCTCCAGCTCTTTGAATTTGATTTTCTTCATAATCTTGTAGTGCCTTACTTTCAAGCTCAGCCTCTTCTCTTTCAAGCTCTTGTTGTTCTAACTTGGCACTAACTCGTGCAATGCCATCATTTTCATTCATTTGTATGTATTGCTCTTGTTGGTATTCATAATACTCATCTTCTCTCATTTCTAAAAAGCTTTTTTCTTCTGTAAGCTCTACTTCATTTTCGCTAGAATTTTGTATCTCATGTTTATTAGCATTTTGTGTCTCAACAATCACTTTTTCTAAACTTTCTACAAAATCGCTTGGATTATCATTAGAGATAGATTGCTCTTCATTGATTTCTTGTTGGAACGCATTAAAAAAATCGCTTACATTTTCATTGTCTTTTGTATTAGAGATTTCATTTTTCATGCTCTCAATGACTTCTAGCATAGAAGAAATGTCATCTTTTAAGCCCTCTTGGCTTAAAGACTTGATTTCTTGTTCTAAAATGCCTAAAAAATTGGTGGGGTCATTTTTAGAATTTTTAACTTCATCTAAAAAACTCTCTAAAAAAGCGTCCTTTCCATCATCACTCCAAGCTTTCCACGCCTTTAAAAATCCATTGATAAAATCTTGCATTATCTGCCCCTGCCTTTAGATTGAGTAAGCACTACTTCATCATTAGCAAAGTAGTGGTCATACTTTTGTTGCTCTGCTCCTTTATTAAGAGTTTGTTGCAACATCGCTAACATTTGGGGATTGTTTTGAGCCATTTCAAACATTTTAGAAAACTCTGCCATATTCATTTCATTGTTGTTTGGCTCTTTAGTGTTGTTTTCTTTGGCATTGTTGTCTGTATTAGGTGCAATTTGTTGCTGTGGTTCTTGATAGATTTTGTGTTGCTTTCTTTTTTCATGATGGGTTGCCCCATATTGATTGACATAATCTAGCACTTTGTTATACTGCTTTTCATTCAAATGCTTGGATAAATCATAAATCACCAAATTTTGATTATTCATAGAGAAAGTATTGCTAATGTATTGTGTTCTTAAAGTTTTAGGGTCTAATTCTTTAAGCTTAGTTTTGTCTAGCGTTTGAAAAACATTGACATTGTAGAGATTTTTAATCTCTAAAGTCGGCTCTATGTCTATCTTTTCTTTTTTAAATTCGTAAAAGGGCGTTTTGCCATCTTGCATATACTTGATATTGCCCTCTTTGTCTCTTTGAGGAACTTTTTCATTCTCATAAATCACTTCGCCATTAGAATAATGCTTAAGATTGCCCTCTTTGTCTTTAAGGGGGATTAAATTACCCTGTTCATCTCTTGCTTTAACATAGCGCATTTCATAATCTCTAATATAAGCAATACTTGCCTTATCATAAAAGCCATTAGGATTATTTTTACTCTTAGTGTTGTTTTTAATATGCTCCACTTCTTTAGGGTTTGCCCCAAGTTTTAAGGCATCATCTAAACCTACCCAAACATTACTCTCATAGCCATTCTCATGTTGCTTGGCATCTAAAATAAGAGAATTTAAGCCATTATAGGCATTGCCAGCATTACCATTATAAGCTCTATTATTTGGCTTAAACTCTAATCCAGATTCTAAACTTTTAGCAATTTCGCTCGCTAAAAACCTAGCAAAAACCTCTTTTTGCTCTTTAATATCCATTTCATTCCACGCTTTCATTTAATGCTCCTTGTTTTTATTGACTTCATTTTCTAAGGAATGTTCTAACTCTATTTTTGTTTCTTGTTCGCTTTTAGGCTCTACTCCCATTTGCATAAACTCTATCATTTGCCATTCATTCATAGGGTATTTTCCCTCTTTAAGTTCTAAAAAATCTTGTGTCATTTTTTCTGTCCTTGTTTTTAAAAAATCTTTTTAGAATGCCATTAAAATTACAAGGAAATCAAGGTCTTGACTTATTTACTTTTTCAAAGTGTGTGCGTACACATATGCCACTTTTTAAGCTATTTTTAAGCAAAAAACACAAGTGTGTACGCACACATTTTTTAGGCTCAAACCATGCAACCCCCTAAAATGCGTAACTTAATCTAAAAGTAAATGAAAAGTAAATAAACCTAAAAATTTAATGAAAAAAGTTAAAATTTAAGCTAATCTTAAGCTAAAATGATAGTTTTTTGCTCCTTTTTAATGTTTAAAAAAACTTTTTTTAAAAATGAAAAAGACAAATTAAACCTTAGAATTTCTTGAGAAAGTTCGCTTAAAATGCTTTAAATTTAATTGATAATTTAATTTCTTAATAGTTTAATGATATAAGCTAAATAAGAATAAATTCTTTTAACATTGTAATATTAAATTAAAGACTAAATACTCTTTAAATAACATAGTTTTATTATCCCTTACTAAGTTTAATTATTTATTATGTTTGTATAAACAATCTTAAACAATCAAATTGTTTAAAGTTAATTCAAAATCTATATAATTGTGATATACTTTTAAAACAACTAAAATAAGGAAAATAACATGACCATTTGCATTGCTAATGAAAAGGGTGGCAGTGGTAAAAGCACGCTTTGTTTAAACTTAGCCGTGCAATTACTCAAAGACAATAAAGAAGTGGTTGTTTTAGATACAGATAGCCAAAAGTCTATGGAAACTTTTGCTACAATTCGTGCTGAAAAAGAACGCCCCACTTTTAGCTTATTTAATCGTAGTAGTGGCTTTAGCGATACTTTAAAGCAAATGGTATCTAAGTATGAAAATATCCTTATTGATACTAAGGGGGAATACAGCAAAAAAACCCAAAAAGCTATGCTTTTAAGTGATATTGTGCTAGTGCCAACAACTCCTAGCCAATTAGACACTGAAGTCTTAGCTAATATGCTAGAAAGAATTGAGCAACTCCAAGAGCTTAATGAAAATCTAAGAGCCTTAATTGTCATCAATAGAATGCCTACTATTCCTACCCTTAAAGAAAGACAAGCCTTAATAGAGTTTATTAAAGAAAATAACCCTAGCGGTAGGATTACACTTTTAGAAAGCTCTTTGAGTGAGCGCATTGTTTATAAGCACAGTGTAAGCGAAGGCTTAGGGGTCATAGAATACAGCGATAAAAAGGCTATCAATGAGTGGGTTAATTTTTATAACGAATTAAAAAGCCATTTAGAAAAAGAGAAAATACATGCGGTTTAGAAGAGTTAAAAAGCACAAAAATAAACACAATAAGGAGCATACAAGTATGGATTTACAACAAATTGATGAGCTAGAAAAGAAGTTTGAAGAACAAGAAGAACAAGCCCAAGATACCCCCCTAAAACAAGAGCCTAGCACAAAGGAAGTAAAAATCCCTAAAAAAAGGGGGCGTAAAAAAAGCTTGTTAGATGAAGATAAGAAAAAGAGCTTTAACATTGCCTTTAGTCCTTGTGTGATAAAAGAACTTGATGAATTTTTGCTAGAATTTGGCTCATTTAAAGAGACACGAAGCACTTTTATTGAAGAAGCGCTTATTAGGCATTTAAAACACAGAAAAAACACCCAAGAGCAAAAGCTTTTAAAGCAACTAGAAAGATTACAAAACAAAGAAAAGGGCAATAATGAAAACAATGAACTTGAATGAATTTTTTACGCATAAGATAATCTATAAAGACACCCCTTTAAAGTTTAAGGATACACTAGAACAAGAAATCAGCCAAGCTAGTTTAGTAGAGAAGTTAATCTTAGCTAATATCTTAGCCAATATGGTGTTTGCTAAGATAAGCAATGAGAATGCCCCTAAAATTCTTATTTCACGCTTGATGTGTAAGTTTAGTCCTATTGATCATGAAAGCACTATTCCTAGTGATTTTAAGCCTATAGATGAAGAAGAATATGAAGATGATTTAGAATGGCTAAATGAAGAAAAAGAAGATAGGCTCTTTAATTACTATCTATTTTTAAATGGTATTAAAGAAAGTGATGTAGAAGAAGTGTTTAATGAAAGTGTAGAAATCTATGATGAGTGCTTAATAGAAATCGCTCAAAATGTCCTTAAAGATAAATTTTCTTATGACATTGACTTATTGCAAGTTTTAGTAAAAGGTTATGCTAAAGAGATTAGAGAATTTTTGAGTTATAAACCTACAAAAGAAATCAAAGACTTTAAAGACAAAGACACCGCACTTTATATCAGCTTAGGAAAAGACTATGACAAAGAAAAAGAGTCATTTTCTAAAAAATTGCAACAATGTTTTAAAGAGATTTTAGAGAGCAAGGGTATTTAAGTAGTTTTAAATAGAATTAAATTAACAAGACAAAACAACTAAAAACTATCAAATACCCACTCAATAAGGTTACTTATCGCCTACGCTTAGGTGTGTAGGTGTTTTCATTAGAATTGTCTAGGCTATTATCATTATTGCTATAGCCTTGTTGCTCTTGCAAGGCATTAAGGGAATGAGATTGTTTTTCAAGTTTTTTATGTATTAGTTGAGCCATTACCCCTAATTCTAGGGCTGTTTCTTCTAAGTCCATAATTTGATTTAATAAAGCATCTAGTTTTACATCTACTAAATAATCGCTCACTAATTTATCAGGGTCTTTGCTAAAATCTTTTAAGCGACTTGCTAAATCTAAGTTAAAATGTTCTTCATAATGCTTGGCTAAAAAATGCAAATCAAATAAATCTCTAGCTTTAGTTCTTATATGCTCCCCATCAAAGCAAGCACAGAGTTTGTTATCAATAATACGCTCTATTTTAGCAATTCGCATTCCCTCAATCACATTGACTTCGCTCTCTTTTGGTGCGTCTCTATAAGATATTTCTAATTTTAAAGTTTGTTCTTCTTTATTGTCTTTGGTAGCATAACGCACCATATAACGCCCCACACTATCAGTGTCTTTTTTAATATGAATATCATTTAAGATAATGCCATTAGGAATAGCGCTCTTTACTCTGCCTAAGAGATTGATTTTTTTATGACAATCAAAGTCTAAATCTTCTGAAAAACGATTTAAGCCATAGCCTATATACAAAGCTGTTCCGCCTTTTAATACCATAGGGGTGTCGGCTAGATTTTTAACAATGGCTCTCATCAGTTTTTCATGATTAAGAGCTTGTTCGCTTAAACTCACTCTATAATGGGGTTTCTTGCTATCCATTTATCCAAATTCTCTCTTTCTTGCTTGTTTAATTTGGGTTTCATCACTTCTATAAGAGCATAGACACTCTCTTTATCTTCAATACTAGGAAACCATTCATCTAGCATAACAACCCCTAGCTTTCCAGTTTGCAATACAGAAACATAGAGACAATCTACACAAGCTCTTGGATGCTCTGCAATATAAGTGGGAGTATGTTTAGGGTAATAGCCCATTTTATTGAGCCTTGCTGTGCCATCTATAATACCTAGATTGCCTAGTAGTTTATTAGTATTATGAGCTTGTTTTTCACCATAGATATAAACCCCTATATCATCAAACGCATTCTCCATTAAAGCATAGCTACTATGCCAATCTCCTGTGCCTTGTGGGCTATGGATATTTAAAGCCACAATAGAGCTAACATAGACTTCTTTTGAAGTGGGTGGAATATAAAGCATGCTAAACTCCCTCATTAGTTTTAATTAGGTTCTAGTTTAGCAAAATTTCACTTACTACTTCTTATGATACTCATTGATAAAATCCCCACACACTTTCATACTATATTTAAATCCTTTGGGGAGCTTGACATTATGCTTTTTAGCTAACATCTCAGCAAAGCTAATTTGTTTAGGCGTAGCGGGTCTATTTTCATCATTATTAGAGCTACTAGCCTTTTTGTTGTTTTTCTTAAAAAACTCATGCTCTTTAATGTATCGGTCTAAAAACGCCTTAGCCACTCTGTTGTCTTCTTTGTAGTTTTTAAACTCTTCGCTTAAATCTAATTGCAAATCTCTTAAAATATTTTCTATATAAGTGATTTGTCCTTCACTGCTAGGTTTTATCTCATCATCATTTCTTTCTAGCTTTTCAATCTTAGGGCATTTAGAATTTAAATTGCTGATAAAATCCACATAAGAGCTTTTATTTTCTACAATCTCATCTAGCACTTCTTCCATTTGTTTAGTATAGGTCAAATCAATAATGAATTGATAAGCATTTTCAAACACTTCTACCACTCTTTTACCCTTATGTGTAGGCGTAATAATGTGTTTTTTATCTTGGCTAATGCTGATGTATTCTCTTTTTAAAAGCGTAGGCAAGTAACTCGCATAGGTGCTAGGTCTGCCTATGCCTTTATTTTCTAAAAGCTTGACAAAACCTGCCTCTTTATAAGGGCTTGGGGCATTTCTTTTAATGGTGGCTAAATCTAGGGCTTTTAGGTTTAACATATCATCAATTTTTAGATTAAATTGTGCGTTTTGTTCTTTTTCTTTATTGTCTTTATCATCATTACTTTCATCATTTTCTAGCTCTTTTTTAGAAAACATTGCTAAAAATCCAGCACTTTTTAAACCCTTTACAGAACATTTAAAATACTCGTTTTTGATTTTAAAGAGCAAATCTTGCTTGTCATAAATGGCATTCTTGCCTTGACTTTCAATAGTCCTTTCAAAAATGAGTTGATAGAGTTTTAAAGCGTCTTGATTAGTAATATTAGCATTATAGACTATGCTTTCTAAATCTTCAGTAGTATGGGGGTGTGTGATGCGAATTGCTTCATGGGCTTCTGCTTGGCTTTGCTTGCCAGCCTTGTATTCTCTTTTTAAATACAAGTCCTTATAAATAGGTGCATAAAAGCTCTCTGTCTCATCTAAAAACTCCACGCTCAAACTTTCCGCATCTGTCCTAATGTAAGTAATCAGTCCAGCCTCAAAGAGATTTTGAGCTAGTGATTGCACTTCGCTAATACTTAAACCAAGCATAGAACTTGCTTTTTCTAAAAGCGTAGAAGTGATAAAGGGCTTTTTAGGTTTAGTCTCTACAACAGAGTTTTTTAAATCCTTTAAAAGACAAGCTTTATTATCCTTTAAGCTCTCAAAGAGTTTTAAAGCCTCTTCTTTATCATTGAATTTAATCTCTTCACCCTTTTCATCACAATGCTTGATAGTTACTTCTCTGTTAGCACTATCGTTAATCTTAGCTTGAATTTGATAGCTTACTTTCTCATTTTCAGGTAAAGCCTTAAATTTTTCAATCTCTCTGTCTCTATCTACAATGAGTTTTAAACAAGGGGTTTGCACTCGCCCAGCACTACTACCTTTCATTTGTCCTAAAGCCTTACCTAAATAAGGGGATAGCGTAAAACCTAAGAGCATATCTGCAACTCGTCTTGCTAAAGCGCTTTGATACATTTGCTTATTGGTGTTTTCAAATAAAAGGGCGTTTTGTAAGCCCTTGTTAATCCCACTTGGTGTGATTTCAAAAAACTCCGCCCTATAAATAGAACTAGCTACATTTTTGATTTTTTGATAAAACATATAGCCTATAGCATAGCCCTCTCTATCAGGGTCAGTGGCGATATAAACCTTTTTGTTTTTACACGCCTCTATCATCTCAAAAATATGTTTTTTCTTTTCTTGGTCATAATCAAAAGTCGGCTTAAAGCCATTACTTTCATCATAGCTTTTAAGTTGCATAAAATGCCCTATGGTAGCAAAGACCTTAGCTCCTGTGATTTCTCTAATCTTAGCTACCTTATTAGGACTTTCAATAATGATGACGCTGTTATTCATTTGATTGCTCCTTTAAAATGGGATTTTATTAGGATTTATCGTTTCTTCCAACTCAAGCACAGAAAGATAAACTAAACTTCTTAGGGCATTAAAATCTTCGCATTTAACATCACCGCAAAAAATAGGCATTTTAGGTATTACTTTGGATTTAAAAATCCCATTAAAAAAATCTCTAACTAAAAAGGTTAAAAGTTCTTCTGTGTAGCCAATCATTTCGCCATCAAATTTGGTTTTTTTGGTTAATTCAAACATCATTTTTACGATTTCAACCCATGCTTTAAACATAATCTCAAATTGCTCTTTAAACAAATCTTCATTATCAATAATCAACATTTTAAAAAGCTCGTTTGAATGTTGTTGTAAATCTTTCTTTAAAACTTCGCTTTCTTTTTCCAATTTCTTAATTAACTCCATTTTTTCGTTAGCCTATTTGCTACGCTTTATTTCTGTATTGCTCATTGTTATTACTCCTTAAATTTTGATTTTCTATAACTCTCTGTAAGATGTGGTAGCAATTCCCCCTTAATATCCATAATGATAGGTTTATGCGCCATTTCAAGAATACTAGGAATTTTAATATTACAATTACAGCGTTGTAATTTCTCTTTTAATCTCTTATTCTTATCTTTTAATTTAAGATATTGCCTTAATCCATAGGCATACCAAAGAATTAGCAAGATTAGTGCTAAAAATCCCATTAAAACATCGTAATTCATTGCTTTAACTCCTTAATTGATTTTTGTTCCAAGATTTCTAATCTCTTTTTGCACTCGCTTACATCATCAAGCAAGCTTTCTAATAATTCGCTATGCTTAATAATAAAATCTTCTTGAGATTGTTTGGCGCTATTTAGGGCTTTATACAAGTAGATAGAATTGATAATATAAAGCCCTAAGAATAGAAAAAATCCTAATTCAAACATTGTTTTCCCCTAATTTAAACTTAGCTAATCGTTTCACTAGCTTGACTACTCCCATAATAAGGCGTAAATCACGCCACTTAATGCCATTTAAAAAACTAAAGAGTTTGTTAGACTGCTTTCTCATCTTCTACCCCTTGATTTAGTAATTTCCACTTCTTGTTTGTTCTCGTAGTAATCAACATTATTAGTGGTTGCAACTTCCTTAGAATAGATAATTTCAGCTCCTTTTTCTATTTCTTTTTCAATCACTTGTTCTGTAGCTGGCTCTATTTCATCATGGCTCTTTGTGTTCCCCTTAACCCCTTGCTCTTCTCTCTCATTCTCTAAATTCGCTCTTTTTTCAGCGTTCATTTTCTTTAAGACTTCTTTAGATTTAGGGTTGAATA